>NZ_MWVJ01000001.1 GCF_002087335.1 Pseudophaeobacter leonis
CTCTGATGCAGGGGCGGGTGGTTTTGCTGGTGGATGATGTGATGACCTCTGGTGCGACCCTGACCGCCTGCGCTGATGCCTGCCGCGCGGCAGGGGGTGCGGATGGACGGATCGCGGTTCTGGCGCGGGGCACACGGGCGTGAGCATGTGGGGCCGCCTCTGGCAATGATTGCAATGCCGCCCCATATGTCGCAGAACCAACCCATACAGACACATGGAGACCAGTATGAAAACGGTCGAACTCTATACATCGCCGCTCTGCGGTTTTTGCCACGCTGCCAAACGCCTGCTGACCCAAAAAGGCGTGGAGTTTTCAGAGGTCAACGTGCTGGCCAACCCCGGCCGCAAGAAGGAAATGATCCAGCGCGCCAATGGGGGCTATACTGTGCCGCAGATTTTTATCGGCGAGACTCATGTCGGCGGCTGTGACGAGCTGTATGCTCTGGAACAGGCCGGGAAGCTGGACGCATTGCTCGCGGCCTGAAACTGGGGGGCCTGAAATCAGGGGCCAGAAACTGCGGCGCTTGAGAGAGCCTTGCATAGCAAAAGGAAAATCTGATGCGCGCCGCTCTGTTGCAGATCACCTCAAGCGATTGCCCAAGCGACAATCTGGAGCTGCTGCAGCGCCTGATCCCTGAGGCAGTTGCCAATGGTGCGGGCTTTGTGCTGACACCGGAGGTGACAAACTGTGTCTCGCTGAGCCGGGCGCATCAGCAAGAGGTCTTGTGGCACGAGGCGGAGGATCCCAATCTGGCAGCCCTGTGTCAGACGGCTGTGCAGCTGGGGATCTGGCTGTCGATCGGCTCTTTTGGCGTCAAGACCGATGATCCCGATGGCCGGTTTGCCAATCGGCAGTTCCTGATATCGCCGCAGGGCGATGTCAAAGCGCGCTATGACAAGATCCACATGTTTGTTGTGGAGGTGACGCCGGAAGAGACCTTTCGCGAATCCGATGGCTACCGGCCCGGAGACCGGGCTGTTGTTGCCAAAACGCCCTTTGCCACCCTGGGGCTGACCATCTGTTATGATCTGAGGTTTCCGCATCTGCACCGTGCTCTGGCCAGGGCCGGGGCGGAAATCCTGATCGCACCTGCGGCTTTTTCACCGGTGACGGGTGCGGCACATTGGCATGCCTTGTTGCAGGCGCGCGCCATTGAAACCGGCTGTTATGTGCTGGCTGCAGCGCAGACGGGGACGCATAAAACAAGCCGTGGCGCGCAACGTAAAACCTATGGTCACACGCTGGTGGTTGCCCCCTGGGGAGAGATTTTGGCGGATGCCGGCACGGCGCCGGGCATTACTTACGTTGATTTTGACATGGAAAAAGTGGCAGAAGCACGCAGGCGCGTTCCTGCCCTGAGCCATGATCGAAAGTTTGACGGACCCTGATGGAAGAATCCCATTCTTTGGCGGTATCGCTGTTCAGCGAGATCCTTATGGCGGATCAGCTGGCACGGGCGCGTCTGGGCAAGGCCTTGCCCAAGGGGATGGAGCTGTCGCATTTTTCGGTGCTCAATCACCTGACCCGCACCGGGGTTGAACGCTCTCCGGCGCAATTGGCCAAGGCGTTTCATGTGACGCGTGGGGCGATGACCAATACCTTGAGCAAGCTCGAAGTGGCGGGATATGTGCATATTCGACCCGACTGGGATGACGCGCGCCGCAAGATGGGGGCGATCAGCCCGGCAGGACGTAAGGCCCGCGACGCTGCGCTGGCCAGCCTTGTCCCGCTGATCTCAGAGGTGGTGAGCGACCTTGGCGGCGACCGGGTGCGCGCGACGTTGCCCATCCTGCGCGAGCTGCGGGTCAAGCTGGAAACCACCGCCTGAACAGGGCTCGCTGGTTTTTTGGCCAGTAAAAGCGACAAATCAAAAAAGGGCACCATCGCTGGCACCCTTTTTCTTTTCCCTCTTATCCCTCAGTAAACGCAACAAATAGTGGTGCCGAAAAAACAACAGCCGGCAAGGGATGGTAGGGGGAATTTGACCTTTGGCATTCTTGCCAGGTGTGAGTGGTGGTTCTGGTAGTCTTTTGGCCAGTATTTTGGCGAGTGGTTCGGCCAGTGTTTGGAGCAATGACCGGATCTGAAAAACTATTTTCTATCCTCAACATATCAAGACAGACCATCAGACCCAAGGCCGCAAAAGAATGGCTTCCTACTCAAAAGGATAGGAATGTACTGTGGCCTGGGCGACTGGACGTCTAGAAGTTTGGGCCTCAAGGCAAGCGCAGGGTTACGCCGGCTTTGTGCTCGCGGTGACATAGTTGACCGACAGATCCCGGTCCGAGATAGACCAGTTCCAGCTCAGGGGATTAAACACAAATCCCTTGCGGTCCACCGGCGTCAGCCCGGCTTTCTGCAGCAGCTCAAACAGCTCATCCGGCGTGATGAATTTGTGCCATTCATGGGTGCCACGCGGCAGACAGCGCATCACCACCTGGCGCCAAAGATCGCCATGGCATAGCTTTTGGGATTGCGGTTGATGGTCGAGCAGATTTCCAGCCCGCCAGGTTTCAGCAGCTGCCGGGTGGCGGTGAGATAGCTGAGGGGATCCGCCACATGTTCGACCACTTCCATATTGAGCACCACGTCGAACTGCTCGCCCGCTGCGGCCATGTCCTCGGCGGTGGTGTGGCGATAATCAATCGTCAAACCGGTCTGCTCTGCATGCAGCCGCGCCACGGGCAGGTTGCCCGCCGCGGCATCGGCCCCGATCACTGTCGCGCCCAGCCGGGACATGGGCTCACACAAAAGCCCGCCGCCGCAACCCATATCCAGCAGTCGCAGGCCTTTGAAGGGCTCGGGCTGGGTCAGGTCGCGGTCAAACTCAGCCGCAATCTGGCTGGTGATATAGTCCAGGCGGCAGGGATTCAGCATGTGCAGAGGCTTGAACTTACCGTTTGGGATCCCACCACTCGGCTGCCATAGCTTCGAATTTTGCGATTTCAGCCGGATCGACTGTGGATTGAGGCGCTTGCATTCCTGTCTCCGTATGTTCTTTTGTACTCAATGGTTTCATCTAGGTCAGTAATGGACAAATTCTCGGATCAAAAGCGCGCAGTGCACTATCTTTATCCCCCGCTTGATACTTTTGATCAACGGATGCTCGAAGTGGGGCAAGGCCACAAAGTATATGTTGAGCAATCGGGAAACCCGCGCGGCATCCCGGTGGTGGTCTGTCATGGCGGCCCTGGCGGCGGCAGCAGCCCGGCGATGCGGCGGTATTTTGACCCCAAAATCTATCGGGTGATTCTGTTTTACCAGCGTGGCTGTGGCCGCTCGCAGCCGCATGCCTCCTGCAAGGACAACACCACCTGGCATCTGATTGCCGATATGGAAGAGATCCGCAGGCAGCTGGAGATCGACCGCTGGCTGGTTTTTGGTGGCAGCTGGGGGGCGACGCTGGCGTTGATCTACGCCCAGACCCATCCCGAGCGGGTTATGCAGCTCATATTACGCGGCGTTTTTCTGATGACCCAGGCCGAGCTGGACTGGTTTTACGGCGGCGGCGCCGGGCGGTTCTGGCCAGAGCCCTGGGCAAGATTTGTCGCACCGATTCCCGATGCTGAGCGCGGCGATATCATCGCGGCCTACAACAAACGTCTGTTTTCAGGCGATCCCGGGGAAGAGATCCGCCTGGGTCGCAGCTGGTCTGCCTGGGAGAATGCACTGGCCTCGATCCATTCCAATGGCCCCTCGGTCGAAAGCCCCGGAGACTATGCCCGTGCCTTTGCCCGGCGGGAGAATCACTATTTCATCAACCGTGGATTTCTGGATTTTGATGGGCAGATCCTGGCTAATATGGGCCGTATCTCACATATCCCCGGCACCATCGTGCAGGGTCGCTATGATATGATTTGCCCGCCGGTCTCGGCCTGGAAGCTCAGCGAGCTGTGGCCAAATGCGGAATTGATCATGGTGCGCAATGCAGGGCATGCTCTGTCAGAGCCGGGAATCAGCGCAGAGCTGGTGCTGGCCATGGACCGCATTGCCGAGGAACTGCTGCCTTGACCCGTATCGACCGTCGCGCCCTGTTTACCTCTGGTGCCGCTGCTGCCCTGCTGGCGGCGACTGGCACGTCTCTGGCCGCCTCGCCGCGGGCTGGCGGGGTTCTGCGTCTGGCCTTGCCGCGTGAAAGTGGCCTGTTGGATCAGGTGGCGCGCGGCGCCATGTTGGACTGTCTGACCGAGATCGCGCCGGATGGCTTGCTGCGCGCAGAGCTGGCGACGGCCTGGCACAGCCCGGGCAATGCCCGGACCTGGCTCTTTGATCTGCGCCGCGATGTGCTGTTTCACGATGGCAGTCCCTTGCTGGCGACAGATGTGGTTGCCGCGCTGGCAGATCTGGAGATTCCGGGTGTTGGCTCTGTTGCGGTTACAGCCCTTGCGCCGCATCAGGTGGCGGTTCACCTGACGCAGCCCAATCCGCATTTGCCGTATCGTTTGGCCGGGTCTGATTATGTCATCGCGTCACAGGGACAGGGGGATCTGCCGCTGGCGCAGCTGGTGGGAACAGGCTGTTATAAGCTCGAGCGCGCCCAGGAGGGGCGGCACTTTCGTGCCACCAGGGTCTCTGGTCACTATAAAGAGGGGCAGGCAGGCTGGGTCGACAGCCTTGAGGTTATTGTCATTCCCGATGCCGCTGTCCGTGCCGAGGCCCTGCGCGATGGCTTTGTGGATGTCGCAGCCCTGCCGCAACCAAAAGAGCTGCTGAAACGCGGCGGATTTCTCTATCACCCATCTGCCGAGGATATGGCGCTGGCCTTTCGCGCCGATGTTGGCATGCCCCGGATCGTCAGCCAGCAGTCGGCGCTGGATGATGGCCGGATTGCCGAACGCTGGTGGCGCCTCTGACAGCGGTCATTTCGGGCGCTGTCTCCAGACCTCTGTGAGAGAGGAAGTGTGGCTTTGGCCGTTGCGGGTTGAGCGTTCGCAACACAAGGCTTGCAGATTCGCAATCAGGGGCGTATATGGCTGATCAACAGCGGCGTGTTGAGCTCTGGTTCAAGACACCACCGGATTAGTTCAACGGGCCGCGCGCCCGTTTTTTTGTGCCCTTACCAGGCACCGTATCCAACGCCCAACCCGATTGTGGCCAACCCGATTGTGGGAAGCTTAATGACCAACGACCTGATTGCCAAAGCCGCGATAGACCGCCGCCTGGCCGAGATTCTGATCCCCGTGATCGAGGACCTTGGTTATGAGCTGGTGCGCATTCGTCTGATGTCCGGCAAAACCACCACGCTGCAGATCATGGCTGACAAGCCAGATGGCGGTATCGAAGTGGATGATTGCGCTGTCATCTCCAGTGCGGTGAGCGCCACGCTGGATGTTGAGGGTCCGATCCTCGATACCTACACGCTGGAGGTCTCCAGCCCTGGTATCGACCGGCCCCTGACCCGGCTGAAGGACTTTGACATGTTCGAGGGCTACGAGGCCAAGCTGGAAACAGATGAGTTGGTTGGTGGACGTCGCCGCTTTAAGGGCGAGCTGGCCGGCACCGAAGAAGACGAGGTTCTGATCAATATCGAAGATCAGGGCCAAACCGTTACCATTGGTCTGAAATTTGACTGGCTCTCTGATGCCAAGCTGATTTTGACCGATGATCTGATCACGGAAATGCTGCGCCAGCGTAAAGCTGCAGGCACCTTGAACGAAGACGCATTCGACGAGATCGAGGCCGAAGGGCCCGAAGGGGAGAACAAGTAATGGCTATCACCTCTGCAAACCAGCTAGAGCTGTTGCAAACTGCCGAAGCAGTGGCGCGCGAAAAGATGATCGACCCCGGTTTGGTTGTTGACGCGATGGAAGAAAGCCTCGCGCGGGCGGCCAAGAGCCGTTACGGCAGCGAGATGGACATCCGCGTGTCGATTGACCGCAAGACCGGCAAGGCGACCTTTACCCGTGTGCGCTCGGTTGTTGAGGATGACGCGCTGGAAAACTACCAGTCGGAATTCACCGTTGAGCAGGCCACACCGTATATGGCCGACCCCAAAGTGGGCGATACCTACGTTGAAGAAGTGCCTCCGGTTGAAATGGGCCGTATCGCGGCGCAGTCTGCCAAGCAGGTGATTTTGCAGCGGGTGCGTGAAGCTGAGCGTGATCGTCAGTACGAAGAGTTCAAAGACCGCGCCGGCACCATCATCAATGGCTTGGTCAAGCGCGAAGAATTCGGCAATGTTATTGTTGATGTGGGCGCCGGCGAAGGCATTCTGCGCCGCAACGAGAAGATCGGCCGCGAGAGCTATCGCCCTAATGATCGCATTCGTTGCTACATCAAGGACGTGCGTCGCGAACCCCGTGGGCCGCAGATCTTTTTGTCGCGGACCGCGCCCGAGTTCATGTCAGAGCTGTTCAAAATGGAAGTGCCCGAAATCTATGACGGCATCATCCAGATCAAAGCTGTGGCCCGTGACCCCGGCTCACGTGCCAAGATCGCCGTGATCTCTAACGATGGCTCGATCGATCCGGTTGGCGCCTGTGTGGGTATGCGCGGCAGCCGAGTGCAGGCCGTGGTCAACGAGTTGCAGGGTGAAAAGATCGACATCATCCCCTGGAACGATGATCAGCCAACCTTCCTGGTGAACGCTCTGCAGCCTGCCGAGGTCTCCAAGGTTGTTCTGGACGAAGAAGCCGGCAAAATCGAAGTCGTGGTGCCCGAAGAGCAGCTGAGCCTGGCGATTGGTCGCCGGGGTCAGAACGTGCGTCTGGCCTCGCAGCTGACCGGTCTCGACATCGATATCATGACCGAAGAAGAAGAATCGTCGCGTCGCCAGAAGGAATTCGAAGCCCGCACCGGCCTCTTTATGGAAACTCTGGATCTGGACGAATTCTTCGCGCAGCTGCTGGTTTCCGAGGGCTTTACCAGCCTCGAAGAAGTCGCCTATGTTGAACTGGACGAGCTTTTGGTCATCGACGGTGTTGATGACAGCACGGCTGCCGAGTTGCAGGCCCGTGCCCGTGATCACCTGGAAGCCAAGGCAAAAGCCGCAATTGATGCCGCCCGTGCGCTGGGCGCCGAGGACAGCCTGATCCAGTTTGAAGGTCTGACCCCGGTGATGATCGAGGCTCTGGCCAAAGACGACATCAAGACGCTGGAAGATTTTGCAACCTGCGCTGACTGGGAGCTGGCCGGTGGCTGGACCAACAACAATGGTGAGCGCATCAAGGATGACGGTATTCTTGAGCCCTTTGGTATGACCCTTGAAGAGGCGCAGACCATGGTTATGACCGCACGGGTCATGCTGGGCTGGGTTGATCCGGATGACCTGCTGGGTGACCAGGGTGAAGCAGACGATCTCGCCGAGGATGGCGACGAGGAAACCGGAGCGTAAGCTCCGGGTTTCCGAAGAGGAGAAGAACAGCATGGGTCGCGCAGGCGCCAGCAAAATTCGAGAAGATGGTCCGGAGCGCAAGTGCATCGCAACCGGCGAGAGTGAGCCCAAGCAGGGTTTGCTCCGGTTCGTGATGGGACCTGATTCTCAAGTGGTGCCCGATATCTTTGGCAAATTGCCGGGACGCGGGGTCTATGTGACGGCCAGCCGAGAGGCGCTGGATCTGGCGGTGAAGAAAAAACTCTTCTCGCGTGGTTTTAAAGCCCAGGTTTCGGTGCCCGAGGATCTGGCAAATGAGGTGGAGCGTCAGACGCTGCGCCGTCTTGTGGATCTGCTGAGCCTGGCACGAAAGTCAGGCGATGCGGTTGGTGGATATGAAAAAGTCAAGGATTGGCTAGGTAAAGAACATGCCTCGGTCCTGATTCAGGCAAGTGATGGATCAGGTCGCGGCAAATCGAAATTGAGTACCCCGCATCGGGGAAATTTCATTGGGTGCCTCACAGCGGATGAGCTGGGGATGGCATTTGGGCGTCAAACTATGATACATGCGGCGCTCGCCTCTGGTGGACTCAGCAAACGTGTTGTAGACGAAGCGCAACGGTTGCAGGGTTTGCGCGAAATGGTGGGCGGCAGCGGCCGCACAGAAGGATAAAGAGCTTTATGAGCGATAGTGACGGCAAAAAGACCTTGGGTCTGCGTGGCGGCGGTTCCCGGCCTGGGAACGTAAAACAGAGCTTTAGCCACGGGCGGACCAAGAATGTCGTGGTGGAAACCAAACGCAAACGCGTTCTGGTGCCCAAGCCGGGTGGCAATAAGGGCGGCAATGCCGCGCCTGCGACTGACGGATCACGTCGGCCTGCCGGGATTACCGATGCGGAAATGAGCCGCCGCCTGAAGGCGCTGCAGGCTGCCAAGGCCCGCGAAGTCGAAGACGCGGAAAAGCGCGCAGCTGAAGAGAAAGCCCGCGAAGAAGAGCGGGCCCGTCGGCGTGCCGAGGCGGAAGCCAAGGAACGTGAGCAGCGCGAAGCCGAAGAAAAGGCCCGTCAAAAGGCCGAAGAAGAAGCGCGCAAAAAGCAGGAAGCTGCGGACGCCGCCAAACGGTCGGCCGAACCCGCAGCCAAAGCGGCAGCACCTGCTGGCGGAGCTCCTGCCGGAGCCGCGGCGCCACGCAACAACCCTGCTTCGAAACCGGCGCCTGCGCAGACACCGCGCAAGTCCGACCGCGAGCGCGAAGAGCGTGGCAAAGGTAACAAAGCACGTACTGGGGATGACAGCCGTCGGTCCGGTAAGCTGACACTGGGTCAGGCAACTGGGGGTGCGGGCAACCGTCACCGTTCCATGGCCTCGATGAAGCGTAAGCAAGAGCGCGCGCGCCAAAAGGCGATGGGCACGGTTGAGCGTGAAAAGGTTCTGCGCGAAGTGCAGCTGCCCGAGGCCATTATGGTTTCCGAGCTCGCCAACCGGATGTCCGAGCGTGTTGGTGCTGTGGTGAAGTCGCTGATGAACATGGGCATGATGGTCACACAGAACCAGACCATCGACGCCGATACAGCGGAACTGATCATCGAAGAATTTGGCCATAAGGTCGTGCGGGTTTCCGATGCTGACGTCGAAGATGTGCTGAACATTGTGGCCGACAAAGACGAAGATCTGCAGTCGCGTCCCCCTGTGATCACCATCATGGGCCACGTTGACCACGGTAAAACCTCGCTGCTGGATGCGATCCGCGATGCGCGTGTTGTTGCAGGTGAGGCCGGTGGCATCACCCAGCACATCGGTGCCTATCAGGTGACCACCGACAACGGCACCGTGTTGAGCTTCCTTGACACACCCGGCCACGCCGCCTTTACCTCCATGCGCTCACGGGGTGCTCAGGTGACGGATATTGTGGTTCTGGTAGTCGCGGCAGATGACGCTGTGATGCCTCAGACCATCGAGGCCATCGCCCACGCCAAAGCGGCGAAGGTTCCGATGATTGTTGCCATCAACAAGATCGACAAACCGGCGGGTGACCCGATGAAAGTGCGCACAGATCTGCTGCAGCACGAAGTTGTGGTCGAAGCGATGTCTGGTGATGTTCAGGATGTTGAGGTCTCGGCTGTCACAGGCCAGGGCCTTGATCAACTGCTCGAAGCCATTGCGCTGCAGTCGGAAATTCTGGAACTGAAAGCGAACCCGGATCGCGCCGCCCAAGGTGCCGTGATTGAAGCGCAGCTTGATGTTGGCCGGGGTCCGGTTGCAACGGTTCTGGTTCAGAATGGTACTCTGCGTCAGGGCGATATCTTTGTGGTCGGTGAGCAGTACGGTAAGGTCCGTGCGCTGATCAACGACAAGGGCGAGCGCGTTGCAGAAGCCGGCCCGTCAGTTCCTGTCGAGGTTCTTGGTCTCAACGGCACCCCCGAAGCAGGCGATGTGCTGAACGTGACCGAGACAGAAGCCCAGGCGCGTGAGATCGCGGAATACCGGGCTCAGGCGGCCAAGGACAAGCGCGCCGCTGCCGGTGCTGCGACGACCCTGGAACAGCTGATGCAAAAGGCCAAAGACGACGAAACCGTCTCTGAGTTGCCAATTCTGGTCAAGGCCGACGTGCAGGGGTCTGCCGAAGCTATCGTTCAGGCGATGGAGAAAATCGGCAACGACGAAGTACGAGTGCGGGTTCTGCACTCTGGTGTTGGCGCCATCACCGAGACGGACATCGCTCTGGCCGAAGCCTCCGGTGCACCGGTCATGGGCTTTAACGTGCGGGCCAATACATCGGCGCGCAATACAGCCAACCAGAAGGGCGTTGAGATCCGTTACTATTCGGTGATCTACGATCTGGTCGACGACGTGAAAAAGGCCGCTTCCGGCCTGCTCAGTGCCGAGATCAAAGAAACCTTCATCGGTTACGCTGAGATCAAAGACGTCTTCAAGGTGTCCCATGTTGGCAAGGTTGCCGGCTGTCTGGTCACCGAAGGTGTTGCCCGTCGTTCGGCAGGCGTGCGCCTGCTGCGGGACAACGTGGTTATCCACGAGGGGACACTGAAGACGCTGAAGCGTTTCAAAGACGAAGTTCCCGAAGTGCAGTCCGGTCAGGAATGCGGCATGGCCTTTGAGAACTACGAAGATATACGCGCAGGCGATGTCATCGAGATCTTTGAGCGTCAGGAAGTTGAACGTAATCTGGATTAATCAGTCCGGACATCACCTAAAAAAGCCCCGGCAGTTTTGCCGGGGCTTTTTCGTTTTTGCGGCTCCACTAGGGAGGGAGCCGCTTCAGGGACTTTGGTGTAACAGCCAGGTCAGAGAGAGACCCGGGGGGATCAGACATCAGGTCCGGCCGCTGGGGGGCGAGAGAGACGCATTCGTCCTGAACCCCAATCTGCTACAGCCCTATATTGGCGCGATTTGCGCCCCCAAGGACAGAGGCCCCTTGGTATGGGGGCACGGCGCATTGGTGCATGCGAGCTGTCAAAAGGCTGGGGTGTTCAGAATGCTCTGCAGGTGGGATCAGAGGTAAGAAGGCTGGTAGGGTCTCAGGTGGGATCACCGGTCACAATCGCCGACATAGGTCCAAAACCGTCTTGGAAAACTCAAATGGGGCAGCCATTGGCTGCCCCTGTTCTGTGAGTGAGTGGTGGTCTGACAATTTGCAGTGCGGTGCGCGGTGGCCCCTTGTGGGCCTTATTGCCGACACGCAAAGCGCTGCCTGACGAGGTGTTGCCTGTATAAAACTGCCTTGGGATCCTTCCTCGGCACCGCAGGGAGAACGGCGCGGGGTTAAGATCCTTCAGAAACGAAGGTATTCTTGGTCTTGGCACTGCTAATCGAATGCTCTGCCCACTTTTTGCCAAAATGGTTAACAAAACGTTTCCACCGATTCTCTGGGCGGAAAACTTGAGCGGAATTTACGTAAATTTTATTTAGGATCTCTATGTTGGGCCGCATTAATTGGTAGCAAACAAAGTGCCAGCCACAACTTCTGGTGAAGAACAAGAGACCCTTTCTCCATACGAGAGAGCTCCAGATTGATTGGCTGGAGGTAAGGGCGGAGGCACGTGCCAGACGTGAGAAACGACTGGCACGGACCGGTGCTAGAGCCAATCTCGCAAAATTGGGATCAGCGGGATGTCAGCTGCGGGCATGGGGTAGTCGCGCAGATTTTGCGGGCGCACCCATTTCAACTGCTGCCCTTCACGGGCTTCAGGGATCCCCTCCCATTTGCGGCAGGCGAACAACGGCATCAGCAGATGAAAATCATCGTAGCTGTGGCTGGCAAAGGTGAGCGGCGCCAGACAGGACGACCAGGTGTTGATACCCAGCTCCTCTTGCAACTCACGCACCAGGGCGGCCTCGGGGGTCTCGCTGGCCTCAATCTTGCCACCGGGAAACTCCCAGAGGCCGGCCATGGATTTGCCTTCGGGGCGCTGTGCCAGCAGCACGCGCCCCTCCACGTCGATCAGTGCGACAGCAGAGACCAGCACAACCTTCATGAACGGTAGTCCGCGTTTATGGTGATATATTGATGGGTAAGGTCACAGGTCCAGACGGTGCATTTGCCAGCCGCCAAACCCAGATCGACCTTGATGGTGATCTCATCGCGGCTCATTTGGGCAGCGCCGTCTTCTTCGCGGTAGCTGGGAGACACCCAGCCTTTTTCCGCGACCAGAACATCGCCAAACGAGATCGACAGCAAATCGCGGTCGGCTTCGGCGCCGGATTTGCCAATCGCCATGACAATACGGCCCCAGTTGGGATCTTCGCCTGCGATGGCTGTTTTCACCAGCGGAGAGTTGGCAATGGCCAGCCCGTGGACCTTGGCCTCTGCATCGGTGGCTGCACCCGTGATTTGAATTTCGACAAACTTGGTGGCACCTTCGCCGTCCCGCACCACCTGATGCGCCAGATCCAGCATCACGGCTTCGAGCGCCTGAGAGAATTCCGCGCTGTCGGCGACCTCAACCCCAGAGGCGCCCGTGGCACAGAGCATCAGGCTGTCCGAGGTGGAGGTGTCGCTGTCGACGGTGATGCAGTTAAAGCTGAGATCGCACAGGCGGCTCAGCTCGGCCTGCAGCGCCGCCTGAGGTATTTTGGCATCGGTGAAGATATAGACCAGCATGGTGGCCATGTCCGGAGCGATCATCCCCGACCCTTTGGCGATCCCTGCGATGGAGACCACCTCGCCCTCGATGGTGATCTTGGCCGAGGCCCCCTTGGCAAAGGTATCCGTGGGGTCATGATCGCCTTGGCGGCGGCCTCCAGGGCGGTCTCGCTCAGCCCGGCGTTCAGGCTTTCAATCTGCGAGATGATGCGGTCATGGGGCAGGGGTTCACCAATGACCCCGGTTGAGGCGGTAAAGATCCGCGCCTCGGGCAGGCCTGTGATGTCCGCAACGGCGGAACAGATTTCAGCAACCGAGGTCTGGCCGTAGTGACCGGTAAATGCATTGGAATTGCCGGAATTTACCAGAATGGCTGCACCAGTCGAACTGTCTCCACCTAGTTTTTCCTGACAGTCGCGCACCGGGGCCGAGCGGGTCTTGGAGCGGGTGAAGGTGCCGGCGACCGTGGTGCCGGGCGCCATCACCGCGAGCATGACGTCGTCTCTGCCCTGATATTTCACACCAGCAGCGCCCGCGCTGAGACGCAGCCCCTTGATCACGGGCAGCTGAGGAAAGGCACTCGGGGCCAGCGGAGAGCGGGACAGGCTGTCGCTCATGCTTAGTTCCTCACCATACTGAGGTCGCGCAACATGGCTGGATCAAGCCCTTCGACCTCGGGGCGCTCGATAATGGCAGAGGCCGTAAGGCTGCTGACGCGGGACTCAACCGCGGCGTCCTGCAGCTCTTTGGTCAGCGCATCGCGTACATCTTCAAAGGCAGGAGCAGCCGTTTTACGACGCTCTTTCAGCAGAATCAGGTGCCAGCCAAACTGGGTTTCCACGGGATCAGAAATCTCGCCGGCCCGCAGATAGAGCACAGCTTCTTCAAATTCGGGCACCATGCGGCCACGGGTGAACCAGCCCAGATCGCCGCCGTTGGGTCCGGAGGGTCCGGTTGAACGTTCTTTGGCCATGATGGTGAAATCGGCACCGGTATCCAGTTCGGACTTGATCTCAAGGGCGTCTTCTTCGGTTTCAACCAGAATATGCGCGGCGTTAAACTCGTCGCTGCCATCGCCATCTGAGTATTTGTCCTCATAGGCCTGACGCAGGGTTTCTTCGTCAGTGGCGGCCTGCATCACTTTTTCGATAACACTGGCCGCAAGAAGCGCGCGTTCTTCGTTCTCGATGGCCAGTTTCACATAGTGAGGCACGCCGCCATGCAACTCTTGCTTTAGGGCGGTCTGCTGCATCAGCTGATCCAGGATCGCATTATAGAGCACATCGTCCGGCAGTTTCTTATACTGTTCGGGCAGGCCATCGCGGGCCATGATCATGTGACCCAGCGTGATCTCCTCACCATTCACGGTTGCGATCACCGTGTTGGCATGGGGCGCAGCCAATACAGGCAACGGCAAAGCCAGAAAAACGGTCATTGCAGCACCTTGCAAAAAAGTGAGACCTTTACGCATTGAATTCTTCCTATTCCCTGGCCGCAAAGAGGCGCGGCGTTGACACTTATTTTCCTGCCCCTTACATCCCAAAGAGGCCCGAGGCAGAACCGTCGTTTCCCCCATTGTTTATGGGTTGCGACCACGACGGGCAAGCCTGCCTGACACGAAGGCCAATAAGAGGATCGTTGGAGAACACATGCTGGGTATCGGAACACTCGCCAAAAAGGTTTTCGGGACACCGAATGACCGTTTAATCAAGGCGACACGGCCGCTGGTTGCACAGATCAACGGGCTCGAAGAGACGGTCGAGAAACTCAGCGACGAGGGTCTCAAGGCAAAGACAGAAGAGCTGCGCAAGCGGGCGCTGGATGGCGAGAAACTGGATGCCCTGCTGCCCGAGGCCTTTGCCAATGTGCGCGAAGCGGCGCGCCGGGCGCTGGGTCTGCGGGCCTTTGACACCCAGCTGATGGGCGGGATCTTCCTGCATCAGGGTAACATCTCCGAGATGAAGACCGGCGAGGGTAAGACCCTTGTGGCGACCTTCCCGGCCTATCTCAATGCGCTGACCGGCAAGGGCGTGCATGTAGTGACGGTGAACGAATACCTCGCCAAACGCGACGCCGAATGGATGAGCAAGGTTTTTGAAGCTCTGGGCATGACCACCGGGGTGATCTGGTCGGGGCAGCCCGATGACGAAAAGATGGCCGCCTACAAAAGCGATGTCACCTATGCCACCAACAACGAGCTTGGCTTTGACTATCTGCGCGACAACATGAAGTCCTCGCTGGATCAGGTGTTCCAGCTGCAGCACAACTTTGCCATCGTGGATGAGGTCGACTCGATCCTGATCGACGAGGCCCGCACGCCGCTGATCATTTCTGGTCCGGCCGAGGATCGCTCCGAGCTCTATACCTCGATCGACAAGATGATTCCCTTCCTGTCCGATGTGCACTACGAGATTGACGAAAAAACCCGCGGTGTCACCTTTACCGAAGAGGGCAATGATTTCCTTGAGCAAAAGCTGATCGAACATGGTCTGCTCACAGAGGATGCATCGCTTTACGATCCCGAAAGCACCACCGTGGTGCACCACGTGAATCAGGCGCTGCGGGCGCATAAGCTGTTTCAGCGCGACAAAGACTATATCGTGCGCGACGGCGAAGTGGTGCTGATCGACGAATTCACCGGCCGTATGATGGCAGGACGGCGCCTGTCCGAAGGTCTGCATCAGGCGATTGAGGCCAAAGAAGAGGTCACGATCCAGCCGGAAAACACCACATTGGCCTCGGTGACCTTCCAGAACTACTTCCGTCTGTATGACCGCCTGTCCGGCATGACCGGCACCGCGCTGACAGAGGCCGAAGAGTTTTCCGAAATCTACGGCCTTGGCGTGGTCGAGGTTCCGACCAACCGCCCCATCGCGCGGGTGGACGAAGATGACCGGGTCTATCGCACCGCGATGGAAAAATATCAGGCCATGATCGAGGAGACCAAGATTGCCCATGCCAAGGGGCAGCCGGTGCTTCTGGGCACCACATCGAATCGAGAAATCCGAACTGCTGAGCCAACTGCTGGAGCACGAAGGGATCAAGCACAACGTGCTGAACGCCCGTCATCACGAACAAGAAGCCCAGATCGTTGCGGATGCCGGTCGCTATGAAGCGGTCACGATTGCCACCAATATGGCGGGTCGCGGCACCCATATTCAGCTGGGTGGCAATGTCGAGATGATCGTCATGGCCGCGCTTGAGGCAAACCCGGAGGCCGATCCGGTTGCGCTTCGCACCGCCGAAGAGGCCAAGCACGCGGAAGAAAAGAAGAAGGTCATCGAGGCCGGTGGCCTCTGCGTTATGGCCTCTGAACGCCACGAAAGCCGCCGTATTGATAACCAGCTGCGCGGTCGTTCCGGTCGTCAGGGGGATCCGGGCCGCACCTGTTTCTATCTCAGCCTCGAAGACGACCTGATGCGGATTTTCGGCTCTGAACGGCTCGATAAGGTTCTGTCGAGCCTTGGTATGAAGGAAGGCGAAGCGACTTGTTCACCCCTGGGTGAACAAGTCGCTTGAACGCGCCCAGGCCAAGGTCGAGGGCCGTAACTTTGACATGCGTAAAAACGTGCTGAAGTTTGACGATGTGATGAATGACCAGCGTAAGGTGATCTTTGGTCAGCGTCGCGAGATCATGGCCGCTGCAGATCTGTCGGAGATTGTGGGCGATATGCGTCACGAGGTGATCGACGAGCTGATCGACACCTATATGCCGCCTAAAACCTATGCCGAACAGTGGGACGTCGAGGGTCTGCATGCTGCCGTGCTGGAAAAACTGAGCATGGATGCGCCGGTTGCGGACTGGGCCGCCGAAGAAGGCGTCGATGACGAGCAGATGGCCGAGCGCCTGTCTGAGGCCAGCGACCAGATGATGGCGGAGAAGACCGAAGCCTTTGGCCCGGAAAGCATGCGCAATATCGAAAAGCAGGTCCTGCTTCAGGCCATCGACGCCAAATGGCGCGAGCATCTGCTGACGCTGGAGCACCTGCGCTCGGTTGTGGGCTTTCGCGGCTATGCGCAGCGTGATCCGCTGAACGAGTATAAAAACGAAAGCTTCCAGCTGTTTGAGACCATGTTGGACACTCTGCGCGAAGATGTGACCACGCAGTTGAGCCGGGTGCGTCCAATGACCGACGAAGAGCAGCAAAAGATGCTGTCGGAAATGGCCGCACGTCAGCTGGCCATGCAGCAGATGGCTCTGGGAGAGTCGCCAGCAAAGGCGAATCCCGAGGACGCAGCACCCGGATTTGTCGAAGATGATCCGCAAACCTGGGGAAATCCTTCGCGCAACGACAAATGCCCCTGCGGGTCTGGCAAAAAGTTCAAGCATTGCCACGGCCGCCTGAATTGATCCTTTGGGGCAGTAAAATGGTCCCGGTAAAGACCTAGCTCCGGTAAAAATCAGGCCACAGCAAAAACTATTCAAAATTGACCCCGGCCTTTGGCTGGGGTTAATTATTTTGGTCTAGCCTCACAGCAGCATGCAGACTGTGATGGCATACCGATCTGCCGGAGTCTGTAGAATTGCGATGAGTTGCCTGAATCTCATCCGCTGGAGGTCATAAACTGGCCTCCTTTGCCCTGTGTTATGTCCAAAGTCCCACGTCAGGTTCTGAGTTTAGGTTTGGAGTGTAAAATGCTGGATAAACGCACGGTTTTGATAGGCGCGGCCACCGCGGCCTGCGCCTTGGGAATTGGATTTCTGATGCAGCCTGCCGCAGTTGGCGACTCTGCAACAGGCCTGGCTCAGATCAGTGCGCAACAGCGGATGCCTTCGGATCCTGCGCTTGCATCACAGCTGGAGATTGAGAAAATCACCCTGACCTCGCGGCAAGAACTCCCTCCGGTTGGCGGGGGCGAGAGCGATGTTGCGGCCCAGAATCAGACACAGGATCAGGCTTCTGCCACTACCTCTGCCGGTACGGCCTGTCGCATGCAGGCCAGCGCCAAAGCCCTGCCAGGAGCCATGGTTGCTTTGACAATTCTGGCGCGCTGTCGCGCCGGGGAGCGCGTAACCTTGCATCATCAGGGCATGATGGTCACCGAAACCCTTGAGGACAGCGGATCACTTTCGCTCACGGTGCCAGCGCTTGCCAGCTCTGCCATCTTTATTATTGAGCCCACCATGGTGCCAAAAGCGCTACGCCTTCGTACTGCGCCGGCCGGTGGTGCGGTGGTTCAGGTCGCAGTGCCGGATATGGCGCAGGTCGACCGGGTTGTGCTGCAGTGGAGCGGCAACAGCGGATTTGAGGTGCATGCCCGTGAATTTGGCGCGCAATACGGCGAGCGCGGCCATGTCTGGCACGGCGCTGACCCGGCGCGTGGCGCGGGAGAGATGATTCAATTAGGCGATCGCGCGCAATTGTCGCCGCGGTTGGCAGAGGTCTACAGCTTCCGGCGGGACACAGCGGCGGCGGACGGGGTTATTGAAATCAGCGTCGAGGCCGAAGTCACCGAGATCAATTGTGGTCGCGAAATAGCCGCACAAAGCCTGCGGTTTTCGCAAGGGCGGGTACAAACCAGAGATTTGGTCCTCGAGATGCCCGATTGCACGGCGACGGGTGACTTTCTTGTGTTGAATAATCTGGTAGAACACCTGAAAATCACGGCCAAGTGATCTGCGGCTAATTCAGGAATTTTCATGATCAATTTTCGTGCGGCCGTGTGCGCCGCACTCCTTCTTTTTGTAGCTCCAAATTTGGTGCAGGCGCAGGATGTTACCCTGTCGTCTCCGGATGGGGCGGTTGAAATAACGGGCAACCTTTTGGGGTTCGACGGTGAGTTCTACCGGGTTGAAAACAAATTTGGCGAACTGACCCTGGATGGCTCTGGTGTGAGCTGCGAGGGACCCGGCTGCCCCAGCCTGTCTTATTTTGTGGCCGAGGTCACGCTTTCGGGGTCGTCCATATTGGACGAGGTGCTGCTGCCTGCCCTGATCGAGGGGTTTGCCCTGCGAAACGGTTTCAAAACACGCCGTGATTCGCTGCCAGGTGGGAATTTTGAATATACTTTGCTGCGCGCCGAAGGGCGCCCGGCGGCGCGGTTTTCTTTTTTGATCAGCACGACGGACGATGGGTTCACGGATCTCATTGCGCAGGAGGCCGATATTGTCATGGCGCAGCGCGAAATTCGCGCCGCCGAGCAAAAGATGGCCCGCGAGGCAGGTCTGGGAGACATGACGGCTGCCTCACGCAGCAGAATTGTGGCGCTGGACGCTCTGGTGCCGGTGGTATCGCCCGCGAATCCAGTCACCCGCATCTCGCTTCCCAGTCTTGCCAAAGTCTTTTCAGGTGAAATCAAAAACTGGCAGGCGCTTGGTGGGCCGGATGCGCCAATATCGCTGCATATGTCAGCGCCAGGGGCGGGGCTGACGCAGGCATTTGAGGATCGGGTTCTGGCGGCCTCGGGCAAGCAGTTTTCTCAGGATCTGCGCTACTATGATCGTGGCACGGCTCTGGTGCGGCGGGTGGCGACGGATCCTTTTGCCATTGGTATTACCAGTTTTTCGAATACCGGAACGACGCGGATGCTGGCTCTGACCGGGACCTGTGGGTTTATGCTGCGCGCCAACCGTCGTACGATCAAGACCGAGGATTATCCGCTGACCTCTCCGATGTTTCTGTATCTGCCCGAGCGCCGACTGGCGAAGGTGGCACGGGATTTTCTGGCCTATGTGCGCGGACCCGGGGCGCAGATTGTGATCCGGCGGGCTGGGTTTGTCGATCAGGCCCCGGAAAGGATTTCGATGAATGCCCAGGGCGACCGGCTGACCAATGCCATCCTGGCGGCTGGACCAGAGGTGCCCCTGGGGGAACTACAGCGTTTGGCGCATACGCTCTCGGGGTTTCGGCGTCTGAGCACGTCCTTTCGGTTTGAAACGGGCTCTGCCCGGCCCGATGCGCAATCCAGAAGCAATATCGAGCAGTTGGCGCGTGCCCTTGAAACCGGGTTGTACGATGGCAAAGTTCTGAAGTTTGTGGGTTTTTCAGATGGACAGGGGGTAGCTTCTGGCAACCAGAAGATCGCATTGAAGCGCGCCAAAAGCGTGCGGGACAAAGTGCTGAGCACGGCAGAGACCGTGAGTGTTGAGCGGGTTGAGCTGCAGGTCGAAGCCTTTGGCGAGGCCCTGCCCATGGCCTGTGATGACAGTGCCTGGGGTCGGCAAGTCAATCGCCGTGTCGAGGTCTGGGTGCGCTAAGGGAGGGGCATTCTGGGGCTTTCAAGGGGTGGCTGGAGGATCTGTTGCGACATGTCGCACCCAACAAATCCGCTCCAAATGAAATCCGCACCAAATGGCTCCCGCGGCTTTTGGCATCATCCAAGATGATCCAAAGCGCCTTGGGCCGAGCGCGCCGCTTACGCGGCGCGGGGTCTGTTTGGCCAGCCAATGGGGCTAAAGCAAACCCTGGGAGCGAAAGCTGAGTTCGGTCGCGCTGCCGATGATCAGATGGTCATGCAAGGTAATTCCCAAGGGGGTGAGCGCCTGATTGACCCGCTCGGTCATCTCGATATCACTCTGCGAGGGCGAGGGATCACCTGAAGGGTGGTTGTGGACCAAAATGACGGCACTGGCGTTGAGATCTAAGGCACGTTTGGCCACCTCGCGCGGGTAGACGGGCACATGATCCACAGTGCCACGGGCCTGTTCCTCGTCAGCGATCAGGCAATTTTTGCGGTCCAGAAACAGCACACGAAAGTGTTCGATCGTGCGATGCGCCATCACGGTGTGGCAATAGTCGAGCAGGGCGTCCCAGCTGGAAATCACCTGTCGTTGCATCACCTTGGCGCGGGCCATGCGCTGGGCGGCGGCCTCCAGGATTTTGAGGTCGGTGACCAGCGCCTCACCGACGCCTTTCACCTGGACAAGACGTTCCGGGCGGGCACTGACCACCCGGCTGAAATCCCCGAACTGTTTCAGCAATTGATGCGCAAGAGGTTTGACGTCCTGGCGTGGCAGAGAACGAAACAGCACAAGTTCCAGCAGCTCGTAGTCGGGGATCGCGGCTGCACCGCCGTCGCGAAACCGCTGGCGCAGGCGGCTGCGGTGGTCCTTGATATAGGAGGGCAGCTTGCCTCTGGTCACTGGGCTGTGAGGCGGCGGTGCCTGTGGCTCCAGATCCGCGTCAGGGAACAGCGGCAGAGAGGTCGTGCCAGTGCCTGCCTCGTCCTGTGCCATCCGCGCCTCTCATTGGTCTTTGGGTGTGGAGGAGAAGGCTAGGAGCGAATTGTCGACGCACAAAAGAAAAACGCCCCCGCAGGGGCGCTTTTTGTGCTGGTCTTTTGGTTGGCTTGAAAAAGGGTCAGCCCTTCATGCCATCCCAGAAGCCTTTGACCGAGGAAAAGAAGCTGCGGGATTCGGGGTTTGTGGTGTCCTCGGAGAGGTCCTCGAATTCGCGCAGGATTTCTTTTTGCCGGATCGTCAGGTTGACGGGTGTTTCCACCGCCAGTTCGATGAACATATCCCCAACGCCACCGCCACGCAGGGCAGGCATGCCCTTGCTGCGCAGACGCATCTGGCGACCGGACTGGCTGCCTTCGGGGATCTGCACCCGGCCACGGCCACCGTCGATGGTCGGCACCTCAATGGCGCCCCCCAAAGCGGCCTTGGCCATGGATACAGGCACGCGACAATAGAGATTGTTGCCGTCGCGCTCGAACAGATCATGGGCTGTGACCTCAACAAAGATGTAGAGATCACCCGGAGGGCCACCGCGCATGCCGGCTTCACCTTCGCCTGCGAGGCGAATACGGGTGCCGGTTTCTACGCCCGCCGGAATATTCACCGACAGCGAGCGGTCCTTTTCAACCCGGCCATGACCATGGCAGGTTTTACAGGGGTTCTTGATGATTTGCCCCAGGCCCGAACAGGTCGGGCAGGTGCGCTCAACAGTAAAGAAGCCCTGCTGCGCCCGGACCTTGCCCATACCTGAACAGGTCGGGCAGGTGGTGGGTTCGACCCCGCCTTCGGCGCCCGATCCCTCGCAGGAGGTACAGGAGACCGAGGTGGGCACCTTGATGGTCTTGTGCAGCCCGGAATAGGCCTCTTCCAGCGAGACCCGCAGATTGTAGCGCAGATCAGCACCGCGCGAGGCGCGTTGCCGCCCGCCGCCGCCTGCCTGACCACGGCCGCCCATAAAGTCGCCAAAGAGATCGTCAAAGACATCGGAGAAGGCAGAGGAGAATTCTCCGTTGCCACCGCCGCCGCCCTGGCCACGTCCACCGCCGCCCATACCGCCTTCAAAGGCGGCATGACCAAAGCGGTCATAAGCTGCCTTTTTTTCCGGGTCCTTTAGAATCTCATGGGCCTCGTTGGCCTCTTTGAACTGCGCTTCAGCGTTTGGGTTATCGCTGTTGCGGTCAGGATGCAGTTCTTTGGCCTTCGCCCGAAAGCCCTTTTTGATTTCCTCTGCTGTGGCGCCTTTGGCCACACCGAGAACGTCGTAATAGTCGCGTTTCGACATCGGTTTACCTCTGCTGCCTTAACGACAACGAGCCGGTCCGTGGTCGGACCGGCCCGCCGCCGCCAAGAGTTCAGACCTTAGCGATTGGCGCCGTCCAGTCTTCGAATTCGGCATCAACGATGTCATCATCGCCGCCGCCCGCATCTTCGTCTGCAGCGGTAGGCTCATCACCCGCCTCTTCCTGAGCGGCCTTGTAGATCGCTTCACCCAGACGCATTGCGGCTTCGGTAACGTTCTGGATGCCTGCCTTGATCTTCTCGGCAGTTGCTTTTTCGCTTTCGAGGTCGTCCCGCAGAGCGGCCAGAGCCAGTTCGATGGCTTCGACAGTGGAAGGATCCACCTTGTCGCCATGCTCTTCGACGTGCTTTTCGGTCGAGTGGATCAGGCTTTCGGCCTGGTTCCGCGCTTCGATCAGCTCGCGACGCTCTTTATCGGCCTCGGCGTTGTCTTCTGCATCCTTGACCATCTGTTCGATGTCGGCATCCGACAGACCACCAGAGGCTTGAATGGTGATGACCTGCTCTTTGCCGGTGCCTTTGTCCTTGGCCGAAACCGAGACTATGCCGTTTGCGTCGATGTCAAAGGTGACTTCGATCTGCGGCAGGCCACGGGGCGCCGGTGGGATATCTTCGAGGTTGAACTGACCCAGCATCTTGTTGTCTGAGGCCATTTCGCGCTCACCCTGGAACACCCGGATGGTCACTGCGTTCTGGTTGTCTTCGGCGGTCGAGAACACCTGCGACTTTTTGGTCGGGATGGTGGTGTTGCGGTCGATCAGACGGGTGAAGACACCGCCCAGGGTTTCGATACCCAGCGACAGAGGCGTAACATCGAGCAAAACAACGTCTTTGACGTCGCCCTGCAGAACGCCGGCCTGAATGGCAGCACCCATGGCAACCACTTCGTCAGGGTTCACACCCTTGTGGGGCTCTTTGCCAAAGAATTTGGTCACTTCTTCGATGACGCGCGGCATGCGGGTCATACCACCAACCAGAACCACTTCGTCGATGTCAGAGGCCGAGATGCCAGCGTCTTTCAGAGCGGCAGCACAGGGCTTCATCGAGGCTTTGATCAGATCGTTGACCAGGCTTTCCAGCTTGGCACGGGTCAGTTTCATAACCATGTGCAGCGGCTGGCCCGAAGAGGGGTCCATCGAGATGAACGGCTGGTTGATTTCGGTCTGGCTCGAAGAGGAGAGCTCGATTTTGGCTTTTTCAGCGGCTTCTTTCAGACGCTGCAGAGCCATCTTGTCTTTGGTCAGATCAACGCCGTGCTCTTTTTTGAACTCGGCCGCCAGGTAGTTGACGATGCGCATGTCAAAGTCTTCGCCACCCAGGAAGGTGTCGCCGTTGGTCGATTTGACCTCGAACAGACCGTCGTCGATTTCCAGGATGGTCACATCGAAAGTACCACCACCAAGGTCATATACCGCGATGGTCTGGGTCTCCTCTTTGTCGAGACCATAGGCCAGCGCCGCGGCTGTTGGCTCGTTGATGATGCGCAACACTTCGAGACCGGCGATTTTGCCGGCGTCTCTGGTGGCCTGACGCTGGGCGTCGTTGAAATAGGCAGGCACGGTGATCACGGCCTGGGTCACATCTTCGCCGAGGTAGGACTCGGCGGTTTCTTTCATCTTACCAAGGATGAAAGCGGAAAGCTGCGAGGGAGAGTACTTCTCACCTTTTGCTTCGACCCATGCGTCCCCATTGCCACCGCTCACCAGCGAGAAGGGCAGGTTCTGTTTGTCTTTTGCGAGGTCTGCATCCTTGAACCGGCGGCCGACAAGGCGCTTAACACCAAAAATGGTGTTTTCCGGGTTTGTCACAGCCTGGCGTTTGGCGGCCTGGCCAACCAGACGTTCGTCGTCGGTGAAGGCGACGATCGATGGGGTTGTGCGCGCGCCTTCGGCGTTTTCGATAACCCGTGGCTGCGAGGGATCCATGATGGCAATGCAAGAGTTGGTTGTTCCGAGGTCAATCCCGATAACTTTGCTCATGTTTGATCCCTTTAACTTACTAAGGCGATTACCCGAGGCTTGAACCCGTTTTGGCATCCAGGCCCCGATTTTGTTGCAGTGGGGTCTGCACCTCACTGCTGCACGGCGTATATAGGGAGCGGAATATGCCCCTGCAAGCGTCAGTACGCATCGCTAAATGCGATTCACAGCGCTTTTTTGCACGGGATGTGGTTAAGAATGGAATAATCATCATGAGCGTGCTGCGATTGCGCGGGTTTCAGATCCACAAATCCCACCTTGATTCAGCGGCGCAGCGCGCGCTGGTCGAGGCTTTGCGCCCTGTCTTGCGCGCCGCGCCGCTGTTTTCGCCTTCGGTTCCGGGGGGTGGAAAAATGTCAGTGCGCATGACCTCGGCGGGGAAATTTGGCTGGTTCGCCGATGAAACCGGGTATCGCTATGCCGAAAACCATCCCAAAGGGACAGGCTGGCCAGCTATTCCCGCCCCCATTCTGGCGATCTGGCGCGATCTTACCGGGCTTGAGCGGCAGCCGGACTCGTGCCTGCTGAACTATTATGGACAGGACGCCAAAATGGGCCTGCATCAGGACAAGGACGAGGCGGACTTCTCTTTTCCCGTGGTCTCGATCAGCCTGGGCGATGATTGCATGTTTCGCATGGGCGATGCGCGCCGTGGTGGCAAAACCGATGCGATCTGGCTGAACTCTGGCGATGTGGGGGTGATGGGCGGTGAGGCAAGGCTCAACTATCATGGGCTGGACCGGATCCGGTTCGGCTCGTCCCGGCTGTTGCCAAAGGGCGGACGTATCAATCTGACCCTGCGGGTGGTGACTTGAGAGGGGGAGGTGCCAACCCGGAGGGGGCAGGCGCAGCGACAGGCTAGCGCCGCGCGTTCCAGCTGATCGAGGCGTGACGACGGGTGTAGAAATCGCCCATCAATCCGATCATCACCAGCCCCACCGCAACCCAGGCGGCATATGGCCAGTTGCTGTAGTGCGGGTTGTAATTGATAAAGACAAATCCCCGCGCCTGATCGATGCAATGGAACAAGGGGTTCCAGTCAAACATCGCCAGCATAAAGCTGGGCAGGGTAATTGGCGAGAAACATCTTGCCCGAGGCGACCATATTGGCGCGCTGATAGATGGTGGTGAGAATGCCGACAACGCCGGGGGCCCAGGGTTTGAGCACCAGAAAGACCAGACCAACGGCGGCACCTGTGACCCAGGAGAGCAGAATCATGCCGTAGGCCTGAATGGGCTGCTCGATCTCCAGCGGGGTAAAGGCCACATGATAGACAAAGAGAATGAGAAAGAGAGAGACCGTCTGGATATAGAGGGACCCGAGCGCGGCAGAAAGAATAGCCACCATCGTATTCATCGGCGCATGTTGCATCATCGGGCTTGCAGGGCCCTCGGCACCGGCGACGGCGCCCACTGTTTTTGTGTGGGTCAGAAACAGAAAGATGCCCGACATCACATAGAGCAGGAAATCACCCCGGATCGCCGAGCCTCGCATGCCGAGAATCGAAAACATCGCGTAAAACACGGCAACAAACATCACCGCTTGCATAATATTGAGCGCCAGCGCGATCAGGGCATTGTTGTGCTTTGAGCGCACGCTGCGCACGATGGAGTGAAACACCACCTCAGAAAGCGAGATGGCGCCGGAAAACCAAGTTTGCTGCTTGCGCACCTGAAACATTTTGCCTGCAATCCGTGCTATGGGCCAGATAGACCCGGTCGATACCCTAATGGACTTCTTGATGATCCAACTGCGACCCAGCATAAGGGTGCGGAAGGAAATTTTCAATTAACCCTTTTGGGGAGAGCAGCCAGATGACCTATGAAGAGCTTATTCCAGTGATCCGCCGTCTGGCGATCGAAGCGGGCAGCAAGATCATGGAAATATACAATTCCGATGATTTTGACGTGAAGGTAAAATCCGACGACAGCCCGGTGACGGCCGCGGATGAGGCGGCAGATGCCTTGATCTCGGCAGGTTTGCGCAGCGCCTTTCCGGATCTGATGCTGGGGACCGAAGAGCAGTCCGATTCGCACAAGGCGCAGGGCCACACCTTTCTGATCGTTGATTCGCTGGACGGCACCAAGGAATTCATCCACCGCCGTGGCGATTTCACCGTGAACATTGCGCTGGTAGAGCAGGGCGTGCCAACCCGTGATGTGGTCTATGCGCCCGCGAAACAGCGGATGTTCTTTACCCTTGCAGATGGCTCGGCCGTTGAAGAAACTGGCGCGTTCGACCCGCAGGTCATTGGCGCGACAAGCCCGATCCGGGTGGCAAAAAGCGACAATGCGGCCCTGATGGTGGTGGCGTCAAAATCACACCGGGACCAGGCCACCGAAGATTACATTGGCAAATATGCCGTCAAGGACAGCAAAAGCGCGGGCTCCTCGCTAAAGTTCTGTCTGGTGGCCACTGGTGAAGCGGATATTTACCCCCGTGTTGGCCGCACCATGGAATGGGACACGGCGGCAGGTCACGCGGTTCTCTCCGGTGCTGGCGGCAAAGTGGTCCGTTTGGATGATCGCGAGCCGCTGATGTACGGCAAGGAAGGTTATGCGAACCCCTTCTTTATTGCCACTGCTCCCGATGTTGATCTGAAAGAAGCCTGATGTCTGTTCTGATTGTCATTCCTGCCCGCTATGCCTCGACCCGTTACCCCGGCAAGCCCCTGGTAGAGCTCACGGGCGCCGGCGGGGATAAACGCACCCTGATTGAGCGCTCCTGGCGGGCCGCCTGTGCGGTGCAGGGGGTCGACCGCGTGGTTGTGGCCACGGATGATGATCGGATCCGGCAGGCTGCAGAGGGGTTCGGCGCCGAGGGTGTGATGACCTCGGAAAGCTGTGCCAACGGCACCGAGCGCTGCGCCGAGGCCCATGCGGCGCTGGGCGGCCAGTATGAGGTGGTGGTAAATTTGCAGGGCGACGCGCCGCTAACACCGCATTGGTTCATTGAGGATCTGGTCAAGGGGCTGCGTGCGGCGCCGAGCATGGGGCTGGCGACACCGGTGCTGCAATGCGATGGCGACACGCTCAACAGTCTGCTGGCGGATCGTGCGGCGGGCCGGGTTGGCGGCACCACAGCCGGTTTTTGGCAGCGACCATAGCGGGCTCTACTTCTCCAAAGAGGTGGTGCCCTTTTGCGCCGAACGTTTTGAAGGCGCAGACAGGACACCGGTGTTTCACCATGTTGGCGTCTATGCTTATCGGCCGGATGCGCTGGCAGCCTACCCCAGTTGGCCGACCGGGCCACTGGAACAGCTCGAAGGGCTGGAACAGCTGCGCTTTTTGGAGAACGCCCACAAGATCCTCTGTGGCGAGGTTGAGGCGCGGGGCCGCGAATTCTGGGAGCTGAACAACCCCGAAGATGTGGAGCGTATTGAGGCGATGATGGTCAAAATGGGCGATTTATAGCCGGGTACTGAGCGTTTGTGATACAGTCGCAGCCAGCATTTCTGCAAGGGAGTTGAGCTGTGTGATGAAGCAGTGTTTTAAGATGCCCCAATGGTTCTTGGCAGGAAAACAGCCCGACCATGCGATGCAGCGCAGAGGAATGCACGCTTGTTTGGAAGGCCATAAAATAGTATCGGCGGTTTAAAGGCGATGCTTCTGTATTTTAAACATGTAGGCCCTTTAGGGCAGATGAGTGAGAAGAAACCATGCGTAAAAAGAGAAAAAAGCAATTTTTCCGGTTGCCGGTCTGGGCACGCGTTTCTTGCCAGCCACCAAATCGGTGCCAAAAGAAATTATGACATTGGTCGACCGCCCGCTGGTGCAATACGCCATCGACGAGGCGCGCGCTGCCGGCATCAAGGAATTTATCTTTGTCACATCGCGGGGCAAAGGGGCGTTGGAGGACTATTTTGACCACGCGCCTGTGCTCGAGCAGGAGTTGCGCAAAAAGGGCAAAGACGATCTTTTGGAGATCCTGAAAGACACCAATATGGAAAGCGGTGCCATCGCCTATATCCGCCAGCATCGCGCGCTGGGCCTGGGTCACGCGGTCTGGTGCGCCCGCCGTCTTATTGCCAACGAGCCCTTTGCCGTGATCCTGCCCGATGATGTCATTGCCGCAGAAACACCCTGCCTCAAACAGATGGTTGAGGCCTATGAGGAAATCGGCGGCAATATGGTTGCGGCCATGGAGGTGGCGCCGGAAAAAACCAGCTCTTACGGGGTGCTGGACATCAAAGAGGACATGGGATCGGTGGTCTCGGTCAAAGGCATGGTGGAAAAGCCCAAAGCGGTGGATGCGCCTTCCAATCTGGCGGTGATCGGCCGCTATATTCTGGGGCCCTCGGTGCTGCGCAATTTGCAACAGCTCAAGTCCGGCGCCGGCGGCGAGATCCAGTTGACCGACGCTATTGCCCAGGACATTGGCTCTGATGTGCCGGTCAGCGGCTACAGGTTTAAGGGCGAGCGGTTTGACTGCGGCTCCAAAGCGGGCTTTTTGCAGGCGACCGTCTCCTTTGCTCTGTCCCGCCCGGAGCTGCGCGATGATTTGATGAGCTACATAACCAAAGTGGCGCAGGTCGATAAAGCAGCTGAGTGATTTTGACCACGGTTGTGCCGCAGCGCAGGACCAATTGAGGACGTAATCTGACGTGAAGACAGTTCTTGTGACCGGTGGAGCCGGATATATCGGCTCGCATGCCTGCAAAGCGCTTAAGGCGGCAGGCTATAGGCCCGTGACCTTTGATAATCTTGTGACCGGCTGGAAAGATGCCGTGAAATTTGGCCCCTTTGGGCAGGGCGATTTGCAGGACCGTGCCCGGCTGGATGAGGTTTTTGCCAAGCATAAGCCCGTGGCGGGATGCATTTTGCTGCACTCAGTCAGGTCGGCGAAGCCATGAGCGAGCCGGGGCGCTACTGGGCCAATAACACGGGTGGCTCGCTGAACCTGATCGAGGCGGCTGTCGCGGCCAACTGTCTGGATTTTGTCTTTTCCTCCACCTGTGCCACCTATGGCGAGCACGACAATGTGGTGCTTGATGAGACTACGCCGCAGCTGCCACTGAATGCCTATGGCGCGTCCAAACGCGCGGTCGAAGACATCCTCAAGGATTTTGGCGCCGCCTACGGTCTGCGCTCGGTGATCTTTCGCTATTTCAACGTGGCCGGCGCCGACCCTGATGCCGAAGTGGGCGAGTTCCATCGTCCCGAAACCCATCTGGTGCCGCTGGTGCTGGATGCGATTGATGGCAAGCGCGACGCCCTGACCATTTTTGGCACCGATTATGACACGCCTGACGGCACCTGCATCCGCGACTATGTGCATGTCTGCGATCTGGTTGATGCGCATGTTCTGGGGCTGAAATGGCTGGAGGCGGACAAGGGCTCGCAGGTGTTTAACCTGGGCACCGGCTCCGGCTTTTCCGTGCGCGAGGTCATGGACCGGGGCGCCGCCGTCACGGGCCGCCCTGTGCCCTGCAACACCGGTCCGCGCGGCGCGGGCGATTGTACCAAACTGGTCTCTGGTTCGACCCGCGCCATCACCGATCTTGGCTGGGAGCCGCGTCCCTCCAGTTTGGACATGATGATCGCGGACGCCTGGAAATGGCACCAGACGGGCCATTACGAGGCCTGATATGCACGTAGCCAGCGCAACCGCCCTCACGCCGCCCGGATGGCGGGCGCGGTATGTGTTGCGTCTGAAGCGGCGGCGCCTTTTGTGGCGGGCTCTGCGGGCGCGTCATCAGTTGCACTGCCTGCTAGATCGCAGCGCTGCAATTAAATCAGATGATTTGCTGGTGTTTGTGGTGCTGCGCAATGAGAGTGCCCGCCTGCCATTTTTCCTTGAGTATTACCGCGCGCTTGGCGTGGCGCATTTTCTGGTGGTGGACAATGGCAGCAGTGATGGCAGCGACAGCTATCTGGCGGCGCAACAGGATGTGTCCCTGTGGCAGACCGGGGCGGGCTACCGAGCGGCGCGCTTTGGGCTGGACTGGAGCACCTGGCTGCAGGTGCGCTATGGCCACAACCATTGGTGCCTGACGGTCGATGCCGATGAGCTGCTGGTCTATGACGGCATTGAGCAGCATGATCTTCGTGCGCTGACCCGGCATCTGGAGACGCGCGACATTCAGGGCTTTGGCGCCATGATGCTGGATCTCTATCCTCGGGGGCCATTGGGCCAGCAGAGCTATGCGCCGGGACAGGATCCGCGAGAGGTGCTGAACTGGTTTGATGCCGCGCCCTACCGGGCCAGTCGTCAGGCTCCGATGGGAACCCTCTGGCTGAAGGGCGGCGCGGCGAAAGGGCGTTTTTCGCCGCCACGCCCAGCCGGTCCCCAACCCTGAACAAGATCCCGCTGGTGAAATGGCAGCGCAGCTATGCCTATGTGAACTCGACCCACGCGCTGCTGCCTTTTGCATTGAATGGTTTGTATGACGGCCCGGGCGGAGATCAGCCTGCCGGCGTGTTGTTGCATACGAAATTTTTACCGGAAATTGTTTCCAAATCGGCAACGGAAAAGCAGCGCCAGCAGCACTTTCATACGCCGCAGGATTTTGATCACTACTACGACGATGTTGCAGCCGCACCAGACCTTTGGACTGAAAACTCTCAGCAATATATGGGGCCCGACCAGCTGTGCCGCCTGGGCCTGATGCCAAAACTGCGCCTTTAGCCGTACCGCTGCCAAATTGCAGGCGCGCCTCTGCGGGATCCGGGAGGGCTGGAATGGTATGTAACTGTTTCTAAATCCGTTGTTCATAGTGTTTTTCCGTGACATATTAAGGCACAGGATCGAGAGCTGTTGCGGCGCAGGTTTTTAGCGGGCTTTTTCCCGGATCGTTCTGTCGAAATTTACTACCGAGATCTGTCTCACCGGGAGGACCCCCGCGAGCGTTTCTGGCAATGGGCATGGAGGTGTTGTGGGAATTTGGGATTCTTACCGTATGCGTGTCCGGCGCAGGCACAGGCTCCTTCGGGCGGCGCGCAAATCGCGTGAGCTGACCTGCCTGCAGGACAACACGGCCTCCATCCGGCCCAGCGACGTTCTGCTGGTCTCGACCATGCGCAATGAGCAGATCCGGCTGCCGTATTTCCTCGACTATTACCGTGGGCTGGGGATCAACCACTTTTTGTTTGTCGACAATGGCTCCGAGGATGGCACGGCAGACTATCTGGCGGGCATGGCGGATGTGTCGCTGTGGCAGACCCATGCCAGCTATCGCAAGTCCAATTTCGGCGTCGACTGGATGAACCACCTCAAACGCAAATATGCCCATGGGCATTGGGTGCTGGTGGTGGACCCGGATGAGCTGTTTATCTACCCATTCTGTGACACCCGGCCCATTCAGGCCCTGACGGACTGGCTTGATAATTCGGCGATCCGCAGTTTCTCGGCGATGTTGATTGATACCTACCCAAAGGGGCGCATCAGCGATCTGCCCTATCAGGCCGGGCAAAACCCGCTGGAGATCGCCAACTGGTTCGATAGTGGCAACTACACCATCAGCAAGAACCTGATGTATGGCAATCCCTGGATCCAGGGCGGGCCGCGGGCCCGGGTGTTTTTTGCGGATGAGCCGAAAAAGGCGCCGGCCCTGAACAAAACACCACTGGTAAAGTGGGACCACCGCTATGCCTATGTCAGCTCCACCCATGCGATTTTGCCGCGCGGGCTTAATCAGGTCTATGAGACCGATGGCGGTGAAAAAGCCAGTGGCGCGTTGCTGCATACCAAATTCCTCGACACCTTTGGCACCAAGGCAAAAGAGGAATTGCAGCGCAGTGAGCACTATGCCGGGTCGCGTGAATACAAGGCCTATGCCGACAGTCTGGAGCAACAGCCCGATCTCTGGTGCAAATGGAGCGAGAAATACATCAACTGGCGCCAGCTTGAGATTCTGGGGCTGATGTCCAAGGGGAACTGGGCATGAGCACCGTTGGCATCGTCATGCTGGTGCACACCGCACTGGACCGGGCCGAGGAGGTGGCGCGTCACTGGACCGCCAGCGGCTGCCCGGTGGTGCTGCATGTGGACAAGAACGTCGAGGCCGCCACCTTTAAGAAATTTCGCAACTCCTTGATCAATGACCCTCTGATCCGGTTCAGCAAAAGGCATCGCTGCGAATGGGGCACCTGGGGCATTGTGGCCGCCTCGCAAGCCGCCTCAGCGCTGATTTTGCAAGAGTTCCCGGAGGTGCGCCACGTCTATCTGTCATCAGGCTCTTGTCTGCCGCTGCGCCCTGTCGAGGAGCTGGTGGACTATCTGGCGGCCCGCCCGCGCACCGATTTCATCGAGAGCGCCACAACCGCCGATGTGCCCTGGATCGTCGGCGGTCTGGACTTTGAGCGCTTTACCCTGCGGTTCCCGTTTTCCTGGAAAAAGCATCGCTACCTGTTTGACCGCTATGTGGAGCTGCAGCGGGCTTTGCGGATGCGGCGGCGGATTCCGACGGGGCGGGTGCCACATATGGGCAGTCAATGGTGGTGCCTGACCCGGCAAACCCTGTCAGCGATCCTGGAAGACCCCGAGCGCCCCACCTATGACCGCTACTTCCAAAAGGTCTGGATCCCGGATGAAAGCTATTATCAGACGCTGGCCCGGCAATATTCTACCAATATCGAGAGCCGGTCTCTGACGCTGTCAAAGTTCGATTTTCAGGGCAAACCGCACATCTTTTATGATGACCACCTGCAGCTGTTGCGTCGCTCTGACTGCTTTGTGGCCCGCAAGATCTGGCCACGGGCGGATCGGCTGTATCAGGCCTTTCTGACCGATTCAGCCGGAGCGATGAAAAAGACCGAGCCCAACCCCGGCAAGATCGACCGAATTTTTGCCAAGGCCGTTGAGCGCCGCACCCGGGGGCGAGCCGGTCTTTATATGCAGAGCCGTTTTCCCGGCCGCTGGTCGGTCAATACTGTCACCTCCAGCCCCTATTCGGTGTTTCAGGGCTTTAGCGAGCTGTTTGAGGATTTCGAGAGCTGGTTAGGGCGGATTACCGGCGCTAGGGTGCATGGCCATCTCTTTGGCCCGGGGCATGCTGAGCTGGCCGGTGGTGGCCGCATGATCAATGGCGCGCTGAGCGACAATGCCAGGATACGCGACTATAATGCCCAAAGCTTCCTCACCAATCTGATCTGGAACACCCGCGGCGAGCGCCAGTGTTTCCAGTTTGGCCCCGGCGATAATCAAGTGATCCGTGGCACCTTTGCGCGCGATCCAAATGCGCAGATCTCGGTGATTAGCGGTGCCTGGGCGGTGCCTCTGTTTCGTTCGAACCGCAACTTTGCCGAGCTGCGGCAGCTGGCCGCCAAACTGCAGCAGATCGAGGCCAGCTATCTGACTGTTCTGCGGGCGCAAGACAACAAAGGCGCGGGTGCGGATATGGACGATGGCAGAATTCATCGAGGCCCCTATGGAGCCTATGCAATCCATTCTGGATGAGCTGGGCCCCTTGATGCCGCGCCATCTCAGCGAGGCGCCGACGATGGTCAACCTGGATGGGTTTGGTCAGTTTCTGCAGAACCTCAAAAACCAGGGCATGCACCCCTATCTGATGGGCGATTTCCCAGTAGAAGAGGGGCCGGTAAATATGTCAAAACCTCCCAGAAAACCTTATCTGGTGCGAAAATAACCTATGTCAGCCTCTTTTGATTATTTCATTGTTTTTGCCGAAATGCGGACGGGCTCCAATTTTCTGGAAACCAACCTCAATGCCTTTGAAGGCGTGATCTGCCACGGCGAAGCCTTCAATCCGCATTTCATCGGCTATCCCAACAGCGACGCTATTCTTGGGGTGACGCAAGACATGCGAGAGGCAGATCCCAGCGCTCTTATCGCCCGGATCAGGTCTGAGCCGGGCGCGTTGGGGGGCTTTCGCTACTTTCATGACCATGATCCGCGCATCCTTGATGAGGCACTGGCAGATCCGCGCTGCGCCAAGATTATCCTGACGCGCAACCCGCTGGACAGCTATGTCTCCTGGAAGATTGCCAAGGCCACCGGACAGTGGAAGCTGACCAATGTGAAGCGGCGTAAAGAGGCGCTGGCGCAGTTTGACGGCGCAGAGTTCTCGCGCCATGTCGAGGCCTTGCAGGATTTTCAGATCACGCTTCTGAACCGGTTGCAGAAAACGGGCCAGACCGCCTTTTATATCGCTTATGAGGATTTGCAGAGCGTTGAGGTGATGAATGGGCTGGTGAAGTGGCTGGGCGTGAGCGCGCGGCTTGAGGCGCTGGATGACAGTCTGAAACGGCAAAACCCGGCACCGGTGGTCTCGAAGGTCGAAAACCCCAAGGTGATGCTGGAGGCCCTGGCTGGACTGGATCGGTTTAATCTGAGCCGCACTCCGAATTTTGAGCCGCGCCGCGGCCCCGCCGTGCCGGGCTATGTTGCCGGGGCTGTGGCGCCTCTGCTGTATCTGCCAATCAAGGGCGGTCCTGAGGCCGAGGTCACGGCCTGGATGGCTGGGCTCGACCATGTGGCGCCAGAGGGGCTCATCAGTAAGATGAACCAAAAGCAGCTGCGCCAATGGAAACGTGGTAAGCGAGGCTTTCGCAGCTTTACGGTACTGCGGCATCCAGCAGCCCGGGTGCATTCGACCTTTTGCCGTCGGATCTTGCCCAAGGGCGGCAGCAGCTATGGCAATATACGCGAGACTTTGCGGCGTCAGTTCAAGCTGCCTCTGCCCAAGAATGGCCCGGATGAAAGCTATAGTAAGGCAGACCACCGGGAGGCGTTCTCTCAGTTTCTGACCTTCCTGCAGGCCAATCTGGCGGGACAGACATCGGTCCGGGTGGATGCGGAATGGGCCAGCCAGGTACAGGCCCTGACCGGGTTCAATGAATTGGGCTCCCCTGATCTAATCCTGCGCGAAGACGAGCTGTCAGAGGCATTGCCAGCGCTGGCGCGAAAGTTGGGGAGGCCCACACCTGGCGTGCTGGAAAGAACAGCGGTGGATCGGCCCTACAGCCTTGATGAGATTTGGGACCCGGAGCTGGAGAAGCAGATTTCCTCCGTCTACCAGCGCGATTATCTGATGTTTGGGTTTTCTTCCTGGCGCGCGTAAAGAACGGCACCGCGTGCGGTCGGCTGGTGGTTTCAGCAGGGTAGCTCTCCCGCGCCCGTTTGATGTTTTGTTAAGCAAAACTTCAAAACGGCCTTGGGGGTGGCGCCGCGCTTTGCGCGGCGCTGAATCGAGAGACGGCAGGTGTTGATCTTAAGACGCAGAATGCGGCATGCGACAAGGTGAGCTGTGTCGCGCACAGAAGAGTTCCGGAGGAACTCTTCTGCCGGGCCCAACGGGAAGGGATCTTTGCAAAAGATCCGCTGACGGGCGGGAGCCTGCCGCTGCCTTGGACCACCCTCGGGGGGTCTGTTGGGAAGAGTTGCTAGCTTAGTCTGGCGAGGACTGGGGAAAGGGTCAGGCAGCTTGAACGGGCTGTGCCTCGGTCAGGATCGTGAACAGGGTTGCCGGATCGTGGTTGGCCCGCAGCTTGGTGCAAAAACTCTGCTCTCGCAGCGTGCGCGACACCAGGGCAAGGGCCTTCAGGTGCTCAACACCTGCATCTTCTGGTGCAAAAAGCGAGAAGGCGATATCTATCGGCTGGCGATCAACGGAGTCAAAGTCGAGAGGCTTTTCCAGGATCAGAAACACGCCACAGACCTCGTTGAGGCTGTCGAGACGGGCATGGGGCAGTGCTACGCCGTGTCCAACCCCGGTGGGGCCAAGGCTCTCCCGGTCCAAGAGAGCCTCAACCGTAGGCTGGGCGGGCAGGCCGTAAGAGGCCTGGGCCACCTCGCCAATTTCCTGAAACAGGCGCTTTTTGCTGGAGACTGCTCCGATAACCCGGACTGCGTCCGGTTTAAGGATGCTTGAAATCTGCATAGTCACCTGCTCCGTTCAGATGCCGTGGTGCACCTTAGTTTAAGGTCTATACGTTCGGGTCGATCCAACCAATGTTGCCATCTTCCCGGCGGTATACCACGTTCACCCCGTTTTTGCTCTCATTGCGGAAAACCAGCACCGGGGCGCCTGCAAGCTCCATCTGCATCACAGCTTCACCAACAGAGAGGGATTGGATCTCGGTTTCCATCTCGGCAACGATGATCGGCTGCAGTGTTTCGGGCTCGGATTCGGTTTCCGCTTCATCAGAGGCGAGGATATATGAGCTCGCGCCGAGAATTTCAACCGGTTCGCTGCGATCCCTGTGGTGATCTTTCAGCCGACGCTTGTAGCGGCGCAGCTGTTTTTCCATCTTTTCGTTGCAGGCTTCAAAAGCGGCATAAATTTCAGTGGCATGCGCCTTTGCCTGGGCCGTAAGCCCAGTCGACAGATGCACGGTAGCTTCGCAAACAAATTCATGAGCAGACTTGGAAAAGACGACGTTGGCGTCTGTCGGACGTTCTGCATATTTTGCGACGACAGTCCCCAGCTCGGTTTTAACATGGGTCTGCAAGGCTTCACCAATGTCGATCTGTTTACCGCTGATTTTGTAACGCATGTGATCTCCTTCACAAATTTCCACCCAAAACACCACCCGGGCCGGGCCCGGAGAGTTGTCGTCAGTTCTGGGTCAGGGGAATAGGCAAGGCAGAAGTTTGCAGGCCTTCAGGTCTTGTTGCCAAGACCTCTTTCCGGACTGCCTCATACTGCGCTTTTGCCATGGCTCAATTCGATGCCAAACCAGCCAGAGAGTCAATGGAGATAGGTCAAATTGATGGTAGGAAAACCATACCATCAGCGGAAAACCGTGGTGCAAAATGCTGCATTTTTCATGTGGGTTCTGCGCGGCATAATAGAGTATTTTGCCGCGTAAATAAAGCGCTAGGAGATGCGGAAATTATCGCCCAGATAGACCCGGCGCACGTTCTCGTTCTCGACCACCTCAGAGGGGCTGCCAGACATTAGCACCTGCCCGTCATGCAGGATATAGGCGCGGTCAACGATCTCCAGCGTCTCACGCACGTTGTGATCGGTGATCAAAACGCCAATGCCGCGTTTTTTCAAATCGGCCACCAGGTGGCGAATATCGCCAACCGATATGGGGTCAACCCCGGCAAAAGGCTCATCCAGCAGCAGGTATTTGGGGTCCGCCGCCAGACAACGGGCAATCTCCACCCGGCGACGTTCGCCACCAGACAGGGCCAGGGCCGGGGCGCGCCGCAGATGCTCAATGGAGAAGTCAGACAACAGCTCTTCCAGCCGCTCGCGTCGTCTGTGGCTGTGCTTTACCGCGATGTCGAGAACCGCCATGATATTGTCTTCGACTGAAAGCCCGCGAAAAATCGACATTTCCTGCGGCAGATAGCCAATCCCAAGGCGGGCGCGCCGGTACATCGGCAGCGTGGTTACATTTTGCCCGTCTATGGTCACGGTGCCGGCTTCGGGAAAGATCAGTCCGGCAATGGCATAAAAACTGGTGGTCTTGCCGGATCCGTTTGGCCCAAGCAGCGCCACCACTTCACCGCGATCCAGCGAGATGGAAACATCGCGGATCACAAGCTTCTTGCGATAGCTCTTGCGCAGCTTTTCGATGCGCAGCCCCGAGGAGCCCTCGGTCACTTTCAGGTCGGGTTTTTGCGACATCAGTTCTGGTCGCTCGAAGGTGAGCTTGGGTTCAGGATTGTCTTTACCCGACCAGCCATATTGGCGGTGCCGGTGGTCAGGTTGACCACCATGCGCTGCGAGGTGAGGGTGCCAGCGCTTTGGTTCAGCAGCACATTGCCGCTCATGACGATGGTGCCCTGATCGATGGAGTATTCTGCGCGCTGCGCCTCTGCCGCATCGGGTCCGCTGACCAGCAGCACATTGCCGTCTGCCTCGAGCCGATCGATCGCGCGCTTGCCCTCGACGTCCGTTTTGTAGATCACCAGAACCCGGTCTGCCGAAAGCCGCATCACGCCCTGAATGATCAGGACATTGCCGGTGAACTCGGCCGAGCCATCAACCTGATTGACGGCCAGCGCATCCGATGTGACCTCAACGGGTTGCGTCGGGTCGGCCTTGACCGCGCCAAAGGCGACGTTTTGCGCCATAGCGGGCGCAGTAAACCACAGGGTGGAAAGCAGGCAAATCAACAAGGCGCGCAAATGAGTCACAGTCTATCTTTCCGGTTTTAGGGGATCGTATACCAGCTTGACACCGTTGGTGAAGAGAAGATGCACCGGCCCACCAACAGTTTCTGAGGTGATTTCCATGTGACCGGCCGTCAGCTCGCCCAGATCGCTGGTGGCCCGTATGGCACCGGGGCTTTCAGCCTGGACGCGGCTGAGCTCGGTTTTGAGGGCTTCGGTTTCCACAATCATGCCGTCGGCCGTGGTGATTGCCACATTGCCAATAAAGCGGGCGAGATCCTGGTCCGGGTGCACGGTGCCGCGATCTGACCTGAGGGTCAGACGCCCGCCCGCAACCATGCGGATCTCTGCCTTGAGGGTCATTGGCGATCACCGGCGTGTCAGAGATCGCCCGGGCCACGGTTGCGGTGACCCAGATCTCATCCCCCTGCGAGGTGGAGCCGGAAAAGAACGGCGCTGTCACCTGCTGGCCGCGCATGCGCTGTTCGATTTCCTTGTCGGCAAAGGGAATGACGGCCTCGGTATCGGCGCTGCGGGAAATCAGAAACAAGGTCGACAACAGGCCCAGAGCTGCCAGTGGCAGCAGGACTTTGAGGTAGCTCACCATGCGCGAATACTGATCCATGACCGGGTTGCCCTGCACCTATCCGAGGCCCGCGCGCAGGCAGTCGTGAATGTGCAACAGCCCCTCGGCGCGATGACCCTTGGCCGGGTCAACCACAAAGAGGCAGGTGATCTTGCGCTGATTCATGATGGCCACGGCCTCTTCTGCCAGGGCATCGGGGGCAATGGTTGTGGGATCCTTGGTCATCACGGCGAGGGCAGTGTTGTCGAGCAACCCCTGCATGTGGCGCCGCAGATCCCCATCGGTGATGATGCCCAGCAGGGTGCCGTCATTATCGGTGACGCCAGAGACGCCAAACCCCTTTTGGCTGATCTCGATCAGCGCGTCGGACATGGGGGTGTCTTTGGTGACCACCGGCAGGGCGGCGCCGCTGTGCATCAGATCGCTGACCTTACTGAGACGCGCGCCCAGTTTGCCACCTGGGTGGAAGTCACGGAAATCCTCCGGGCGGAAATCGCGGTGTTTCATGATGGCAATGGCCAGAGCGTCCCCCATCGCCAGCGTCAGCGTGGTCGAGTTTGAGGGCACAATGCCATAGCCACAGGCCTCACCCATTGCCGGGATCTGCAGTTGCACGTCGGCCTGGGTCATCAATGTGCTGTCCGGTTTGCTCGATAGCCCTATAAGAGGGATTTTAAAGCGGCGGGTAAAGGCCAGCAGATTGGCCAGCTCAGGTGCTTCGCCTGAGTTGGAGATTGCGATCACCACATCGCCTTTGGACAACATGCCCAGATCGCCGTGGCTGGCCTCGGCGGGGTGCACAAAATAGGCAGGCGTGCCGGTGCTGGCCAGGGTGGCGGCAATCTTGCGAGCGATATGGCCGCATTTGCCGATGCCGCTGATGATGATCCGGCCCGTTGCCGCCATCACCAATTGGGCAGCGTCGACAAAGCGTTGATCAAAGCTCTCAGCCAATGCCTCCAGCGCGCGGGCTTCGTCTGTGGCCACCTGTCGGGCGGTCGCGAGGAGTTTTTCTGAATCGGTCATGAGTGTGCAAAAATATCCGTATCGGGCCAACCGGCCAGGTCCAGTTTGGCACGCATCGGCAAAAAGTCAAAACAGGCCTGTGCCATCTCGACCCGGCCTTCGCGCGCCAGACGTTTGTTCAGCGCTTCGCGCAGCCGGTGCAGGTACAATACATCCGAGGCCGCATAGTCCAGCTGTGCATCTGTGAGGGTCTTGGCGCCCCAGTCGCTCATCTGCTGCTGTTTCGAGATATCGACCCCCAAAAGTTCCTGCGTCAGGTTCTTTAATCCGTGGCGGTCGGTATAGGTGCGGATCAGCCGGCTGGCGATCTTGGTGCAATAGACCGGTGCGGTGAGGGCGCCAAAGGCATTGTACATGGCGGCAATGTCAAAACGGCCATAGTGGAACAGTTTCAGGACCTTGGGATCCTCCAGTATGGCGCAGAGATTGGGGGCCTCGGTCTGGCCCTTTGAGACCTGCACCAGATGGGCGTTGCCATCACCGCCGGACAATTGAACGACGCAGAGGCGGTCACGATGCGGGTTCAACCCCATGGTTTCGCAGTCGATAGCCACCACCGGCCCAAGGTCGAGCCCATCAGGTAAATCGTTTTTGTAGAGATGGTTGGCCACTGCAGAATTCCTTTGTCCGTAGAGCGCCAGTGCGCGGCGCCGCCTTGATCGAGCCTTACCTGATCGTCCCTTGCCTGATTGTCCCTTGCCGGACTGTGCGCTGCTATCCTGGTCCATGTGTCAGATGTCGTTGCCTTCGAAATAGGGGCAATACCGGGCGAACTCAACTGTCAGACAGCTCTGGTCACGGCCAATGGAGGATAAATCCCGAAAATACGCGTGTTTTGAACCTGTTGCTGCCTTGGATTGGAGTGGAGATTTGCGGAAAATTGTCGCTCCGCCACCGCTCCACCTGTGATGCCTTGCTTGCATCATAGCGCTGCGCTCTGAAGGACGCGTTAAACAGGCCGCAAAACAGGCTGCAAAACAGGCTGTAAAACTGGGGGTAAAACTGCAGGTCAGGAGGCGTGTGAGCGGGTGCAAAGAGCCTGCCAGACAGGACATCTCCCCCTCAAAATCATGTGAATAAAACTGAGGGGGGAGTATGGTGCCCAGGAGAGGACTCGAACCTCCACGTCCTTGCGAACACTAGCACCTGAAGCTAGCGCGTCTACCATTCCGCCACCTGGGCAGGTGTCGTGAGGGGCGTATACGGCGATGGCTCAGGGGCGTCAAACGGATTTTTGACATTTTTGCAAAAACTCTTCTGCCGCCGGATTCTCAAAGGATCTGCAGGGCGGCTGACCTGGGTTCACAAGCGGGGTTTAGCTTTGTTCTGGCGGCGGAAAGAAGGCCATCCTTTTTGCAATGTAGGCGAGAAAATCTGACCAGGCCTCGTGCATCTCGTCGCTCCAGTCGGGGCCAAGCGTGTTTGCCAGCGCGCTGATGAAGCTATCTATGAAGCCTCTGAAGTGGGTGTCTGAGATCTGCATCTTGCGGTGTTTTTCACCCAGCTGGCTGAGAATGGCATTCAGGCGATCGGTGTCTTCCAGGGCCTCAGCGATATGGGTGAGGGAGGCCAGCATCTTTGCCTCCAGTCGCGCGGTGTCCGACGGAAAAATGGCGCGGCTCTCAGGGCAGAGCAAAAAGAACGTTCTGTAGAATTCAGGAATGAAGGTATCGAGATTCAGCCGTGTGCTCTCAAAACTGCGCAGGATCAGGGTTTTACAGTGATCAGCTTGCATGAAATACTCATATTTATTGTATGTTTAAAGGCTCTGCGCGGTGATGCCCCTATATACATCGTTATTCCTGAATAGCTCGTAAAGTAATTCGGATCTCTTGTCTGATTTTTTAACCCCAAATCCAGAATCCCGGTTCATTGTGCCTGTCGCCGCTCGTTTTGCGCCTTGTTTGAAAGGCGCAGTAACGGTAGATCGGTCACATAGCTAATTGCAGGAGCCAAAAGATGTCCAAACTGGTCACGATCTATGGCGGGTCTGTTTTTTTGGCCGCTACATTGCGCGTCGCATGGCCAAAGAAGGCTGGCGGGTTCGGGTTGCCGTACGCCGCCCCAATGAAGCCATGCATGTAAAACCCTATGGCACGCCGGGTCAGGTTGAACCGGTCCTGTGCAATATCCGTGATGACGCTTCGGTGGCCGCGGCGATGCAGGGTGCGGATGCGGTGGTGAACTGTGTGGGCATCCTGAATGCACATGGCAAAAACACCTTCGACTCGGTACAGGCTGATGGAGCCGGCCGGGTGGCCTGTCTTGCGCAGGAGCAGGGGATTGGCCAATTGGTGCATATCTCGGCTCTGGGTGCCGATGCCGAGGGTGCCAGTGACTATGCCCGCACCAAGGCGCTCGGCGAAGAGTCCGTGCGCAGCTATTTTCCCAATGCAGTGATTTTGCGCCCCTCGGTTATCTTTGGCACCGAGGACGAGTTCTTCAACCGCTTTGCCGGTATGGCGAGCCTTTCGCCCGTGCTGCCGATCGCCAAGGGCAAGACCCTGTTTCAGCCGGTCTATGTCGATGATGTTGCCCGCGCCGCCGTCAAGGGCATCCTTGGTGAGGCCGCACCTGGCATCTATGAGCTCGGCGGCCCCGAGGTAAAGAGCTTTGCCGCGCTGATGCGCGATATGTGCGACATCATCCTGCGCCGCCGTTTGGTCTTGTCGATGCCGGGCTTTGCCGCCTGGCTGGTCGCCTTTAGCTTTGACATGCTGCAGGCTGCGAGCTTTCAGCTGATCGAAAACAAAGTGCTAAGCCGTGACCAGTTGAAAAACCTTGGGATAGACAATGTTGTCTCCGCAGATGCCAAGGGCTTTGCCGATCTGGGCATTACGCCTGAGCTGATGGAGCCGATTCTAGAAAGCTATCTGTGGAAATTCCGCCCCTCCGGTCAATATGATGAGATGACGGCCTCGGCGCGCAACCTAAAGGGCGAAGCCTGACCCTCGGCTTGGGGAGAGGTCCGACAGGGGTGCTCTGGACGGGGTAAACCGTGCGGGCCAACCACATTGAAGAACTCACATTGAGGAGAGCGCAGGGAGACCTGTGCTCTTTCTTTTTACCGGGTGCTTTTTGGGACTTTCTGGCAAAAGCGCGGTCAGCTGCCGTAGGCATAGCCCAGCAGGGCAAGCCCCAGAATCACCCGGTAGATCACATAGGGCGTAAAGCTGGTCGAGCGCAGCAGCCGCATCATCAGGCTGAGGGCTGCCAGAGCGGAGAGCATCGCCAGCACGGCGGCGATGGCGGCGTCCCTGATCAGCTCCATATTGGCGTCCAGCGCGACTTCGGTGCCAAGCAGGACGCCAGAGGCAAAGATCGTCGGGATCGACATCAGCATGGCCAGTCGGGCGCCGTCTTCGCGCCTGTATCCCAGGCGTCGTGCGCCGGTGATGGTGATGCCGGACCGCGAGGTGCCGGGAATCAGTGCGATCATCTGCCAGAGCCCCATGATCAGGGCGTCGCGCAGGGTCCAGTCGCTTGAGACCTTTTCCTGCGCGCCTCTTTGGTCGGCGATATACAGCACGATGCCAAAGGTCAGCATGGCCCAGCCAATCACCGCCGGAGAGCGCAGTGCCTCGCTGAAGTGGCTGTAATGCAGGAAGGCGCCAAACAGGACCGTTGGGATGGTGGCGATGATCAGGCCAAGTGCCAGCCGGGAGCCTTGGGTGTCGGCGCGCCCACAGGCCAGACAGGTCAACCCACCCAGACACAGCCGGACATCGCGCCAGAAAAAGATCATGACCGCGACAAGGGTGCCAAGGTGCACAGCGACATCGATGACTTGTCCCTGGTCGGAATAGCCGGTCAGCCCGGGCAGAAGAATCAGGTGGCCAGAGGAGGAGACCGGCAGGAATTCTGTGATCCCCTGGATCAAAGCGACAAGAACGAGTTGCAACAATGGCATAGTGGGTGGTCCTGAAAGGGGGCGCCTGCGGGGATCAATGAGGCGTGGATCGCGTGGCCTTGTATAATTCCTTGGTCCGGATAGGGAAGCTGACATTTAGATCCGATCCGGACCTAAAACTGCTGTACATTTCTGTGGGAACAAGTATCAGAGGTCAATTGAGACCTTTTTAGGTCAGTACTAGTGACCCATTAATGCAGTGCTCCGATCCGGACCTGTCGCAGCCAGCCAAAATAGGGAGTTCGCCCATGGCCAAGCAACCGATGCTCAAATTCGTGAAGATTGATCGCGATATGCCCGAGAAGCGCGCCGCCGAGACGCGTCGGGAAGACTTTGACGAGATCTATGCGGAATATGCTGCCACCAAGGCAGCAGAGCAGGCGAGCCGCTGCAGCCAATGCGGTGTGCCCTATTGCCAGTCTCACTGCCCTTTGCACAACAATATCCCCGACTGGCTGCGCCTCACCGCGACCGGTCGTCTGGAAGAGGCCTATCAGACCAGCCAGGCCACCAATACCTTCCCCGAAATCTGCGGTCGCATCTGCCCGCAGGACCGTCTGTGCGAAGGCAACTGCGTGATCGAGCAATCCGTTCATGGCACCGTGACCATTGGCGCTGTTGAGAAATACATTACCGATACCGCCTGGGACAAGGGCTGGGTCAAGCCAATCGTGCCGGTCCAGGAACGCGGCGAAAGCGTTGGTATTATTGGCGCCGGCCCCGGAGGTCTGGCAGCGGCGGACATGCTGCGCCGGGCGGGCATTCAGGTCACTGTCTATGATCGCTACGACCGGGCCGGCGGTTTGCTGACCTACGGTATTCCGGGCTTTAAGCTGGAAAAAGACATTGTCATGCGGCGCAACCAGCTGCTGGCGGATGGCGGCGTCACCTTTGTGATGAACTGCAATATCGGCACCGATATCACCTTTGACGAGATCCGCGCCAAACATAACGCGGTGATCATCGCCACCGGCGTCTACAAATCCCGTGATCTGGAAATGCCCGGCTCGGGGGCCACTGGTATCGTCAAGGCGATTGATTTTCTTACGGCTGCCAACCGCGCGTCGAACTTTGGCGATACCGTCGAAGAATTTGAGAATGGCACGCTGAATGCTGCGGGCAAAAAAGTTGTGGTCATCGGTGGTGGCGACACGGCCATGGACTGCCTGCGCACCTCGATCCGTCAGGGCGCAACATCGGTCAAATGTCTCTACCGGCGTGACCGGGCCAATATGCCAGGCTCGCAGCGCGAGACACAGAACGCCGAAGAAGAGGGCGTGGTGTTTGAATGGCTCTCGGCCCCCAAGGGATTTACCGATGCTGACGGCGGCGTGAATGGCGTCATGGTGCAAAAGATGCGTCTGGGTCAGCCGGATGTCACCGGACGGCAGGCGCCCGAAGTGATTGAGGGTGCTGATTATGTGGAAGACGCTGATCTGGTGATCAAGGCGCTGGGCTTTGAGCCCGAAGATCTGCCCACCCTCTGGGGTCAGGCCGAGCTGCCGACGACCCGTTGGGGCACCATCAAGGCAGAGCATCTCACCGGCGCCACCGATCTCGACGGGGTTTACGCCGTGGGCGATATCGTACGCGGTGCGTCGCTGGTGGTCTGGGCCATCAAAGACGGCCGGGACTGCGCCGATGCCATCGTTACACGTTTCAACAATGCTGGCGCGCAGGTCGCGGCAGAGTAACCTGAAAAGCCACCGCAAGGGAGCCAGCGATATGAGTGAGCTGCAAGGACATTGCATGTGCGAAGCCGTCACGGTCTCGATGACGCCTGCGCGACAGGCTCTTGGCGCCTGCCACTGTGACATGTGCCGCCGCTGGACCAGTTCGATGTTGATGACCATTCCGGCCGCCTCTGGCTATGCGGCGCTGGGCCCGGTGAAAACCTATGTCTCGTCGGAATGGGCAGAACGCGCCTTTTGCGGCGACTGCGGATCAGCGCTCTGGTATCGCATAACGGCTCCCGGAAAAATGCACGGTCAGACCCAAATGGCAGCTGGCCTTTTCGACAATGCAGGCGAGAACACTCTCGGCCTGGAACTCTATATCGACAAAAAGCCCAAGGGCTACGCCTTTACTGGTGCGCAACGGCAGATGACCGAAGCGGAAGTAAAGGCAGCCTTTGGCCCCTCGGAAGAAGGAGACAACCAATGACCAAACTTGATGCTGTCAAATATGATGCGGACTGGGTGCGCGCTGAGGAAGCTAAGCGTAAGTGGATGGCCGAAAATGGTCTCTATACCGAGGACGAAGAGCATTCCTCCTGTGGTGTTGGCCTGGTGGTTGCGGTGAATGGCAAAAGCAGCCGCAGTGTTGTTGAGGCCGGAATCAATGCGCTTAAGGCGATCTGGCACCGGGGTGCCGTGGACGCCGATGGCAAAACCGGCGATGGCGCGGGTATCCACGTGCAGATCCCGGCTCCGTTCTTTTATGACCAGATCCGCCGCACCGGCCATGAGCCGCGCGAAGATCAGCTGATGGCTGTTGGGCAGGTCTTTCTGCCCCGCACCGATTTTGGTGCGCAGGAAACCTGCCGGACCATCGTTGAGAGCGAAGTGCTGCGCATGGGCTATTACATCTACGGCTGGCGCCATGTGCCGGTTGATGTGACCTGTCTGGGCGAAAAGGCCAACGCGACCCGTCCCGAGATCGAACAGATCCTGATCTCAAACTCCAAAGGCGTTGACGAGGAAACCTTTGAGCGCGAACTTTATGTGATCCGTCGCCGTGTTGAAAAAGCGGCAGCTGCTGCTGGCATTGGCGGGCTCTATATTGCGTCATTGTCGTGCCGGTCGATCATCTACAAAGGCATGATGCTGGCCGAGCAGGTCGCGGTCTTCTACCCTGACCTGATGGACGAGCGGTTCGAGAGCGCCTTTGCGATCTATCACCAGCGCTATTCCACCAATACCTTCCCGCAGTGGTGGCTGGCACAGCCCTTCCGCATGTTGGCCCATAACGGTGAAATCAACACCCTGCGCGGCAACACGAACTGGATGAAAAGCCACGAAATCCGTATGGCTTCCAGCACCTTTGGCGACTATGCCGAAGACATCAAACCCATCATTGCTGGCGGATCTTCCGACTCGGCGGCGCTCGATTCGGTGTTTGAGGTTCTGGTGCGCGCGGGACGTTCTGCGCCGATGGCCAAAACCATGCTGGTGCCCGAAAGCTGGTCCAAGCAGGCGGTTGAGTTGCCGCAGGCCTGGCGCGATATGTATTCCTACTGCAACTCGGTGATGGAACCCTGGGATGGCCCCGCCGCCCTGGCGATGACCGATGGCCGCTGGGTCTGCGCCGGTCTCGACCGCAACGGGCTGCGCCCCATGCGCTATGTGGTGACCGGGGATGGCCTGGTGATTGCCCGGCTCTGAGGCGGGCATGGTGCCGATCAACGAGGCAACCGTGGTGGGAAAAAGGCGCGCTTGGCCCCCGCCAGATGCTGGCGGTCGGTATGAAAAAGGGCAAGCTGTTCCACGACACCCAGATCAAGAACAAACTGGCCGCAGCCCTGCCCTTTGGCGAATGGGTTGGCAAGATCAACGATGTGGAGCAGACGCTCTCAACCGTGACCGAGGCTGCGATGTTCTCGGGAGAAGAGCTGCGCCGCCGACAGGTGGCTGCGGGCTATACCATCGAAGAGCTGGAGCAAATTCTGTCGCCAATGGCAGAAGAGGGAAAAGAGACCCTGGCCTCGATGGGCGACGACACACCCTCGGCCGTTTTGTCCAAGATGTATCGCCCGCTCAGCCATTTCTTCCGGCAGAACTTTAGCCAGGTGACCAACCCGCCAATCGATTCGCTGCGCGAATTCCGGGTGATGTCGCTGAAGACACGCTTTGGCAACCTGAAGAACGTGCTGGAAGAAAACAGCAGCCAGACCGAAATCGTCGTGCTGGAAAGCCCCTTTGTCGGCAACGCGCAATGGGACAAGCTGGTCACCGAATTCAACGCGCCCCTGGCCGAGATCGATTGTTCCTTTGATCCCGCCAAGGGCTCATTGAGCCAGGCGCTGGAGCGCATTCGCGCCGAGGCCGAAGACGCTGTGCGCTCTGGTGCCGGCCATCTGGTGCTGACCGATCAGTATTCGGATGCGACCCGCGTGGCGATGCCGATGATTCTGGCCACATCCGCTGTGCATTCGCATCTGACACGCAAAGGTCTGCGGACCTTCAGCTCGCTCAATGTGCGCTCTGCCGAATGCATTGATCCGCATTACTTTGCCGTGCTCATCGGCTGTGGCGCCACCGTGGTGAACGCCTATCTGGCCGAAGATTCGCTGGCGGACCGCATTGACCGTGGCTTGCTGGACGGCAGCCTCACCGAAAACGTGGCGCGCTACCGCGAAGCCATCGACCAGGGTCTGCTCAAGATCATGGCCAAGATGGGGATCTCGGTTATCTCCTCCTATCGCGGCGGTCTGAACTTTGAGGCGGTGGGCCTGTCACGTGCCATGTGTGCAGAATTCTTCCCCGGCATGACCAGCCGGATTTCCGGTATTGGTGTCAGCGGCATTCAGGTCAAAGCCGAAGAAATTCACGCCAAAGGCTGGAACGCGGCCGACAACATCCTGCCCATCGGCGGCTTTTACAAGGCGCGTACATCCGGCGAGACTCACGCCTGGGAAGCCACCTCAATGCATATGCTGCAGATGGCCTGCAACACGGCGTCGTTTGAGATGTGGAAGCGCTACTCTGCCAAGATGCAGAGCAACCCGCCGATCCACCTGCGCGATCTGCTCGACATCAAGCCCATGGGCAAATCGGTGCCTATCGAGGAAGTCGAATCGATCACTTCGATCCGCAAACGTTTTGTCACGCCGGGTATGAGCCTCGGGGCTCTGTCGCCAGAGGCTCATAAGACCCTGAACGTGGCGATGAACCGGATTGGCGCCAAGTCGGATTCCGGTGAGGGCGGCGAAGATCCGGCGCATTTTGTGCCGGAACCCAATGGCGACAACCCAAGCGCCAAGATCAAACAGGTGGCCTCGGGGCGTTTTGGCGTCACCGCAGAATACCTGAACCAGTGCGAAGAGCTGGAGATCAAAGTGGCCCAGGGTGCCAAACCCGGCGAGGGCGGCCAGCTGCCCGGCATGAAGGTCACCGACCTGATTGCCCGTCTGCGGCATTCGACCAAGGGGGTGACGCTGATTTCACCACCGCCGCACCACGATATTTACTCGATCGAGGATCTGGCGCAGCTGATCTATGATCTGAAACAGATCAACCCGCGCTGCAAAGTGACGGTAAAGTTGGTTGCGGCCTCGGGTGTTGGCACCATTGCCGCGGGCGTCGCCAAGGCCAAGGCGGATGTGATTCTGATCTCGGGTCACAACGGTGGCACCGGCGCGTCTCCGGCGACCTCGATCAAATATGCCGGTCTGCCCTGGGAGATGGGCCTCACCGAGGCGCATCAGGTTCTGGCGATGAACAACCTGCGCGAACGGGTCACCCTGCGCACCGATGGCGGGCTGCGCACCGGGCGTGATATTGTCATGGCGGCCATGCTGGGGGCCGAGGAATACGGCATCGGCACAGCCGCGCTGATCGCGATGGGCTGTATCATGGTGCGTCAGTGCCAGTCCAATACCTGCCCCGTTGGGGTCTGCACCCAGGACGAAGCTCTGCGTGGTAAATTCACCGGAAATGCCGACAAGGTGGTCAACCTCATCACCTTCTATGCGCAGGAAGTGCGGGAAATCCTCGCCTCTATCGGCGCGCGCAGCATGGATGAGGTGATTGGTCGGGCGGATCTGCTGGCGCAGGTCTCGCGTGGCTCGGCGCATCTGGATGATCTCGATCTCAACCCGCTGCTGATCACCGTCGATGGTGCGGCAGAGATCGTCTACAACCGCGACAAAGAGCGCAACGCAGTGCCCGATACGCTGGATTCTGAGATCGTACGCGATGCGGCGCGGTTCCTGCAGGATGGCGAAAAGATGCAGCTGTCCTATGCGGTGCAAAACACGCATCGTTCGGTAGGTACCCGCACCTCGAGCCATATCGTGCGCAACTTTGGTATGCGCAATGCCTTCCAGCCGGATCACCTGACGGTGAAATTGCAGGGCTCTGCCGGGCAGTCGCTGGGTGCCTTTGCGGCTCCCGGACTGAAACTAGAGGTTTCTGGCGATGCCAATGACTATGTCGGCAAAGGTCTGTCAGGGGGCACCATTGTTGTGCGTCCACCGATGGCCTCGCCGCTGAAGGCGAGCGAGAATACCATTGTCGGCAATACCGTGCTCTATGGCGCAACCGATGGCTATCTCTTTGCTGCGGGCCGCGCTGGTGAGCGCTTTGCGGTGCGGAACTCTGGCGCCTCGGTGGTGGTTGAGGGCTGCGGCGCCTGCGGCTGTGAGTATATGACCGGCGGTGTCGCGGTGATCCTGGGCTCGATTGGGGCGGACTTTGGCGCGGGGATGACAGGCGGGATGGCCTATCTCTATGACCCGGAGGGCAAGGCGCAGACCATGATGAACATGGAAAGCCTGGTCACCTGCCCGGTCACGGTGGAGCACTGGAACACCCAGCTGAAGACCCTGATTGAGCGGCATCTGGAAGAAACCGGCAGTCGCAAGGCGGCTGAGATCCTGCAGAACTGGGATCTGGAACAGGGCAACTTTTTGCAGGTCTGTCCCATCGAGATGCTGCAAAATCTTAAGTACCCCCTGAGCCACGAAAAAACGGCTGTACCGGCAGAATAGGCCGCAGCGCGTACTGTTTAAGAATTGTCCCGCAAGCTGATCGCTTGCGGGGCTTTTTTCTTTCCGGGCTGGCGTTTTGCTTCTGGCCCGTGCCGCGCGCCTGTGCCGTGCACCTATGCTGGAGGCCAAGTGGGCCCGTTTCCGTGTTTGTTCTGGGCGGGGTGCTGGCCTATAGAAGGGCATGGCAAAGGCAGTAAAGAAAACAAAAAAGAAACAGGCAGGCCACTCCTGGCTCAGAGAGAAGCTGATGCAGCCGCTGCGCTGGCTGCGGCGCTGGCTGTTGCGTGGTCTGTTGGGGGGCGTGGGTTTTGCGACCTTTTTGGTGCTATTGTTTTCCGTGGTGAACCCGCCCACGACCCATACTATCTGGAGCGAAAAGCGCAGGCTGGGCGAGATCGATCAGGAATGGGTGCCATTGGCGGATATCGCGCCGGTGCTGGCGCGCTCGGTGGTGGCAGCAGAGGATGCGCGGTTTTGCCAGCACTGGGGCATTGACGTGCAGGCCATCCGGGCAGCCATTGCCGAAGGCGGCCAGCGCGGGGGCTCTACCCTGTCGCAGCAGGTGGTCAAAAATGTCTTTCTCTGGCAGGGGCGCAGCTGGGGGCGAAAAGCCCTGGAAACCCTGCTGACACCCCTGGTCGAGGCGATCTGGAGCAAGAAACGCATTCTGGAGGTCTATCTTAATGTGGCCGAGATGGATGAGGGTATCTTTGGGGCTGAAGCAGCCGCACGACATTATTTTGGTGTTGGCCCGGATGCGCTGAGCGCCCGTCAGGCGGCCCTGATTGCTGCGGTCCTGCCGAACCCGAAACAACGCTCGGCTTCCCGCCCGAGCAAAGCTGTCAGCCGCCGGGCCGCCAGGATTCAGGATGGAGCGGCTACCATTCGCGCAGATGGGCGGTCGGACTGTTTCGAGGATTGAAGTTTTGCCGCGTACAGGGCATTGCTGGGTTTGATCCCCGGCGCTCGATTTGGAGTTACAATAAGGCCTATGGCACGTCTTTATCATGTCCCCCTTTCCCCCTTTTGCCGGAAGGTCCGTCTGTCTCTGGCGGAAAAGAAAATCGAAGTCGAGTTGATAGAGGAACGCTACTGGGAGGCGGATCCGGATTTTCTCCGCCGCAACCCAGCGGCCAAGGTTCCGGTGATTCGGCTGGATGGCAAGATGATGGCTGAGAGCGCTGCCATCTGCGAATATCTGGAAGAAACCCGCCCTACGCCTTCGTTGATGCCAAATGACCCGGATGGCCGCTATGAAGTGCGCCGCATTGTCAGCTGGTTCGACGACAAATTCCACGCCGAGGTGACGTCAAAGCTGCTGTATGAACGGGTCAACAAAAAGGTCACGGGCGAGGGCTATCCCGATAGCAAGAACGTCAAGGCCGGCGCCCGCGCGATCAAGTACCATCTTGATTACATGACCTGGCTGCTGGATCATCGTCGCTGGCTTGCGGGCGATCAGATGAGCCTGGCTGATTTTGCCGCCGCTGCACATCTGTCCTCGCTGGACTATATTTCGGACGTGGACTGGAACCGCTCGGCTGTGGTCAAGGATTGGTATGCCAAGATCAAATCGCGGCCGGCCTTTCGCTCTATTCTGGCAGACCAGATTTCGGGATTCCGCCCGCCCGCGCATTACGCCGACCTCGATTTCTGATCCCTGATCTGTAGCGTAGAGAGGCTCTGAGATGACAGCTGACCTCAAAGACAGGCTGGTGGCACAGGCCCTGGCGGAGGGTTTTGTCTCATGCAAAATCTGCCGACCTGGTGATGTGCCCGAGGTCCCCGACCGGCTGCAGCAGTTCCTCGACAAGGGCTATCACGGTCCGATGGGCTGGATGGCAGAGCGCAGCCATTGGCGCGGTGATCCCAGCGTTTTGTGGCCCGAGGCGCGCTCGGTCATCATGCTGGCAGAGAGCTATACCCCCGAGGAAGACCCGATGGCGGTTGTCGGCTGCCCGGAGCGCGGTGCTGTGTCGGTTTATGCCCGCAACAAAGACTATCATGATCTGGTCAAGAAGCGTTTGAAACGGCTGGCGCGCTGGCTGATCGACGAGGCCAAAAAGCAGGATGAGACGGCGCAAGTAAAGGTCTTTGTCGACACGGCGCCAGTGCCGGAAAAACCCCTGGGCCAGGCGGCTGGGCTGGGCTGGCAGGGCAAACACACCAATCTGGTGAGCCGGGACTGGGGCAATTGGGCCTTTTTAGGCTCTGTTTTCACCACGCTGGAGCTGCCGGTTGATGAGGCTGAGCCAGATCGCTGTGGCTCTTGCAACTCTTGCCTGACGGCCTGCCCGACCGAGGCCTTTACCGCGCACTACCAGATGGATGCGCGGCGCTGCATTTCCTATCTGACGATTGAGCACAAAGGCCCGGTTGAGGAAGAGCTGCGCAGCAAGCTGGGCAACCGGATTTACGGCTGTGACGACTGCCTGTCAGCCTGCCCCTGGAACAAATTCGCGGTGGCTGCAAGTGATCTGCGCTACGCTGCACGGGCCGAACTGCAGGCGCCAAAACTGGCCGAGCTGGCGGTACTGGATGATGCCGGATTTCGCGCTTTCTTTGCTGGCTCACCTATTAAACGGATCGGGCGGGATCGGTTTGTACGTAATGTGCTTTATGCCATTGGCAACTCAAAGCTGGCTGAATTGCGCAGCGTGGCCGCAGGACTGGCCAATGATCCTGACCCAACGGTTGCCGATGCGGCAGAGTGGGCGGTTCAGCGGCTTTCGTGACGCAAACGGGATGGACGCGTCTGAAATAGACGCTAGACCAGTGTTGCGCAGAAACCGGAGCGGCGAACAGACTGGAGATCACAACATGGCGCTTTTGCTGGGTGTTGATACGGGCGGAACCTATACGGATGCGGTGTTGATCCGCGACGAGGCTGAGGTGATCGCCACGGCGAAATCTCTGACAACCCGTGCCGATCTGGCGATTGGCGTTGGTGGCGCCATTCGCGCCGTTCTGGCGCAATCGGGCTGTGCCGCCTCCGAGGTCTCGATGGCGGCCCTGTCAACCACCTTGGCCACCAATGCGCTGGTCGAGGGGCAGGGAGGCCGTGTTGCCCTGATCTATATCGGATTTGGCGAAAGCGATCTCGAACGCCACGGGCTGAAGGACGCGCTGAAGGGCGACCCGGCGCTGGTGCTGGCAGGCGGTCATAACCACGCGGGTTTTGAGGCGCAGCCGCTGGATGTCGACGCGCTGAGGGCCTTTTTAGAGACACATATGGTGGGTGTTTCCGGTTTTGCTGTGGCTTCGGTCTTTGCCACCCGCAACCCGGCCCATGAGGTCGAGGCCGCCCGAATCATTACAGAGATGACCCAGGCGCCGGTGACCTGCTCGCATCAGTTGTCGGCAAAACTGAACGGCCCCAAACGTGCGGTGACGGCGGTGCTGAATGCGCGGCTGATTGGCATGATTGACCGGCTGATTGGGCGGGCACAGGACACACTGGTGGATCTTGGCGTGACGGCCCCGATGATGGTGGTGCGCGGCGATGGCGCCCTGATGTCGGCCGAGCAGGCGCGCGCCCGGCCGATTGAAACCATCCTCAGTGGTCCGGCCGCCTCGATTGTGGGGGCGCGCTGGATGACCGGCGTGGAAAATGCGCTGGTCAGCGATATTGGCGGCACCACCACCGATGTGGCGCTGATCCGCGATGGCAAGCCGGCCATTGATCCCGCGGGCGCGCAGGTTGGCCCATTCCGCACCATGGTCGAGGCGGTGGCCATGCGCACCACTGGTCTGGGCGGTGACAGCCAGGTGCATCTGCAATCCAGTGGTCTGCAGGGCGGCGTGACGCTGGGGCCGCGCCGGGTGGTGCCTGTCTCGCTGATGGCATCCGAGGCACCAGAGGTGGTGCATGCGGCGCTGGACAAACAGCTCAACGCGCCGGTGGTGGGAGAATACGACGGCAGATTCGTCCGGGCCGTCATCGGTCTGCCGACCGCTGGTCTTGGCGAGCGCGAGTTTGCGCTATTGGGTCGGATTGGCACCGAGGTGCAGCCGCTGGGCGCGATTTTGCGCACACGGATGGAGCAGGGCGCGCTGAGCCGTCTGGTGGATCGTGGTCTGGTGCAGGTTGCGGGCATAACGCCTTCGGACGCCAGCCATGTGCTGGGCCGGGTTGCGGTCTGGGATGGGGCAGCGGCTGAAAAGGCGCTGACGCTGTTTGCCCGCCGCCGGATTGGCAGCGGCGACTGCCTGGCACCGGACGCACAGTCACTGGCGCAGAGGATTGTGGACCAGCTGACCCAGCAGACGGTTTTAACCTTGTTAGAGAGTGCTTTTGTCGAGGAAGACAGCGATTTTGGCTTGGCTACTGCCGAGCTGGCTCGTCATGTTTTGACACAAAAAGGTCTGGCCTCGCATCGGGGCATTCTGGCCTTTGAGACCTCGATGAACATCGACGTCGTCGGGCTGGGCGCCTCTGCACCCAGCTATTACCCAGCGGTGGGAGAGCGGCTGAAATGCCGCATGCGTTTGCCGGAACACGCAGGTGTTGCCAATGCCATCGGTGCCGTTGTTGGCCGTGTCACCATGCGGCGCAGCGGCAGCGTCACCTCCCCAAGCGAGGGAAAATTTCGCGTGCATCTGGACAGTGGGCCGCAGGATTTTGCTTCCTCGCTTGAGGCGTTACAAAGGCTGGAACAGGTTCTGGAACAGCAGGCGCGCACCGATGCCGAAGCAGCCGGGGCCGAAGACATCCACATCCATGTGACGCGGGATATTCGCACTGCCGAGGTTGAGGCGCGTGAGGTTTTTGTTGAGGCCATGCTGACGGTTGAGGCCAGCGGTCGCCCGCGTGTCGCCAGGGACTGATCCCGTAACTAGGGACAAAAGGCCCGCGTCTGCGTGAGGCGGGCCTTTCTGAAATGCGATGATGAAATCTGGCTCTAACCCAGGTTATTCTGCCGCTTCACTGCGTTTGGGCAGCACCCAGTCAGGCCGTGCAAAATGGCAGGTGTGGCCGTTTGGCTGCCGTTCAAGGTAGTCCTGGTGCTCGGGCTCGGCCTCCCAGAAGTCGCTGACCGGCTCGACCTCGGTCACCACCTTGCCGGGCCACAGGCCACAGGCCTCGACATCGGCGATGGTCTCCAGCGCCATAGCTTTCTGCGCTTCGTCCACATAGTAGATGGCGGAGCGATAGCTCATCCCCAGATCATTGCCCTGCCGGTTTTCGGTGGTGGGGTCGTGGATCTGAAAGAAGAACTCCAGCAAATCGCGATAGGATGTCTGGCTGGGATCAAACATGATCTCGATCCCTTCGGCATGGCTGCCGTGGTTCTTGTAGGTGGCATGGGCCACATCGCCGCCGGTATAGCCGACACGGGTTGAGAGCACGCCTTTGCGCTTGCGGATCAGATCCTGCATGCCCCAAAAGCAGCCCCCGGCGAGAACAGCGCGTTCGCTCATGAGTGTTCCTCCACTTGGTTGATGTAGTCTGCGTAGCCTTCGGCCTCCATCTCAGCCGGCGGCACAAAAGCGCAGAGAGGCGGAGTTGATGCAGTAGCGCAGCCCGCCGTGCTCGACGGGGCCGTCGGGAAAGACATGGCCCAGATGGCCGTCGCCATGGGTTGAGCGCACTTCGGTGCGAATCATACCCAGGGCCCGGTCTTCCAGCTCGCTGACATAGGCGGGCTCGATCGGTTTGGTAAAACTGGGCCAGCCGCAGCCCGAATCGTATTTGTCAGCCGAGGCAAACAGCGGCTCGCCCGAGACGATATCCACATAGATGCCGACTTCTTTGTTCGACAGCAATTTTCCAGTGCCGGGGCGTTCGGTGCCGGAGTTCTGCGTGACGTAGAATTCTTCTGCCGACAGGGCAGCAATGGCCGCGGCGTCTTTGGTATATTTGATCATGCTATTCTCCCTCTTGCGCGACCTTTATCTGCGGATCGCTCTGTTCGCTATGGTGCCAAAGATGGGGGGTCGCCGCCAAAATGCAAATGGCATTTCACGCGGCTCGCGCATCTGTGTGGCAACTGCCCCTTTGCTGCAGCCTTATGTCGGAGTCGATGGGGTTTGCGGGCTAGGCGCGGGTGGCTGTTTTTGGATGGACTGGCGCGACGGCTGCACCGCCAGAATCCCCAGGGTGACAATCGCGACGCCCAAAAGATCAAGCAGCCCCAGCTTTTCGCCCAGCATAAAGCTGGCGATGGCGACGCCAAAGACCGGGTTGAGAAAGTGGAACGTCGCGGCCCGAATGGCGCCGATCCGGTTCAGCAGCTTAACCCAGATGAAGGTGGCCATCAGCCCCGGAACAAGAGTGGTATAGGCAAAGGCCAGCCCCAACCGCAGGGTCGGATTGACAAAAATATCTTCGCTCAGGGGGGCGGCGACAAACAGAATGGCAGAGCCGATCAGCATCTGCAGCCCAACCACCATCATAAAGTTTCCGCCCGATGTGGCGCCCCGCAGCGCCAGGGTTGCCACGGTCAGGGCCAGCACGCCAATGACGCACAACAGGATGCCAAAGCCATCCACTCCGGCGTTGATTCGTGTCCCCATAATGAGGGCGACGCCCGCGACACCTGCCATCAGACCAATCAGGCCAAGCGGTTTTATCCGGTCGCCAAAGATGACCCAGGAGGCCAGCGCCACGCACAGCGGCATGGTCGAGGCGAGAATAGCGGCCAGCGAGGCTTCGATCCATTGCATGGCAGCCAAGTTGAGACCGAGATAGAGCGCGTTCTGGCAAATGCCAAAGATCACCGTGGCGCGCCATTGGCCGCGGGTCAGTCGCCAAGTCTGCCCCAGGGCCAGGGCTATGGCGACCCCGAGCAGCCCCGAAATCAAAAACCGCACCGCCAGAGAAAACAGCGGCGAGGCATCCACCACGATGATCCGGGCCGAGGTAAAGGCGGAGGACCACATCAAGGCAAAGGTGAGCCCCATAGCAATTGCGCGAAAATCCATGGCTGGGGCCTTCCAGGGGAATTGTTCTTTGGTAGATGTTTAGCAAGGCAAGGAACGGGTGGAAATGCGTATTCGCGCGATTTCACGTGATTGCGGCGGCGTCAGCGCTAGGACAAAGGCGCGACCAAGCCCAGGTTCAAAATTCTGCCCATACTTCTGGCACAAAAAAGGGCCGCCAGAGGCGACCCTAATCTCGAAAGCTTTGATGCAGGACTATCCTGTCTCAGGCTTCGCCGTTGACGCTGTCTTTCAGAGCCTTGGCAATGGTCATTTTCACAACCTTGTCCGCCTCTTTCATGAATTTCTCGCCGGTGGCTGGGTTGCGCACTTCGCGCTCGGGGCGCTCGCGGCAATAGATTTTGCCAATGCCGGGCAGGGTCACGGCACCGCCGCCAGACACTTCGCGTGTGATCAGGGCGCACACGGCATCCAGAGCAACGCCTGCTGTCTTTTTATCTTCGCCCATTTCCTCAGCCAGAGCTGCAACAAGCTGGGTTTTTGTCATCGGTTTGGACATTCTCAGATCTCCTTAAAACTGCCCGAACTGTGGGGCCTCATCGCGCAACATTATCGTTATGTTGTGTAGGAACACAACGTGTTGTGTAGTGAAAGACCAAGGAAACTAGCGATTTTTCGCAGAAAACGGTGGAAAACTTGTGTCAGAGGAAGGCGGTTTCGTCAAAGGACCGCAGTTTTCGGCTATGTAGGCGTTCCAAAGGCATAGTTCTGAGCTGTTCCATTGCTTTTATTCCGATCTGCAAATGACGCGCAACCTGTGTCTGATAAAAGCCCGAAGCCATGCCCGGCAGCTTTAGCTCACCATGCAGTGGTTTGTCTGACACACAGAGCAGCGTGCCGTAGGGCACCCGAAAGCGATAGCCATTGGCGGCAATGGTGGCGCTTTCCATATCCAGGGCAATGGCGCGCGATTGGTTGAGACGCTGCACCGGGCCGGATTGATCCCTGAGCTCCCAGTTGCGGTTGTCGATCGTGGCCACTGTGCCGGTGCGCATAATACGTTTGAGGTCATAGCCCTCAAACTGGGTGACCTCTGCCACCGCCTGTTCCAGGGCAATCTGGATCTCGGCCAGCGCCGGGATGGGCGTCCAGACGGGCAGGTCGTCATCCAGCACGTGATCCTCGCGCAGGTAGGCATGGGCGAGGACAAAATCACCCAGCGCCTGTGTGTTGCGCAGCCCGGCACAGTGACCCACCATCAGCCAGGCATGCGGGCGCAGCACTGCGATGTGATCGGTGGCGGTTTTGGCATTCGAGGGGCCGACGCCAATATTTACCAGCGTGATGCCGTTCCCGTCCGCCCGCTTCAGATGGTAGGTGGGCATCTGCGGCAGCTTTGCGGTCGCGGGAATTTCCGCCTGCGGATCCCTGATCTCGTGATTGCCGGTGCTGACAAAGCTGACATAGCCCGACTTTGGGTCTGCCAGCTGAGCGCGGGCATAGGCCTCGAATTCAGCCACGTAGAACTGGTAGTTGGTAAAGAGCACATGGTTTTGAAAATGCTCGGGCGCGGTGGCGGTGTAATGTGCCAGTCGCGCCAGCGAGTAATCCACCCGTTGCGCAGAGAACAAGGCCAGCGGCCCAATGCCATCCTCGGATTTATAGGTGCCATTGACGATATCGTCATTGGTTGTCGCGAGATCCGGAACATCAAAGACATCGCGCAGGGTAAAGTCAGCAGCGCCCTCCTACGGCACCGTCAGATCGGGGCGCGAGGCGACGGCAAAATGCACCGGGATGGGCGTCTGGGACGCCATGATGGTAACGGGCTGGCCGTGGTTCTTGATCAACAGCCCGATTTGCCGGATCAGATAGTTGCGAAACAGATCCGGCCTTGTCACCGTGGTGGCATAGGTTCCCGGCGCTGCCACATGGCCAAAGCTGAGACGGCTGTCCACCTGGGCAAAGCTGGTGGTGGTGATGCGGATCTCGGGATAAAAGGCACGAATGCGCTGATCCGCAGGGGCGGGTTCAGCCATGCTGCGCATGAAGGCCTCACAAAGATAATTGGTGGCCTGTGAATAGAGCGCTTCCAGACGCGCCACTGCCGCGGCCGCATCGGTAAAGCTTTCAGGGGCAAAGGTCTCGGGCTGTTGAATCAAAGCTTCGGGTGCCACTGGGGTCATGTTTGTGTCTCTGATACAGGGTCAATGAGTGGTTCTATTACCGGGATCATCTCAAAGCTGCGCACATCGACAAGGCCAAGATCCGAGATCCTCAGTTCGGGAATGACCACCAGGGCCAGCAGGGAATGTTGCATATAGGCGTTGTTCAGAGAGCAGCCACAGGTCTCCATTGCCTCAACCAGTTTTTGCGCCTTGGCGGCGACCTCAGTGGCGGGGCGGGCGGAAATAAAGGCGGCAATCGGCAGCTCACCAGCGCCAGCCCTTTTCCATCCCCGTAGATGGGGATGCCGCCACCGACCGCGGCCAGGCGATTGGCCGCAAGCGCCATTTGTTCGCGGTCGGTGCCAACCACGATCATGTGGTGACTGTCATGCGCCACGGTCGAGGCCATAGCCATTTTGCCGGTATAGCCAAAGCCGGAAACAAAGGCATTGGTGACGCCGCCGGTGGCGCGGTGCCGCTCAACCAGCGCGATCTGGCAGGTCTCGCTGTCTTTTGCCATAGTGGCCTCGACCAACCCGTCATGCACCGGCAGCTCTGCCTTCAGCGCCTTGGTCGGCGCCTGATTTTCCACCATGCCGATGACATTGGCCGTGACCGCATTGGCGCCTTCGGGGGCAGTGATTTCAAAATCCGCGGCAGTCAGCGCATGGCCCAGATGAATGGTGCCACGGGCGCTGTCAGGCCAGTCCAGATGCGGGCAATCCACCGTAATAGAGCCTTTTTCAGCAACAATCTGCCCCCGTGCCATCACCAGCTCAACCGGCAGCTCTGTCAGGTCAGAGGTCAGGATCACATCGGCGCGCCGACCCGGGGTGATCGAGCCGATATCGCGTTCCATGCCAAAATGGGTGGCGGTATTGATCGTGGCCATTTGCAGGGCAATCAATGGGTCACAGCCACAGGCGATGGCGTGGCGCACCACCCGGTTCATATGACCGTCATGCACCAGCGTGCCAGAGTGGCAGTCATCGGTGCAAAGGATGAAATTGCGCGGATCCAGCCCCTTTTCGGTGATGGCGGTGATCTGCGCCTCGACGTCGTACCAGGCAGAGCCGAGACGGACCATGGCGCGCATCCCCTGACGCATCCGGGCGATGGCATCGGCCTCGCAGGTGCCTTCATGGTCGTCGGCCGGCCCACCCGCGACATAGGCGGCAAAATTGCGTCCCAGATCGGGCGAGGCATAGTGGCCACCAACAGTTTTGCCAGCGCGCTGCGTGGCGGCGATCTCTGCCAGCATCTTTGGGTCGGCATTGGCCACACCGGGAAAGTTCATCATCTCGCCCAGACCAACAATGCCGGGCCACTGCATGGCCTCAGCCACGTCTTTGGCAGTGATCTCAAACCCGGTGGTTTCCAACCCCGGCGCCGAGGGCGCACAAGACGGCATCTGGGTGAAGATATTGACCGGCTGCAACAGCGCTTCGTCATGCATCAGACGCACGCCCTCAAGGCCAAGCACATTGGCGATCTCATGCGGGACGGTGCACATCGAGGTGGTGCCATGTGGGATCACGGCGCGGGCGAATTCCGCCGGCGTCAGCATACCGCTCTCGATATGCATATGCGCATCACACAGGCCGGGGATCATATAGCGCCCCCTGGCCTCGATCACCGCAGTGTCAGGCCCCATGCAATAGCTGGCATCCGGCCCGACATAGGCAATTCGGCCCGCAACGATGGCGATGTCGTGATTGTCGAGCACTTCGCGCGTGTGGACATTGACCCATTTCCCCTGGCGGATCACCGTGTCAGCGGGCGCGCGCCCTGCCGCAACATTGATCAATTGTGGGGCGATATCGGGCCAGCTGGGGAATGGTCTATCTGTCATGTGCCAATTGTTATGATTGCTGCGGCAAGTTCAAGCCCCGCAGTGCGGGCTTACGTTAGAAACACCTATCTCAATGACAAGAGGATGACAGGCGGCACCGGGGCCGCACTTAGGGGCTGCACTGGGGGGGCGCGAGGCGGAATTTTTTGATGGTCAAAGCGGCGCTGGAGGTTCAGGCTGGCGGCACGAACGGATTTACAACAGGAGCCTGCGAGATGAGCGTCACGGAACTGCGCCCCAATATGGACCACTGGCAGGCGCGCGCCGATCTTGCCGCCAGCTTTCGCTGGGTTGAACGGCTCAATATGCACGAAGGGGTGGCCAATCATTTCAGCCTGGCGGTGAACGAGGCGGGCACGCAGTTCCTGATGAATGCCAATCAGATGCATTTCGCCCGGATCACGGCCTCGAACCTGTTGTTTCTGGATGCGGACGACCCCGAGCCCATGGCAAAACCCGGCGCTCCCGATCCCACCGCCTGGGGGCTGCATGGCTCTATTCACCGGCTGTGCCCACAGGCGCGCTGCGTGATGCATGTGCATTCGATCCACGCCACGGTGCTGGCCTCGCTGGCCGACAGCAGACTGCCGCCGATTGATCAGAACACCGCGACGTTTTTCAACCGCTATGTGATCGACGATGGCTATGGGGGGCTGGCCTTTGAGGACGAAGGCGCGCGCTGTGCTGCGATGCTGACGGATCCAAAACAAAAAGTCATGATCATGGGCAACCACGGCGTGCTGGTGATCGGCTCTGATCCTGCGGACACGCTGAACCGGCTCTATTATTTCGAGCGCGCCGCCGAGACCTATATTCGGGCCCTGCAGACAGGGCAGAAACTGCGCGTGCTGTCGGATGAAATCGCCGAGAAAACCGCGCGCGAGTTGGAAGACTACCCCAGCCAGGCCGAAGCGCATCTGCGCGAGATCAAGCTGATCCTCGACAGTGAAGGCTCCAGCTACGCCAGCTAAGGTCTGGGCCAAGTTGCTACCCTGTCTTACAGTCGCTACGCTGTGTCGGCCGTTACCCTGTGCCGCTTCGCATCTGGCGCGGGGTGGCGCCAAAGGCGGCGCGATAGGCGCGGGTCATGGCGCTGGGATCCTCATAGCCACTGCGTAGTGCCACCTCTGCCACCGACAGATCAGTCTCTAACACCAGCTTTCTGGCCTGTATCAGCCGCAGATGCCGGTAGATCGCCTGCGGTGTTGCCCCCAGCTGCGCCTTCATCCGCTGTTCCAGGTCCTTGCGATTGCGGCCGATCTGGCGGGCAATCTCAACGATGGTCAGCGGTGTTTCTATATGGGCCTGCATCAGGGCCAGAGCGCGCGCCACAGACCGGCTGCGGGCCAGTATATTGGTCTGGGTGGTGGCAACAGAGGCGGCGTGCGAGGGGGTGATTTCAGGGCTCATGAACAGGGCCGCAACCTCTAGCCGCAACGACTGCCCATGGCGTTGGCCAATCAGATCCAGCATCAGATCAAAGGCCGCCAGTGCGCCGCTGCAGGTGATTCTGTTGCCGTCCTGCACATGGCGCAGGCGCTGGGCCTCGACCTGCGGGAAGGTCTCGGCAAAACTGTCCAGCTCTTGCCAGTGAATAGTGGCGCGCCGCCCCTCAAGCAGATCTGCGGCCGCCAAAAGCCAGGCACCAGCGTCAAAGCCCGCCATGATCGTGTAATGTGTTGCTGCCGCACGCAGGGCGCGATTGCTGGTGTCATCGACAAAGTGGCGGTAGCGATAGCTTGGCATGGCCACCAACATGTCACCCTGACAGCCGCTGAGCGCCCCATGCGGGGTCACCTCCATCCCAGAGGATGACACCACGGGCGCGCCATCCAGCGTCAGAAACCGCCAGGCATAAACCTGCCGCCCCGCCAGCGTATTGGCAGCGCGCATCGGCTCTACCGTATTGGCCAGGCAGTGACCTGAGAAATCATCAAACAGCAGCATATCTATCTGCTGCAGTGCAGCGTGATCTTTCACCCAAGTCGGCATGATATTGTCCATCTGTGCATGAAGCGACTTTAGCGCGAGGCTAAGCTGTTCAGCAAGCCAGTGAGAAGGACAGGTGCGATGCAGTTTGGCATGACAGAAGAACAGGCAATGATCGTCGAGACGACACGCGCCTTTGTGGAAAAAGAGCTCTACCCGCATGAGCTTGAGGTCGAGCGCAGTGGCCATCTGCCCATGGAGCTGATCAAGGAGATCCAGGCCAAGGCGATGGCGGCGGGGCTGTATGGCGCCAATATGCCGGAAGAGGCCGGCGGTGCTGGCCTCGATACCCTGAGCTGGCTGATGTATGAAAAAGAGCTGGGCCGGGCCAACTATGCCCTGCACTGGACCTGCGTTGCGCGGCCCTCAAACATCCTGCTGGCCGGGACGGATGCGCAGAAAGAGCAATACCTCTACCCCTGCATGAAAGGCGAGAAATGGGACTGTCTGGCGATGACAGAGCCGGGGGCAGGCTCGGATCTGCGCGGCATGACGGCCTCGGCCAAACGCGATGGCGACGACTGGATTTTGAACGGCACCAAGCATTTCATCAGCCACGCGGATATCGCTGATTTCTCGATTGTCTTTATGGCGACGGGCGAAGAAGAGACGCCGCGCGGCCCCAAAAAGCTGATCACCGCCTTCTTTGTCGACAAGGGCACGCCGGGCTACTCGGTGCGCGATGGCTACCGCAATGTGAGCCACCGGGGTTACACCAATGCGGTGCTTGAGTTTGACGACTGCCGCCTGCCGTCCTCGGCCATTTTGGGCGAGGTGCACAAGGGGTTTGACGTAGCCAATACCTGGCTGGGCGCCACCCGGCTGCAGGTGGCAGCCACCTGTCTGGGCCGGGCGGAACGCGCGCTGCAGCACTCGGTGGAATACGCCGCTGAACGCAAGCAATTTGGCCAGCAGATCGGCAAATTCCAGGGAGTTTCCTTTAAGCTGGCCGATATGGCGCTTGAGCTGAAGGCGGCCAATTTGCTGACCTGGGAGGCCGGCTGGAAATTTGATCAGGGCACAGTGACCGAATCGGATATGTCGATGGCCAAACTGAAAGCCACCGAGATGCTGGCGATGGTGGCCGATGAGGCCATCCAGATCCACGGCGGCATGGGTCTGATGGACGAGCTGCCGCTTGAGCGTATTTGGCGCGATGCCCGCGTTGAACGCATTTGGGAGGGGACGAGCGAGATCCAACGTCATATCATCAGCCGCGAAATGCTACGCGCGCTTGGAGGCTGACAGATGACCACGACCACTGCCCACAAACCAAAGGTGACCATCACCTATTGTATCGGTTGCAACTGGATGCTCAGGGCGGCCTGGATGGCACAGGAATTGCTTTCGACCTTTCAGGACATGCTGGGGGCGGTGACGCTGGTGCCCGGTGAGGTGGGTGGGATCTTTGAGATCACGGTGGAAGATGAGCTGATCTGGGAACGCAAACGCGACGGGGGCTTTCCCGATGTAAAAGAGCTCAAGACACGCGTGCGCGACCAGATCAACCCGCAACAGGACCTCGGCCATCTGGACCGGTCCCCAGGGAATGAATAGACACATATGACGTCTCTAAACAGGCTTTTCAGGCCCAAAACCATTGCTGTTGTCGGCGGTGGAGACTGGTGCCGTTTGGTGATTGAGCAATGCCAGAAGATGGGTTTTGACGGCCAGATCTGGCCGGTCCACCCCAAGGCAGATACCCTGGCAGGATTGCCAGCCTACCGCGATGTCGCCAGCTTGCCGGATGCACCCGATGCAACATTTGTCGGGGTCAACCGCTTTGCCACCATTGAAGTGGTACGGGCCCTGGCCGCACGTGGCGCGGGGGGTGCGGTCTGCTTTGCCTCTGGCTTTCTTGAGGCGCAGGCCGAAGACCATGAGGCGGCGGATCTGCAGGCGCAGCTTTTGGCGGCGGCGGGCGATATGCCGTTTCTGGGGCCAAATTGCTATGGCTTTATCAACTACCTGGATGGCGCCCTGCTGTGGCCTGATCAACATGGCGGCAAGCGGGTCGACAAGGGCGTCGCACTGATCACCCAAAGCTCAAATATCGCGATCAACCTCACCATGCAGACGCGTGGCCTGCCCGTTGCCTATGTGGTGGCGGCGGGCAATCAGGCGCAGTCCGGCATTGCTGCCATCGGCGCCGCCCTGCTGCAGGATGACCGGGTGACCGCCCTGGGGCTGCATATCGAGGGCTTTGGCGATCTGCGCGCCTTTGAGGCGCTGGCTGCACAGGCCCGGAGTCTGGGCAAATCTATTGTGGCGCTGAAGGTGGGCAAATCTGCCGAGGCGCAGGCCGCAACAGTGTCGCATACCGCATCGCTTGCGGGCGGAGACGCAGGGGCTGCGGCCCTGTTGTCACGTCTGGGTATTGCGCGGCTGGAGGATTTGCCGACGTTTCTTGAGACCCTGAAACTGTTGCATGTTACCGGCCCGCTGGGGTCGAACCGCATTGCCTCGATCAGCTGTTCGGGCGGCGAGGCCAGCCTGGCGGCGGATACCGCCCATGATCTACCGCTCAGCTTTCCGGCGCTGAATGCGGCGCAACAGAGCAATCTGCGGGTGGCATTGGGGCCGATGGTGGCACTGGCAAACCCGCTGGATTATCACACCTATATCTGGCGTGATTCCGCCGCGATGACGCAGGCCTTTGCCGCGATGATGGATCCCTCACTGGCGATGACGTTGCTGATTGTTGACTTTCCGCGCCCTGATCGCTGTTCTGCCAGTGACTGGGACTGCGCCATTGAGGCGGCTATCGGCTCGCAAAAGCTCTCTGGCGGCAATGTTGCCATGGGGGCCACCCTGCCCGAGCTTTTGCCCGAAGTGGTGGCCGAGCAGCTGATGGCAGCAGGCGTGGTGCCCTTTTGTGGCTTGCGCGAGGCTCTGGAAGCCTGCGCGGCCGCCCGTTTTTCGCAACCCGTGCTTTCAGAGCCGCTCTTGCTGCCGACGCCAACAGTGGAGCCCAGTCTGATCCCCGAGGCCGAGGCAAAGCTGCGATTGTCAGACTATGGTCTGCGGGTGCCAAAATCGCTGCGGGCAAAGACCCCTGGCGCGGCACGGGCCGCTGCGGCTGACATTGGCTACCCGGTGGTGTTAAAGGGCGAAGGGGTTGCCCACAAGACCGAAGCCGGGGCCGTGGTGCTGAACCTGCAAACAGGTGGCGCGGTCAGTGATGCAGCGGCGCAGATGCCAGCCACACGGTTTTTGGTGGAAGAAATGGTCACAGGCGCTGTGGCGGAGCTGTTGATTGGCGTGGTGAAAGATCCGGCGCATGGCTTTGTCCTCACCCTTGCGGCAGGGGGCACCCTGGCCGAGGTGCTGCAAGACAGCGTATCGATACTGGTTCCGGCCAGCGATGCCAGGGTTCTGGCCGCGCTGGATCAGTTGCAGATATCCAGGATTTTGGCAGGATACCGTGGCCAGCCGGCCGCTGATCGCGGCGCAATCCTGCGTGCAGTGCAGGCGGTGCAGGCCTATGTCCTGGCCGAGGCCGAGGCTTTGGAAGAAATTGAAATCAATCCGCTTTTGTGTACACCCAGGGATGCGGTGGCGGCGGATGCGCTGATGCGCAGAAAGGACTTTATGCGATGACTGATGGCACAACGGACCTTGGACCCGTCAAAATCCGGCGCGAGGACGCAATTCTGGAGGTGACGCTGGATCGCCCCAAGGCCAATGCGAGATTGATCTGGCCACTAGCAAGGTGATGGGCGAGGTGTTTCGCGATTTTCGCGATGACCCGGAGCTGCGTGTCGCGATCCTGACCGGTGGCGGCGAAAAGTTCTTTTGCCCCGGATGGGATCTGAAGGCGGCAGCCGATGGCGATGCGGTAGATGGCGACTACGGTGTCGGCGGCTTTGGTGGCTTGCAAGAGCTGCGCGATATGAACAAGCCGGTGATCGCTGCCGTCAATGGCATCGCCTGTGGCGGTGGGCTGGAGCTGGCAATCTCGGCCGATATGATCCTTGCGGCAGAGCACACAACATTTGCCCTGCCCGAGATCCGGTCCGGCACTGTGGCGGATGCCGCCTCGATCAAGCTGCCAAAACGCATTCCCTATCACATCGCCATGGAGCTGTTGCTGACCGGGCGGTGGGTTGATGCTGGTGAGGCGCATCGCTGGGGGTTGGTGAACGAGATCGTGCCGGGCGGGCAGCTGATGGACCGGGCCTGGGAGCTGGCGCGACTGCTCGCCTCGGGTCCGCCGCTGGTCTATGCGGCGATCAAGGAGGTGGTGCGGGATGCCGAGGATTGCAAGTTCCAGGATGCCATGAACCACATCACCCAACGCCAGTTGCGCAGCATTGATGTGCTGTATTCCAGTGATGACCAGCTGGAAGGCGCACGTGCCTTTGCCGAAAAGCGCGATCCGGTCGGGAAGGGTCGCTAAGGGCAAGGGAGCGCTCCCGCCCCTGCCGCAGCAGTCAGAGACTGCCACTTTAGGGTTGGGCCTGGCACCGCGCTGGCGCGCGGTGCCAGGCAGTCCCTTGTGTGCGTTGAGGCCGGAGCGGCCGGGAGTTCAGGCCTTGTTGAACAGCGCGATAAAGGCTGTGTCGTGGCGGTGCTCTGCGCTGGCTGCTGCGCCGTAGATCGAGACTTCTGGCAGAGAAAAACCGGTGATTTTGCCGTCCTGTTCCAGAGCGGCGAAGGCTGTTTCAAAGCCAGCCAGATGGTAGAACTTTTTGTTGATTGACAGGGCAAACTGCGCGCCCCGCTCGGCGACACGGAGCAGTTCTGGAAAAGCCTCAGGGCCGATGTGGCCATGGGTGAAGGTGCCTGAGGAGACGACGCCCTGATAGCGGCCATCGGGCACTGGAATACCGCGGAGAAGATCGGCTTCGATCACGGCGCGGTAGATGTTTTTCTTCGTGGCCTCTGCCAGCATGTCAGCGCTGATATCGGTGGCCTCTAGCTGTGACACCCCGAGATCGGACAAGGCCTGACCGCATAACCCGGTTCCGGCGCCGGCATCCAGAACCGGCCCCCGTTTACCGGACATCAGTCCACCCGCTGTGACAAAGGCCTGTGCGGTTTGAAACGGCAGGTGATAGCTTTGTTGCGCGGCAAAGGAGAGATCATAGCTTTTGGCCCAGTCGGCATAGAGCCGTTTTGAGGCGGCGGGCGAGGTCAGATCATAGGCGGCGGCAAGATCGGGTGCGTCATTTGTCATCCTGCCATCAAAGACCGGCAAAGGATTCGAATCAAGTCTTGCACCTTTGCGGGCTTCTGCCCATTTAGAGACTATGCAAAATACACTTCTTTGTCTTGGCTGTGGGTATACTGCGCGGGCTTTGGTACCGCAGCTTTTGGCACGGGGTTGGCGGGTGCTCGGCACCTCTCGTGAGGCGACAACTGTGCCCGGTGTCGAGATGCTTACCTGGCCCGGAGATGCGATAGAGCTGAGTGGTGTGACGCATATCCTCAGCTCGATTGGCCCAAACGCACAGGGTGATCCGGTTTTGGCACAACTGCGCGCGAGATTGCGGCTGCGGCTCCCGATCTTGTGGGTGGGCTATCTGTCGACCACGGCTGTCTACGGTGACCGCGACGGGGCCTGGGTGGATGAGGCAGCCGGGGTTGCGCCCACCAGCGAGCGCGGCAGCTGGCGCGCCATGGCAGAGGTGCAATGGCAACAGATCCCCGACCTGCCGCTACATATCTTTCGCCTTGCCGGGATCTATGGCCCCGGACGCGGCCCCTTTGCCAAGCTGATGGCAGGCAAGGCGCGGCGCATTGTCAAACCGGGGCAGGTGTTTTCCCGCATTCATGTGGATGACATAGCGCAGTCGCTGCTGGCCTCGATGGATCAGCCACATCCGGGCGGGATCTATAACCTCTGTGATGATGAGCCCGCGCCGCCGCAGGATGTTCTGGGCTATGCAGCCGAGCTTTTGGGCATGCCGGTGCCTGCCGAGGTGCCATTTGACGAGGCTGGCATGACACCGATGGCGCGCAGTTTTTATGGTGAAAACAAGCGGGTGCGGAACAACCGGATCAAGGATGAGCTGGGCATTGAGCTGCTCTATCCCAGTTACCGTGAGGGTTTGCAGGCGGTATTGCTGGCCGAAGACATGAAGGGTTTTGTGCCCCCGGCAGAGCCCCCTGCGCTGTAGTCGTATAGGTTTTGTCGTGATCAGCTTTCAGACCTTGGGCCGATCATAGGGGAGATGGCATCAATGGTCTCAAGAATGGATTGATGCGACCTGGCGCGCGGACTGGCCAAGCGCTTTTGCTGGATCCGTGACTCGTTGGGTTTGTCCAGAAGGCGCAGCTCAGGGAAGCGCGGTAGCCACCTGAAACCGCTCTCGAAAGAGACCCGAACAAAGGGGATTACGCGCGTTTCTCGCCAATCTGCGCAACACCCAGCACCTCAAGCACCTTGGCTTCGATCTGCGGCGCATTCATCGCGGCGACCTCATACATATCGGCAGGGCTGGCCTGATCGATGAAGGTATCGGGCAGCACCATCGAGCGATATTTCAGGCCGGTATCAAACACGCCTTCCTCGGCCAACAGCTGCGCCACGTGGGAGCCAAAGCCGCCCACAGCGCCTTCTTCAATACAGATCAGGGCTTCGTGATTTGCAGCCAGATCCAGAATCATCTCACGGTCCAGCGGTTTGGCAAAGCGCGCATCGGCAATTGTCGGCGTGATGCCTTTGGCCGCGAGCGCTTCTGCCGCTTTGCGGACCTCACCAAGGCGGGTGCCAAAGGACAGCAGCGCCACGCGCGCGCCCTGTTGGATCATCCGGCCTTTGCCGATTTCCAGCACTTCCGGGATCTCGGGCATCTCGACGCCTTCGCCCTCACCGCGGGGATAGCGAAAGGCGATGGGGCCGTCGTCATAGGCGGCAGCGGTGTGGACCATATGGACCAGCTCGGCCTCGTCAGAGGCAGCCATCACCACCATGCCGGGCAGGTTGGACATAAAGCCGATATCAAACGAGCCCGCATGGGTGGCGCCATCAGCGCCAACAAGACCCGCGCGGTCGATGGCAAAACGCACCGGCAGGCGCTGGATGGCGACGTCATGCACCACCTGATCATAGCCGCGCTGCAGGAATGTCGAATACATGGCGCAAAACGGCTTCATCCCGCCCGCCGCAAGGGCGGCGGCAAAGGTAACGCCGTGTTGTTCGGCGATGCCCACGTCAAAGCAGCGCGACGGGTAACGCTCTGCCATCAGGCTCAGACCGGTGCCATCGGGCATGGCGGCGGTCACGGCGCAGATCTTGTCGTCCCTGGCGGCCAGTTTTACCAGTTCATCGCCAAAAACCCCGGTATAGGAGGGCGCGTTTGAAGGCGTCTTTTGCTGCTTGCCGGTGACCATATCGAATTTGGCGGTGGCGTGGCCTTTGTCGCGGGCGGCCTCGGCGGGGGCGTAGCCCTTGCCTTTTTTGGTCAGCACATGGATCAGGATCGGCCCCCTGGCGCGGGCCTTTACGGTGCGCAGCACCGGCAGCAGCTGGTCCATGTCGTGGCCATCAATGGGGCCGAGGTAGGAAAACCCAAGGGATTCAAACAGGGTGCCGCCCACGGCCATACCTTTGAGCATATCCTTGGCGCGTTTGGCCCCCTCCCGGAAGGGTTCCGGCAACAGGGAGGCGGCGCCCTTGGCGACGGCGCGCAGCTCCTGAAAGGGTTCTTCGGCATAAAGCCGCGACAGATAGGACGACAGCGCGCCGACGGGGGGCGCAATGCTCATCTCATTATCGTTCAGGATGACAAACAGACGTTTGTCCAGATAGCCGGCGTTGTTCATCGCCTCAAAGGCCATGCCTGCCGACATCGAGCCATCACCAATCACCGCAATAGCATCACCGAGGCCCTCGGGCACCACGCCGCCGAGATCACGGGCGACGGAAAACCCAAGTGCGGCGCTGATCGAGGTGGAACTATGGGCGGCCCCAAAGGGGTCATAGGGGCTCTCTGAGCGTTTTGTGAAGCCAGAGAGGCCGCCCTTGGTGCGCAGAGTGCGAATGCGGTCGCGGCGACCGGTCAGGATTTTATGCGGGTAGCTTTGGTGCGAGACATCCCAGATCAGGTTGTCGCGGGGGGTGTCAAACACCGCATGCAGCGCCACGGTCAGCTCGACCACGCCCAGACCAGCCCCAAGATGGCCACCGGTGACGGAGACTGCCGAGATGGTTTCCTGCCGCAGCTCATGCGTCAGCTGCAGCAACTGGCTATCGCTCAGGCCCTTCAGGTCTGCAGGGCCTGCGATCTGGTCCAGTAGCGGGGTATGAGGCCGATCAGACATGGCTTCTCCTTCAGGCGGTTCCTGTGGGCAGCTCGAAAGAGCCAGACACAGATGCGGAACGGCGCACTAGCTGTCGCGGGCAATAACGAAACGCGCCGCTTCCTTCAAGTTTTCTGCCTGATCCCCGTAGGGCGCCAGCGCAGAACAGGCCGCGTCACACAGATCGCTTGCGCGTTGTTTGGCCGCCTGCAGGCCAAGCAGCGAGACAAAGGTCGCTTTGCCCGCCTCAGAGTCCTTGCGCAGGGCTTTGCCCATCTTGTCCGCGTCCCCTTCGATATCCAAGATGTCGTCGGCGATCTGAAAGGCAAGGCCAAGGGCGGTTGCGTATTGTCGCAGCGGCGCAGAATCCGCCCCGGCCAAAACTGCGCCAGACGTCGCAGACCATGCGATCAGGCACCCGGTTTTGCGGGCCTGCAGCCGGGTGATTTCAGCAAGGGTCAGGGGCGTGGTGGCGGTTTCGGCCGCGATATCCAGCATCTGTCCCTGGACCATGCCATCCTTGCCCGCCGACTGCGCCAGATCCCGGATCAGTACCAGCGCATTTGGCCCCAGGTCTGGCGAGGCCAGCAGCTCAAAGCCAAAGCTTTGCAGACTGTCGCCGGCCAGCACTGCCATGGCCTCATCCCATTTGCGGTGCAGGGTGGGTTGTCCCCGTCGCAGATCGTCATCGTCCATGCAGGGCAGATCGTCATGCACCAGTGAATAGGCGTGCAGGCATTCGATCGCGAGGGCCGCATCCAGCGCCGGAGCCTGGGCGACACCGTGCAGGCGGGCACTTTCCAGCACCAGAAACCCGCGCAGCATCTTGCCGCCTCGAACCGCATAGCGCATCGCCTGATGCAGGGTGTCTTCGCCGGCCAGGCGCAGATCCAGATGGGCAGAAATCAGCCTTTGGGTTTGCTGCAAGGCAGCAGCGAATCCGAGGCCCGAGGCATCCAGCGCAGTCATGGTCTCAGCCTGCGTCCAACCCCTGGGTGCCGGTCGGGGTGCCGCTGGCATCCAGCGTGATGGCGGCGACTTTTTCTTCGGCGCGCTTCAGCTCGTCTTCGCAGCGCTTTTTCAGCTCGGCGCCGCGTTCATACAGCGCGATTGAGGCATCCAGAGCCACATCGCCACGCTCAAGCTGGCCAACAACGGTCTCCAGCTCACGCATTGCCTGTTCAAAGCTCATGTCTTTTACGGAGGGGGCGGTGGTCTCACTCATGATGCTGCCTTTATCAATTCTTCCACATGCGCGCGGCTGGCCTGCGCAAGGGCGTTCAGATCATATCCGCCTTCCAAAGTCGAGACGATACGCCCCTCACAAAGCTCAGCCGCCAGCGCGCAGAGTTCCGCCGTCAGCCAGGCAAAATCAGCGGTGCTCCAGTTGAGGCTGGCAAGGGGGTCGTCCTGATGCGCGTCAAAGCCGGCCGAGATGATGATCAGCTCTGGTTTGAAGGCGCGCAAGCGCGGAAAGGCCTGCGTGGTATAGGCCGCGCGCATCTGGTCGCCGCCGGAGTCTGGCGGCAGCGGCATGTTGAGGATCTGGCCGTGACTGCCGTCTTCCTCCACCCGGCCAGAGCCCGGCCAGAGCGGCATTTGCTGGCTGGTGATGAACAGGGCGCGTGGTTCGGCCCACAAAAGGTCCTGGGTGCCATTGCCGTGATGCACATCAAAATCCACCACCGCGACCCGTTTCAGCCCGTGGTGGTCCAGCGCATGTTTGGCGGCCAGGGCGGCATTGCCAAAAAAGCAAAAGCCCATGGCGGTCTCTGTCTCGGCGTGGTGCCCCGGCGGGCGAATGGCGGCAAAGGCGTTTTGCACCTCGCCACCCAGCACCATATCCACCGCGCGCACCGCAGCCCCTGCGCCGCGAAAGGCGGCCTCGAGTGAGCCCGGTGACATAAAGGTGTCGCCATCAATCTGGGCATAGCCTTCGCTCGGGTTGGCCGCGCGCAATGTGTGCAGGTGGCTGGCGGGGTGAATGCGCAGGATATCATCCTCGGCCGCCAGAGGTGCTGTGACCCGCTTTAGATCAAGGGTTTCCAGCGCGTGCAGCACATGTTCAAGACGCGCCACCCGCTCGGGATGGCCTTCGGGGGTTTGGTGCAGCAGACAGTCGGCATGGGTGATCAGGGCAGTGGTCATTCGGCAAGTCCTGTTATCTAGGCTCAAAAGAGGCTGGAGTTGACGGCAAGGCGGTGGAGCAAAGGGTCTTGTTCATTTTTGCACCCCGCAGCGAAGGGGCGCTGGTTGATGGAAGAGACGTGTCGAAGCTGCCAGAGGGCAGCCAGCGTGGCCCGGCAAACCTATCATATGCCCGAACTGCCAACTTGCCTAACTGCCTGCAGAAACTTTCGAGCCTCCCTTTGGTCTTAGTCGGGCGCCAGCATGTAGCCAGCTCCGCGCACCGTCTGCAGGTATGGCTGCTGTTTGGGATTGGGCTCAATCTTGCGCCGCAGCCGGGTGATTTGCACGTCGACTGCCCGCTCCTGGGCCTGCCCCCGGTCGCGGCCAAGGTCTTCGACCAGTTTGCTGCGGCTGACAGGCTCGCCGGTGCAGGACGAAAAGATCTTCATCAGCTGGCTTTCGGTTCCGGTGAGCCGGACCAGCTCGTCGCCCTGCCACATCTCACCGCGTTCGATGTCGTAGCGGATTTGCCCCAGATGCAGCACCTTGGGGGCGCTGTCCTGGGCCGAGGTATCTGGAACCCGCCGCAGGATCGCATTGACGCGCAGCAACAACTCCTTGGGCTCAAACGGCTTTGGCAGATAGTCATCGGCGCCCGCCTCAAAGCCGGTGATCCGGTCTTAGGTGTCGCCCTTGACGGTGAGCAGCAGGATTGGAGTGGTCATGGTTTCGCGCAGCGATTTTGTCAGCGAGAAGCCATCTTCCCCCGGCATCATCACATCCATGATGATAAGGTCGAAATCGAGCCCGGCAAGAACACGTCGCGCATGCGCCGCATCGCGGGCCGCTGTGACCAGAAATCCAGCCCGCATCAGGAATTTCTTGAGCAAGCCGCGAATACGCTCATCGTCGTCGATGATCAAAAGATGCGAGTCAAATGTGCTCATGATCCTGTTTCCCGCAAGTTGATGTAGGCCCGACGCATATCCGCATCCATCATCGCCTCCAAAACCTTTCTAAACCCCTGTACCGCCTCGGGGCCTGCGTCTTTGTAGGCGGCGCGCATCCGGGCGCGCTGGGCGTCCGAGAGCCTTGCCTCAAGAGCCTTACCAGCCTCGGTAAGATGGAGATGACGTTCGCGCTTGTCTGCGACACCCACGCGGCTTTCTACCAGGCCATCGCTGATCAGGGTCCGCAGCACACGGTTCAGCGATTGTTTGGTCACGCCCAGAATGGTCAGCATGTTGTTTACGGTGGTGCCAGGCGCGCGGTTGATAAAGTGGATCGCGCGGTGATGGGCACGTCCGTAGGACAGGTCTGCCAAAATGCGGTCCGGATCGGCGGTAAATCCGCGGTAGGCAAAGAACATAGCCTCGATACCCTGACGCAGCTGCTCATCGGTTAAAAAGAGCAGGCTTTCTCCGCCAAACCCCTGGCTTGACCGTCCTGTTGACCGCCCGTTTGAGCCACCCTCTGGCATGGTGCTCTCCCCTCTTACTCGCCTCAGTCCCTGTGGTCGAGTTTATGTCAGCTATATTGACATTCCAAGGGTGAAGATGTATCGAATCGCAGCTTTGGCGCAAGAATATGTCCGTTTCGGTCATTTGTTGCGCAACTTTTGGAAATATTGACCTGCTTTGAGGAGGCTGTGGCATGGCTGGATATGATGATCGTGACGGTGTGATCTGGATGGACGGAGAACTGGTCGAGTGGCGGGACGCCAAGGTGGACGTCCTGACGCACGCGATGCACTATGCCTCTTCGGTCTTTGAGGGGGAACGCGCCTATAACGGCAAGATCTTCAAAAGCCGCGAACATTCCGTGCGTCCGCTCGCCAGCGCCGCTGCGCTGGACATGCCAATGCCCTATTCGGTGGATGATATCGAGGCCGCTAAAGAAGAGACCCTGAAGGCAAGCGGTCTGACAGATGCCTATGTACGGGCGCTGGTCTGGCGTGGCTCGGGCGAGGACATGGGGGTCGCGTCAGCGAAGAACCCTGTGCGGATGGCCATCGCGGTCTGGGGCTGGGGGGCCTACTACGGCGATGCCAAGATGCAGGGCGCCAAGCTGGACATTGCCGAATACAAACGGCCCAGCCCCGAGACCATCCCGGTGCACGCCAAGGCCGCCGGTCTCTACATGATCTGCACCATCTCCAAACACAAGGCCGAGGCCAAGGGCTGCTCGGATGCCTTGTTCCTGGACTATCGCGGCTACGTGGCCGAGGCGACCGGCGCCAATATCTTCTTTGTGAAAGACGGCGAAGTGCACACGCCGCTGCCCGACTGCTTCCTCAACGGGATTACCCGTCAGACCGTGATTGCGATGCTCAAGGACAAGGGCATCACCGTGCACGAACGCCGCATCTTGCCAGAAGAGATGGAAGGCTTTGAACAGTGCTGGCTGACCGGTACCGCTGCCGAGGTGACGCCTGTAGGTGAGATCGGTCCCTATAAATTTGAGGTGGGCCAGATGACCCGCGACATCGCTGCCGAATACGAGGCGTTGGTGCGCAGCTGAGACGGCTTTCCCTGTTAAATTGAAAAAGCGCGGAAGATGCCTTCCGCGCTTTTTCTCTATGAGCACCAGAGGTGCGGTTGGGGATCGCCGCGCTTTCATCTTGCTACAAATACCTCGGAGCGCGAGGCAGAGCCTCGCAAATGGCCTTGTTTGGGGCTCAGTTTACCTGAGTTGTGACCTCGACATTGCCGCGCACGGCATTTGAATAGGGGCAGATCTTGTGCCCGGCTTCTGCAATGCGCTCGGCCTCAGCCTTGTCGACGCCGGGCATGGTCACTGTCAGGGTCACAGCAAGTCCAAAGCCGCCTTCTGCCCGGGGGCCAATGCCAACACCGGCCTCTACCGAAACATCAGCCGGCACTTTGGCAAGGCTGGTGTCCTGTGTCGTGGCAAACTGCATGGCGCCGATATAGCAGGCGGCATATCCGGGGGCAAAAAGCTGTTCGGGGTTGCTGCCCTTACCGTCGCCGCCCATGGCGGGGGGCGTTGCCGGAACCACATCAAGTCCGGATTCTCCCACGACGGCACGGCCATTGCGGCCTCCGGTTGCAGTTCCTGTGGCGGGGGAGACGGGAGAAATGCTCATCGGTGGATCCTCGTTTGGGTGGCAATTGGTGCCATTTACATCGTGCGCGATTTAAATAGGCAAGGAAAAGACCTGTGGCAAGGGGTTGCGATTTAATCGTGTGCGATTTATTTTCACATCATGCTTGATCGTGCCCTCTCTCTTGATGAATTGCTGTGCTTTGCGCTTTATTCCGCCAACAATGCGATGGGGCGGCTGTATCGTCCTATTCTGGCGCAGCACGGCCTGACCTACCCGCAATATCTGGTCCTGGTGGCGCTCTGGCAGCGTGACGGGCAAAAGGTGAATGATCTGGGGGCCGCGCTGACCCTCGAATCAAACACCCTGACGCCGCTACTCAAACGTATGGAGGCGGCTGAGCTTGTGCAGCGTCGTCGCAACCCCGAGGACGAACGCAGTGTGATCGTGAGCTTGACCGCAAAGGGTCGGGGCTTGCAGCAAGAGGCGGCAGGGATCTCTCGCTGTATTCTCGCGGCTGCGGGCGATGATGTTGCGGATCTTATCGATTTGCGGAGCAAGATCCAGCAGTTGGCGACACGGCTGAACGCCTCGGACTAAATCACTCGCCGATTAGCGCCTGACCCATTCAGCCGCCTTTTGGATCAGTGAGAGACCGTGCCTTGCCGCGCACCAGACCAAGGCGGCTTTCGCGCCAAATCACCAGGATATTCCCCAAAATCACCAGCGTCGCCCCGGCCAGCATCACAGCCGTCGGCAGTTCTGCGAACCAGATGTAGCCAATCGCAATGGCAAACAGCATCGAGACGTAGTCATAAGGCGCCAGCATTGAGGCCGGGGCAAAGCGATAGGAGGAGGTCACCAAAATCTGCGCCACACCGCCAACCAGACCGGCGCCAACCAAGAGGGTCAATTCCCGCAAATCCGGCACAACCCAGCCAAAGGGCAGGGTCAGCAGCGACAGCAGCGAGGCTGTGATGGAAAAGTAGAACACGATGGCGGCGGTATTTTCGGTCATCACCATGCGGCGAATGTGGATCTGCACAAAGCCCCGCGCGATGGTGGCAGCAAGAATCAGCAAGACCCCCATAAAGGCGGTGCTGGACATATCAGCGCTGCCGGTTAGGCGGGGATAGATCATGATCAAAACCCCCAGCAGACCAATACCCACAACCCTAATCCGCACCAGACGAATGCGCTCTCCCAGAAACACCGCTGCCAGAATCAGGGTAAAGATCGGCGTGGCGCAGCCAATGGCCGTGACCTCGGGCAGCGGCAGCATGCCCAGCCCCATAAAGGTCATTGCCATAGCAGAAGTGCCAACCAAGCAGCGCCAGACATGGTTCATGGGGCTTTGGGTTTTCAATCCGTGCTTCAGGTCGCCGCGAATCGCTAGCCAGACAACAATGACCGGGATGGCAAAGAACGACCGAAAGAACACCGCTTCTCCGGCCGGTACTGTATCCGATACCGCTTTGATCAGTGCAGAAAGGGCCGTGAACAAGCCTATAGCCACCACCTTCAGGGCGATGGCCAGCATGGGTCGATGCGATGTTAACGGTTTTGCCATGGCACGGACCCTGCGCCCCTGCAGCTCAAAGATCAATGGGTTGATTTCTGCGCGGCCACTGTCCCGCATTCCGCTGAAATGCTATGAGGGCGCAGATGTAGGATGCCGCGCCCAGGGGTGCAGGCCAATGACCAGAGCCACAGCGCAGGTCTCAGGTCAAAAACCATAGCAGCAGGGTGAGGCTGATAAAGGCGCAGCTGGTGGCCGTGAGCATTGCCAGGCTGGCGGCACCTTCCAGCCCCTGGCGCTGGGCAAGCACGGTATAGATGCCAAACATCGGCATCGCCGCTGACAGAATCAGGGCGCTGTGCAGTGCGGGGCTAAGGCTGATCAGCCCGAATGCGAGCAAACCAGCTGCCGCCAGGGCCACCAGCGCGGGGTGCAGCAGCAGCTTGGTTGCGCTGATCTGCGCCGCCAGTGAGCGGTTGCCATGCAGCGGCAGCCCCACCAGCGAGCCGCCAATCACCAAAAGCGAAACCGCCCCGGCCGAAGCCGCCAACATATCGACAAAGCGCAGGAAGGGTCCGGGCAGCGACAGGCCGGTGAGCGACACCAATATCCCCAGAGCCAGACCGATTAACATCGGCATCTTGGCCAGATCCAGCAGGATACGTCCCAGACGCGGCAGCAAGGGCAGGCCGGGGCCACGGCCTGCCAGCTCGACCAGCAACAGGCAAATCGGGATCAGGAGCAGGTTCTCTACCAGCAGGTTCAGCGCCAGAATGACGCCGGCCAGATCGGGAAAGGCCAGCAGCATCACCGGGTAGCCGATAAAGCCGTTGTTGGGACAGGTCGACCCCATCACCCCAAGGGCGCGCCGCTGCGGGTCGGTGCCGCGCAGGGTGAAAAACAGATAAGACAGGATAATCGTCGCCAGCCCGCCCAGCGCATAGGCCGAGACATAACCGGGCTGGAATACCTGCGCCGGACTGCGCGAGGCCAGTGCAGAAAAGATCAGCGCGGGCAGCGCAATATTCAGCACATAGCGGCCCAGAACGCGCATGTCGGCGGCGGTGAACCAGCCTTTCCAGACCACAAAATATCCCAGCGCCATGGCAGCATAGATGGGAAAGGTAATGCCCAGAATGGCAATCATTTCAACAGATCAGCCCAGTGGTCCGGCAGGTCGGTATCCATTTCCTTGGCCAGTTGCCGCAGATAGGCCAGCATCAGGCGGGCGCGTTTACGCGCAATCGAGCGGCCTTTGTCGGTGGCCATATCACCGGGCAGCTTCAAAAGCTTCAGATGCCAGTGATCAATGGACCAGACCTGATCATCCAGCGGCCGGTTGGCGGCAAAGGGATCATCAGGATCACACAGGGGCCGGTCAATCGTCCCCGCAACCATAAAGGTGCGCGCAATGCCAACAGCGCCCAGCGCATCCAGCCGGTCGGCATCGCGCAAAATCAAGGCTTCAAGGCTGTTTGCGGGCAGCCCTGCGGAAAAACTATGGGCCTCGATCACGTGTTGGGCGGCGGTGATTTCTGCCGCGCTATAGCCCAGATCCCAAAGAATAGGCTCTGATTTATCTGCCGACAGCCGCGAGGCTGTCTCGCGCTCGGGGTGGTCCTTGGGCAGGTTGACCAGATCATGCAGATAGGCACCGGCGATCAGAACCCGCAGGTTGGCGCGGGATGCATCTGCCTTGTTTTCATCGCGGGCAATACGATGGGCATTGGCCCAGACCCGGTCTAGATGCGCGATGTCATGCGCCGGATCCTGCAACATCTGCTCTTTGGCGACGCGGCGCAGTTGCGACTGAAGCTGGTTCAGGCTCATGCGCCGATGGTGCCCTGATTTGTTCCGATCTGGCCGCGATGCAGCAGCAGATGGTCCAGAATCACGCAGGCCATCATTGCCTCGGCCACCGGCACAGCACGGATGCCGACACAGGGATCGTGACGGCCCTTGGTGATCACTTCGGCGGCGGTGCCATCCTTGCGGATCGACTGGCGCGGCGTCAGGATCGACGAGGTGGGTTTTACCGCAAAGCGCACAACGACGTCTTGTCCCGTCGAGATGCCGCCCAGAATGCCTCCCGCGTGGTTGGAGGAATAAACCGGCTGGCCATCATTGCCCATGAAGATCTCATCAGCGTTTTGCGAACCCTTCAGACGCGCGGCATTCATGCCTTCGCCAATCTCCACAGCCTTCACTGCATTAATCGACATCATCGCAGCGGCCAGATCCGTGTCCAGTTTGCTGTAGACCGGCGCGCCAATACCGGCGGGCACGCCTCGGGCCACCACTTCAATAATGGCGCCCACGGAATCATGCGCCTTGCGCAGGCTCTGCAGGTAGTCTTCCCAGTCCTGAACAGCGCCAGCATCCGGCATCCAGAAATCGTTTTGCCCAATGGCCTCCCAGTCAAAGCGCGACCGGTCAATCTCCATCTCGCCCATCTGGGTCATATAGCCGGTGATCTTTAGGTCTGGCACCAGCGCCTTGATGGCTTCACGTGCCACACCGCCAGCGGCAACGCGGGCAGCGGTTTCACGCGCGGATGAGCGGCAGCCACCGCGATAGTCGCGATTGCCGTATTTCTGAAAATAGGTGATGTCGGCATGACCGGGCCGGAAGGTCTGGGCGATATCGCCATAATCCTTTGAGCGCTGGTCGGTGTTCTCGATCATCAGCTGGATTGGCGTGCCGGTGGATTTGCCCTCAAACACACCCGACAGGATCTTAACTGCATCGGGCTCATTGCGCTGGGTCATGTTCTTGTTTTGCCCGGGGCGACGCCGGTCCAGCCACTGCTGCAGCATCTCCGGCTCCAGCGGCACATTGGGCGGGCAGCCGTCAACGGTTGCCCCCAGCGCGGGCCCATGGCTCTCGCCCCAGGTGGTGACGCGGAAAAGATGGCCAAAGCTGTTCATCGACATATGCTGGGATCTCCTTTGCGAGATGTGCTTAGCGAGACGGTGGCCATGGCTCAAGAGCTATTGCGGTTTCGCTTGTCTTTGCCGGGGCGCAGACTTAGGTTCGCGACACCTCGGGGAGCGTTGTGACGCTGAGATGCCTGAGCTGAGAAATCAGTCCGGCGAACCCGTAGAACCTGAACCGGCTAGAACCGGCGGAGGGAAGGTTTCGGAGTTCCTCCACCCTTGCCCGATGCCGCAAAGGAGGATGCCATGAAGTATTCTGTTTTTGCAGCGGCACTATTGAGCGTATCGGCAGCCTATGCCGAGACGCCCGAGCTGACTGTATACACCTATGACAGCTTTGTTTCCGACTGGGGCCCCGGCCCTGCGGTGGAAAAAGCCTTTGAGGCCCAGTGCGGCTGTGATTTGAAACTGGTGGGAGCTGGCGATGGTGCCGCTCTGCTGGCGCGGATCAAGCTGGAAGGCGCGCGCTCTGACGCGGATGTGGTGCTGGGGCTGGATACCAACCTCACCGCCGCCGCCAAGGCCACGGGCCTGTTTGCCGATCATGGCGTTTCGGCGGACTACAGCCTGCCCATCGCCTGGGAAGACGCAACATTTGCGCCCTATGACTGGGGCTATTTTGCCTTTGTCCATAATACGGGCGCGACTGTGCCGACTGATTTCAAATCCCTTGGTGCCAGTGATCTGAAGATCGTCATTCAGGATCCGCGCTCGTCCACGCCCGGCCTGGGCCTCCTGATGTGGGTAAAGGCGGCCTATGGCGATGAGGCCCCTGCGATCTGGGGCGATCTGGCTGACAATGTTGTCACCGTCACCAAGGGCTGGTCCGAGGCCTATGGTCTCTTTCTTGAGGGTGAGGCCGATCTGGTGCTCTCCTATACCACCTCGCCGGCCTATCATCTGATTGCCGAAGAGGACGCGGGAAAAGCCGCTGCCGCCTTTGACGAAGGGCATTACATGCAGGTTGAGGTCGCCGGTATTCTGGCGGGCAGCGATCAGCCAGAGCTTGCGCGCGACTTCATGCAGTTCATGGTTTCGGAAGACTTCCAGCCGATCATTCCCACCACCAACTGGATGTATCCTTCGGTGACGCCGGCTGCTGGCCTGCCTGCGGGCTTTGAACCCCTGATCACCCCAGCCGAATCGCTGCTCCTGTCAGCGGATGAGGCTGCAGCTCTGAGCGATGGCGCATTGGGCGAATGGCTCGACGCGCTCAGCCAATAAGCGCACTGCCAGGCGCTGGCGCGGCCCTTGTTGTGGCCGCGCTGATTTTTGGCACGCTGGCGGCGGTGGCGCTGCGGGCCGAAGCCGGGCGTGGCTTTGGCTCCAGCGACTGGGCGGCGCTGCGCTTTACTCTCACACAAGCGGGACTGTCTGCCACGTTGAGCGTCGCACTGGCCATTGGGTTGGCGCGGGCCCTGGCGCGGCGGCGGTTCTTTGGGCGCTCAGTGCTGATTGCGCTGCTGGGCGCGCCGTTTATCCTGCCGGTGATCGTGGCGATTCTCGGTCTGCTGGCGGTGTTTGGCCGCGCGGGCTGGGTCAGTCAGGCGCTGGGCCTGTTCGGGTATGAGCCGCTGCAGATCTATGGGCTGCATGGCGTGGTGCTGGCGCATGTGTTTTTCAACCTGCCGCTGGCAACCCGTCTGATTCTGCAGGGCTGGCAGGAAATCCCGGCCGAGCGCTTTCGTCTTGCCGCACAGCTGAACGCGGGACCCCGGGCGATCTGGCAGCTGCTGGAAGCGCCGATGTTGCTGCGCGTGGTGCCGGGGGCGCTGGCGGTGGTTTTTGCCATATGCCTGTCCAGTTTTGCCGTGGCGCTGACCCTGGGCGGCGGTCCCCGCGCCACCACAATTGAGCTGGCGATCTATCAGGCCTTTCGCTTTGATTTTGATCTGGGGCGCGCCGCCTTGTTGTCGGGGGTGCAATTGGTCCTGACAGGGTTGGCCGCCTTTGTGGCGCTGCGGGTCTCTGCCGCTGACGGGGTGGGCACCGGGTTGGACCGGGCTCTGCGGCGCTGGGACGGAGACACTGGCCTAGCCCGGGGGCTTGATGCCTTTTGGATCCTGTCGGCGGCGCTGTTTCTCATGTTGCCTTTGGCGGCGGTGGTTGCCTCCGGGGCTTCGGGGTTGTTTTTGCTCAAACCCAATGTCTGGATGGCGGCGCTGACCTCTGTTCTGGTCTCGGGCCTCAGCACGGTTGTGTTGCTGCTGCTGGCGCTGCCGATGGCGGCTTCTGTGGCGCTGGGGCGCAGTGCCATGATCGAGGTCGCGGGCATTCTGGGACTTGCGGCCTCACCACTGGTGATTGGCACCGGGCTGTTCATCGTGATTTACCCCATTGCTGATCCCTTCTCGCTGGCGCTGCCGGTGACGGCGCTGGTCAATGCGGTGATGGCGCTGCCCTTTGCGCTGCGCATTCTGGTGCCGCGCGCGCGTGAGGTGATGGCGCGCTATGGCAAGCTGTCGCTCTCGCTGGATATGGCGGGTGGGCCGTTTTTGTGGCGGGTGTTCCTGCCCCGGATGCGGGCACAGGTCGGTTTTGCCGCCGGGCTGGCCGCGGCGCTGTCGATGGGGGATCTTGGTGTCATCACCCTGTTTGCCGACCCCGAGGTGGCCACCCTGCCGTTGCAGATCTACCGCCTGATGGGGGCCTATCAGATGCAGGCCGCAGCGGGTGCGGCGCTTTTGTTGCTGGGGCTCTCAATGGGGGCGTTTTGGATTTTGGACCGCGGAGGACGCTGGCATGCTGAGGCTTGAGAGCTGTCATATTCAGAACGGCGCCTTCACGGTGCAGGCGGATCTGCAGATCAAGGCGGGATCAAAAGTGGCGGTGATCGGCCCCTCGGGGGGGGGCAAGTCCACATTGGTCGAGGCGATTGCGGGCTTTCTGCCGCTGACACAGGGACGGATTCTGTGGCGGGATATGGATCTGACAGAGATGGCCCCGGGCAAGCGGCCGGTTGCGATGCTGTTTCAGGACGGCAATCTGTTTCCACATCTCACCGTGGCGCAGAATGCGGGGCTGGGGCTGCGGGCCAATCTGCAGCTCTCGTCGCAAGAGCAGGCACAGGTGTTGCGTGCTTTGCAGCGCGTTGGGCTGGGTGATTTGGCGGAGCGCAAACCGGCGGCGCTGTCTGGTGGGCAACAAAGCCGGGTCGCGCTGGCGCGGGTGCTGTTACAGCAGCGCGATCTGTTGCTGCTGGACGAGCCTTTTGCCGCCCTTGGCCCCGCACTAAAAGCTGAAATGCTGGATCTGGTGGCTGAGATCGCCTGCGAGACGCATGCCACGGTGCTGATGGTCAGCCATGACCCAAAGGATGCCCGCCGCATTGCGGATCAGGTTATTCTGGTCGCAGACGGCATAGCGCATGCGCCGCTGGCAACTGCTGATTTGCTGGACAACCCGCCCCCGGCGCTCAAAGCCTATCTCGGCTAGGGCGGTGGATCCTCGGACCCACCGCCGCAGTCATAGTCAGGCGACGGCAGCGAGTTTCTGACGTGATTTGGCGATCATCAGCGCGGCCTTGGCGGCTTCGCGGCCCTTGTCGACAAAATGCGCGCGGTAGATTGCGTTGTGGTGGTCGGTTTCGCTGTACTGATGCGGTGTCAGCGAAACCGACAGCACCGGCACGCCCGTCTCCAGCCCAACGCGCATCAGCCCGTCCACCACGGATTGGGCCACAAAATCATGGCGGTAGATGCCGCCATCGACCACAAAGGCGGCGCAGGCGATTGCAGTATAGCTGCCCGTCTTGGCCAGATCCTGCGCCATCAGCGGCATCTCGAATGCGCCGGGAACGTCAAAGACATCGACCTGTTCGGCAGGAATAAGCTGGGTGAAACCAAGCAGAGCCTGGTCGACGATATCGGCATGCCATTGTGCCTTGATAAAGGCGTAGCGGGTGTGTGTCATGGGTATCTCCTTTAAGCGTTTGACACGTCACCCAAGGCGATAACGAACGGCAAAACAGCATTCGGCCCCAGCCGAAAGCGGTCGTGTCGCACGTTCTCTTCCATCCGGACTATGACCGTCGGCTCTGGCATCACACCAGATCTGCTGACACTTTTGGCGTGTTCCACAATTTGTCCAAAAACCGGTTCCCACTTTTTGGATCGTGGCGACGACAAAAGCCGCTCGCGGGCTCACGAAAGGAAACCCTCCGCATACCGCCGGTGGGGAAGTTCACCCCGCCCTGAGAACGGCGCGACCCTGCCAAGAACTGCGGTGATGCGCAAGGCTGGAAGCGCAAACTGACGCGGCGGCGCATAAATTGGCCGGCACTTGGGCTTTCTATTTGAGCATGAGCCTCTAGGCTGCGGCCAAACGACTAGGAGAGCGCTATGAAACTTCACTATGCCCCGACATCCCCCTTTGTTCGCAAGGTTGTGGTGCTTTTGCACGAGACCGACATGCTGGAGGCGGTGGAGCTGCACAATGTCGCAACCACGCCTTAGGCGCCGAGCGCGGATGTGGAGGCCAGCAACCCGCTGGCAAAAATCCCGGCGCTGGAGCGCGGCGACGGCCCGGCACTGTATGACAGCCGGGTGATTTGCGAATACCTCAACGCGCGCGCCGGTGCCGGGCTTTATGCCGGTGGCTGGGATACCAAGGTGCTGGAGGCCACGGCAGATGGCATCATGGAGGCGGCTGTTCTCGCGACCTATGAGATGCGGATGCGCCCCGAGGAAAAACAGTCGCCAGAGTGGATCAAGGCGCAGCTGGGCAAGGTGGTGAGCGCGTGTTCGGCGCTGAATGCGCGCTGGATGAGCCATCTGCAGGGGCCATTGGATATCGGCCAGATCGCTGTGGGCTGTGCTCTTGCCTATGTGGACTTCCGCCACCCGGATGCGGGCTGGCGCACAGGTAACGAGGCGCTGGCGGACTGGTTCAAGGGCTTCGAATCGCGCCCCTCGATGCAGGCGACCCGGCCGCCAGAGGGTTAATTCTTTCTTTAAAAAACGGGGGGTGAGGCCCCGTCGCTGTGGCTTTGAGGGCTCCGTTTCAAAGAAACTTGAAACTGGAGTGGCATGTGCTGCTTTGACCGCTGGACGAAACCGCCTCACCTGTTTAAGACCCGCGATGAGTCACCGCGTTTTCGTGGTGCATGCGCATTTTTGCCCTAAACGGGCGCTGGAAATGGAGAAAACCTCGTGTCCCACGCAGAAGACAACGAAGGAACCCGGAGAGATTTCCTCTACTACGCCACTGCCGGCGCCGGGGCAGTGACCGCGGGAGCCGCCATATGGCCCCTGGTCAATCAGATGAACCCCTCGGCTGACGTCAAGGCGCTGTCCTCAATCCTGGTGGATGTGAGCGGCGTAGAGGTTGGAACGCAAATCAGTGTGATGTTCCTGGGGAAACCCGTGTTCATCCGTCGTCGTACTCAGGAAGAGATCGACGCAGCCCGCGCTGTTGAGCTTTCGGGTCTGATCGACACCTCGTCGGAGAACCCCAACAAGCCTGGCACCGATGCTGCGGATGAAAACCGCACCATGGATGAGGCTGGCGAATGGCTGGTTATGATGGGGGTTTGTACCCACCTCGGCTGTGTGCCTCTGGGCGATGGATCGGGCGATTTTAACGGCTGGTTCTGCCCCTGCCACGGGTCGCACTACGACACCGCTGGCCGGATGCGCAAGGGCCCCGCGCCCCAGAACCTTCACGTGCCCGTCGCTGAGTTCACCGACGCAACAACCATCAAGCTGGGATAAGGAGACGCCAAATGTCCGGTATTCCGCACGACACCTATGAGCCCAAGACTGGCGCAGAAAAGTGGCTAGACAGCCGCCTGCCCATCGTTGGCCTTCTTTACAACACCATCATGATCCCCACCCCGAAGAACCTGAACTGGTGGTGGATCTGGGGCATCGTTCTGGCGTTCTGCCTGGTGCTGCAAATCGTCACCGGTATTGTTCTGGTGATGCATTACACGCCGCATGCAGACATGGCCTTTGCCTCTGTTGAGCACATCATGCGCGATGTGAATGGCGGCTATATGCTGCGCTATCTGCACGCAAACGGCGCCTCGCTGTTCTTTGTGGCCGTCTACATCCACATCTTCCGTGGTCTGTTCTACGGCTCTTACAAGGCACCACGTGAGATCACCTGGATCATCGGCATGATCATCTACCTGTTGATGATGGCCACTGGTTTCATGGGCTACGTTCTGCCCTGGGGTCAGATGTCCTTCTGGGGTGCGACCGTGATCACCGGCCTGTTTGGCGCGATTCCCTTTGTTGGTGAAGCGCTGCAGACATTCCTGCTGGGTGGGCCTGCGGTGGATAACGCCACGCTGAACCGCTTCTTCTCGCTGCACTACCTGTTGCCTTTTGTCATTGCTGCGCTGGTTGTCGTCCATATCTGGGCCTTCCATACCACCGGCAACAACAACCCAACCGGTGTGCCGGTGCGGACGGGCTCCAAGGAAGAAGTCAAAAAAGACACGCTGCCCTTCTGGCCCTACTTTGTGATCAAGGATTTCCTCGGTCTCGCTGTGGTGCTGGTGATCTTCTGGGCCATCGTTGGATTTATGCCAAACTACCTGGGCCACCCGGATAACTACCTTGAGGCCAACCCGCTGGTCACCCCGGCGCATATTGTGCCTGAATGGTACTTCCTGCCGTTCTACGCGATCCTGCGGGCCTTTACCTCTGAGGTCTGGGTTGTACAGATTGCCTCTTTTGTGACCGGTGGCATCATCGACGCCAAGTTCTTTGGGGTTCTGGCGATGTTCGGCGCGATTGCAATCATGGCCCTGGTGCCTTGGCTGGTATCCAGCCGCGTGCGCTCTGGCCGCTATCGCCCGATGTTCAAATGGTGGTTCTACCTGCTGGTGTTCGACTTCTTTGCCCTGATGTGGCTGGGTGCGATGCCGGCCGAAGAGCCCTATGCATCGTTCTCGCTGATCGCATCGGCCTATTGGTTCGGCTACTTCCTGGTGATCCTGCCAATTTTGGGTGTCATCGAGAAGCCACTGGCAGAGCCTGCTACAATCGAAGACGATTTCGACGCTCACTATGGCGAGAAATCCGACGCAGCCACTCCTGCCGAGTAAGAGAGAAGGACAGCTACCAATGTTGAAGAAACTCGCAATCGGTGCCGCCTTCGCTCTGGCCCTTGCCCCTGTCGCATCTCATGCGGCAGGTGGGAGCGGCCACGTCGAGGACTTTCAGTTCTCGTTTGAGGGACCTTTCGGCGCCTATGACCAAAACCAGCTGCAGCGCGGCTTGCAGATCTACACCGAGGTTTGCGCTGCCTGTCACGGGCTGAAGTTCGTGCCGCTGCGCCCCCTGGCGGATGAGGGTGGCCCTGCGCTGCCCGCCGATCAGGTGCGTGCCTATGCGGCTGAGAACTTCACCGTCTATGACGCTGATCTGGACGAAGATGTGCCCGCCAAGCCTGTTGACCATTTCCCGGCCAACACAGCTGCTGGCGCACCTGACCTGAGCCTGATGGCCAAGGCCCGTGCCGGTTTCCACGGCCCCTATGGATCTGGTATGAACCAGCTGTTCAAAGGCATGGGTGGCGCGGAATATATCGCGTCATTGCTGGACGGCTATACCGGTGAGGAAAAGGAAGAGGCAGGGACGCTCTTTTATGAGAACACTGCTTTCCCCGGCGGCTGGATTTCGATGGCGCCACCGCTGTCGGATGAGCAGGTTGAGTTTGCCGATGGCCATGACAATTCTGTGCATCACATGTCGCAGGACGTTGCGGCCTTCCTGATGTGGACTGCTGAGCCCAAGATGATGGCGCGTAAGCAGGCTGGTTTTGTTGGGGTTCTGATCCTGACCGTGCTTTCGGTTCTGCTTTACCTCACCAACAAAAAGCTCTGGGCGCCTCATAAAGGCAAGAAAACCGCCTGATAGGCTGGTTTCAGGTGAAGCTACCCAACTGATCTAAAAAGCCCCCCGCAAGACAGCTTGCGGGGGGCTTTTTATTTTGGGGTTAGTGAGGGCTGGGGGGAATTGAAGAGCAGGGCAGGGGCGCTGCCCCTCTGGGCGCAAGCGCCCATTCACCCCGAGGTATATTTCAGGCAAGATGAAAGAAGGCCTCAGGCGGTCAGCTGGGTGCCTTGGGTGCCAAGGATACGGGCGCGCAGGATTTCACCCTCGGTCTGGGGCTCTGCAAATGTCACCTCGGTGAATTGTTCTGTCCGGCCCATATGTGGGTTTTCCATCAAAATATGATGGGTTTTGCCGATCTGTGCTGTGAGATGACGCGCGACCTGCTTATCGCCGGCAGCGCGCAGCTTTGCAGCCCGCTCTTTGATGAGTTTGCCATTGACCTGACTGGGGATCTTGGCGGCCGGGGTGCCGATCCGTTTTGAGTAGGGAAAGACATGCAGCCAGGTGAGGTCGCAGTCGGAAACCAGCTTGAGCGAGTTTTCAAAATGCGCGTCCGATTCGGTTGGGAAGCCGGCGATGATATCGGCGCCGAATGTCATCTCGGGGCGCAATTTGCGGGCGTCTTCACAAAAGGCAATGGCGTCATCGCGCAAATGCCGTCGCGCCATGCGTTTGAGAATCATATCATCGCCGTGTTGCAGCGACAGGTGCAGGTGCGGCATCAGGCGTTTTTCAGTCGCGATGGCCTGCATCAGGTTTTCGTCCACCTCAATCGAGTCAATCGACGAGATCCGCAGGCGGGGCAGATCCGGCACCAGTCTGAGGATACGCATCACCAGATCGCCCAGTTTTGGTGTCGCGGGCAAGTCAGCGCCCCAGGAGGTGAGATCAACACCTGTCAGCACCACCTCGTTATAGCCCTTATCCACCAGCCGTTTGATCTGGTCGACTACAACACCAGCCGGGACTGAGCGAGAATTGCCGCGGCCATAGGGGATGATGCAAAAGGTGCAGCGATGGTCGCAGCCGTTTTGCACCTGTACATAAGCGCGCGAGCGGGTGCCAAAGCCGTCGATCAGATGGCCTGCGGTCTCGGTCACCGACATGATGTCGTCAACCTGCACTTTTTCGGTCTCGCCAATGAAATTAGGAGCCATGTTGGTCCAGGTTTCTGGCTGCATCTTTTCGGTGTTGCCGATCACCGTGTCGACCTCGGTCATTGCGGCAAAGGTGGCAGGTTCGGTCTGTGCGGCGCAGCCAGTGACCACGATACGGGCCTCGGGGGTTTCGCGGCGCAGGCGGCGGATTTGCTGCCGGGATTTGCGCACGGCTTCGGCGGTGACGGCGCAGGTATTCACCACCACCAGGTCCTGCAGGCCGGCCGCCTGTGAACAGCTCCTTCATGGCCTCGGTTTCATAGGCATTCAGGCGACAGCCAAGAGTGGTGAACTTTGGGGTGCTCATGTCAGAGGCTTTCCAGAAAAGCGCGGGTAAAGCTGCCGCTGAAGACATGCATGGTGGGGCCTGTCATCCAGACGCCGTCGGCGCGCCAGTCAATCCACAGGCTGCCGCCATCCAGGTCGATCTGCACTTTGCGCCCCGTGAGACCCTTACGGGCTGCGGCCACGGCGGTGGCGCAGGACGACGAGCCAGAGGCCAGTGTCACGCCCACACCGCGCTCCCAGACCCGCATACGGATGTGATCGGGGCCAACAAGATGCGCCCCCTGCACATTGGTGCGTGCGGGATAAAGCGGGTGATGCTCATAGCGGGGACCAAATTCGGCCAGCGGCACCAGATCGGCATTCTCAACAAAGAAGGTGCAATGGGGATTTCCCATGCCGGTGGCAGTTGGTGCGCCCTCAACCGGCAGTTCCAGCGTGTCCATCGCCTCGGCCAGGGGGATGTCCTGCCAGTCCAGCTGTGGCTGGCCCATGTTGACCGAGGTCAGCCCGTCGCCCGCGTCGCAGGCAAAGAGGTCGCCACGATCGGTGGAGAGGTGCAGCGCGTCCTTGCCGCTCTCGTCCCTCAGGTGGCGGGCGATACAGCGGGTCGCATTGCCACAGGCACCCGAGGTTGAGCCATCGGCATTGTAAAAGGTGAGATGCGCATCGCCTGCGCCCTGTTCGATCAGTGCAAGCTGGTCAAAACCAACGCCAAACTGGCGATGGGCGATTCCCTTGGCCAGTGCAGGGGTGATCTGCAGATCCTGTGCGCGTGCGTCGACCACGACAAAGTCGTTGCCCAGCCCGTGCATCTTCATGAAGGGGAAATGGATATGTGATTGCATGCTCATATCGGGCATATAGACCTGCGGTGAAAATGAATCCAGCCTGTGACGCATAAAGTTCAAAAAAGGGCTTGACCCAATACCCCGCTAACCGAAGACAGCCGCAAATCGGGACGCAGTGACTGACCGGGTCACAGCAAACGATAGCAAAATAAGTGGTTGATCCATTTGAAAAACCCCCTTAGACCGCCACAACAAAGTGGGCCGTTAGCTGAGCTGGTAGAGCAACTGACTTTTAATCAGTAGGTCGATGGTTCGAACCCATCACGGCTCACCACTTGTCCAATAGGGCAGGTGGTGTCTCACTTTCCGGGGCAGATGTTTTCAATATCAACCCGAAACCGATTTGAGAATCACTGCGTTTGCGCGCCTGCGAGACTGCAGGCCGTGCGCCGGGCCGCGCCCTTATCCATTTTCGCGCCCTTATCCGTTTTGCAGCATGAAGGGGAGATTCAGTTGCGCCTTGCTACCGGTCTGGGCCAGCTGGGAAAACTGACGACCAAGGCGCTGTTCCGCCTGTAGCACGACCTGTGCGGCGGCGCGGGCATCTTCGCCGGCGTCATGGTGGGTGAACTCAAGCCCCAGCTCACGTTTCAGATTGGCGAGCCCATGGCCACCATTGCCCTTGAACTCTGGCCAGGCGGTTCTGGCGATCTTGACGCTGTCGCTCCAACTCAGATCAGGGGGCGCAAGGCGATAGCAGCGGCAGGCGGCCGCTATGGCGGATTTGTCAAAATTGCTGTGCTGCACCAGATGGTGAATATCCAGCAGCGGCAAAAGCTGCGCCCAGGCCTCGGGGAAGGTCGGCGCATCCTATACGGTTTCGGGACCAATGCCATGCAGCTCAATATTGAAGCGGTCAAAGCGGTGCTCGGGGTTCACATAGGTGGCAAAGCTCTCGATCCGGTTGTCTGAATGCACGCAGGCGAGGCCGATCTGGCAAATGCTGGCGGCATCTTTGCAGGCGGTCTCAACATCCAGCGCAATAAAGCGAAAAGGGCCCAAGGGGAGGGATGCAGGGCGGATGTCCTGTGCCAGATCCTTTTCCGTGTCAGGCCGGGTAGGGACGGATTTTGCGTGCGGCATTTGGGTCCTTATCTTCCAGTATTATTCCAGTAGTTGTCGCGCCTTGGCGATCGTGCCGATTGTTGGTCTGTGACCCTTGAGCAATGCATCCTTCCTATGGTGTTTTACGACAAAAGGAAAATCCCCCGGTCTTTGGCCTGTCTTGCAGAGGTGCTGCGTCGGCTGTGCCGGCAATCCGGTGGCTCAGAGCTAATTCATGCCGAAACGTCATGTATTTGGCCGTTAAACTCATTGGAATTCATGACTGTTCTCCCTGATAAAGGGGGCAGAACAGTCGAAGGGATAGCCAATGGACCGCGCTCAGATCGTGCATCAGAACTTTTTGGACCGGGTTGCTGCTGGCGCTTTGCCGCCGAAGGGGGCCGCAGCGGGGGCAGGAGAGAAGGCAGGGCTGGCGCCAGAAACCGCAGTGGCCATCTACCGCGCACAGGTCTTGAGCCGGGCGCTGGATATCACCAGCCGGGCGATGCAAAAGGCGGGGCAGGGGTTTTACACGATTGGCTCGTCCGGGCATGAGGGCATGGCGGCGGTTGCCCGCGCGCTGCGGCCTGACGATATGGCCTTTTTGCACTACCGCGATGCCGCGTTTCAGATTGCCCGCGCCGATCAGGTGCCGGGCCAACGCATCGCCTGGGACATGTTGCTGTCCTTTGCCTGTTCCAGCGAGGACCCAACCTCGGGGGGGCGTCACAAGGTGCTGGGCTCGAAGGCCCTGATGATCCCGCCGCAGACCTCGACCATAGCCAGCCACCTGCCCAAGGCCGTGGGAGCGGCCTATTCCATCGGCGCCGCCAAACGGCATGCGCCTGAGCACCGGATTTTGCCGCACGACGGCATTGTCATGTGCTCTTTTGGCGATGCTTCGGCGAATCATTCCACAGCCCAGGGCGCGATCAACACAGCGGCCTGGACATCAGTGCAATCCATCCCTTTGCCGCTGCTGTTTGTCTGCGAAGACAACGGCATCGGCATCTCGACCAAAACCCCCAAGGGCTGGATCGAGACCTCGATGAGCGCGCGCCCCGGTATCAAGTATTTCAAGACGGATGGGCTGGATCTTTATCAGGCGCATGCGGTGGCACAGGAGGCGGCTGACTATGTGCGCCGTCGCCGGAAACCAGCCTTTTTGCATCTGCGCACCGTGCGGCTTTATGGTCATGCCGGAGCGGACGTGCCGACAACCTATCTGTCCAAATCAGAGGTCGAGGCGGATGAGGCTAATGATCCGCTGCTGCATTCGGTGCGGCTGCTGCAAGAGGCGGCGGCGCTGAGCCCCGCAGGCGGCTCTGAAGATCTATACCGAGACCTGTGCCCGCGTGGAGAGGATCCGCGCCGAGGTGGTGACGCGCCCGCATCTCAAATCCGGTGCCGAGGTGGCGGCCAGCCTGATCCCGCCAACGCGCGCCTGTAAGCCCAGCAATGGCCCCAGTGATGAGACCCGCGCCGAGACCTTTGGCGGCGATATGCGGGCTATGCAGGAGCCGCAGCCGTGACATCGGCTGATCAACTGGGCTCTTACGGATCTGATGCTGCAGCATGGCGAGATCGTCATGATGGGCGAAGACGTCGGCCGCAAGGGCGGCGTCTATGGCGTGACACAGAAACTGCATCAGCGGTTTGGCTCGGACCGGATGATCGACACCCTGCTGGATGAGCAATCAATTCTGGGGCTGGCCATTGGGATGGGGCACAACGGTTTTGTGCCGATGCCTGAAATCCAGTTCCTGGCCTATCTGCACAATGCTGAGGACCAGCTGCGTGGTGAGGCCGCGACGCTGCCGTTTTTCTCCAATGGTCAGTTTACCAATCCAATGGTGCTGCGCATTGCCGGGCTTGGCTACCAAAAGGGCTTTGGTGGCCATTTCCACAATGACAACTCGCTGGCGGTGCTGCGCGACATTCCGGGGATTGTGATTGCCTGCCCCTCGGATGGGGCAGAGGCGGCAATGATGCTGCGCGAGGCAGTGCGTCTGGCGCGCGAAGAGCAGCGGGTGGGGGTCTTTGTGGAACCTATCGCACTTTATCCGATGCGCGATCTGCATGGCGAGAAGGATGGTGGCTGGATGCGGCACTATCCGGCGCCGGACCAGAGTATTGCGCTGGGAGAGGTCGGCCAGCATGGGGCGGGCGAAGACCTCGCTATCGTGACCTATGGCAATGGGCGCTATCTGTCGGCGCAGGCGCAGCCCGAACTGGAAGCGCGCGGCATCACATCCCGCATTGTTGATCTGCGTTGGCTGGCGCCCCTGCCGGCCGAGGCGCTGATTGCGGCGACCAGGGGCTGCAAAAACGTGCTGATCGTCGATGAATGCCGCACCACTGGCAGCCAGTCCGAGGCGCTGATGGCGCTGTTTGCTGAACAAAGCGACATCGCGACAGCGCGGATTGCTGCCGAAGATTGCTTTATTGCCACGGGGCCTGCCTATGCCGCGACCCTGCCGTCGAAAGACAGCATTCTTGCCGCAGCCCTTGATTTGGTCGGAGAGAACGCATGAGCCGCACAGCCGTTTTGATCTGTCCCGGCCGGGGCACCTATAACAAGCCAGAGCTTGGCTATTTGCATCGCCATCATGCCGATAAGGCGGCTTTGTTTGCCGATTTCGACGCAACCCGGGCCGCGCAGGGGCAGGAAGAGGTGACAGCCCTGGATGGTGCGACGCGCTATTCAGTGTCGAAATACGGGCGCGGCGATGTGGCCTCGCCGCTGATCTACGCTTCTGCTTTGGCGGATGTGCAATCGCTGACCGAGGATATCGAGGTGGTTGCGGTCACCGGGAATTCAATGGGCTGGTATATCGCGCTGGCCGCGGCAGGCGCGCTTGCGCCGCAGCAGGGGTTTGAGCTGGTCAATACCATGGGCACGCTGATGCAGCAGCATCTGATTGGCGGCCAGCTGGTATATCCTTTCATGGGCGCGGACTGGCAGAACGACCGGGCGCGCCGGGCAGAGCTGTTGCAGCTGGTGGCCGAGATCAATGAGCGCGCGGATCATATGCTGGCACTGTCGATTGAGCTGGGGGGGATGCTGGTACTGGCGGGCGACGCGGCAGGACTTGCGGCCTTTGAGGCGGCGGTGCCGGTGTTGGGCGGGCGGTTTCCGATGCGACTGGCCAATCATGCAGGGTTTCATACTGCCTTGCAGGCGCCGGTTGCTGCCGAGGGCCGCAGGCGCCTGCAGGCTATGATGCTGGCCCAGCCAGAGGTGCCGCTGGTGGATGGGCGTGGTGCAATTTGGCAGCCGGGGGCCACAGACCTGCGAGCGCTGTGGGGTTATACCCTGGGTCATCAGGTGGTTGAGCCCTATGATTTTACCCGCGCGGTGCAAACAGCTGCGGCGGAGTTCGCGCCTGATCTGTTTATTGTCACGGGTCCAGGCTCCACGCTGGGCGGCGCTGTGGCGCAGTCGCTGGTGCATCGGGGGTGGCAGGGAATGCGTGGCAAGGCGGATTTCAAGGCCAGACAGGAGAGCGATCCGCTGGTGATCTCAATGGGGGATGCGCATCAACGTGCGCTTGTTACAGGCAGATAGATCTGCACTGCGAGGTGGCGCCTTGAGGCGGTGCTATGAGGTGGCGCTGCGTGGTTGGGCTGTGCCCGCAAAAAAGGGGGGGCTCCCGCGTCCAGCCTGTGTTTTGCAGGCCAAAAAACAAGCTGATCTTGGGCCCGGCGCCGCCCGTGCCGGGCGGCGCGCCCGCGCGCCCGGCCGTGCGTGGTGCTATTTGGCCATTGATTTGGGCGCAGGAGGGGGGCCCTTCAATTCGGGCCGTGGCTGCACCGGAGGGGCGGTGAGAAAAGGGGCCACGGCGTAGCTTTCTACCGGTTGGCTGACGTTGTGCAACTTTAGCGCGCCAAGACCGGTAGAGGTTTGGCAGGACTCTGGCAGGGAATTCTGACTCACCACGATCTGATGTCCCAGCGTTTTGCCATAATCCCCAAGGCGGGCGGCGATATTGGCAGCCTGGCCAATAACTGTGAAATCCAGCCGCTCACGCGAGCCGACATTGCCATAGATCACGGTGCCGTAGGCAATGCCACTGGCACACTCCAGATAGGGGAGCGCGTTTTCTGCGGCAACCTGAGCCAGTGCCGGGACAATGCTGCGGGCGGATTTCAGCGCCTGGGTACGGGCCTGTTCGGGATCGTCGCCGGCAGGAAACACCGCCAGACCGCATCGCCGATGAATTTCAGCACCTCACCGCCATTGTCATGCACAATTGTCGAGGCCGTCTCGAAAAAGCCATTCAGCAGTTTGATATAGTCGCGCCGCCCCAGTTGTTCCTCTAGCAAGGTAGAGCCGCGCAGGTCGCAAAACATAATGGCGGCGTCGATCTCATCGCCTTCGCCACGGCGGATCTTGCCGCCCAGAACCCGCGCTCCGGTGCGTTTGCCAACATAGGTTTCCAGCAGCGATTGCGCATTCTCGCGCTGCATAAAGACCTCGTAGTAGCGCGCAATCACCGCTGAACATTCAAAGATCAAACCCAGATTGGCAGTGGTGAAGCCGTCGGGGTGGTCCGAGGCCACAGTAAGCACATTGATCCGCCCGTCAGAGAAGGGCAGCGGCATAGCGACATAATCGGTGGCTCCAGCGGCGCGCAGGTCGCTTAGGATCGGGAAGGCATCATCAGATGCGTCCTGATCGATGCGATGGCGCACGCCGCCAAGACCCTTGGAGACATGGCGCAGCGGGCTGGCATTATAGGCGGGGTGCTCATAAATCTCATAGCTGGGCGTATAGAGGGAGACCTCATTGGTCGCTTTCTCCCAGATGAAATTCTTGCCGGCGATTTGTGGATGCAGTGACCAGGCCAGCACCGAAAGCCGCGACAGAGAGACACCCTGTTCCAACAGCTTTTGTGAAAAGGCCCTGGTGAAATCTGCAGGCGTGGGGATAAAGGCGGCCTCGCGCAGCAGCCAGTCGACCAGAGCGCCGGAGATATTGCCGTATTCGGGAGGCTCCAGCCGGTTGAGCCCCAGATCGAACTCAGTCTCGCTATCTGGCACAAAGCCGACATAGCCTGCGATCTGGGCGGCCTCGGGTTGGGTGGTCTCATAGACCCAGGCGCCATTGCCGATCCGGCCGTCTGCGAGTTTGAGGTCGTGATAGCAGGCGGTGCCTTTGAAGGGGCAAAAGGTTTGCAGCCCCACCTTTTGCGACAGATCAACCATCAGATCAGACCGCGGAAAATAGATGGTCGGCGCCATGCGGGTTTCATACATCACCCGTGCGCGGCTACTTTTGGCCAGCAGCATGCCGTTACGCCGCACCTCGACCTCGCCGCGCAGGGGTTCGACCAGAATGCCATAGCCCTGATTGGCCAGCCCCGTTTTCTGTGGTCGGCCAGAGGTCTGCGGCTGAGAGGGGGCGTGCACATTCATCGGGTCTGTCCTTCTGACCCCCGCTGTCGGGGTGTCCTGTTGCGTAGCCTAGGGCAAATCCCTGCGCCCCAGGGCCGCGTCCACGGGGGGAGGCTGGCCTATATGTGGGGCGCTTGTCATGAATATCCAGTGGCTGGAAGGATCATCCCTGCACAGTCCCTGTGCTCGCTTGCGTTTCACCCGTGTTCCAACGTGCAAAGAGCAGGGTCTCGCGTAAATGTGATCCATCGCAGCCCCTTTTCAGCCCCCTCTCAGGCCAACTCTTTGTCGTCACTGATGGGCCAAGGGGGGCGCCGGGCAGCCGGAGGTCAGATCATTCGGATGACATCCTTGCTGATGGCCAGAACATAGCCACGCTTGGCGATGTTTTTGACCAAAAGCTCGCTCACCATCTGATTGCCCAGCGTGTCGCGCAGGCGTTTGATCCTGGTGGCGCCTGCAGCCTCTTCGCAATCGCTGCTGTGCCGGCCGAAAATCACCGCCTCAATCTCGGCGCCAGACAGCACATCGTCATCCATACGCGCCTCGGCCAGCGCCGAGATTGACTCCATCGCTGCCGGAGTGAGCCTGAAGCCCATGTTGTTGAGGTAGACGGTATGTTCCTCGCGGCTGATCAGCAGTTCGGTCACCTGAATGCCGGAGCGTTCGATCTGGGCCATGCGACGGTTGAGCATCAGCAGCATGGCGAGAACCACCAGAGCCACGATCATCATGGCAGTGGCAAAGACCAGCAGCACAAAGATCACACCCCGGTAGCTGGCCAGTGTGTCGGCAAAGGCGGTGCCGGACTGGGCCAGAATCTCCAGCAGCCTGATCTCGGCCTGGCTTGTCAGGTCGTTTTCCACAAAGAGCTGTTCGACCCGGGCATTAAAGGCATTGGCATCGGGCAGGGTCAGCAGCAACACGGTGCCGGCAATGGCGAGAAGTGCGCCGATAAAGGCGATACCAAAGGCGATGATGCGGCTACCAGCAGTGCGGGCCTCAGAAACGGAGATAGTAGGGTCCGGCATTGGCCTTCCTTTGCTGCAGGCCTTCGGGGCCAAAAACCGCCATCACGTTCAACAGCGTCCAGCCAGCGGGCGCGATCCGGGACTGGATCTCTGCCTTGGCGGCGGCCTTTTTGCAGGCGCCGCTGATCTGGATCACCCCGTAGTGCAGTTTCAGGGGATTGTTCTGCTTGGCCTTGTAGTCGGCATAGCACTCGGCGGCCTGCGCCGGGGCACTCAGCACCAGCAGGGCCGTGCATAACAACGGTATGGCAAGGGAATGTTTCATGACCTTACCCTGCGCTTCATCGGGCTGATATTCAATAACAACGCAGGTTTGAGGCGGCGGTTATTCGATAGCAGGGCGCTGATATTGCCTGTCTTGAGGGGGCCGGGCCAGGTGAGGTCACAGGCTTTGATGCGGTGGATGATTTGCTGTGCACTGCGATCAATAAGGCCGGGACAACAACAGATTTGGAAAGGTTCCGACATGACACAGGACATGCGCCCTAAACAGCACCGCAAATTCATCGCCCTGATTCTGGCAGCCTCATTGGCCATCACAGGGGTCTCGGCGGTGCCGGCTCAGGCGGGGAGTGATGCGGGCAAAATATTCGCCGGACTGGCCGTTCTGGGCATTCTTGGAGCGGCTCTGCACGATCACAACACCCGTGATCATGGTGCAACCGTAACGGCTCCGCAGCCTCCGCACGGCGGGTACAGTCCTCCTCACTCACACCGCCCGCATCACCCGACCCCAAAGCCGCTGCCGCCGCGTTTTGGCCGCTATGACCTGCCTGCGAAATGCGTCAGGACCTTCCCGCGCTATAGCCTTAGCCACAATCTGGTGGGGGCAAACTGTCTGGAACGGAATGCCCAGCAGCTGAACAGGTTGCCACAGGCCTGCCGGGTGAGTTTTTGGACCGGTCGAAAAAATCGCGTGGCCTATAAGCCGCAATGCCTCAACCAGCATGGCTATCGCCTGGTGAACCGGTAAGGCACCCGCCGAAACGTGGCTGATGTGCAACAATTTTGGCAGAGTTTAAGGGGGCTTCGGCCCCCTACTTTTGGGACGCTTGCACGAAAAAATCAGGCCGGGCTTGCAAAACCTGCCGGGTTTGGTTTTGACAGGTGCTATGGAACATCCTGATGACAGCCTAGAAAACGCTGCCCGTGCCAAGGGCTTTTTGCGGATCGCCGGAGTAGACGAGGTGGGCCGCGGTCCTCTTGCCGGACCGGTCACGGCTGCGGCCGTTGTGCTCGATATGACGAGGCTGCCGCCGGGGCTGAATGATTCCAAAAAGCTGAGCGCAAAGAAACGTGCAGCCCTGGCCGAGGCGATCTGGGCCAGTGCCGAGGTCTCAGTCGCCGAAGCCAGCGTCGAAGAGATTGATTCCATTAATATTCTTCGGGCGTCGCATCTGGCAATGGAGCGCGCTGTGGCCGCATTGGACCCCGCCCCGGACTACCTGCTGATCGACGGCAATCTGATCCCCCGAGATCTCACCATTCAGGCCGAAGCAGTGGTCAAGGGCGACGGCAAATCAGTGTCGATTGCAGCCGCCTCAATCGTGGCAAAAGAAGCACGCGACAGCCTCATGGTGGATTTGGCGCAACAGTTTCCCGGATATGGCTGGGAGAGAAACGCAGGATATCACTCAAAGCAACACCCTGACGCCCTGGTCGAATTGGGGGTGACACCACATCATCGGCGTTCTTTCAAACCGGTACACAAGATATTGTATCAAGAGTGAACCGCAGTCCCCTGATCTAAAAAACAAATTGACCTCGAATCCCGGATAAATCATCCTGTGGATAACCAAAATGAGCGCAAAAATGCGCCGAGTGGTTTTGAGGCAGAGCAAATGACTAAAACAATAACGAAGGGCGCCGCGGCGCTCCCTTTGAACACGATTCTTGATGGTGACTGCATTGATGTGATGTCTGGTCTACCGTCCAATTCGGTCGATCTGATTTTTGCGGATCCGCCCTATAACCTGCAATTGAAAAACCAGCTGCACCGGCCCGACAACAGCAAGGCCGATGCGGTGGATGATCACGGGGACCAGTTTCCAGTTTTGCAGCCTATGATGATTTCACCAGTCGCTGGCTGCACCAGGCCCGCCGGATCCTAAAGCCAAATGGCTCGATCTGGGTGATTGGTTCGTATCACAACATCTTTCGCGTTGGCACGGCGATGCAGGACGAAGGCTTCTGGATCCTGAACGATGTGGTCTGGCGCAAATCCAACCCGATGCCGAACTTTCGCGGCAAGCGCTACACCAATGCCCATGAGACAATGATCTGGGCGTCAAAATCCGAAGGCGGCAAATATACCTTTAACTACGAGGCGCTTAAGGCCCTGAACGAAGGCATTCAGATGCGTTCGTACTGGGTGCTGCCCATCTGTACCGGCCATGAGCGGCTGAAGAACGAGAACGGCGACAAGGCGCATCCGACGCAAAAGCCGGAATCGCTGCTGCACCGCATTCTGGTGGGCTCTACCAATCCTGGTGATGTGGTTCTGGATCCCTTCTTTGGCACCGGCACCACCGGCGCTGTCGCCAAAATGCTGGGACGTGAGTTCATTGGCATCGAGCAGGAAGAAGCCTACCGCAAGGTGGCAACTCAGCGGATCAAATCGGTGCGCAAATTCGACCGCGAAGCGCTGCAGGTCTCGACCAGCAAACGGGCAGAGCCCCGGGTGCCCTTTGGCCAGCTGGTGGAGCGCGGCATGCTGCGTCCGGGCGACGAGCTTTATTCGATGAACCAGCGTCACAAGGCCAAGGTTCGCGCTGATGGCACCCTGATTGGTGACAATGTCAAAGGCTCGATCCATCAGGTCGGGGCGCATCTTGAAAACGCGCCCTCCTGCAATGGCTGGACCTATTGGTGTTTCAAACGTGACGGCCAGACTGTGCCGATCGACGTTTTGCGCCAGCAGATCCGGGCTGAAATGCAGAACTAGGCCTGCTTCCCCTTTTCAAATTACGACCAGAGTTAACCGACGGCACCTGTCCTTTGTCACAGGTGCCGCACCTTGCCCCGCCTTTTGGCGGGGCTTTTTTCATGCCGCAGCCAGGCTGGGGGATGTATGCTGGCACAAGAATGACTATCTTGGGCGCAGCAAAAGGGACCGCCTGATGACTGATACCTCTTTGATTTCGCCCAAGCCCGGTGTGATTGACATGACGCGGGCGACGGAGATCGAAGACACTCCTGAGACGCAATATGTCGTGGCGGCCTTGAAAAACCACAAGCGTGAAGGGCTGGAGCTGGCCGTCAGAGCGCGCTGGGTCGCCATGACGATCTTTGCGATCTTTGTTGTCTCGATACACCCAAAATTCGAAGTCATCTATCACGTTGGCATTATGGCGCTGCTCTGTTTGAATGGCTGGTTCATCCAGCGTGTCGGGCGTGTTGGCCGGTCGCGGGTTGAACTGTTGCTGATCTTTATTGACTTGTTGCTCATGACTGTCGGCATGGTCGGGCCGAACCCATTGAGCGTCGATGCTATGCCGCTGGCGATGCAATATCGGTTCGACAACTTCCTCTACTTCTTTGTGATCCTGGCCGTGGGGACCATGGCCTATTCCTGGCGCACGGTGATTGCCATTGGGGTCTGGACCTTTGTGATGTGGATGGCGGCGCTGGGCCTCGCCTGGTGGCTCACTCCGCCGACCCCTGGTCTCAGCGAGGCGGAGTGCGGCCTTTGGCGCCGATTCGGATCTGATTAAATTCCTCGATCCCAACAGCTTTATGCTGCAGTTGCGGATACAGGAGGTCATTGTCTTTCTCATCGTGGCGATCACTCTGGCGATATCGGCGCGCCGTGCCAATACATTGCTGTTGACGAACGCCGGGCTTGAGCGCGAACGCGCCAACCTGTCACGGTATTTCTCGCCCAATGTGGTCGATCAGCTGTCGCAGAATGATGAGCCGCTGAAGCAGGTGAAAATCCAGAATGTCGCGGTGTTGTTCATTGATATTATTGGCTTTACAAGACTGGCGGCCGGGCGGGATCCACATGAGGTGATTGCCCTGTTGCGCGGTTTTCACGGGCGCATGGAGCGCGAGGTTTTCCGCCATAGCGGCACACTGGACAAATACCTGGGCGACGGTTTGATGGCGACCTTTGGCACCCCCTCTGCCGGAGATCGCGATGCCAGCAATGCGCTGGAATGTGCATTGGCAATGCAAGAGGTCCTGACTGTCTGGAACCGCGAGAGGCGCCGTCTGGGCGAGCCCGAGATCCAGGCGGGCATCGGGATCCACTATGGTGAAACCCTGCTGGGTGATATTGGCGCCAACCGGTTAGAGTATGCGGTGATCGGCACTGCGGTGAACGTCGCGGCCCGGCTGGAAGAGATGACCCGGCGGCTGCAGACCCCCATTGTGATGAGCGATGATTTGCGGCTGCAGAGCCTGCAGGAATTGCCAGGAAGCGATCTGGCCCGCGGGTTTGACTGCCATCCGGATCAGGACGTGCGCGGCCTGGATGAGCCAATGAAAGTCTGGGCCAAACGCTGATGCTCTTGCTGCAAAAGGCGGCGACAGTGTTCCATTTTTCCAGGCTGCGGCCTGCTGTTTGCTAGGCGCGCGGCATCGGCGTTTTTGCCTTGTTGTAGGCGCTCCAGTCCGTGATCTCGGGGTAATACATCTGCCGCCACCGCCGCACACGCGGGTTCATCATCCGGCGCCACAGCGGCGGCAACATCGCGGCCATTGTCATCACCGGATAGCCATAGGGCAGCTGCGGCGCATCCGAAGGCGTATGGTTTTGCAGCAGCGGAAAGCGCCGGTCGGGGCGATAATGATGATCCGAGTGGCGTTGCAGATTGATCAACAACCAGTTTGAGGCCTTGTGGGCGGCATTCCAGGAATGATGCGGGCGCACATGCTCGTATTTCCCTTCACCCAGATGTTTGCGGGTCAGCCCGTAGTGCTCGACATAGTTCACCAGTTCCAGCTGCCAGATGGCAACACCCGCCTGCACCAGAAACAGCACCAGACCCGTGAGACCGCCTAATGCGATGGCCAGCAGCAGCATCACCGCCTGCAGCGCCCAGTAGCGAAAGAACGGGTTCTTGCGGCTGGTCCAGGGCAGTTTCTTTTTCGCCAGCTTTTCACGCTCGGCGCGAAAGGCGGACTGCCAGCATTGCCGCAATACACGGGGGTAGTAGCGGTGAAAGCCCTCGTTGTAGCGCGCTGTGACCGGATCGCGCGGGGCGCCAACATAGCGGTGGTGCACCAGCAGATGCTCCGAGCGGAAATGCGAATAGAGCACCATGGCCAGCAGCAGATCCGCCAGATTACGCTCCAGCCGGTTGCGCTGGTGCATCAGTTCATGACTGTAGTTGATGCCAATGGTGCCGGTCACCACGCCCACGCCAAAAAAGACGCCGAACTTTTCCAGCCTGGACAAATGGCTGCCGTCACTGACGTAGTAAATCACACCAAAGAGGCTGATGAACTGCAGCGGCACCCAGGCCGTAGTCAGCCTGCGATACCAGTCGAGATCCTCTTCCGGGGTCATGGGGTCGGCATTCTCAAGGTTCAGCCCCAGCACGCCGTCAAGGGCGGCAAAAAGATACCAGGTCACCAGCGGCGGCAACAGGAGGACCCAGCCTCCGAACAGCGCGGCACTCCAGATCAGCGGCAACAGCAGAAAGGAGATCCAGAAGGGCAGGGCGGATTGCCAGCGTGGAAGAATGTCAGCGGCGATCATCAATCAGTCTCCAAAACCAATGACCTGGATCAGGCCAGATGAGATATGGCAGAGACTAGGCTGGTTTGTCCCGAAACCCAAGGGGCCGAAGTGGCGACCAAATGTGGCAGCCCGCGCCGATCAGCCCTGGGCTGGATTAAAGTCAGAGCCGGACCAGAGGTCAAAGGCTTTGCGCATCACGGTTGGCAGCTCGCTGGGCTGGAACACATGACGCGACAGCACCTCCTGCCCGGGAGTGATGTTAAACCCCTCGGGCAATTGCGCCACTTTCACCTGCAGGATGAGATGGAAATGGGTGAAGGTATGGCGCACTTCACCGCCCAGATCCTGCCAGTCGGCCTCAAAGGGCGCGCGCTCTTCCGGTGCCTCGTTCCAGTCGGATCCGGGCCAGCCCAGCATACCGCCCAAAAGCCCCTTGTCCGGGCGGCGCTCGAGCAGCCAGCAGCCCTCGCTGCTGCGGGCAAGATAGGCCGCCCCCAGTCGGGTGGGTTTGGGCTGTTTTGGCGTCTTTTTTGGCAGCTCAGCGGCGGTGCCCGCCAGCCGCGCCTGACAGGGCGCGCGCCAGGGGCAGATGCCAAAGGCCGGGTTTTTGGGAGAGCAGATGGTGGCGCCCAGATCCATCACCGCCTGGGCATAGTCGCCGGGTCGTGCCACTGGGGTGAGCGTTGCTGCGTGCTGTTTCAGCACCGGTTTCACCCCGGGCAAGGGGGCATGAATGTTGTGCAGTCGCGCCATCACCCGCTCCACATTACCGTCGAGCACGGTTTCCGGCAGATCAAAGGCAATCGAGGCTACGGCGGCAGCCGTATAGGGGCCCACCCCGGGCAGTTTCAGCAGGGCGTCATAGCTGTCTGGGAACTGGCCATCCAGATCAGTGGCAACCACACGGGCACATTTCAGCAGATTGCGCGCCCGGGCATAGTAGCCAAGGCCGGCCCATTCCCCCATGACCTGCGCATCCTCGGCGGCGGCCAGATCCTGAACGCTGGGCCAGCGCCGGGTAAACCGCTGGAAATACTCGGTCACGGCGGCCACGGTTGTTTGCTGCAGCATCACTTCGCTGAGCCAGATGCGATAGGGATCGGGTCTTGCGCCGCGGGCACGATCCGCAGGTGAGGTGCGCCAGGGCATGGCGCGGGCATTGCGATCATACCAGGCCAGCAGCTCTGGGGCCAAATGCTCGGGCGCCAAATGATCCGGGGATCTGTCTAAATCACGCATTCTTTACCCCTTTGACGTGGTGGTTTTGCTGGCCTCTGTAAGAGGACCCTTTACAATAGGGTGATCAGTCAAGCAAAACCAGAATAATGGCATTTAGGCGCAGCAGCACACGCGGGTTCGCACGAACCTCCCGGCTCCTCAACGAGCAGATCCGTAAAGCGGGCGAAAGCCGTGGCTTTGCGGTCTCGCGTCTGCTCACCCATTGGGAAGAGATCGCCGGCAGCGATATTGCCGCCATCGCTCGGCCGGTCAAGGTCGGCTATGGCCGCAGCGCCTTTGGCGCCACCCTTACAGTGCTGACCAATGGCGCCAACGCGCCAATATTGGAGATGCAAAAAGAGCGGCTGCGCGAAAAGGTGAATGCCGTTTATGGCTATAACGCCATTTCCAAGGTTTGGATCACCCAGACGGCACCCATTGGTTTCTCTGATGGCCAGGTAGAGTTCAAACATGCCCCCAAGGTGCAAAAGCTGGCGCAGGCGGATCCCCAGGATCAGGCCGAGGCAGCAAAGGCGGCCAAGGGGGTTGAAAACGAAGATCTGCGCGCCGCGCTTGAGCGGTTGGGGCGCAATGTGCTGACAAAACAAAAAACTCAACGAAAGGGGTATGAATGACCCGTCTCATGTCTGGTGTTTTTGCTGCGGTGGCGCTTGCTGCCGGAGCCTATGCGGTAACAGGGTACAACAGCCAAACCCGGCTGCCCGAAAATCCTCTGATTGGTGCCGCCTCTGCACAAGAAGCCGAGATCGATACCTCGACCATCACCGAAATGGTCCTTGGCGCCGAAGATGCGCCGGTGACCATGATCGAATATGCCTCTTATACCTGCACGCATTGCGCCAATTTTCACACCGGCGTCTTTAAGCAGCTGAAAGAAGAGTATATCGACACCGGCAAGATGAAACTCATCTACCGCGAAGTCTATTTTGACCGCTATGGTCTCTGGGCGTCGATGATCGCGCGCTGTGGTGGCCCCGAGAAATTCTTTGGCATCAGCGATCTGATCTACAAGGGCCAGTCTGACTGGACCCGTGCCGGTGGCGCCTCCGAGATCATTGACGCGCTGCGCAAGATCGGCGGCCTGGCGGGACTTGAAAAAGAGACGCTTGAGGCCTGCCTGCAGGACGGCACCAAGGCCCAGACGCTGGCGGCCTGGTATCAGGAAAACGCCACCGCAGACGGTATCCAGTCGACGCCCTCTTTCCTGCTGAACGGCACCAAGATCGAGAATCAGTCCTACGAGAAATTCAAGGCGCTGATTGATGCCGAGCTCGACAGCTAACAGGCATTAGCCTGAAGAGAGCTGACCAGACCAGTCAAAGCCCGAGGGAGACCTCGGGCTTTTGTCGTTCAGGCTACGTGCTATGAGGGCTGCCCCTAGGGTGGCGGCGGCGCAATCTCCCTGAGACGCGCCATCAGGCTCTCGGCCTGAGCTATCTGCAAACGCACCGGCAGGGTGATCACCTTGTTGCGAAAACTGTCGGGCAGGCGCACGGCGTCTTTCTCGGTGGTAACCAGCTGCGCGCTCTGCAGCCGCGCTTCGGCCTCAAGCCTGTTCATCAGAGCCGTAGACAGCGGCTGGTGATCCTCCAGCGCCTCGGCCCGGATGATCCGGGCTCCAAGGTCGCGCAGGGTGTTGAAAAACTTTTGCGGATGGCCAATGCCGGCAAAAGCCAGAACTGGCGTGTCCTGCCAGGGCATACCTGTCTGCAATGGCTCCAGTGCGGCCTGCACATGCGGCAGCCCCAGCAGTTTATCCTGCCACAGCTGCGAAAACGCGTCCTGGGCGCGCGAGTTGCCAATCGAGAGCACCACATCCGCCCGCAACAGGCCGCGCGGCACAGATTCGCGCAGGGGTCCTGCAGGCAGGCAGCGACCATTGCCAAAGCCCCGCGCGGCGTCCACCACCACCAGCGACAGATCCTTGATCACGCTGGGGTTCTGAAACCCGTCGTCCAGCACAATGACGGTCGCTCCCGCCGTCTCAGCGGCCCTGCAGCCTGCCGCCCGGTCGCGCGAGACCCAGACCTCGCCAAAGGCTGCCAGCAACAAGGGCTCATCGCCGCAGTCGCGGGCGCGGTGTTTGCCGGGGTCAACGGCCACCGGCCCCGTCAGCGCGCCGCCATAGCCGCGGCTGACCACATGTGGCTCGTGGCCCATGTTGCGCAGGGCCTCCAGCAGCCAGATCACGGTTGGCGTCTTGCCAGTCCCGCCGGCATTCAGGTTGCCAACGCAGATCACCGGCACCTGCGCACGGTAGCCCTGGGTGTCGCGCAGCCTTTTGGCGGTGACCGCTGCATAGAGCCAGCCCAGCGGCGCCAGCAGGCTGGCGCGCAGATCAAAGGCCTGTGGGGGTTTGTTCCAAAACTCAGGGGGACGCATTTTTTTCCTCGCGCAGGTCCAGCATATCCTGAATCCTGTCAATCAATTGGTCGGTCATCACTGCGCCCTCGGTCACCGCCGCCCAGCCCGCCAGCGCCATTTCTGCGGCCAGATCCGGAGCCGAGAGGTGAATAACCATCTCTGCCAGCTCCTGAGCGCTGTTCACTTGCTCTGTTGCCTGCACCTGCGACAGCTGGTCGTAGATCTGCTGATGGGTGCCATTGCCCGGCCCATGCAACACAACCGAGCCCAGCGCCAGCGCATCCAGCGGGCTTTGGCCCGGCATCTCGGGGAGCAGGCTGGAGGCCAGCAGGGTGATCGGCGCCAGCCGATACCACAGGCCAAGATTGTCGCTGTCTGTGATCAGAACCTGGGTATAATCATTCGGCTCTTCACCCGCCTCGCGATCGGCACATTGCAGACCCCGCGTGTGCAACAGGCTACGGGTTCGGTCGCGACAATCCGGGCTGTCCAGCGCAATCACCAGCAACAACCGGTGCAACAGCCTCAGGGCGGTGCGATGCGCATCCAGCAGGCTGGGCAGCTCTTCCAGGCGGACCCGCGCCGCCAGCCAGACCGGGCGACTGCCCAAGCTCTGTTGCAGGGCGTTCAGCTCATCGTGGTTGCAGCTGGGGGGCAGGGTAGAGATCCGCAGCGGGCCGGTCAGCTGGACGCGCTCGGGCAAAAGATCCCCCCGCAGCAACTGGCTGCGCACCGCCTTTGAGGGGGTGAGCACCGCGTCAAAGCCGCTGAACATGCGGTGACGTTGGTCGGGGAGCCAGCGCAGCTTGCGGGCCGGTAGCTCCATTTCGCGAATATCCAGCAGCAGCGCTGAGACCCCCTGTTCCCGCATTTGCCGCAACAGCCCCCGCCGCAACTCACCTCCGGCCCAAAGACACAGATCGGGACGCCACCGGGTCAGGAAGGCCTTGGCTTCTGCAGATTGGTCGGCAGGCAGCGGGCCAAGCGCGAAATCGCAGCCTTCAGTCGCGGGCACCTCTCCCATCCCGGCTTCCCAGGTTGCCAGCACAACCAGATCAGGACGCATGGATTTCAGCCGGTGCCAGATGTCACAAAGCGCCAGATAGCGCTGTAGTGTGGTGGCATGGATCCACAGGACTTCGCCGGGGGGGCGCATCAGAGACTGAGGCTCAGTCATGTTGCATATGCAGGGCCATGACCGCTCATCATCGCCCCGGAATGCCAGGGCCCTGTGGATCCAGCGCCTGCAGCAGGGCCAGATGTGCACCGGGGGTGGCGGCCAGGACCCCTTCCAGCAAAGGGGTGGGGTTGTTGAACCTCAAAGAGCCGCCCAAACGGTCGCTGGTGAGGCCGCCTGCCTCGCGCAGGATCAGGTCTCCGGCGGCGATATCCCACTCCCAGCTGCGGCGCAGGGGGAGCATGGCGCTGTAGCGCCCATCCGCCACCCGGGCCAGCCGGTAGGCCAGCGAAGGGCGGTATCTGACCTGAAAACCCGGGGCGGCCCCGCCCAGCCAGTGGCGGCTGTGGAGGTTTGGTTTGGCGGTAAGAACCTTTGCCTGCTCTAAGGCCATGCGCGGGGCCACGGTGATGGGCGTGCCATTGCCAAAAGCCCCCATCCCCCTGGCGGCGGGATACATCAGTTCGCGCTGCGGCAGGAAAATCACGGCAGCGGTGATCTCTCCGCGCGTGGCCACCGCCAGCGAGTGGGCCCAGGTGGTTGAGCCCTCGGCAAAACTGCGGGTGCCATCAATGGGGTCGACGATAAAGACGCGGTCTTTGCTGAGGCGGGCCGCCGTGTCCTCGCTCTCTTCTGACAGCCAGCCATAGTCGGCGCGCGCCTGTGGCAGCATCTCTTCCAGCATGGCATTGACCGCGAGATCGGCCTCGGTGACAGGTCCCTGACCACCCGGTTTGTCCCAGCGCCGGGCAGCGGGGCCAGAGTATTTCAGGGCAATGTCACCAGCCGCCTCGGCGGCGCGGGTCAGGAGGGTGAGGTCGTCAGCTGCCGGCAAGGGTCATTCCTTCGACCAGGAGCGAGGGCACCACCCGCGACAGATAGCTCCGCGCATCATTGGCCGGAATGATCCGCATCAGCATATCGCGCAGGTTGCCGGCGATGGTGCATTCATTGACCGGATAGGCGATCTCACCGTTCTCGACCCAGTAGCCGGCCGCGCCACGGGAATAGTCGCCGGTATTGGCGTTGATGGTGGATCCGATCAGCGAGGTGACCAAAAGGCCGGTCCCCATCGCGGCGACCAGTTCCTCACGGCTTTGCTCTCCCGGTGTCAGGGCGACATTCCAGTTTGACGGCGAGGGAACCGATCCAATGCCGCGCGCCGCATTGCCGGTGCTTTGCAGCCCCAGTTTCTGGCCTCGGCCAAGATCCAGCGTCCAACCTGTCAGCACGCCCTCTGCCACGATGCTGCGCCTCTGCGTGGCAAGGCCTTCGCCATCAAAGGGCCGCGAGCCGGAAATGCGGGGCCGGTGCGGGTCTTCAATCACCGAAAGCGCCTCTGGCAGCCCCAGCTCTCCCAGCGAGTCCTGCAGCCAGGAAGAGCCACGGGCAATGGCCGCGCCGTTGGAGGCGGCCAGCACATGCCCGATCAGCGAGGAGGAGACCCGTTCGTCAAACAGCACCGGATAGCCGCCGGTCTGGGGGCGACGGGCATTCAGGCGCGCCACGGCACGTTCTCCGGCGCTGCGGCCAATGTCGCCGGGACTGCGCAGATCCGCCTGAAAGCTGCGGGAATCACCGTCGGAGTCACGCTCCATTTCAGTTCCAGTCCCGGCAATTGCCGTACAGGAGGTGGAGCGACCAGTGCGCTGGTAGCCGCCGGCAAACCCGTTGGAGGTGGCCAGATAGATCGCGCTATGGCCATAGCCGGCCGCGGCGGACTGCACCTGGCTGACGCCCTCAATGGCATGACAGGCCGCCTCGGCCTCCAGTGCATTTTGCTGCAGAGACTCGGGAGAGGGCGCGTCGCTTGGATCACAAAGCTGCAGCGCGTCGATATCCCAGGACTGGGCCAGCTGATCTGCGGCGGCAAGGCCGGTATAGGGATCCTCAGGCGCCTCACGGGCCATGGCAACGGCGCGTTCGGCCATGGCAGTCATGGGTTCCGGGCGGCTGTCGGACGAGGACACCAGAGCCTGACGCTGGCCAATAAAGACTCGCAGCCCCAGATCGGTTCCTTCCGAACGCTCGGCGTGTTCCAGTTTGCCCTCGCGGACCTCGATGCTGAGAGAGCTGCCTTCGGTTGCCATGGCATCGACGCCATCGGCACCGGCACGTTTGGCGGCATCAATCAGGGCTTGGCAAAGCGCTTGCGGGGACTGGGTCATGGGCACCTACTGAAATTGAGTTGCAACAAGAGCTAGCCAGACCCGGCAGCTGCTGCAAGGGCGTGGCACAAAAAAGGGCCGCACGCGGCGGCCCTGAAGGAGATTTATTGCTGTAAAAGCCGGGCTTATTTGATGCGCTGACCATTGGCGTGGATTTTGCCGTCCTCAGAAACCTGGATTTCCGATGTCAGAGTGTCTTCGCCGTCGCCGGGCACGCCGAACATACCCATCATCATCCGCGCGCCCATGGCGTCGCTGTCACTGAGCAAGCCCATTGTGATCAGGCTGTCGATCAGAGTATTGGCGCCTTCCAGCTGGATATTGGCGACGCCTTCAGGGGCTGGCATGCCGTCAAAGGTCGCCAGATCTTCGTTGTTGAAGGTGAAATCACCGGTGCCGGTCAGTTTTGCGCCCGCAGCAGAGACCAACAGCTGTTTTATGCTGACAGCGTTCAGCTCACCGGGGTCTTGTTCGCCATCTTCGAGCGCCTCAACCGCCTTTGGGTCAAACATATCGAACAGCAGTTTGCCCTTGCCTGCGAGATCCAGAACAATCGTGGCCGGATCATGCGGCAGGGTGCCGGTGGGATCCACCATCCCCCAAAGCATGTCAGGAACCGCAAAATCGCGCAGGGTGATGCCGAGGCCAAAATCCTGCTCTTCATCGGAAGGGTTGACCGGCATCAGCAGTTTAAAGCCGGTTTCCGCCATGGTGAGCGCCAGCGGGAAGGGGATCTCGGAACCGGAGACATCTATCGTGATGTCGCGCTGACCAACATCATAGGACAGGCCCTCTGCGCTCATGGTTACGCCGAAATTGCCGCCCTTAGAGCTGGTCTGCATATCAAAACTGTCGCTGCCAGTGACAGAAATCGCGCTGTTGCCGCCGGAATAGGCAAGGTCCGCGTCAACATTAAAGCCTGCCTTGACCAGATCGAGCAGCAGCGGATTTTCCAGACCGGTTGGAATGACGCTGACCCCTTTGCCGGTGAGGTTCTGAATGCTGCCCGTGATTGTGCCCCTGTCATCCGAATCGGTGTCTTTGAAATTTATATCATAGCTGAGCTCGGCCACCGACATCGCCTGATCATAGCTGCGCTGACCCGCAATCTGCATGTTTGTCTTGGACGAGATCTCATTCAGCACAACGGACATAGACAGGTGATCGGCCGGGATATCTTTGCCGTCAGCATTGATTTTGCCCAGCGTGACCGTGGCTGTGCTGGAGGCATAGTCATAGGCCATCGCAGAGGTATCACCAGAGACCACCATCGGCGCGCCATCGTGGCTGTATATAATCTCGACCGAGAATTTTTCGCCGTCGCCTTCACCTGCAACAGCCATTGGGAATTCTTTGGGCAGCAGCACATTGACGGTGCCATCGCCATTTTCGACAAATTCAATCGCGGCCATCGTCAGATCAAAGCTCTCCCCGTTTTCCGGGATCGGCATGGTCATCGAGATGTCACTGACCGTGAGCACATTGCCCGACTGGGATTCGGTGCCGGTCACGGTGTAGCCTGTGCCGGTCATATAGGCTTTCCAGTCAGACCAGACATCCTGGGCGCTGACATCGGCAAAAGCACCTTGGGCGGAAATAATCAGGACCGCAGCGGCGCTCGTACCGCGCGCGAGGAAAACTGTCATGGGATAACCTTTCTGCAAAACTGCAAATTTAATGGGCATATGGTCAACTGCATGCTTTGTGGGGTCAAGGGGGCCTAGGGCTGGACCGTTCCCCCCAAGCAGTTTACCACAACCGCAAAGAGCGAATTTGGAGACTAATCTGATGGATATCAAGGGTAGAACAGTTGTCATCACCGGTGCCAGCCGGGGCATAGGCGCAGATGCGGCGCGGGTTTTTGCAGCAGCAGGTGCCAATCTGGCCTTGCTGGCAAGGAGCGCCGACAGTCTCGCGGCACTGGCCGAGGAGATCGGCGGAAACACGCTGGCCTTTGCCTGTGATGTCTCACAGCCTGCCGCCGTGGCCGCAGCGCTGCAAAAGGCGCATGAGGCGTTCGGCAGTCTTGATATTCTGATCAACAATGCCGGGGTCATCGACCCGATTGCCCGTATCGAAGACTCGGACCCCGAGGCCTGGGGCCAGCTGATGGATATCAACATCAAGGGCGTCTTCAACGGCATCCATGCCGCGCTGCCGCTGATGAAATCGGGCAATGGCGGCACCATTATCAATATCGGCTCTGGCGCGGCCTATAACGCACTGGAAGGTGGAGCGCTTATTGTACGTCAAAGGCCGGTGTTTTGATGCTGACCCGTGCGCTGCACCTGGAAGAGGGCGACAATGGCATCCGGGTTCTCAGCCTGTCGCCGGGCACCGTTGCCACCGAGATGCAGCGTAAGATCAAATCCAGCGGCATCAACCCGGTGAGCCAGATTGACTGGAACGATCATGTTCCCGCTGAATGGCCTGCCAAAACCCTGCTGTGGATGTGCAGCGCCGATGCCGATGAATTCCGCGGCCAGGAGATCGCCCTGCGTGAGGACAGCATTCGCCGCCGGGTTGGCCTGATATGATTGACCTCGACATCTCTGATGCCGGGCTCTGGACTGTCACCCTCAACCGCCCGGAAAAGGCAAACTCGCTGACCGCAGCGATGCTTGAGGAACTGGTAGAGATTGCAACCCGGGCGCAGGTGGCGCGCGGGTTCATTCTGACCGGCACAGGCAAGGTCTTTAGTGCCGGCGCCGATCTGGATGAGGCCCGCGCCGGGCTTGCCACCTCAACGGTCTGGGAGCGTCTGTCAGCAGCGGTGGCGGATCTGCCCTGTCTCAAGATTGCGGCCCTCAACGGCACGCTGGCAGGGGGGGGCAACGGCATGGCGCTGGCCTGCGACATACGCCTTGCGGTGCCGACGGCCAAGGTTTTCTACCCGGTGATGAAGCTGGGCTATCTGCCGCAGCCCTCGGATGCCGGCCGGATGGCGGCGCTGATTGGGCCGGCCCGCACCAAGATGATTTTGGCGGCAGGCCAAAAGGTTGAGGCCCCCGAGGCCTGCGCCTGGGGTCTGATAGACCGTCTGGTAGAGCCTGAGGCACTGATGGATCAGGCCCGCGCGCTGCTGGATGACGCGCTGGCCGCGAGGCCCGAGGTCGCCAGCGGTATTCTGGCCATGTGCCGGGGCTGACCGCTGGGCTGTCATAGGGGTGCTGGCCTGACCTGTTGCTGAACTGACCTGTTGCCGGTCTGAGCTGCTGCCGCCGACCTGTTGCCGGCCTGAGCAGCAGCGCGCCTGATCTGTTTCCCACCCTCGTCTTTTGTGCGCATCTGCCGTAGATGCGGTGCAAAGGCACGTTGGTACGAGGGTGACATGGATCAGGATCAGGTTTGGGATGCAGTGGTGATTGGTGGCGGGCCTGCCGGGTTGATGGCTGCGGCTGAGATCGCCGCAGCTGGCCACCGGGTTTTGCTGGTCGAAGCCAAGCCCTCCTTGGGGCGCAAGTTTCTGATGGCCGGCAAATCCGGCCTCAACCTCACCAAGGATGAACCTCTCAAGCAGCTTTTGCCGCACTACGGCGCCGCTGCCAGGGCTTTGACGCCGATGGTCACTGGCTTTGGCACCGAGGCCATCCAGGCATGGGCGCGAGGTCTTGAGCAAGAGCTGTTCACCGGCTCTACTGGCCGGGTGTTTCCGCAAAAAATGAAGGCCTCGCCGCTGCTGCGCGCCTGGTTGGCGCAATTGGACAGCTTGGGTGTGACCTGGCGCAGCCGCTGGCGCTGGACTGGCTGGGCAGGGGGTGGTGGACACGAGAATGCGCTGTGTTTTGACACGCCAGAGGGGCCGCAGAAAATCAAGGCGCGCATAACAGTGCTGGCGCTGGGCGGTGCCAGCTGGGCGCGGCTGGGCTCGGACGGGGCCTGGGCTGATCAGCTGGCGGCGCGCGAGGTGGCGCTGGCACCGTTCAAGCCCGCCAATGTTGGGCTGCTGATTGACTGGTCGGCACATATGCATCCGCATTTTGGCCAGCCGGTGAAGGGTGTAAAATGGCAGGCGGGAAAGATCTGGGCGCGCGGTGAGGCGGTGATCTCGGCGCGGTGTCTTGAAGGGGGCGGGATCTATACGGTCAGTGCGGCTGTGCGGGACGGGGCGGCGCTTAGCGTTGATTTGCTGCCGGATCTTGGCCAGACAGAGCTCGTTAGCCGTCTGGCGCGCGGGCGTGGCAAATCCAGCCTGACAAACCATTTGCGCCGGGTTGTGAAGCTGGGGCCTGCCCGCACCGCGCTGTTGCAGGAATTTGGCCGCCCTCTGCCTCAGGATCCAAATGAGCTTGCGGCGCTGATCAAGGCGCTGCCGGTCAAACATGCCGGGCTGCGTCCTATGGATGAGGCGATCTCGACCGCCGGCGGGGTGGATTGGTCCGCGCTGAACGCCGATTTGATGCTGACAAAAATCCCCGGCACCTTTTGCGCCGGGGAGATGCTGGACTGGGAGGCGCCGACCGGCGGCTACCTCCTCACGGCGTGTTTTGCCACCGGACGCTGGGCCGGACAGGGCGCAGTGCGCTATCTGGCAGCCGACTGAGAGATCTGGCCAGTCAGCTATTGCGGGCTATTGTCGGCTATTTTGCCAGCGCAGCAGCGCGTTGATGGGCCGGGCGCGCCCGCATTGCCTTGGCGTAGTCCAGCGCGATCTGGCTTTCGATGGGAAATTTGGCGCCAGAGGCCCAGTTCAGACAGTGGGTCAGGACGATGTCGGCGATGGTGAATGCATCTCCCATCACAAAGGGGCCTTTGATCTTCTGTTCTATCCGGCCGAGGTTGCGGGAAAACTCCCACTTCAGGCTCGGCTTGATCTCGGGCCCCCGCTGCTCCTTTGGCAGGGCAAAGCTATGGGCGGGCGGCGGTCCAGAGCACCGCGTCCAGCTCATCGAGGCACAGCTGCGTCATCGAGTCCTGACGGGCCCGCGCCAGCGGGCCGGCGGGGGCGGTGAGTGCTCCATGTTTGTCCGCAAGATAGGTGAGGATCGCCGTTGAGTCGGTCAGGGTCTCGCCGTCCTCCTGCAGCACCGGCACCTTGCCCGACGCGTTGAGCGCCAGCACCTCGGGGCTTTGTGGTGACGCCGGGTTCAGCTCGTAGGGCAGGCCCATTTCTTCCAAAGCCCAGATCACCCGAAAGGTTCGGGTCATCGGATTGCCAGTAACGGTATACATGCAGGTCTCTCCCTATTTGCTGTGCTGCGCAGGATGGCGGCTGGGAAGGAGAGGTCAAGCCCGGATCAGGGCGCGATGAGGCCATTGACCGCAAAGCGCGATTGCGGGTGTGATTACCGTGCGTGACTAACGGGCGTGATTAGCGGGCGCGGCCCAGCATGGCCAACCGGATCAGGGCGCGCTCCATCAGGGCCAGCGCCGGTGCCGTCTGGCCTGCCGAGCGCAGCATAAGATCGGTGTCCGTCAGGATGGTCAGGGCGCGTTGCAGACGGTCAGCGCCCCAGTTCTGGGCTTGGCGCAACACCCGGTCGCGGCGTTTACCATAGAGCGGCGGGCGCAGAGCGCCGATGCCCTGGGCTGGCCCGCCGGGCGCGGCGGCGACGGTATACAGCGTGCGAAAATGTCGGGTGGCGCCGATGCAGAGCGTCACCGCATTGGTGCCCTGCGACTGCAACCGGCTGATCAGCGGGCCGATCTCTGGCGTGCGCCCCTCGGCCACCACGTTGAGCACATCATCCAGTGCCGCTTCGGTGGATTGCGGCGCCACGGCCTGAATGTCATCCAGCGACAAGGCAGTGTCATCGTCATATTTATACAGCGACAGTTTTTCGATCATGCGGGAGAAATCGCCGTGGCCAATGTCATTGGCGATATCCGTCAGCGCCGACATGCTGTCGGTTGGCACATCGCTAATGTGCGCCGCGCTTAGAATGCGCTCTATCTCAGCCCGCGATGGCGGGTCATCATAGATGCCTGTGGCATAGGCGTTTGAATGCGTCTCAAAGCCTTTGCGCAGTTTCGAGGTCGCCTTGAGCTGACCAGCCGTGACCACAATCTGCGCATCTCCCGGCTGCCATTCTTCAAGGGCGGCCAGAATGGCGGGGGCGGCGGTGGCATTGGCCTCTTCGACAAACACGGCGCGGGCGCCAGGGAAGAAGCCAACGGCCTTTACCGCATCCAACAACTGGGCCGGCTCTTTGCGCAGATCACTGCCTGACATCCGTGTCAGGCGCATTTCCTCATCCGCCGTGGGGCCAAGAAGGGCGGCGAGCATCTGCTGTCGTTTCAGCGCCACCCGCATGGCATCGGCGCCGTAGATCAGCAGACCGGTCTTTTTGGGATCGGGCTTGCCACAATAGGCATCCGTGTCGCGGGGCGAGAGCTTCATTCGGCGCTGGCGGTGATATCCGCAGTTGCAAGCAGGCGGGCGGTGATCTGGTCCGCAAGGATGCGCATCAGGCGCTCAAAGGCGTCGCGTCACCAGCCAGCGTTTCAACAGTGGATCCCGTGGCGGAATAGCCGGTGAAATTGCTCTCGGTGCCGCTGGAGATCACCATGCCATCTGACAGCCGGATCAGGCTGTAGCCAGCCGCGCCGAGAATTGAATAGCGGGTGATCGAGTTGTCGGCGGTGATGGCCTGCCCTTCCGAGCGGGTCGATAGCGTCAGGTTAAGCTGGTAGTTGCCAGAACTGCTGCGCCCCAGACGTTGTTCCAGGTCGCGGACGAGAAAATAGGCATTTGAATCGCCGGTGGCGTCTGCCTGATCCGGCACCGGGATCACGACCTGGCCGTAGAGCGCATTGCCGCCGCCGACCGGGGCATAGACCGGCGTAAAGCCACAGGCACTGGCCACCAAAGCGGCGGCCAGAGTGAGGGTTAGCAGAGGGCGTTTAAGCAACGACATTGACGATACGACCGGGCACCACGATCACCTTTTTCGGGGCACCACCATTCAGCGCCTTTTGCACAGCTTCGTGCGCCAGCGCGAGTTTTTCAACCTCTGCTTTGTCGAGATCGGCGGCCCCGGTGATTTCACCGAGGCGTTTGCCATTGATCTGGATGGGCAGGGTAACGCTTGCCTCGACCAGCATGGCCTCATCGGCGACCGGCCAGGGTGCCGTGGTGATCAGACCGGTCCCGCCCTGATGCGCCCAGATGTCCTCGGACAGGTGCGGTGTCATGGGGGACATCAGCTGCGCCAGCACCATGATGGCTTGTTTTTGCGCCGCTTGTCCGGCCTTGGATTTGGCCAGAGCGTTAGTAAAGGCATAGAGCCGCGCGATGGAGGCGTTGAAGCCAAAGCTTTCGACACCAAGGGTCACATCGCGGATCGCCTTGTGCATCTCGCGCAGCAGCTCTTCGTCACCCTGACCTGCGGCACCGGGCTCCATCGCGGCGATCTTGTCGCAGAGCTTCCAGACGCGGTTCAGGTGCTTATAGGCGGCCTCGGGTCCCGAGGCGGTCCATTCCCCGTGCCGTTCGGGAGGGGAATCAGACAGCACGAACCAGCGGGCGGTATCCGCGCCATAGGCCGAGATGATGCTGAGCGGGTCGACCACGTTGTTCTTGGATTTCGACATCTTGGCCGAGGGGATCACTGTGACCTCAGCACCGCCCTCTTTCAGGAAGGCGCGCCCGTCCCGCAACTCCACCTCTTCTGGGTAGTAATAGGTGGATTTTGAGTACGCAGGCAGTCTTGCGTTGGAATCGTTGGAATTCCAGTCGGTGTCCTTGTGGAAGACATTTTCTGTACTCTTATAAATCGCATGGGTCACCATGCCCTGGGTGAACAGGGCATCGAATGGCTCTTTGGCGCTGTCGGGCAGATGGCCGCAGATGTTCATGGCGCGGGCAAAAAAGCGCGAATACAGCAGATGCAGGATCGCATGCTCAACGCCGCCGATATACTGGTCGACGTTCATCCAGTAGGCGGCTTCCTCCAGATCGGTCGGCGTCTCGGCGTGTGGTGCGGTAAAGCGGGCAAAGTACCAAGACGAGTCAACAAAGGTGTCCATGGTGTCGGTTTCACGCTGGGCGGGCTTGCCACAGGCGGGGGAGGCGCAGTTGCGCCAGCTGGGGTGACGGTCCAGCGGGTTGCCGGGCACCGAGAAATCAATCGCCTTGCCGTCTTCATCATAGGGCAGCGCGATGGGCAGGTTTTCTTTCTTTTCCGGCACAACACCACAGTCGGCGCAATGCACCACCGGGATAGGGCAGCCCCAATAGCGCTGACGCGACAGGCCCCAGTCACGCAGGCGGAATTTGGTGACGCCTTCGCCCCAGCCTGCCTGTTCCGCAAAGTCGACAGTGGCGTTGATGGCCTCTTCGCCGGTGGCCTCGGTGAGGCCGGCAAAATGGTCGACCCAGCGCACCTTTTCCGATTTGGCGGGCACCAGGGCCTCGTTGGCAACCGGTGCGGCGTCATCGGGCATGAAAAAGGCGTTGAGCACGGGCAGGTCATATTTGCGGCAGAAATCCAGATCGCGCTGATCATGGGCCGGGCAGGCAAAGATCGCGCCGGTGCCATAGTCCATCAGGATAAAGTTGGCGATCCAGACCGGCAGCTCCCAATCCGGGTTCAGCGGGTGTTTCACCCGAATGCCAGTGTCATAGCCCAGCTTTTCTGCCGTCTCGATGGCCTCTTCGGTGGTGCCCCCCTTGCGGCATTCCGCAACAAAGGCGGCGACCTCTGGAGAGGATTTCTCCAGCTCTTTGGCGATGGGGTGATCCGGCGAGATGCCCACAAAGGACGCGCCCATCAGGGTGTCGGGGCGGGTGGTATAGACCTCAATCGCCTCTCCACCGTCGCAGCGCTCAAAGCCGAACTGCAGCCCGCGGGACTTGCCGATCCAGTTTTCCTGCATCAGGCGCACCTTGGCGGACCAGTTGTCCAGCCCGTCCAGCCCCGACAAAAGCTCTTCCGAGTAGTCGGAGATCTAAAAGAACCACTGCGTCAGCTCACGCCGCTCTACCAGCGCGCCCGAACGCCAGCCGCGTCCCGCCTCGACCTGCTCGTTGGCCAGAACGGTCATGTCGACCGGATCCCAGTTCACCACGGCATTTTTGCGATAGACCAGACCTTTGTCCAGAAAGTCCAGGAACAGCGCCTGCTGCTGGCCATAGTATTCCGGATCACAGGTGGCAAATTCACGCGACCAGTCGAGCGAGAGGCCAAGCGGCTTCATCTTCCTCTTTCATCGCGGCAATATTGGCGTAGGTCCAGTCCTTGGGATGGCCACCAGAGGCCATGGCGGCGTTTTCCGCAGGCATTCCAAAGGCATCCCACCCCATAGGGTGCAGCACGTTGTGGCCGGTCGACATTTTGTAGCGCGCCACAACATCGCCCATTGTGTAGTTGCGCACATGGCCCATATGCAGCTTCCCCGAGGGGTAGGGGAACATCTCAAGCACATAGTACTTTTCTTTGCCGGGCCTGCGCTCGGCTTGAAAAATACCAGCTTTGGTCCAGGCTTTTTGCCATTTTGCTTCGATTTCGGTGGCAGCGTAGCGCGACATCACAAGAGGTCCTTTAAGAATGAAAACGCCGGGTGGTGACCCGGCGCATGTAATACTGAAGACATGTCATACTGAAAACGGGGCTCTGTTTCAGCAGTGTCTTTGCGGGTCAGAGGTTCTTGTCTGCGATGCGCAGCTGGCGGGCCCGCGACAGGATGGCATCCTCAACAGCGCGTGTTGTGGATGCACTGACGGCCCGGCCACCCTTGGTTTGCAAGGAAACGTTCAGCGACCGCGCATCCAGCGCCGGGTCTTTGATATGCACGGTGGCGCGATAGGCGCGGCCACTGCCGGGAGGGGTGCCGTATCCGGTCACAATCACACCAGTGAAAGGGTCAACCGACTGCACCGGCAAAAACTCCAGCACATCCAGGCTGGCATTCCACAGGTAGCGGTTTACCTGGACCTTTTGGTCCGGGGCACCACCAAACAGGTCCCAAATCGAGGATCTGTCGCTTTTTGCATTCGCAATGTCATCGTTAAACTCTTGCGACGCCTGCCCGGTTGGCGCCACGCGGCCTGCGCGCCCACCACAGGCAACTAAACCAAAGCACAAAACCCCCAACAGGGTAGTCTTAATAATCTTATGCGGTGTCATCGTCGCTCCTGGCAGCAGTCTCTTGCGGCACTCCTATCGTATCGGCGGGCAGCGGAGCAAGAGCTTTGCGTCTGGAGGCCGTATCCCGCGAATCGAATCCGCAGGCTGTTATATATAGTCCCAGTTCAATGTTCGTGAAATCGGGCCGCGAGAGAGCCTTTGAACTGTCGATCTGTTTTGTGAGGTAAAGCATCGTGCCCTTAACAATTTGGCATGTTTCCCAGTGGCAAAGGGAGGCCTGGCTGCAAGACTGTGGCAAAGCTGCACCATCCGAAAGAGCAATGCTGGCTGGCAGATGGGCTGCCCTTGCCAAAATGGGGGTGAAAAAGCGAAACCACTTGTCATACCCACACCGGATTCCCCGGTTTGGGCATCAGAATTGAAAACCGAGGGAAAAATCGATGAAAAAGGTTCTCTTCGCGACTACCGCGCTGATCGCCACTGCCGGCATGGCAGCTGCTGACGTCCGTCTGTCCGGTTACGGCCGTTTTGGTCTGGACTACAACTCCGCTAACGAGCGTGCTGTTGGCGTTTCCGAAACCAACATCACCAGCCGTCTGCGTCTGCAGGTCGACATGTCGACTGAAGCAGACAGCGGTGTTGGCTTCAACGCTCGTGTTCGTATGCAGTCCGAAAGCCGTGACGGCAACCCAGCCGGTAGCGCACCTGGTGGCGACAATGGTTTTAACGGCGCACGCTTTGGCGTGACCTATGGCGGCCTGACCGTCAACGTCGGCAACATCATCGGCGCTGTTGAAAACATGCCTGGTCTGTATGTAACTGGCGCACGTGCCGCTGGCACAGGCGTTGACGGCATGGGCTTCCACTCGCTCGTCATCAAATCCCGCACCGGTACCGCATGGAACTGGGATGCATATTCCTCCGACGGCATGGGCGTAAACGGTATCGAAGCTCTGTACGCTGCAGGCGGTTTTACCGGTCACTTCTCCTACAGCCAGCGTAACGGCGGCACCGTTGCCGGCACCGCAGGCGGCGAAGACCGTAGCGCTCTGATGCTGACTTACTCCTTCTCCGATTACTATGTATCGGCGTCGGCTCAGTCCTCTTCCGTTGCAGCTAACGACATCGTAGCAGTTGCAGCCGGCGGTGACTTCGGTCAGTTCGGTGCACGTATCGCTTACGGTTCCACCGACGCGGCTGACTCGGTTACCCTGCAGGGTAGCATGGATATCGGCGCAGCTTCCAACCTGGCCGTTTGGGTTAACTCCACAGACGTTGCTGGTACTGTTACCGCAGCTGACACAGCTGACGGCACAGCCTTCGGCATCAACTACCAGTACGACCTGGGTGGCGGCGCGACCTTCGTTGCTGGCTATGTTGACGAAGCTGACGACGACAACCAGTTCCAGGCTGGTGTATACTTCAGCTTCTAAGCTGATATACGCTTAGCGTGAATTGGGGGCGGGCTCTTTACAGAGCTCGCCCTTTTCTTTTGCCTCTTACCTTTTGTGCCAAAACAGTGTTGTTCTGGCGTCAAAGCTGGAGAGAGCCAAATGTCGCTGGAAGATATCAAAACCCGTATCAGGACTGCCGAAGCGGCAGCTGGCCGCGCCGCAGGATCGGTCACGCTGATTGCGGTGTCCAAGGTGCAGCCAAATGCGCGCGTTGCTGCCGTGCTGGACGAGGGGCACCGCTGTTTTGGCGAGAACCGCGTCCAGGAGGCGCTGGGAAAAATGGCCTGATTTTGCCCAGACCTATGCCGGGCTGGATCTGCATCTGATTGGCCCTTTGCAAAGCAACAAGGCGCGTCAGGCGATGGAGCTGTTTAATGCCATCCACACGCTGGATCGCCCGAAGCTGGCAAAAAGCATTGCGCGTCTGGCGCAGGAACTCGGGGCCTGCCCGGATCTGTTCATTCAGGTCAACACTGGCGCTGAGCCGCAAAAGGCCGGTATTCTGCCTGCCGAGGCTGATGGGTTTGTCGCGACGTGTCGCGCTCTGGATCTGCCGATCAGGGGGCTGATGTGTATCCCCCCGGTGTCCGAGCCTGCCGAGGCGCATTTTTCCCAGCTTGCTCAGATTGCAGCCCGCAACGATCTCAGCGGGCTCTCCATGGGGATGAGCGGTGATTTTGAGCAGGCCATTGCCCAGGGGGCGACCCATGTGCGGGTGGGATCGGCTATCTTTGGTACGCGCACCACTGAGGTGGTATAGGCTGCCTCAGGTCAGATCGGGGACGATAACACGGCTTCCGGGCTGGACACGGGACGCCAGCCAAAACAAATCGCGGCGACAAAAGGCGATGCAGCCCTCGGTGGGATAGCCGGGGCGCCGCCATTGATGCATGAAGATGGCCGAGCCTTTGCCGGCCACGGCCTCTGGCCAGTTCCAGTCCAGCACCAGTACCAGATCATAAAGCGGATCGGCCCGACGCAGGTGCTCATGGCTAAAGCCATAAGGAGCTGTGACATGGCTGTTGTAGTGCAGATCGCGCCCATCGTCAGACCAAAGGTCGCGGGGGCCGATGGGTTCTGCCCAGGGGGCGGGGCGGGCAATCCGGTCGGGGCGGTACAGCATACCGACGATCCGATGCACTCCCGTAGGGGTGGCACCATCCCCCTCGCGTTTATCGCGGCTAATGCCACCTTTGCCGATGCTGCAGGCAAGCCTCTGGCCCAGGGCGCGCAGCCCCTGTTTGGTTAGTACCAGATCGCTCATGCGGCGGGGCGGCTGGGGATTAGGTGCGGGCATTACAGCATATGGCCGGATTTGGCGGCCTTGGTGGCCAGATACTGCGCGTTATGGGCGTTTTCACCCACTTTCAGCTCCACTCTTTCGGTGACCGTGATGCCGGTCTTTTCCATCATGGCGATCTTTTTGGGGTTGTTGGTCAGCAGTCGCACCTGGTCAAAACCCAGCTCTTTCAGGATGGCGGCGCCGAGACGAAAATCACGTTCGTCGTCCTCGAACCCTAGACGGTGATTGGCCTCAACCGTGTCAAAACCCTGATCCTGCAGGGAATAGGCGCGCATTTTATTGGCCAGCCCAATGCCACGGCCCTCTTGATTGAGGTAGAGCAGCACGCCACTGCCCTCGGCGCCCATCTGCGCCAGCGCGGCGTTCAGTTGCGGGCCACAGTCGCATTTCAGCGAGCCCAGTACGTCGCCGGTGAAACAGGCCGAATGCAGGCGGGCCAAAACGGGCTGGCTGCGGTCAGGGCGACCCACTTCGATGGCATAGTGCTCTTCGGCGCCATCTTCGGGGCGAAACACATGCAGCCGGCCTGCCTCGGCGGCCTGCATCGGCAGGCGGGCGGCGGCAACAGCATGCAGGGGTGAGCTGTGGCTCATCAGCGGTTCTGCCGCGGCTTGCGGCAGCAGGGTGAGGCCATGACTGGCGGCAAACTGTGCACCACCCACCAGTGGAACCAGCAGCGCGGCCGGCAGCAGGCGCGCTGATTTCACCAGCGCTATGGCCAGACGATGCAGGCTGGCAGAGCCGTCCCGCGCACTGATGAGCGGGCCTTTCATCGGATGGCTGAGGTCATCCGCCGGATCCGCAAGGGCCTGAATCCAGCCTAGCGTGGCGGCCTCTGGCAGGCAGATCCGCGCTGTATCGCCGTCATAGGCGCGCGCCTTGAGGGTCTCGGCGCGCCGGGCGGTCAGGGCCAGAGTGACCGGGCCCAGTGCCTGCAGGTCCTGCAACCGGTCCTGCGCCAGGCATTCCGCAGCGATGGCCAGCGCGGCCTGATCGCCATCCAGCAGGACAACAGGCAGACCCATGCGCAGATCGACGCGCGCGCGCGCCAAAAGTTCGATCATGGTGGGCATCAGGCTCATGCGGCAGATCCAGCGCTTCGTGACATAAATACCGGCCTTTCCTAGGCTTAATTGCTGCGGAAGTGAAACAAATCCTTTGCTGTGGACACGTCGGCGTGAGAGTTTTGCAGCATATCTTGTCGTTTCTGTGAGGGAGGCGCATCTGTCTGTCACAGAAACAGGAGAGTAGAGCTATGGCGCAACTGAAGAAAATTCTGCTGGTGGATGGCGATGAGGACCTGCGCGGGGCCCTGAGCGAACAGCTGGTGATGACCGAGGACTTTGATGTCTTTGAGGCCGACAGCGGGCAAAGCGCCATGGAACGCGTCAAGGAGGCGCTGTACGATCTGGTGATCCTGGACGTAGGCCTGCCCGATACCGATGGCCGAGAGCTGTGCCGCCTGATGCGCAAGCAGGGCGTCAAGGCGCCGATCCTGATGCTGACGGGCCATGACAGCGATGCGGACACCATCCTGGGGCTTGATGCCGGGGCTAATGACTATGTCTCCAAACCGTTCAAATTCCCGGTGCTTTTGGCCCGTATTCGCGCCCAGCTGCGTCAGCACGAGCAATCCGAAGACGCGGTTTTTGTGCTTGGGCCCTATACGTTTAAGCCGGCCATGAAGATGCTTTTGACCGAGGATGACCGCAAGATCCGGCTGACAGAGAAAGAGACCAACATCCTGAAGTTCCTCTATCGCTCTACCGATGGGGTGGTGGCGCGTGATGTCCTGCTGCACGAGGTCTGGGGCTATAACGCCGGGGTGACCACCCATACGCTTGAGACGCATATCTACCGTCTGCGTCAGAAGATCGAGCCTGATCCCTCGAACGCCCGCATTCTGGTGACAGAATCCGGTGGCTATCGTCTGATCAGCTAGCGCTCCATTTCTGGGTGTAGATCTGTTGATGTGGATCAAAGACGTATTTTCCACATACCTTAAAAGTGATCATACCCCGCGCATATCCGGGTCATGATATGCACCTCCCTGTTAAACTGGGGCCTTTTAAACTGGGGCCTGTTGGGCTAGGTCGGGCTTTGTGCCCGGCCCTTTTTTTCGGCAAAAACAGGTCTGGAGCGCAATCTGGAAAATCCCCAAGCGGTGGTCTTCTCGGGCCATGCGCGCTGTGATACCGAATGAGGCAACATTGCCAAATGGAGCACTCTCATGGCCTTTACCCTTGCCACCTGGAACATCAACTCTGTCCGCCTGCGCGAGGAGTTGGTGCAAAAACTCCTGAAGGAAGAGGCGCCAGATGTGCTGTGTCTGCAGGAATGCAAAAGCCCGGTAGATAAAATTCCAACCGAAGGGTTTGCCGATCTGGGTTATCCTCACATGGTGGCGCGTGGCCAGAAGGGCTATAATGGGGTCGCCATCCTGTCACGTCTGCCCATCGAGGAAGCAGGCGCAGAGGATTTTGCCAGTCTTGGCCACGCCCGCCATATTGCCGGACGGCTTGGAAAATGGCGTGACCATTCATAACTTTTACGTGCCTGCAGGCGGCGACAAACCCGACCGCGAGGTGAATGAGAAGTTTGGCCAAAAGCTGGATTATCTCAGCGAGATGCGGGACTGGTTCAGGGCAGAGCGTCCCGAGAAGTCTATTCTGGTCGGGGATCTCAATATCGCCCCGCGTGAGGACGATGTCTGGGATCACAAGAAAATGCTGAAGATCGTCAGCCACACGCCGGTTGAGGTAGAGCTTTTGGCGGCTGTGCAGGAGGCTGGCGATTGGGCGGATGTCACGCGGAGCGATATTCCCGAAGGTCTGCTGTATAGCTGGTGGAGCTATCGGGCCAAGGACTGGGATGCAGCAGATAAGGGGCGCCGACTGGACCATGTCTGGGCCACCGGAGACATCCGTCACGCGGCGCATTCCAGCCGGGTTCTGCGCTGCGCGCGGGGCTGGGAAAAGCCCAGCGATCATGCGCCGGTCTTTGCGACGTTTGATCTGTAATCACAGGCTGGTTTTTTGTTGGGGGGCGGCCTTTGCGCAACTCCTCTCTTGGTTTCTTGTCGTCCTGAATCCATATAGGGAACAGGCTTCAAACGGAGAAAATTGAGACAATGGATATTATTGGCGGAGCGGGCACAGCGGCCCCGGTGGGTGACCTGGTCAAGGACGTCGATGAGGCGACCTTTATGCAGGATGTTGTCGAGGCCTCGATGCAGGCCCCGGTGATTGTGGATTTCTGGGCGCCCTGGTGTGGCCCTTGCAAGACGCTTGGCCCCGCTTTGGAAGCGGCCGTGACCAAGGCCAAGGGCGCGGTCACCATGGCCAAGGTCAATGTGGACGAGAACCAGCGTCTGGCGCAGGCGCTGGCGCAGCAGGGCTTGCCGTTGCAGTCCATTCCAACAGTTGTTGCCTTTGTCGAAGGCCGTCCCATTGACATGTTTCAGGGGGCTTTGCCACCCAGTGAGATCGAGGCCTTTATCAAAAAGGCGATTGAGGCTGGTGGTGGCACCGCGGATGGTGGCCTTGCAGAGGCGCTGGAGGTGGCAGAGCAGATGCTGGTCGATGGCGACTACGCGGATGCAGTCCAGACCTTTGCGGCAATCATTGGTGAGGACGACAAAAGTGCTGCCGCCTATGGTGGGCTGGCGCGGGCGCATATTGCGCTGGAAGATCTTGATCAGGCCGAGGCCGTTCTGAACGGCGCCCCCGCGTCGATTTCCGAGGCGGCTGAGATCGAGGCTGCACGGGCGCAGATCGAATTGGCGCGACAGGCAGAAAACGCCGGCCCCGTGGCCGAGCTGGCCGCCAAGGTGGAGGCCAGTCCCGACGACCACGAAGCCCGGTTCGAGCTGGCTCAGGCCCTGCATGCCGCAGGAGACGCCGAGGCGGCCGTTGATGCGCTGTTGGAATTGTTCCGTCGCGACCGGGAGTGGAACGACGGAGCTGCCAAGACGCAGCTCTTTACCGTTTTTGATGCGTTGCAGCCAAATGATCCGGTGGTTCTGAACGGGCGGCGCAGATTGAGCTCGATGATATTTGCTTAATCGGGCCGTCGCCCTAGAGTAATATATCATGTTCCCTTCTTCTGATCTGCCGGACACCATTGCAGTCTTTCCATTGCCCGGGGCGGTCCTGCTGCCCCGGTCGCGCCTGCCGCTGCATATATTCGAGCCACGCTATCTGCAAATGCTTGAAGATGCTTTGAAAACCCCGCAACGCCTGATTGGCATGGTGCAGCCCGGTCCTGGTCAGAAGGGCGAGGGGTTGCATGCTATTGGCTGCGCCGGACGCGTGACGCAGTTTTCTGAAACCGAAGATGGCCGCTATCTTGTGACTCTGTCGGGGCTGTCCCGGTTTCGCATTTTGCAAGAGGTGACCGGATTTAGTCCCTACCGGCGCTGTGATGTGAGCTGGGCCGGGTTCGAGCGTGATCTTGGCGGCTCTGAAGCGGACCCAACGTTTGATCGGGCGGCGTTTCTGGCTTTGTTGAACAGGTTTCTGATGCTGCGTGGTCTGTCCACGGATTGGGACTCGTTGCAGGACGCCGAGGATGAGTTGCTGATCAACTCTCTGTCGATGCTTTTGGAGTTTGAGCCGGAGGACAAACAGGCCTTGCTTGAGGCTCCCAGTCTTGTCACAAGACGGGAAACCCTTGTGACTTTGATCGAATTTGCGCTTCGGGGTGGGGCATATGAGGACATTTTGCAATGAATGATACCGCCAAGACAGTGGCCTTTGATCGTCGCATGCTTGAGGCACTTGTCTGCCCGAGGACGCAGGCGACGCTGGAATATGATGCCGAGGCACAAGAGTTGATCTCGAAGGCGGGCAATCTGGCGTTTCCCATTCGCAATGGCATTCCGGGGATGCTGGTGGACGAAGCCCGCGCGCTCGAGTGACGGAGCAGGTCGTGCGGTGCTTAGGCGCGACAGGCCAAGACTCGACAGGCCAAGACTCGACAGGTCGAGACTCGACGGGCCGGTATTCGATAGGCCAGTATTCCCTAGGCCGGGAAGGGAGCTCTCCCGCGCCCGCAGATGTCCCAAGGGACACCTTGGCGGCCTTGGGCCCGGCGCTGTGCTCACGCACAGCGGGGACATACCTCAGACCAAAGAGCACCATATCAACTTTGCTGATTGTTTGTGATGTGTCTTGGGATCTGTTTTGCCAACCCGGGTGATATCAGCGGTGCAGCGCCTTGCCGTGTGGCAAGGCGCTTGGCCCAACGGGAGCACTGCAATCTTTGATTGCTGCCGCGACGGGCGGGAGCACTACCTTGCCGAATGCGCCCAGATCAGATGGCTTTGCCTTGCAGCAGGCGGGGCATATCCCCTGTCAATCCAGCCGCTTCGCGCATGAAGCGACGTCTCAGCCCCGGCAGGCCCGCCACCACGCCCATGCCAATGTCGCGACCAAGGCGCAGGAGCGGGTTGTCATTTGAGAACAGCTTGTTGACCATATCTGTCGTGGCAGCAAGCGTGGCCGTGTCAAAACGGCGCCATTGCTGATAGCGCTCCAGAACAAGCACAGAGCCAATGTCTTCCCCGCGCCGCGTGGCCTCTGTCAGCACCTCGGCCAGTGCCCCGACATCGCGCAGGCCTGCGTTCAGTCCCTGCCCGGCGATAGGGTGCATGCCATGGGCGGCATCGCCGACCAGGGCCAGCCGCGCGCCGATGAAACTGTTGGCGATGGTCAGACTCAGCGGGTAGGTAAAGCGCTTGCCCGTCAGGGATATCTCCCCAAGGAAATCCCCAAACCGGGGCTTCAGCGCGGCAATATAGTCGCTATCGTTCAACCCCTGTATTGCGGCCGCCATGTCACTTTTCTCGCTCCACACGATGGACGAGCGGTTGCCGGGCAGGGGCAGGATCGCCAGCGGGCCGGCCGCCATAAAGAACTGATGTGCAATGCCATGATGCGGCTTTTCGTGCGCGATGGCGCAGACCAGCGCGGTCTGGCCGTAGTCCCAACCGCTGCGTTTGATGCTGGCGCGCGCGGCCGTGCCGCTTTTGCGACCGTCACAGCCCACAAGCATCCGCCCGCGCAGCTCGTCTCCGTTTTCCAGGGTCAGGGTCACGCCGGTCTGATCCACGGCCTGGGCAATGACCCGGCGCTGATTGATCAGGGTGATGCGCGGCTCTTCATCCATGGCCTGCAGGAAGGCGCGGCGTAAAAACCGGTCCTCAATCATATAGCCCATCGGGCCTTCTTCGATTTCACGGTGATCGAAATGCAGGAAAAACGGAGCGGCCCCCTCGCCGGCATGGCCATCGCTGGCCTTGATCTCCAGCATCGGCTGCGCATGATCTGCCACCCTTGACCAGACCCCTATCTGGTCCAGCAACCGCTGCGAGGCCAGTGCCAGGGCATAGCTGCGCCCGTCAAAGGCATCCTCTTCAAAATCGCCCCGCGGCAGGGCGTCTACCACGGTCACGCCATGGCCGGTTTGCGCCAAAGCCAGAGCCAAAGCAGGGCCGTTGAGGCCGCCGCCGACGATCAGGATATCGGATGTGTTTTTCATGCTTTGCAATATGCGCCGATTGCCGGGATTGTCCATGCGGTTGTCGCTGAAATCCGACCAGAGGCCCTGCGGTCAAAGGGTTTGAAACACAGGCCTGCTGAGATGTTCGAAATGCCTCTTCGGGATTGTGCCACCCCAAGCGGAGCGCTACCGTTCGCAAAATTTCCACGGGAGTGATGGCTATGCAGGACGGGCTGAATATGCAGGACTGGCTGAAAATGAGTGCCGCTGATCTGGGACGCGGGATCGACGCGGGGACGATCGATCCGGTCGCCCTGACGCAGGCCTATCTGGCCGCCATCGATGCGCATCCCCATCGCGATCGCATCTTTAGCGCCGTCACCCATGATCGCGCCCTGGCCGAGGCAGAGGCGGCAGCGACACGCGCCAGGATGGGGCTGCGTCGCTCGGCTCTGGACGGGGTGCCGATCAGCTGGAAGGATCTGTATGATTCTGCGGGCGCCACCACCGAGGCAGGCTCTGATCTGCTGAAAGGCAGGGTGCCGGATCAGGATGCGCTGGTTCTTGAGGTCGCCACCGCCATGGGCAGTGTGTGTCTGGGCAAAACCCATATGAGCGAGCTGGCCTTTTCAGGCCTCGGCCTGAACCCGATCAAGGAAACACCCCCCTGCACCAACGATGAAGCAGCCGTGCCGGGGGGGTCATCTTCCGGCGCTGCCGCCTCGGTGGCCTTTGGACTGGCGGCGGGCGCAATAGGCTCTGATACAGGCGGATCTGTGCGTATCCCGTCGGCGTGGAACGATCTGGTCGGGCTGAAAACCACCGCCGGACGATCAGCCTTGAGGGCGTGGTGCCGCTCTGTCTAAAGTTCGACACGGTCGGGCCTCTGGCGCGTACGGTTGAGGATGCGGCGCTGTTTCTGGGCGTTCTTGAGGGCACGCAAGGCCCGGACCTGCGCAATGCAGATAGCGTGAAAGGGCGGCGGTTTGCCGATCTGCAGACCATCGCACAGGACGATCTGGACCCGGTTGTGGCCGAAAGCTACGCAGCCTCGCTGGTCAAGCTGCAAGAGGCCGGTGCCGAGATCGTGCCGCTTGAGGTGCCCGAACTGGCTGAGGCCATGGCGCTCAGCGCGATTCTTTTCACCACCGAGGCCTATGGGCTGTGGAAGGATGTGATCGAGGCCAGCCCTGATCTGATGTTTGGCGAAATTCTTGCGCGCTTTCGGTCGGGCGCTCAGTTCTCCGGGCCGGACTATGTGGCCGCCTGGGCCAAGCTCGAACAGGTGCGCATGGCCTGGGATCAGGCAGCAGCCGGGTTCGACGGCGTGCTGTCGCCCAGCTGCCCGATCCTGCCACCGAATCTGGCGCGTTTGCAAACAGAGCACGACTACTATGTGCAGGCCAACCTGCTGACCCTGCGCAATACCCGCATTGGCAATCTCATGGGCCTTTGCGCGCTGAGCCTGCCGACCGGAACCCCCAGTTGCGGTTTGCAGATCCTTGGCCAGCCGGATTGTGAAGAGGCATTGCTGCGTGTTGGTGCGGCGGTTGAGGCCGCTCTGGCGGGGTAAGGGCTGCGGCCCGCCTGTTCATTTCAAAGGTCAAACGGGTGGTGCTGCCGAGGGGCGGCGCGGCCCCAGACCGGGCTGCGTCTGGGGCGAGACTGGCCCGGGTCTGGCCCGAGGCAGGGCCGAATCTGGCCGGAATGCCACAAAAATGGTTCAGGCGGTATGCTGCGGCTGGACGCATCGGCTCTTGCTCTGTAATTTATCTTTAAACGGGGCGTGAATGATCCCGGATTTGAGGCCTAGATATGACTTTCCCTGAGCGGTTTGCGAACCTCCCAGCCTATGCGTTTCCGCGCCTGCGGGCTCTATTGGACCATCACGCGCCCGGCGGCGACGTGGTGCATATGACCATTGGCGAGCCAAAACATCAGTTTCCCCAGTGGGTCACAGATGTCATTGTGGAAAATGCTGCTGGGTTTAACAGCTATCCGCCCAATGACGGATCGGATGAGCTGCGCGCTGCGATGGCAGACTGGATCTTGCGCCGCTACGGCGTGAACATGGACGCGGCCACCCAGATCATGGCGCTGAATGGCACCCGCGAGGGGCTGTATAACGCCGCCATGGCGCTGTGCCCGGAGCAAAAGGGCGGCAAAAAGCCCACGATCCTGATCCCGAACCCGTTTTATCAGGTCTATATGGTGGCCAGTCTTTCTGTCGCCGCTGAGCCGGTCTTCGTTTCGGCAACCCGTGCAACGGGGCACCTGCCGGACTATGAAAACCTGCCAGAGGATGTGCTGCAACGCACGGCCATCGCCTATATCTGCTCGCCTGCTAATCCGCAGGGCGCTGTGGCGAGCCGGGACTACTGGCAGCGCCTGATCCGGCTGGCAGAACAGTATGATTTCAAAATATTTTCTGATGAATGCTACAGCGAGATCTACCGGGATGACGCCCCCGTTGGAGCACTCACCGTGGCGCAGGAAATGGGCGCTGACCCTGAACGGGTGGTGCTGTTCAACTCGCTTTCCAAACGCTCGAACCTGCCGGGATTGCGCGCCGGGCTGATTGCAAGCGGGCCGGAAAATATCAAACGGATCAAGCAGCTGCGCGCCTATTCCGGAGCACCTGTTCCGAGCCCACTGCAGGCCGCGGCGGCACGGGTCTGGGCGGATGAGGCGCATGTGGATGAGAACCGTGCGCTGTATCAGGAAAAGTTCAAAATTGCCGATGAAGTGTTCCAGGGCCTGGAGGGCTATATGCCGATTGAGGCTGGCTTTTTCCTGTGGTTGCCGGTGGCTGATGGTGAGGCTGCCGCGCTGAAGCTGTGGCGTGAGACCGGGGTGCGGGTACTGCCGGGCGCTTATTTGGCGCAGGGCGCACTTGGTCAGAACCCCAGTCAGAATCCCGGTGAAGGTTATATCCGGGTAGCGCTTGTGGGTTCGGCCGAGGTGACGCGGCAGGCGCTGACTGCGCTGCGAAAGTGCCTGTACGACGACTAGACTGACTGCATCGGTGCGCCCTTTTTGGGGGAGTATCGGTGCCAAGATAAATACGGCCGGTGATCAGAACCTGCGGCAACAGCAGGGCACATCGGCAACAATGAACTGAGGTAGACATGGCATTTCAAACCCGCAGCAGAGACCCCCTGCTTGACAGCTCGATGCAGGCGGCGATCGAAAAGCGCGGCAAAGAGTTGATTGGGATCTTCCTGATCGCTTTGGGTCTGATCGTGGCTGCGATGGTTGGCTCTTATACACCGGATGACCCCAATTGGATGGTCTCGACGGATGCGCCGGTGCAAAACTGGCTGGGCCGCCCCGGGGCCTCGATTGCGGCGCCTTTGTTTATGATCGTGGGCTGGGCCGCCTGGAGCCTGGCTCTGATGCCGCTGGCCTGGGGGCTGCGGTTTGTGTGTCACATTGGTGAAGAGCGGGTGCTCAGCCGGATGATCTTTGCGCCGGTCCTGCTGGCGGTGGCTGCGATCTATGCTGCGACTTTGGTGCCGGGTGCGGCGTGGAAAGTGACCCATAGCTTTGGCCTGGGTGGCCTGTTTGGCGACACCGTCATGGGTGCTATGCTGACGCTGTTGCCCGTGAGTTCGCATTTCGCGGTCAAGCTGATGTCGCTGCTGATGGCGGCAGGCATGCTGACCCTTGGGATCTTTGTTGCCGGCTTCAGTCGCGCCGAGATGACGCGGGCTGGTGGCTATCTGATGCTGGGATTTGTGCTGATCTATGGGGCGATTGCCAGCCTGTTGGGGCGGGGCGCAACCAGCGGCTTTCAGGCTGCGATGAGCTATCGCAACGAGCGCCGTGCAGCCGCTGAATTGAAGGCCGAACAAGAGGCATGGGCGGCGGACAATGAAGACTCTCAGATGTTTGAAAGCTATGCGCCCGACCCTGCATTGGATGGGGCAGGGGATGCGGATGCGGTGACTGCTGCGGACAAGCCTGAGAAAACCGGGTTGTTTGCACGGGTGCCCGGCCTGATGCGCCGCGCAGATGCAGAGCCCTTGTCTGAGGCCATGCCTGCAACGATGCCCGAGCCCGAATTGGTTGAGACCGACGCCAGTGGCGAAGCCTTGCTGACTGGGGATGCGCGGATCTCAGAGAAAATCGCCAGTGCGGGCGCATTCGTCGTGCCGCGACCAAGGCGCCCGGACCGGATCCGGATCTGCCCCTGACAAAGGGACGCGGACGCCGGGCGGAACCTTTGCTCTTTAACCCAGAGGCGGCCCCTGCAGGTCTGCCGCCGGAGCCACCCCTGACGGCATCGCAAACTGTGCCCTTTGCCCCGTCTGTTGGCGCAGCAGCGACCTCTTTTGTACCAAGCGCCCCCGCCCCCGCCCCTGCGCTGCGCCTGTGTCAGACCCCTTTGAGCCTCAGGATGCTGTGGCGCGGGTTGCGACAGAACAGGCTGCAACAGCTGACCTCTCAGAGGCACAGCGGGACACCACACCAGAGAGTGCGCCAGTGGCACCAGATCAGGACCTTTCTGATGGGCTGCCGACTGGACAGCCGACTGAGCTGCCAAGCGGGATTCAGACTGGGCGGGTGCTTCAGCGCGAGGCACCCGGCGCGCAGTCAGGCGCGCAGCCAGACGGACAGCCTGTGGCCCAGCCTCAGCAACCACGAGCCTCGGATCCTGTGAGCTACGATTTGCCCGTGGCCGAGCCGCGCAAGCCGGTAGTGGAACAGCCGCAGCGCAAAGCCGTGGTGCCCTCCACACGGGCCAAGGCCGAATCCCAGCCTGCTCTGGCCTTTGAAGAAAGCGACGCGGGGTTTGAATTGCCACCGCTGTCATTGCTGAGCCATCCAAACGGGGTTGAGCGTCACCATCTGAGCGATGAGGCGCTGGAAGAAAACGCCCGGATGCTGGAAGTGGTTCTGGACGACTATGGCGTCAAGGGTGAGATCGTCTCGGTGCGTCCCGGCCCCGTTGTCACCATGTATGAGCTGGAGCCTGCGCCGGGTCTTAAGGCGTCACGCGTTATTGGCCTGTCGGATGATATTGCCCGCTCGATGTCGGCGCTGTCTGCGCGGGTCTCGACGGTGCCGGGCCGTACCGTCATCGGCATCGAGCTGCCAAATGAAAAGCGCGAGATGGTCAGCTTTCGCGAAATCCTGTCGTCGCGCGACTATGGCGATGGCACCCAGCACCTGCCGCTGGCTCTGGGCAAGGACATTGGCGGGTCAGCCATGGTGGGCGACCCTGGCCAAGATGCCGCATTTGCTGATCGCCGGGACCACGGGCTCGGGTAAATCGGTGGCGATCAACACCATGATCCTGTCGCTGCTTTATAAACTGTCGCCGCAGGAATGCCGCCTGATCATGATCGACCCCAAGATGCTTGAGCTGTCTGTCTATGATGGCATCCCGCACCTGCTGTCGCCGGTTGTGACCGATCCCAAAAAGGCGGTTGTCGCCTTGAAATGGGTCGTGGGCGAGATGGAAGACCGCTATCGCAAGATGTCCAAGATGGGCGTGCGCAACATTGCCGGCTACAATGGCCGCGTCAAAGAGGCCCTGGACAAGGGCGAGATGTTCAGCCGCACGGTGCAGACCGGTTTTGACGATGATACCGGCGAGCCGGTGTTTGAGAGCGATGAGTTCGCCCCCGAGGCGCTGCCCTATATCGTTGTCATCGTCGACGAGATGGCAGATCTGATGATGGTTGCCGGCAAAGAGATCGAGGCCTGCATCCAGCGTCTGGCGCAGATGGCGCGGGCCTCTGGGATTCATTTGATTATGGCGACACAGCGCCCCTCGGTTGACGTGATCACTGGCACCATCAAGGCTAACTTCCCCACCCGGATTTCGTTTCAGGTGACCTCAAAAATCGACAGCCGGACAATTCTGGGCGAAATGGGGGCCGAGCAGCTTTTGGGCATGGGCGACATGCTCTATATGGCGGGCGGCGCCAAGATCACCCGCTGTCACGGACCGTTTGTATCGGATGAAGAAGTCGAAGAGGTGGTCAATCACCTGAAACTGTTTGGCCCGCCTGAATATGTTGGCACCGTTCTGGATGGTCCCGAAGGCGAAAAGGCCGAGGACATCGACGCGGTTCTGGGGCTGTCTACCGGCGGCAATACCACCGGCGAAGATGCGCTTTATGATTCTGCGGTACAGATCGTGATCAAGGATCGCAAATGCTCAACCTCCTATATTCAGCGCAAGCTGGCCATTGGCTACAACAAGGCCGCGCGCCTGGTTGAGCAGATGGAAGACGAGGGGCTGGTCTCGCCGGCCAACCATGTGGGCAAGCGGGAAATCCTTGTTCCCGAACAATAACCGCTCATGCGCAATAAACCGCGAGGCCGACCCATAAATGGATCGGCCTCTTTTCTTTTGCGCCCCAAGGCTTATCTAAACCTCATGAAAAAAATTCTTCGTGTTCTGGCGCTGAGCCTCCGGGCGCCCTTGTATGCCGCCCTCTGTGCCGCCCTGTTCGCCCCTCTGTTTGTTTCTGCGGCCTGGGCTGGTGAAAAGCTGAGCCTGGCTGAGATTTCCGGCTATCTGAACGGTATGAAAACCGCGACGAGCAGCTTTACCCAGATCAATGATGACGGCAGCCTGTCGACCGGCAAGCTATACCTGCACCGGCCCGGACGGATGCGGTTTGAATATGACGGCGATGGCGGCAGCACAGTTGTTGCGGGCGCGGGGGCTGTGCGGGTGCATGATCCCAAATCAAACCAGCCGCCCGAGACCTTTCCGCTGCGGCCGCACGCCGCTGTCGATCATCCTGGCGAAACAGGTCAACCTTGGTCAGGCAAATATGGTTGTGGGGCACGGCTTTGACGGCACCTCAACCGTGGTGCAGGCGCAGGATCCGGAGCATCCGGATTATGGCAGTCTTGAGCTGATGTTCACCGGTGCGCCTGTCGAGCTGCGCAAATGGGTGGTGCATGACGGGGCAGGGGGCAAAACCACTGTGATTCTGGGCGCTCTGGAAACCGGCATGCGCCTGCCCTCGACCCTGTTCAGCTCTGGCGGTGGCAACAGCTCACCTTAGGGTGCCTCATTTTGAGGGCGGGATGCGCCAGAGCGTGGGAAATGCCAGTCTGCGGGAAAGGCCAGTCCTAAGGCCTCTCCCGGTGTTTCAGTTTGGCGTTGGCTCAGACCTTCACCCGCTCCGACTTTGGATCATACATCGGTTTCAATGAGACCTCGGCGCGCACCCTGGTGCCCATGACGTCGATCTCATATTGCGATGCCAGCACCTGCGCCGCTGTTTCGCCGTCGCAAGGCACATAGCCCAGCCCCACCGCCGCGCCCAGCGTGTGGCCATAGCTGCCCGAACTGATGTAGCCGACGATCTCCCCATCGCGCAGGATTGGCTCGTTATGATACAGCAGTGGCTCGGGGTCGGTCAGTTTGAACTGCAACATCCGTGCCCTGGGACCGGATGCCTTGCGCGCAAGCACCGCGTCACGGCCAATGAAGGCGGGTTTGTCCGTCTTCACCGCAAAGCCAAGCCCCGCATCAATCACATGGTCCTCGCAGGTGATGTCATGGCCAAAGTGGCGAAAGCCCTTTTCAATGCGGCAGCTGTCCATCATGTGCATGCCGCAGAGTTTTAGCCCCATGTCCTGCCCGGCCGCATGCAGGGTTTCAAAGGCATGCCCCGCCATATCCGCGCTGACATATATCTCCCAGCCGAGCTCTCCGACATAGGTCACCCGGTGCACCCGTGCCAGCCCCATGCCCAGCTCAATCTCTTGTGCGGTGCCAAAGGGGTTCACCGCGTTTGAAAAATCATTCGGCGAGACCTTTTCGAGCAGTTTGCGCGCATTTGGACCCATCACCGCCAGCACGCCTTCGCCCGGCGTGACATCGGTGAATCACCACGCGGTGGTCTTTTACATGTCGCCGCATCCAGCTCTCATCCGCCAGTCGCGTTGCCGCCGGGGTCACCACCAGATAGGCGGTCTCGCTCAGCCGGGTCACGGTCACATCCGCCTCGACGCCGCCACGGGGGTTGAGGAACTGGGTATAGACGATCTTGCCCGCAGGCACAGACAGGTTGGCGCCACAGACATGGTTCAGGAAGGCCTCGGCCTCGGGGCCTTCAACGCGGATTTTGCCAAAGGAGGACATGTCATACATGCCGACATTTTCACGCACGGCACGGTGCTCGGCGGCGGAGTTTTCAAACCAGTTCTGTCGTTTCCAGCTGTAGTGATACTCGGCCTGCTGGCCCGGATTGGCAAACCAGTTGGCCCGGTCCCAGCCGGCCAGCTCGCCCATCACCGCGCCCTGTTCAATGAGATGCTGATGAAACGGCGTGCGGCGCACACCTCGCGCGGTGGCTTTTTGCCGATAGGGAAAATGGTCGGCATAGAGCAGCCCCAATGTTTCCCTGGAGCGCTCATAGAGGTAGTGTTTGTTGCCCTGAAAGGGCTGCATCCGGCTGATGTCGACATCGCCCAGATCAAAGGGTTTCTGCCCCTCGTCCATCCACTGCGCCAGCGCCATGCCCGCGCCCCCTGCCGACTGAATCCCGATCGAGTTGAACCCGGCAGCGACCCAGAAATTGTCCATCTCGGGCGCAAGCCCCAGATGGTAGGCATCATCGGGGGTAAAGCTTTCGGGGCGGTGGAAGAGGGTGTGAATCCCCGCCTCTCCCAGCATCGGCATCCGGTTGCAGGCGTTTTCCAGAATGGGCTCGAAGTGGTCGAAATCCTCGGGCAGCTGGTCAAATTCAAAACTGTCGGCAATGCCCTGCATGCCCCAGGGTTTGGCGATGGGCACAAAGGCGCCCAGCAACATCTTGCCTGCGTCTTCTTTGTAATAGGCGCATTCATCCGGCACCCGCAGCACTGGCATCTGGGTCAGACCCTTGATGGCCTCGGTGACGATGTAGAAATGTTCGCAGGCGTGCAGTGGCACGTTGACGCCTGCCATGCGACCCACCTCGTGCCCCCACATGCCGGCACAATTCACCACCATATCGGCCTTGATGTGGCCCTGCGTACTGCCGTCGTCGCTGATCCAGTCCACACCGCTGACACGACGGCCCTCTTTGCTGAGGCCGGTGACCTTGATGCGTTCCCTGACCAGCGCGCCGCGCTGACGCGCACCTTTGGCAAGGGCCAGCGCGATATTGGCCGGATCTCCCTGACCGTCGAGCGGCAACCAGACGCCAGCCGTAACATCGCCGATGTTCAGGTGTTCATATTTAGCCTTCACCTCTGCCGGTGAGATCTCTTCAACCTCAACCCCAAAGGCGCGGGCCATGGCCGCCTGGCGAAAGATCTCTTCGCGGCGTTCGTCGGTCAGCGCCACAGTGATCGAGCCACAGCGTTTAAAGCCGGTCGCCACGCCGGTCTCATCCTCCAGCGCGCCATAAAGCTCCTGACTGTATTTCGCCAGCTTGGTCATATTGGCGGTGGCCCGCAGCTGTGCGATCAGACCGGCGGCATGCCAGGTGGTGCCCGAGGTGAGCTGCTTGCGCTCCAACAGCACCACATTTTCCAGCCGAGTTTGGGCAGATGGTAGGCAACTGAGCAGCCAATGACGCCACCCCCGATGATGACCACGCGGGCCTGTGTTGGAAGATCGCTCATAACATCACTCCGAAAGATCACGACTACATCCCGATTATCACCGTCAGGCGTCACGGAATGTATGAAAAACGCCAAAATCGCTGGGCTATTCTCCGTCCGATGTAAAATCCTGCAGTGCAAAAGCCTGCGGTGCAGTCTGACCCGGGCGGCGACTTTTGCGCAGCACCAAGGGCGTGATGCCAAAGGTCGCTTTGTACAGCGAGGAAAAGCCGTTCTGAAACCCGCAGGCCAGGCCGATCTCACGCACGCTCAGAGAGGTGTTCAGCAACAGGTTATTGGCCTTGTTCAGCCGCATTTCGCGGTAAAACCCGGTTGGTGTCGTCGCCAGATAGGTCCTGAATTTGCGCTCTAGTGAGCGGGTCGAGATGCCCAGCTCGGCGACAATATCGCCAATCGGCATTGGCTCTTCTATATTGGCCTGCATCAGGCGGATGGCGTGATCAAGATCGGCGTCGCCGGTGATGGTTGGCTTGGCCCCGGCAAAGGGCTGCAGGGAGGAATAGTCGCGCACCTGCTCATGCAGCATAATATTGGCGACGCTCATCTGCGCCGCTGCCGAGGTGAGCCGCCCAATCAGCGCCAGGACGATATCCGTCGTCGCTCCCATGCCGGCACAGGTGACAACCGGACCGTTCTCGCTGGCTAAGGCGTGACTGGCCTCAAACAGGCCCAGACGTTCCCGCAACAGAGCCGCGTTCTCCCAATGGGTAGAGCCAGCCTCGCCCTGATCCTTGAGATAGCGCGCTGCCGCCTCGGCCAGCAGATAGACCCGCGCACCTCTGTTGGTGTAGCTTTTGATCACCCGTCCCAGCGACAGGTCGGGATGGTCAGGGTCACTATTGCCCAGCACAAAGGCAAAATCCGCCTCGGGACGATCAACAAAGCCCAAGGTCTCAACCAAAAGCCCGGCCCGGCAGGACAATGCCCCCCCGCGCGCTGAGCGCATGCAGAGGCGAAAGGGCGGCTGCGCCAGAACCCGGTTTGCAATGCGCAGAGCGTCGGCCACAGCGGCCATCTCTGTCAGCACAAACCCCTCGGCCGCCAGAATATCGACGGTCCAGACCCGAGGGGCGCTGGCGTGCTGCTGACGTCCCGTTTCCTTGCCCATGATCGTCGCCTTTCTCAATTCAGGGGATCAGACGATCTGATGCCCCGCTGCGCGCAGCTGCTGCGCCAGTTCTGCAATATGAGCCGGCCCAACTTCGCAGCAACCGCCAACAATCGTGGCCCCCTGCGCCACCCAGCCCATGGCAAAGGCGGCATATTCAACGGGGCCCAGATCATGGCGCTGCTGCAGCGCCTCAACCGTGGGGGCCTCTTGCAAAAACCCTTCGGTAATTCTGGTAAAGCCATTGGCAAAGGCGCCAAAGGGCTTGCCAAAGGTTTTGATGATCTCCAGCCCTGCAGCAACCACCTCGGGGCGTGAACAGTTGATCAGCACCGCTGCGGGCTGGAAGGTCTCAACCAGATCCGCCAGCTCCTGCAGCGGCTCCCCAGAGCGCAGTCGGGTGCCATCCTCATCCATGACCGAGACGGCCAGCCAGATGGGTTTATCCGTTGCGCGGCATCCCATCAGGGCACCACGGGCGTGGTCCAGGGAGACCACAGTTTCCAGTATAAACAGATCCGCCTTAGCCTGCAGCAGGCGCACCTGTTCGGCAAAGAGCTTTTGCACCTCAGCCAGAGGCGGCAGCAGATCGGGGCGGTAGGACGCGCCAAGCGGGCCTAAAGCCGCAGCAATACGCCCAGAGCCATGGGCGGCGCGGGCCTGTTCGGCCTGTCTCATGGCGGTGTCCAGCAGGGCCTCAAAGTGATCTTCAAGCCCGGCGCGCCGCAGGCGGTCACGGGGCACGGTATAGGTATTGGCGGTGGCGACAGTGGCGCCAGCTGCAAAATAGTCGGCATGGACCGCCCCCACCACGTCAGGCTTTTCCAGCATCACCGATGTGGACCATAGCGGCGTTGGACGATCGCCAGAGCGTTTGACAATCTCCTGACCAATTGAGCCGTCCAGCAGTGTTATGTCCATGCGTCTTATCCTTTTGCGAGGCACCGTCTGGCGAGCCCCGTCGCGCGCCAGTATCCCCCCTGCGAAGCCCAGAGTTTCCAGGTCTCAGGTCTCACAGGGGCGGGATGCTGGCGTGCTATCAAACCACGGTCAGGCGCGCAAACGCGCGTTTTCAGGATCCCACAGCGGCCTGTCTTCCTGCACAACGGCGCGACACATTTTGCCGTAGATCTCGACCTCCACCTCGCTGCCCGGAGCCGCAACATCCGCCCGCACCGTCCCCAGCGCGATAGAGGCATTGACGCGGTAGCCCCAGTCGCCAGAGGTGGTTTCACCCACAATCTCGCCATCCTTCCAGATGCAGGACATATAGGGCGCATCGGCTTCTCCGGCCTCAACCACCAGGGTGACAAAGGCTTTCTTTGGCCCCTGTTGCAGCTCGCTCTGAATGGCGGCCTTGCCGGGGAAATCCTGCGGCTTGTCGAGTTTGACAAACCGGCCCAGCCCGGCCTCCAACAGGCTGTAGTCGGTGGAAAGATCGCCCTTCCAGGTGCGATAGCCTTTCTCGATCCGCAGAGAGTTCAGCGCATACATGCCAAAGGGTTTGGCGCCCGCCGCAAGGATCGCGCTGTAAATGGCAGGCTGGTCCGCATTGGCGCAATGCACCTCCCAGCCCAACTCACCCGCAAAGGAGACCCGCGCCAGAAAGGCTGGTTTACCTGCGACTGTGGCCTGCTGATGCGTCAGCCAGCCCAGAGTGAGATCCGCATCCGACAGCGCGGCAAACAGATCGCGGGCCTTGGGGCCAGTGACGATCATGGCGCCAAATTCGGTGGAGTGATCCGTCAGGCTGAGCCCCGCTGGCAGCGCCTTGCGCAGGATCTCAAAATCGTGCCACTGGGCCGAGGCGGCTGTGATCATGGTAAAGTGGTCTTCGCCCTGGCGAATACAGGACATCTCGGTCAGGATGCGGCCGTGATCAGTTGAGAAATAGACCAGATTCATCCGGCCCACCTTGGGCAGGCCACCGGTCACCATGCCGCGCAGGAAGTCGGCTGCACCTTCGCCGGTCAGGCTGAACCGCGAGAACCCCGGCAGATCAAGCACGCCAACATGGTCACGCACGGCCTCGCATCTTCCCTGATGCGCTGCTGCCAGGGGCCGGAACGATCCCAGGTATGGGTTGCCGCTTCGGAGGTGTCATCGCCCTCTTTGGCAAACCAGTTGGCACGTTCCCAGCCGTTATAGGCCCCCATGACGCCGCCCTGTTGCTGCACCTCGGCATGCACCGGGCTGAGCTTTTTGTCACGCGCCGCAGGCCATTCGTGATGTGGGAAGTGCATGGCATATTCATTGCCATAGACCTCTTTGCCCTTTTGCACGCAGTAGTCGTGATCGGTGTAGTCGGTGTAGCGGCGCGGATCGACCGCCCACATGTCCCATTCGGTCTGACCATCAATGCTCCATTCCGCCAGACATTTGCCCGCCCCACCGCCCTGAGCGATGCCAAAGGTAAAGACGCAGGCCTCAAAGGCATTGTCGACACCGGGCATCGGGCCAAGCAACGGCAGCCCGTCCGGGGCATAGGGGATGGGGCCGTTGATGACGCGGGCCACGCCAGAGGTCGCCATCAGCGGCACCCGTTCCATCGCGTCCGTTACAATATCCTCAATGCGGTCAAGATCGTCATTCCACAGCTGGAACGAGAAATCCTCGGGCATCGGGTCCACATCTGTGTCCCAATGGGCGCGGCAGTTGGGCTCGTAGGGGCCCAGGTTAAAGCCGTGTTTTTCCTGGCGCAGATAATAAGACACATCAACATCCCGCAGCAGCGGCAGCTTCTGGCCGCCATTGGCCTTGGACCAGGCCTCTACCTCGGGGACCTCTTCGGACAAAAGATATTGGTGGCTCATCACCATCATCGGCACCGTGCGGCCCCCGAAGGGTTTGAACCATTCGCCAACCCGCTGGGCGTAGTAGCCCGCCGCATTGACCACATAGTCACAGGCGATATCGCCATTTTCCGTGTGTACCACCCAGGTTTTGTCTGCCTGTTGCGTCACACCTGTGGCAGGGCAGAAGCGGATGATCCGGGCGCCCATGTCGCGCGCGCCCTTGGCCAGCGCCTGGGTCAGCTGCGCCGGGGCGATGTCACCATCTGAGGGGTCATACAGCACGCCTTCGAGATCATGGGTCTCCAGAAACGGATAGCGCTCTTTGGCCTGTTCAGGAGTCCAGATCTCCATCTTGATGCCCTGATAACGCCCCATAGAGCGGGCGCGTTCAAACTCTTGCATCCGCTCCGGGGTATGGGCCAGCCGGATTGATCCGGACTGGTGATAGTTCATCGGATAGTCAACTTCTTCGCCAAGACGCGCATATAGCTCGGTTGAATAGCGCTGCATGTTCATGATCGACCAGGAGGTGGAAAAGGTCGGCACATTGCCCGCGGCGTGCCAGGTGGAGCCCGCTGTCAGCTCGTTCTTTTCCAGCAGAACACAATCGGTCCAGCCCTTCTTGGCCAGATGATACAGCGACGAGGCACCGACAACACCGCCGCCGATAATGACAACACGGGCCTTGGTTGGAAAATCAGACATGGTAGCTCCCTTGTTCTTAGTCCTTTTGCGGCACGCTATCGGCGATCTGGTAGTAGTCGCCCTTGTCGCGCACAAAGATATGTTTCTCGAGCGTAAGCCCCGTTGGCCCATCCACGGCCCCCAAGGCAAAACTGGTGGTGTCTTCGTCATGGGCCTTCCAGAACAGGAAGGCACCGCAGCGCGCCCAACTGCCGCGCCTGGCCTGCGGGCTGGCGGCATACCAGTTCACCGGGCCCGTGATTTTAAGATCCGCATCCGCCACATAGGCCGAGGACCAGATACCGCCGGATTGTTTGCGGCACTGGCTGCAATGGCACATCGACGCCCCTCTGGGCTGGGCTGCGGTCTCGAAATGGATATCGCCACAAAGACAGGATCCGGAAATCATTGCAAATTCTCCAGTTGCGGCGTGCTGCTGGCGCCCAAAAGCACGCCGTAAACAATGAAGCAAATGGCCAGAACGCGGCGGATCCATGTGCTGAACACCGCCTTGAGCGCCGCCTTGCCCATCAGGGCACCCAGCAGAGTAAAGCCGGTGTAGCTCAGCGCTGTGAGCACCAGCGCGGTTGGCATGATGACCCCCATCTGCTGCCAGATCGGCACCCCGGGCTGCACGAATTGCGAAAAGGCCGCGAGATAGCCGGCCACGCTTTTGGGGTTGATTGTCGCCACTGCCAGCGCATGCAGATAGACATGCCGCGCTGGGCGCTCTGCCTTTGGCGCTGGCTTGCTGGCATTGCGCCAGCCGCGCAGGCCGAGAAAGATCAAAAACCCGGCACCAATGATTTTGGCGACAAAGAACCCGGTGGGCGAGGTGGCAATTAGTGCGGTGACCCCCAGCGCCGAGAGCAGCAAGAACAGCGTTGCCTGCGTCAGGATTGCCAACACCCCCAGCATTGCCTTGGGAAAGCTGAGCGACATGCCATTGCTGATGCAGTTCACCGCATTGGGCCCGGGCGTGGTTACAAAGACCGCCCAGAACAGCGCAAACAGGCTCCAGGCCTCGAAACTCATGTGACAGCCCTCATGATCTTAATATACCTCATGGTCATCAATACACCGGCGGCGCGATGACCCAGACGGCCATGGCGGGTTCATCATAGGGGTTGGCCCATTGATAGGGCTGGTGCTTGATGCGGAAACTGTCGCCGGGCCCCACGGTAAAGGCCTGACCGTCGATCAGCAGATCCAGTTTGCCGGAAATCATATATCCAACCTCCTGCGTTGGGCGGTCTGCGGGCTGTTGCATGCTGGAGTGCGGCTGGAAGGTGGAATGCACCATTTCAAAATCGTCGGTCAGATCCGGCGAGAGCAGCTCTTCGATCAGGCCTTCTTCGCCCGAGCCCATGGGTCGACGCGCGCCAGCCCGCACCACATAGCCCTGCTCCTCGGCTGGGGCCGCAGAATGGGAAAACAGCATCGACATCGGCACACCAAGACAGGTGGCAATCTGGCGCAGATCTGAGATCGACGGCTCTGACAGATCCCGCTCGACCTGGCTGAACCAGCCTACCGAGCGCTGCATCTCGCCGGCGATATCTGCCAGGGTCATGCCGCGTGCCTTGCGCAATGCGCGAATGTCGGCGCCAAGAGTGGCAGTCTGGGGGGCTTGGCTGGTCACGCCGTGTCTCTCCTGTTGGTAAGCGAAGCTATTGGCCTGTTTGAAGATGAACCTGTTGGAAGGTGAACCTGTTGGAAAAGGCGTGCGTGAAATTTTTGCGCCGTTTTTCACGATGGCGCGAATCGGTGAAATTTCCAAGCGTTTTTTCACCATAGTTTTCCGTTGCAGTCAGACCCCCTCTGCGTCAGTCTCAAACCTAGCCTTGAGAGACCGCAAATGCCGACAGAGATATGGACCTGGGCGCAGCCCTATTTGCTGGCCGTCAATGGGCTGAGCTTTCTGGCGTTTTCTGCGGATAAGTTCTGCGCCATACACGGCTTTTGGCGCACCCCCGAGGTGCGGCTTTTGCTGCTGGCCGCTCTTGGCGGCACCCCGGCTGCCTATGCCGCGCGCCGTCTTTTTCGACACAAGACACACAAACAGCCCTTTAGCAGGCGGTTGCATATAGTCGCCTGGAGCCAGTTGGGGGCCGCCCTTATTTGGCTGCTTGGCTTTACCTAGGCGGCAAAGACCTGGGCCAGGATCGCCGTCAATTGCGTGGCATCCTCGCGGGTAAAGGCATCGGGCTGGTCGCTGTCGATATCCAGCACCGCAATCACTTCACCGTCCTTGTTCCAGACCGGCAGCACCACCTCAGAGCGGGTGGAAGAGGCGCAGGCGATATGGCCGGGGAAGGCCTCAACATCGGCCACCAGCTGCACCTCGCCGCTACGCGCCGCTGCGCCGCAGACACCGCGCGAAAAGGGGATTTGCAGACAGCCATGACCGCCCTGATAGGGGCCGATCTTCAACATCTCAGGCGCCACAACGCGGTAAAACCCGGTCCAGTCAAACCGGCTGTCGCTGTGGTGCAGCTCACAGGCGACGGTCGCCATCAGCGCCACCAGATCATCCTCGCCCTCGGTCAGGGCTGCAATTGTCTTGGCCAAAAGGGGATAGTCAGCGCGCATGAGGGCTCTCAGGGTGGCATTGCTATGGGTCGAAATAGAATTGTGGGGGCACTTGTGCCCCCAGTTGTTGCTTTGGTCAATTCCTGCCGAGCCATCTAGGGCCAGCAGGTTTTTTCAGTTGTGGATCAGACCAACTCGATCGCGATGGCAGTGCCTTCGCCGCCACCAATGCAAATCGCCGCCACGCCGCGTTTGAGGCCGCGCGTCTCCAGCGCGTTCAGCAGCGTCACCATGATGCGTGCACCAGAGGCGCCAATGGGATGGCCCAGGGCGCAGGCGCCGCCATTCACATTCACCTTGTCGCGCGCAATGCCCATCTCATGCATAAAGGCCATCGGCACCACGGCAAAGGCCTCGTTCACCTCCCAGAGATCCACATCTTCGACGCTCCAGCCGATCTGATCCAGCAGCTTTTTTGCCGCCGGAACCGGTGCAGTGGTGAACCAGCCCGGCGCCTGCGCGTGGCTGGCATGGCCCAGAATGCGCGCCCGCATGGTCAGGCCCTGCGCTTTCGCCGCCTCTTCTGAGGCCAGAACCAGGGCGGCAGCCCCATCCGAAATCGACGAGGAATTGGCTGCCGTCACCGTGCCATCCTTGCGAAAGGCGGGCTTTAGCGTCGGGATCTTTTCGGGGCGGGCATTGCCGGGCTGCTCATCCGCCGCGCTGGTGGTTTCGCCTTTGCGGGTCTTGATAGTCACAGAGGCGATTTCGCGATCAAAGGCACCGCTGTCCTGTGCGGCCAGCGCATTGGACAGCGATTTCAGCGCATATTCATCCTGGGCTTCGCGGGTGAACTGAAAATGTTCGGCGCAGTCCTCGGCAAAGGTGCCCATCAGGCGGCCCTTGTCATAGGCGTCTTCCAACCCATCGAGGAACATGTGGTCGATCACCTGTCCGTGGCCAATCCGGGCACCGCTGCGCTGGTTGGGCAAAAGGTAGGGCGCATTGTCATGCTTTCCATCCCGCCGGCCACAACCGTATCCGTCTGGCCCAGGGCAATCTGGTCATAGGCGATCATCGCCGCTTTCATGCCGGAGCCACACATTTTGTTCAACGTCGTCGCGGTAACCTCTTCACCCAACCCGGCGGCAAACCCTGCCTGCCGCGCCGGAGCCTGGCCCTGGCCTGCGGGCAACACGCAGCCCATCAGAACCTCATCAACCGTCTTGGCGCCAGCCCCCTCAAGCGCGGCCTTGATGGCAACGCCGCCCAGCTCAGCGGCGGGCAGGCTGTCAAATACGCCCTGAAATCCGCCCATTGGGGTCCGTGCTGCCCCAGCAATCACAACATTTTTCATCAGATCATCCTCCAATCGTCGTCAACATGCATACCGAATGCTAAGGTTTGAGGTCTAGACTAGTATAAATACGTTGAGATAACTCCCGGGGAGAACACTATGAGCCTGACAAGTACCAAGGCCGATGGTGCACAGATTGTGACTGTAAATGCTGAACGCATCGATGCAGCTATGGCCATTCAATTCAAAGAAGACATGCGATCCGAGACCGAGAGCGGTCCTGACCGAGTGATTCTCGACCTGTCATCTGTGCAATTCATCGATTCGAGCGGCCTTGGCGCCATCGTGGCCGCCATGAAGCAACTGGGGCGTGATCGTCGCCTGGACCTGGCTGGACCGACGCCAATGGTCGAGAAAGTGTTCCGACTGACCCGGATGGATACCATCTTCAACCTTTATGGCTCGCTGAATGAAGCCATATCCGCAAACAAGTCCTGATCCTTGCCCAACCAACAGCAATTTGGCGGTAAGTGAGAAATTGAATGGCTGAAACATTTGCATGTTCGTTCACGGCAACCGAGCTGAATGCACGCTCTGGCATCTCACAGGTGATGACGCAGCTGCGAGATTTTGATCTGCCGGAAGAGAGCGCTGGAGATGTTCAGATCGCTCTGGCCGAGGCCGTGAACAATGTTGTTGAGCACGCCTATTCGGGCCGGGTATCGGGTGATATCTACATCAAATGCAATCTTTCTGCGCAGGAGTTGTGGATCGAAATCAGCGATTTTGGACATCCGCTCCCCTAGGAACATCTGCCTGAGGGCTTGCCCGCCGATGTGACCTGTTCCTTTGACAGCCTGCCTGAGGGAGGCTTTGGCTGGTTTTTGATTCGCGAATTGACCAGTGATCTCAGATACCAGCGACAAAACGACAGCAATCTGCTCTCGCTTTGTTTTACCATTCCCTCCCCTCTCGGCTGATGCAGAACTGGATGCAGGCGGGCTGCCCCCTCGCTGCCTGTGGATGGGCTGCCCCCTGGGGGTCTGTGGACGGGCTGGCAGGTCAGGCTGCTGGCTAAGTGGGCAAACAAAACCCCCGCCTCGCAACTCCCGCCTCGCAACCCCCGCCACACAGCCCTCGCCACACAGCCCTGTCACATAACCGCCGCAATTCCGGCCCACTCTCGCCGCAGCCTTGAGTGTATAATTAACGCGTAGCTGAACAAAGCTTCCCCTGGCGCCGGACATCCAAGCCCCCGCCGATCGTGCGACGCCTGGGATACTTCGGCTTTCCTCCTCAGACATCTTGAGCCGCCCTGCGGGTGCCAGCCTGTTTATGACCCAGGTTATGACCCAAGGTTTTGCATTGTCATTGCGACCGTAGCCACTAACCTGTCGGGCAAATCAGCTAGGGTGGATCATGCGCGACTTTCAATCTCCCGGACGCTCTGCCGTCTATGCTCAGAACGGCCTCTGCGCCACGTCACATCCGCTGGCAGCAGGGGCTGCAATAGATGTGTTAAAGCGCGGCGGAAACGCTATGGATGCCGCCATTGCCGGCGCTGTCTTGCTGGGCATTTGCGAGCCACAGATGACAGGCATCGGTGGCGACTGCTTTGTGCTCTTCTCCCGGGGCGGCAGCGATGAAATCCATGCGGTGAACGGCTCGGGGCGGGCACCTGCTGCTGCCACTGCGGCCGATCTCCGGGCCAGGGTTTGGATGCGGTTCCCCTGCGCAGCGCCCATGCTGTCACCATTCCAGGCGCCATAGAGACCTTTTGCCACCTCGCTGAAACCGAGGGAAAACTGGGTCTGGATGCGCTGCTTGCCCCGGCCATTCACTATGCGGAAACGGGCGTTCCGGTGGCGCCACGTGTGGCCTTTGACTGGGGCAATGATGCGGAGGCCCTGCAGGGTGCTGCCCGCAACGCCTTCTTATTCGATGGCAAAGCCCCCTCTGTTGGTCAGATCTTTCGCGCCCCCGGTCAGGCCGAGGTGCTGCGCCGCGTCGCCCGCGACGGGCGTGATGCCTTTTACAGCGGTGAAATTGCCGAAGATATGATCGCCACGCTGCAGGCCGCCGGAGGGCTTCACACCGCCGAGGATTTTGCCAGTGCAGCCTGTGATCGGGTGACACCGGTTTCCGCGTCCTACAAGGGGGTTGATCTGGCCGAGCATCCACCCAACGGCCAGGGTGCAACTGCATTGCTTTTGCTCAATATTCTGGCGCATTTTGATATTGCCGCGATGGATCCCTTTGGTGCCCAGCGGGCCCATATCGAGGCCGAAGCCTCCAAGCTGGCCTATGATGCCCGCAACCGATTTCTGGCCGACCCAGATCACACGTCGCGGCTTGAGCATATGCTGTCTTTGGAAACAGCGGCCAAATTGGCGGCTCTGATTGACCCCAAACGCGCCATGGCCGCCGCCGCACCCCTGAGTGAAGCGGTCCATAAAGACACCATCTACATCACTGTGGTGGACAAGGACCGCATGGCGGTGTCGCTCATCTATTCGATCTTTCACGGCTTTGGCGCGGGCCTCGCCTCCGATAAATTTGGCATCCTGCTGCAAAACCGTGGTGCCGGCTTTACCCTGCAAGAGGGCCACGCAAACGAGCTGGCAGGCGGCAAGCGGCCGATGCACACTATCATTCCGGGCATGCTGCGCAAAGAGGGAGGAGTTGTGATGCCCTTTGGTGTCATGGGTGGCGCATACCAACCCACAGGTCATGCCCGCTTTGTCTCTAACCTGCAGGATTTTGGCATGGATCCCCAGTCTGCCATTGATGCGCCCCGCTGTTTCACCGATGCCGGCGTGCTGAAGGTCGAGCGCGGCTATAGTGATCAGACCCGACAAGAGCTGAGCGATCTGGGGCATAGCGTCGAAATCCCCGGGACCGCCCTTGGCGGCGCCCAGGCAATCAATATACGTCCCGATGGCATTCTAGAAGGGGCAAGTGATCCCCGCAAAGATGGCTGCGCTCTGGGCTACTAAGCTGCGTTCGGGCGACTTACCTGTCCTCTTTGAGCGATAAATGGGGGCAAGACCCACAGGTGCTGCATCACAATCCTGCGCGACCGCGCCGGGCCTTTGGCCCGGCGCCATGCCCAACGCATGGGGCAAGCTGGCTGGTACAGCCGGCTCTGTCACAGGGGGCGGGAGCCCCGCGCCAGACGTGCTGGATCACAGCGGCGAGACCCGCAGCACATGGAGAGCAACGCAATAGAATAAAGAGTGGGGGTTAGTTCAGCTGATACTGCAGCGAATAGGCTGCACCATCGAACTGGTCAAACATCTCCGGCAGGTCCGGATGGCTGATTGGTTCGCCGGAATAGTCCGCAACCAGGTTCTGCTCCGAGACATAGGCCACGTAGTAGGTCTGGTCGTTTTCCGCCAGCAAATGATAAAAGGGCTGGTTCTTCACTGGTCGGCTGTCTTCAGGAATCGCCTCGTACCACTCATCCGAATTTGCGAACTTGGGATCAACATCAAAGACCACACCCCGAAAGGGGTGTTTGCGGTGGCGGACCACCTGTCCCAGATTATATTTTGCGCGCGTTCTTAACATTTTCAGACAGTCTCCGTGACTTGTTACTACCGCAGAACGCTGTCAAATGTCCAACTGTTGACACAAATTTTCGAGGAAACAGTCTGTGAACCTGGCCGTAACAGTACTTGAGATCACTGCCCCCGTTTTCCTCCTCGCCGGTGTAGGGTTCACCTGGGTGAAACTTGGTTTTGAATATCGCATCCAGTTCGTCACGCGGCTGGCGATGACCCTGGCGGTTCCCGCTCTGATCTTCACAGCCCTGATGAAAACCGAGCTGGACAAGGGCACCCTGGGAGTCTTTGTTATTGCCGCCCTGCTGGGCCATGCGCTGCTGACCCTGATTGGCGCCCTGCTGATACGGGCCGGTCGCTTGAGCCGTCAAACCTATCTGGCGCCCTTCATTTTTGGCAATACCGGTAATCTTGGCATCCCTCTGGCCCTGTTTGCCTTTGGAGAGGCCGGGCTGGGATATGCCGTGGTTATGCTGGCGGTCTCTGCGGTGTTGTCCTTTACCCTTGGCCTTGCGCTGGTGCGGGCAAGGGGGGCGGCGCAAAGGCGCTGCGTGAGCCGAGGGTTTGGGCCACCCTGCTGGGCGCGCTGTTTTTGTGGCAGGACCTGGCAGACGCCACGGTTTCTGACCAACGCCCTCGATCTCATTGGCCAAATGGCCATCCCCATGATGCTGATAACCCTTGGCGTGGCCATTGCCCGGCTGACCCCCGGAAAGACCGGCCTGGCCGTAGTCTTTCCTTCGCCAAGCTCTGCGTCAGTGTCGCTATCGGCTGGGGGCTGGGGGCTGGCCTTTGGTCTTGATAAGACCGCCTTTGGGGTTCTGGTGCTGCAACTTGCCACGCCGGTTGCTGTCACCTCCTATCTTCTGGCCGAGAAATTCGGCGCCGACGCCGAGGCCGTGGCGGGCTTTGTGGTGGTGTCCACCCTGATGTCTATCGCGGCGCTGCCACTGCTGCTGTCGGTCTTGATCGATTTGTGATTTTCTCTTTTGCCGAAATTCGCTAGAATGCCAAAAAAAAAGATAACAAACTTAGGCAGAGGCAATGAGCAGAATCATCGTCGCACTGACCCTCCTTCTGGTCGTTGCGTCCTGCGGTGGGGGCCCCAATACGCCACCGCGCAGTCTGGACAACGCGTGCAGTATCATCAAGGAGCGGCCCAAATACCTGAAGGCCTTTCGCGCCACCGAGCGGCGCTGGGGCGTGCCCATGCATGTGCAGATGGCCACGATCCATCAGGAAAGCAAATTCCGCGGCAACGCCCGCACGCCGCATAAATACCTGTTGGGCGTGATCCCCATGGGGCGGCAATCCAGCGCCTATGGCTATGGTCAGGCTCTGGACGGAACCTGGGAAGACTACAAGCGCGAGACCGGTCGCCGCCGCGCCAAACGGGACCGTATCGAGGACGCCACGGATTTCATGGGCTGGTATATGAACACCAGTCTCGAAAAGAACGGCATTCCGCTCTATGACGCCCGCAACCAGTATCTGGCCTATCACGATGGGCATTCCGGATATGCCCGTGGCACTTACAAGTCAAAAACCTGGCTATTGCGGGTGGCCAGCAAGGTCGAGGCGCGCTCGCAAACATATCAGGCCCAGCTGGCAACCTGTCGTCGTGCACGCTGACCGAGTGTTGACTGGGCGTTGACTGGGCGTTGACTGGGCGCACAGGTGCACAGACAGGCGTGCAAATCGGCTGGTAAATCACACCTGGCGCCAGAGCTGGGCCAGAGCTGGGTCAGAGCTGCGCCTGAAATTCACCCGAGATTGCCTGCCGCGCAGCAGTGCTCTTGGGCTATGTGATGCGCGTTTCCGGCTGGCCTGTGGTGCGCCAGGCCAGCAGGTGAGAGCGCCGGTTTTGCGAAGTTACATAGTATTCTAACTATTTTGTCGCAGAGATTTAAGCCGCAGACTTGCAGCGGATTCAGGATTTGTAAGGCTTTAAGCTGCAAGCCTTTTCGAATGAAATTTTTAAGCCCAGATACCGCGTTCATTATGGCTTCGATCATGATGGTCATTTGTTCTCCTATTTTGTCGCTGCTCGTATTGCCGCGGCCGCAGGCAGGGGAGATCGCATTGGTTATCGCTGCTCCCTGGGGAGATGCTGCCGGTATTGCAGACAGGGCTAATGTTAGTGAAGTCGCCCCCGAGAGTGCCCCTCTGGGTGTTTTGGTGGCTCTGGATAGCCCGCAAAGTGTTGCCCGCCTCTATTCTCAGGGCGCCTGGTTGGTGATTGATGGAAAGGGAGTTTTAGAATTATGCGCAACATAATGTCGAAGGCAGGAAAGCTGGGCAACGCCAATTCGGTGTTCTCGAATGAACGCAGTATTCAGCAAATTACCAGTTGGCTGCTGGTGCCGGGTCCTGGTCTGGCCGCCTACTATCTGACGGGCAATGCAAACTGGTATGTCTTTGCCGGCCTTAGCGTTGTTCTGGGGGTTCTGGCGTATTTTTCCAAAGCGATGCCGCCATCGACCAGAGATTACCTGCTGAGCTTTTGCTTTGTCGCGCATTGTATCCTGCTAACGTCTTCGTTGAGCGGCCACGCCTGGCAGCTTGATGCGCATATGCTGTTCTTTGCCGTTCTTGCGATCGTGTCGACCCTGTCGAACCCAAAGGCGCTGATCTTTGCGACTGTTCTGGTTGCCTTGCATCACGTGTCCTTTAGCATTTTGTTGCCAAAACTGGTGTACCCAGGCGGCGATCTGGTCGCAAACCTGCAGCGGACCGTGATGCACGCGGTGATTGTCTTGCTGGAAGCGGGCGTTCTGCTGCTCAGCCTGCTCAAAAGCCTTGCCGCAGACACTGAACTCAAACGGCAGCAAACAGCGGCAAGTGCGCAGACCGCAGTTGCCGAAGCGGCACAGGCTGAGGCGACACAGAGCCAGCGTGATGCCGACTTTGTGGTTACGACAGTTGGGACACATCTGACTGAAATGGCGCGTGGTCAACTCGACTGTGCAATCCATGAAGATTTCCCCGAGGCCTATGACGAGCTGCGCACGACGTTCAACACCACAGTAACCACGCTCAAAGAGACCATGGAGCAGGTTGTGGAGGCCAGCGAGAGTATCGCCAATGGTGCCACAGAGATCAGTCAGGCCTCTGATGATCTTTCGCACCGGACAGAAAGCCAGGCGGCGACGCTGGAAGAGACAGCTGCGGCTCTGGAAGAAATGACCGTCTCTGTGAAATCCGCAGCTGACGGGGCGCGCAATGTGGAAAGCACAATGGATGAGGCCCGTCTCGAAGCCGAAAACAGCGGCAAAATTGTCAGCAACGCCGTGGCTGCGATGACGACGATTGAGGCGTCTTCAGACAAAATTGCCCAGATCATTGGGGTGATCGACGACATCGCCTTCCAGACAAACCTGCTGGCGTTGAATGCAGGCGTGGAAGCGGCGCGGGCCGGCGAGTCCGGCAAAGGCTTTGCGGTTGTGGCTTCCGAGGTCCGCGGGCTGGCGCAGCGATCGGCGGATGCGGCAACTGAGATCAAGACCTTGATCACAGAAAGCTCCCGGCAGGGGATCAGGGGGTCACCCTGGTTGGAGACGCCGGCAAATCCATCGACAGCATCGTCTTGCGGGTCAACCAGATCTCAAAGCTGATTTCGGACATTGCCAACGGCGCCAATGAGCAGTCGACCGGTCTGGGTGAAATTAACTCAGGGGTCAGCCAGTTGGATAGTGTGACGCAGCAGAATGCGGCCATGGTCGAACAGGCAACGGCGGCGGGTCATCTGCTGCATGCGGATGCCACCAAACTGTCGGCTCTGATGGCGCGCTTCGAGCTTGCGAAGCAGGCCGGGCAAGCCGGACAAGACAGTCTGACTGCAGCCGCCTGACATACAAAGGCGCAAAACAAACCTTATGGGCACCCGGCATTTCAGCCTGGTGCCCATTTTGCTATCTGCTGCCGGGCTGTTGTAGGGCGTTGCCCTTGTGCGGCTGATGTTCAGGCCTGACGCCAAAGTCAGGCAGAAACCTGTCAGGCAGGATCATGCTGTGCAAATCACAGTATTCCTGGTGGCCCGATTCCATTAGCTGCCCCTCTAACCACGAGTTTTGACGCGAGAAATCTCGCAACGCTTGCGCCAAATTCCACAAGTGAGTAGTCATCGTGCATGGAGATACTGGACTACTCTCATAACACATTGCTGGTTGTTGCCTCGCTTCTGGTTGCAACAATGGCTGGGTTTACCGGCTTCTCTTTGACCAAAGGTCTGTCAGAGCGCAGCGTTGCCCATCGCAAGATCCTGATCGCTCTGGCGGCAATTGCGCTGGGCGGCGGTATCTGGTCGATGCATTTTGTCGCCATGCTGGGCCTGCAGCTGCCTATCCTGTTTTACTATGATGCGGCCATCACCCTGGCCTCGGCTCTGATTGCCATTCTGGTGGTCGGAAGCGCCCTGCTGATTCTGCATTTTCGGCAACGATCCCGCGCGACGCTGGCGCTTGCGGGGATGATTGTTGGGCTGGGTGTGCTGGCCATGCACTATCTGGGCATGTCGGCAATGGAGCTGTGTCAGCCGCTCTATTCGCCAACGGGCGTTGCTCTGGCCGCGGTGTCGTCCTGTGTGCTGAACATCGCCGCGTTTTCCATCGCCTATGGCCAGCGCACGCAGCGCAATATTATTGTTGGAACCCTGTTTTTCGGCTGCGCTGTCTTTGCGGTTCATTTCATCGCCATCAGCGGAGCCGATTTTGTCGCCGTAGATGTTTTGAGCGAGGTTGGCCCTCTCATCAGCAATGAGGTCATGGCGATTGGCGTGGTCCTCAGCAGCTTTGTTCTGTGCGGCGCATTTTTGTTGACGGCGGTGACCTTTCTGGTGCCAACACAGCCACAGGCTGCTCAAGAAGCCGTGCCCGAGCCGGAGCCGCAGGCGCCGCGCCCTGCAGTAGAGCCGGTGGTCGCTGTTGCCTCAAAACAAATTCCCTACGAGCTTGAGGGGCGGACGTTTTTTCTCGATCCACAGGATGTGGCCGCGATCCGGGCAGAGGGGCACTATACGCATCTCTATACGGCCACGGACAAGCTGTTCTGCGCCTGGTCTATCACCGAGGCGGAAAAACGGCTGAGCGCGGGGGTCTTTATCAAAGCACACCGCAGCTATTTGATTAACCCGGCCTTTGTGACCGGATTCGAACGCCTCAAGGACAACGGGGTTTGCCACTTTGAGGTGGCCAGCCTGACCAAGGTTCCGGTCAGCCGATCCCGACTGCCTCTGATCCGTGAGGCACTGGGCGTCTGAACAAGGCGCATTCCGTGCAGCCTGTTTCGCATTTCGTGCGCAAAGCTTCCATTTTCAATCAATAATTGATGCAACACTGCGCGGTCGCGACGCAGGCTCTTGCAAGCCAGAGGATTTGCACGTCAGGGAGGACCAGCAATGATACCAGCGGCGTTCGATTATTATCGACCCAAAACCATGACCGAGGTCATTGCCATATTGCAGGAGCATGGAGATGATGCCCGTGTGATGGCAGGCGGCCACAGTCTGATCCCCATGATGAAGCTTCGGATGGCCGAAGTTCCCCATCTCATTGACCTTCAGGATATCGCCGATTTGGCGGATATCGCGATCGAAGGGCAAAAGATTACGCTGGGCGCCATGGTGACACAGCACGCGCTGATCGACCACACAGGCCTCAGCTCTGCCGCACCAATCCTGCGTGAGGCGTCTTTGCAGATTGCTGATCCGCAGGTGCGCTACATGGGGACGATTGGCGGCAATGTCGCCAATGGCGATCCCGGCAACGATATGCCGGGCGTGATGCAATGCCTGGATGCCCAGATCAATCTGGTTGGTCCCGATGGCAGTCGCAGTGTTGCGGCGCGCGACTACTATGAAGCGGCCTATATGACGGATCGCGAGGATGACGAAGTTCTGACCTCGATCAGTTTCCAGGCCCCGACCGGCGGCTATGCCTATGAAAAGCAAAAGCGCAAAATTGGTGACTACGCTACGGCGGCCGCCGCTGTGCTGATTTCAAAATCAGACGGCAAAGTCGCCTCCGCCTCGATTGCCATGACCAACCTGAGCGACGTGCCAGTCTGGTCCGAAGAGGCAGGTGCTGCCCTGGTTGGGACAGCCTGTGATGCGGCGGCGCTCGAGGCTGCCGTAGCGGCAATGCTGGGCGATATTGACCCTGCAGAGGACAACCGCGGCCCGGTGGCGTTTAAGCGCCACGTGGCTGGCGTCATCCTGAAGCGCGCGATTTCACGCGCCTGGGACCGGGCATAGGGGAGCGAGAAACATGTCAGACAAAATGCATATCAAACTGAAGGTCAACGGCGAAGACAAAGAGTTTCTGGCCGAACCCCGCGAGCTGCTGATCTTTGCGCTGCGCGAAAAACTGGACATCACCGGCCCGCATGTGGGCTGTGAGACCTCGCATTGCGGTGCCTGCACCGTGATCATCGACGGCAAATCGGTGAAATCCTGCACCATGTTTGTCGGTCAGGCCAACGGCTCCGAGATCACCACGATTGAGGGCATTGGCGAGCCTGATGCACTGCACGTGCTGCAAGAGAGCTTTCGCGAGCACCACGGGCTGCAGTGCGGTTTCTGTACGCCGGGGATGATCACCCGCGCCACCAAGCTGCTGGAAGAAAACCCGACTCCGACCGAGGAAGAGGTACGCTTTGGCATGGCAGGCAATATCTGCCGCTGCACCGGCTATCAGAACATCGTGAAATCCATCCTCGCTGCAGCAAGTGAGTTGAATGCAGCCAAGGAGGCGGCACAATGAACGACCTATCTCCAGATCGCGAAGAACGCTCCGCCAATCTCAAGGGCCTGGGCTGTTCGCGCAAACGTGTCGAAGACGCGCGCTTTACCCAGGGCAAGGGCAACTATGTCGATGACATCAAGCTGCCCGACATGCTGCACGGCGATTTTGTGCGCTCTCCCTACGCCCACGCACGAGTTGTCTCGATCAACAAAGAGGCCGCGCTGGCGCTGCCCGGTGTTGTTGCCGTTCTGACCGCAGAAGACCTTGCGCCGCTGAACCTGCACTGGATGCCCACTCTGGCGGGCGACAAACAGATGGTTCTGGCCGATGGCAAGGTGTTGTTTCAGGGCCAGGAAGTGGCCTTTGTGGTGGCCTCTGACCGCTATGTTGCGGCTGACGCGGTTGAGCTGATCGAGGTGGAATACGAAGAGCTGCCAGTGATCACCGATCCCTTTGAGGCGCTGAAATCCGATGTGGTCCTGCGCGAAGACCTGGAAGGTCAGACCGAGGGCGCCCACGGGCCGCGCAAGCACCACAATCATATTTTCACCTGGGAGCAGGGCGACGAGGAAGGCACCAACCAGGTGGTTGATAACGCCGATGTGGTTGCAACCGAGTCGATGTATTACCACCGCACCCACCCTTGCCCGCTGGAGACCTGCGGCTCTGTCGCCTCGATGGACAAGGTGAATGGCAAGCTGACGCTCTGGGGCACCTTTCAGGCGCCGCATGTGGTGCGCACCGTGGCCTCGCTGCTGTCGGGGATCGCAAGAGCACAACATCCGTGTGGTCTCGCCCGATATCGGCGGCGGCTTTGGCAATAAGGTTGGGGTTTATCCCGGCTATGTCTGCTCGATCGTGGCCTCCATCGTGACCGGAAAGCCGGTCAAATGGGTCGAGGACCGGATGGAAAACCTGATGTCGACGGCCTTTGCCCGCGATTATCACATGACCGGCAAGATCGCGGCCACCAAAGAGGGTAAAATCACTGGTCTGCATTGTCATGTGACGGCGGACCACGGTGGCTTTGACGCCTGTGCCGACCCGACCCAAATTTCCCGCTGGTTTCATGAACATCTGTACCGGATCCTATGACATCCCGGTGGCCTATCTGGCCGTCGATGGCGTCTATACCAACAAGGCTCCGGGGGGCGTGTCCTATCGCTGTTCCTTCCGCGTCACCGAGGCGGTGTATTTCATTGAGCGCATGATTGAGGTGCTGGCGATAGAGCTGAACATGGACGCAGCCGAGCTGCGCCGGATTAACTTTATCAAGAAAGAGCAGTTCCCCTACACAGCCGCGCTGGGCTGGGAATATGACAGCGGCGACTATCACACCGCCTGGGACAAGGCGCTGAAGACAGTCGACTACGAAGGTTTGCGCGCTGAGCAGGCCGAACGGGTCGAGGCCTTTAAGCGCGGTGAAACCCGCAGCCTGATGGGGATTGGTCTTAGCTTTTTCACCGAAATCGTCGGTGCCGGTCCGGTCAAGAACTGCGATATCCTTGGTATGGGTATGTTTGACAGCTGCGAGATCCGCATCCACCCGACCGGGTCTGCGATTGCGCGTCTGGGCACCATCAGCCAGGGGCAGGGCCACGCGACAACCTTTGCGCAGATCCTCGCCAGTGAGATCGGCATCTCTGCTGACAGCATCACCATCGAGGAAGGCGACACCGATACGGCGCCTTACGGTCTTGGCACCTATGGCTCGCGCTCAACGCCGGTTGCAGGCGCTGCTACCGCGATGGCAGGGCGCAAGATCCGCGCCAAGGCACAGATGATCGCGGCCTATCTGCTTGAGGTGCACGACAACGACGTGGAGTTCGACATCGACCGCTTTGTGGTCAAGGGTGCGCCAGAGCGGTTCAAGACGATGAAAGAGATCGCCTATGCCGCCTATAATCAGGCCATTCCCGGGCTTGAGCCAGGTCTGGAGGCGGTCAGCTATTATGACCCGCCCAATATGACCTATCCCTTTGGCGCCTATGTCTGTGTGATGGATATCGACGTTGATACCGGGGTTCCGGAAATCCGCCGCTTTTATGCGCTGGACGACTGCGGCACCCGCATCAACCCGATGATCATCGAAGGCCAGGTGCATGGCGGCCTGACCGAGGCGCTCGCCGTCGCGCTGGGCCAGGAGATTGCCTATGATGATATGGGCAACGTCAAGACCGGCACGCTGATGGACTTCTTCCTGCCTACCGCCTGGGAGGTGCCAAACTACGAGACAGACTACACTGTCACCCCCAGCCCGCACCATCCAATTGGTGCCAAGGGGGTTGGCGAAAGCCCGCATGTGGGCGGTGTGCCGTGCTTCTCTAACGCTGTACAGGATGCCTTCCGCGCCTTTGGCCTGCGCCATACCAACATGCCCCATGACCATTGGCGCATCTGGCAAACCGCCAATAGCCTTGGCCTGCACGACTAAAGCGACCGGGGCGGCCCTCCTGCTTCAGGGGCGCCCCTTTACCGCGCGAGGAAAATCATGACTTGGAGAGCACTTCAAACCGCCATGGCGGAGCAGGGCTATATTGCCGATGACGATCTGGCGATGGCCGTGCATCTGGCACTGGCTCTTGGACGGCCCCTGCTGCTTGAGGGGGCTGCCGGTGTGGGAAAGACCGAGGTGGCCCGCGTGCTAAGCCAGCTGCGCGAAACGGAACTGATCCGCTTGCAGTGCTACGAGGGGCTGGATGCGGCGCAGGCCATTTATGAATGGAACTATCAGCGCCAGTTGTTGTCGATCCGGGCGGCTTCTGAGGATGGCGAAACCGGCCGCAGCGTCGAAGCGCGCATTTTCTCCGAGGAATTCCTGCTGGAACGTCCCTTGCTGAAATCAATTCGGCAAGACACCCCGCCGGTCCTGCTGATCGACGAGATCGACCGTGCCGATGAGGAATTTGAAGCCTATCTGCTGGAAATCCTGTCGGATTTTCAGATCACAATTCCCGAGCTGGGCACCATCACCGCCACCACACGGCCCATCGTTATCCTGACAGCCAACGGCACTCGCGATCTGAGCGACGCACTGCGGCGGCGTTGTTTGTACGCCCATGTGGCCTATCCTGAGCGCGCCACTGAACTGGCAATCCTAAAAGCCCGCTGCACCGAGATCGAAGACAAACTGGCCGGACAGATCATCGGATTTGTGCAGTCCTTGCGCAAAGAGGATCTGGAGAAAAAACCAGGGATCGCCGAGATGCTGGACTTTGCAGCCGCCCTGATGGGGCTCGGCATTGCCGATTTGACGCAGGATCCTGCAGTGCTGCAGGCCAGCCTTGCCACCCTGCTGAAAACTGAGAGCGATCGCTTCAATATCACCACAGAGGTGGCGCAGCGTCTTGCAGGCAAGGCGGCATGAGCCGCGTCACCAAATTCGCCGCCCGTGATCCGGGCCCAACCGCGCGATTGGTGGGGTTCATGGCGCATCTGCGCGACAACGGCATGCGGCTGGGGGTTGGCGAGGCCGAGCTTGGCCTTGAGGCTCTGACCCATGTGGAAGCCATAGACCCCAAAGATGTCCGCCACGCCCTGCGTGCGGTCTGCACCGGCTGCGTCGAGGACGTGGAACGGTTTGATGATCTGTTTGACGCCTTCTGGATGAATGGCGGCCGGGTGGCGACTAAGACCATTCCCACCCAGACATCCGCTTCGGATCATGTACATAGCTCGCGAAATGCGGCAGGCGCGGACATGAGCATGGGGGCTGGGGCACCCAGCACCCCTGACGGCGATGGCGAGGAGCCGGCCGAGGCTGATGGCGAGGGCAAGCTTGTCGCGAGTTTGGCGCAGGCGACGATGAAGAAAGACCTGCGCGATCTGGTTCGGCCTGAAGAGATCGCCGAGGCGCAGATCGTGGCCCAGCGACTGGGGGCCGCCCTGCGAGACCGCCGGTCCCGGCGACGCAAACAAAGTCGCAAAGGCGACCGGATCCATTTCAGAAAGGTGATCCGCCAAAGTCTCGCTACCGGCGGCGAGCCCTTGCATCTGGCAAAGATGCGACGTCCCGAGCGGCCGCTCAAAATCGTGACGCTCTGCGATGTGTCGGGATCGATGACGACCTATGCGCAGGTATTTCTGGCCTTTGTCGCCGGGATGATGCGCACCGACCCTACCGCCGATGCCTATTTGTTTCATACCCGTCTGGTGCGGATTGCCGAAGCCCTGCGGGACAAGGATGCTTTGCGCGCGCTGGGGCGTCTTTCGGTTCTGGCGGATGGGTTTGGCGGAGGGTCAAAAATTGGCGTCTCGCTGACGCAGTTCGCCCAAACCTATGCCCGCCGGTTTGTTGATGGCCGCACAGTGGTGCTGATCCTGTCCGATGGTTACGACACCAACGATCCGGAACTGTTGGGCGCGGCGCTGCAAAAACTGAAAAAACGTGGCTGCAAGATCATCTGGCTCAACCCGCTCAAAGGCTGGGACGGCTATGAGCCGGTGGCGCGCGGCATGGCCGCCGCCCTGCCACATCTTGATCTGTTCAACCCGGCAAATACTCTGGCCGATCTGGCTGCACTGGAACCGGAGCTGACCCGCCTATGACCCCAGCCGAACTCACAGATTCAGAAATTGCCACGCTGGCGCAGGACATGCGCGCCCGCGGTGAGCCCTTTGCCATTGCCACAGTGGTGCGCACTCTGGGCGCAACTGCGGCCAAGCCGGGCGCCAAGGCGCTGCTGGATGCCGAAGGCGCTATTTTGCAGGGCTGGATTGGCGGCGGCTGTGTGCGTGGTGCGCTGACAAAAGCGGTGAGGCGGGCCCTGTCGGAGGGTGCGCCGCAACTGATCTCGCTGCACCCGCAGGACCTGCTGGATGAAAAGGGCGTCAGTGCCGGCGACGATGTCGAGGGGGTGCGCTTTGCCCGCAACGGCTGCCCCTCCAAGGGCTCGATGGATATATTTGTTGAGCTGATTGTGCCGCTGCCAGAGCTGGTTATTTATGGCGATTCGCCTGTGGCCCAGTCTCTGGCAAAGCTGGCGGCGCAGTTCCAGTGGTCGGTGACCCAGGGCACGGCTGAGGCAGCGGCTCCGTCATCTGCTGGAGGGGAAAGCCGCATGATCGTGGTGGCCACGCAGGGCAAAAACGACCTGGCCTGCCTGAAACAGGCCCTGCAGACATCCGCACGGTTTGTCGCCTTTGTCGGCAGCCGCCGCAAATTCGCAGCCTTGTCGGAAAAGCTGGTCGCACAGGGCGTAGCAGAGGCCGATCTGGCAGCGGTACAGGCGCCGGCCGGGTTGGCGATCGGGGCTGTGACCCCGGATGAAATTGCCCTGTCCATTCTGGCGCAGCTGACCGAGATCCGCCGCCGCCATCAGCGCAATGAAGACGACAGCCATGCGTGAGCGCGGCGCTGAAATATTCGCGCGGGCCCTCAGATCGGAGGATTTTTGATGCACCGTATCCTTGCCTCTCTCTTGAGGCATTTCTCACCTGCTCCCCTGAGCAAAGAACAGGCCGATGTACTGGCCACGATAAAACACCCCTGTTGTTGAAAAGGACACTCAAGTGGAACTGAAAGACGAAATCACCATCAATGCCCCCATGACGCAGGTCTACGCCGCGCTGAACGATCCCGAAGTGCTGCGCCAGTGCATTCCCGGCTGCGAAGAGTTGATAAAACACTCGGAGACCGAGCTGGAAGCCAAGGTTGTTCTCAAGATCGGCCCGGTAAAAGCGCGCTTTGGTGGCAATGTGGAGCTGGATACATCCGGCGCGCCAGATGCGTTTTCCCTGACAGGTCAGGGCAGCGGCGGCGCTGCCGGCTATGCCAAGGGCGGCGCGGATGTCACGCTGGTTGAGGTCGATGGTGTGACCACCCTCAGCTATACCGCAAAGGTCGATATTGGTGGCAAACTGGCGCAGCTCGGCTCGCGCCTGATCCAGAGCACCGCCAAAAAACTGGCCGGGAAGTTCTTTAAGACCTTCGCCGAGGTTGTGGACGCAGTAGAGGCCTGATGCCGGGCGCAGGGGGCGGTACGCTGCCCCCTCACTAATGGCCTGAAAGATGGCTCTGCGCGATCAGATCGCTGGCCTTTTCTCCAATCATGATCGCGGGCGCATTGGTGTTGCCGCTGACAATTTCGGGCATGATGGAACAATCGGCTACCCGCAGCCCTGCGATGCCATGCACACAAAGATCCGGGCCAACAACTGCATCCGCCGACAGCCCCATCTTGCAGGTGCCTGTCGGGTGATAGATCGACGCCGTATTGTTGCGGGCCCAGTCCAGGGTGGCGTCGTAGTCGTCCATGTCGAGGCTGGCATGCGGGCGGAACTCTTGCGAGATTTTTGAACTCAACGGCGCGTGGCGGGCGATGGTGCGGGCAATATTGACCCCTGCGACGATGGTTCTGCAGTCGGTTTCGGTCGCAAGGTAATTCGGGATGATCTTTGGATAATCCTTTGGGTCACTGGAGTTCAGCCGGATCTCGCCGCGCGATTCCGGGCGCAGCTGACAGACTGACATGGTGAAGGCGGAAAACCTGTCGGCGCCCGTGCCGGGGTTTTCCGCTGACAGGGGCTGCACGTGAAACTGAATGTCAGGGGTTTCCAGATCCGGGCGGGTCTTCATAAATCCCGTGGCAAGGCTGGCCGCCATGGTCATAGGGCCGGCCCGGAACATCAGATATTTCAACCCGATTCTGGCCTGGCCAAACAGCGAGCTGACCTCGTCGTTCAGCGTGGGCTCGTTGCATTTATAGACCAGGCGGGCCTGCAGATGGTCCTGCATATTCTTGCCAACACCCGGCAGATCCGCCACCACCTCTATGCCATGCTCTGTCAGCTGCCCGGCCTCGCCATTGCCCGAAAGCATCAGGATCTGCGGTGAGTTGATAGCGCCGCCCGAGAGGATGACTTCGCGATTTGCCGTGATGATATGCTCTTGTCCGCTGCGATCCCTATAGCAGACGCCGGTGGCGCGACGGCCCTCGATGACAACACGTTGCACATGGGCATGGGTGATGATCTGCAGGTTTTCACGCGATTTCACCGGGTTCAGAAAAGCCACCGCCGCAGAGCAGCGACGCCCGTTGCGCGCGGTGAGCTGAAAGAAACCCACGCCCTCTTGATCGGCACCATTGTAGTCCGGGTTGAACCGGTAGCCAGCGGCCTGTGCTGCCGAGACCCAGGCATCGGTTATAGGGCGCTGAATGCGCATGTTAGAGACCGAAAGTGAGCCCTGATCGCCGTGAAAATCATCGCCGCCGCGTTCGTTGTTTTCTGAGCGTTTGAACAGGGGCAGCACATCGTCCCAGCCCCAGCCCTCGTTGCCCATCTGCCGCCAGCGGTCATAGTCCTGCGACTGGCCCCGCACATAGAGCAGGCCATTGAGAGAGGAGGAGCCACCCAGCACCTTGCCGCGGGGCCAGTCGATAGAGCGGCCGTTCAATCCGGGGTCGGGCTCGGTCTTGTAGCACCAGTCCACCTTTGGGTTGTGAATGGTTTTGAAGTAGCCGACAGGGATGTGGATCCAGGGGTTGGTATCTTTGCCGCCGGCCTCCAGCAGAACAACCTTTTTGCTGGGGTCCGCGCTAAGCCGGTTGGCGATGACGCAGCCCGCCGAACCCGCTCCGACGATGATGTATCTGCCTCCAAAACCCGTCCCTCCGGTTAACCATGAAAAAAAGTCTATGCAGATTGCATGATATAGGCTAGCTTTTTTTGAGATAAAACGTCTCAATAATGACCATCTAGGGAGGAATACGATGGGACTCAAGGAGAATCTGAACCACATCTCACGGCGTGACCTGTTTCGGGTCGCCGGGCGCTACGGCATGAGCTCGACACTTTTGGCGGCGGGGGGCTTTGGAGGGGCCATGAGTCTGGCCAATCTCGCGTCAGCCGCAGAAAGCACCTATGACAAGCGCTACGCCAAGCCGGCCAAGCACACGCTAAAGTTCGGCGCCTCGGGGTTTAATGCGCAGAACCTGTTGATCGAACGGGCCGGGGCACTGGAATTTGCCCGCGATCTTGAAAGCCGGACGGATGGGGAGATCCGTATTGAGTTCATCGGCAATAACCAGATTTGCGGCCAGACATCCTGCGTTGAGAAAACCCAGCAGGGCATTGTTGATATCTATGCGGCCTCGACCCAGAACTCGGCCGGGGGTGCGCCCTATCTGAACGTGCTTGATTACGCCTATATGTTCCCGGGCCGCGCCTCGCAGTATCATTTTCTCTACAGTCCCGAATCACAGCGTATCCTGCGCGAGCCGCTTGAAAAGCGTCATGGTCTGAAGTTCCTGTTCAGCCATTGCGAGCTGCGCGGCATCCAGCTGGGTCTTGGCTGGCAGGACAAGCCAACAGTGACCAAGCTTGAGCAGCTTTTTGGCACCAAAAACCGCGTAACGGGCACGCAGCTGGGCCGGATTGCCATGCAGGCGCTGAATCTGAACCCGGTGCCAGTGGCCTGGGAAGAGACATTGGATGGTCTGAAGCAGGGCCTGAATGGCGCCGAAACCTTGGCTTCGGCTGTGGCCTACGCCAATATGGCGCCGGTGGTCAGCCAGTCGGTGGATCTGAAATTCTTCTGCGGCACAGAACATACCTCGATGAGCGCCTCTGTCTTTGACGGGCTTGAGGGCTATCTGCAGGACGCGGTGATGGAGAGTTCCTATTGGGCGCAGACCCATGTGCAGGCCGCCAATGAGGCCGCACTGGTCAAGACGGTTGGTCATTCTGATCCACAGATGCCGGGGACGATCTTTGCCGAGAACAACGTGCGCAATGCTTTCCTCGCGGATGATCAGATCAAAATGGCCGAGGAAATGTGCTCGCCCGAATTCCAGCCGCAGCTGTGGGAGCAGTGGCGCGAACGCCTGAATGGCTGGGCTGGTGGCATCGACACCTATCAGGAAATCTATGACAGCGGCCGGCAAGTGCCCGCAGACATGAAGCCTGAAAATGTCGAACCCCGCCGGTGGTGGAAGTCCTAAAGTCAGACAGTGAGACCACAGGTCGGCGTGCTTTTGTGCGCCGATCAAACTTGTCCAAACGCACTGGGGCATCTCGGCGAACATCACCGGGACACCTCGGCGGACATCAGGGAGGAAGAGATGGCACTCTGGTCTGAGATCAGCGACATTATTCGTGCATTTGCGTCGCAAGACAGCTGGGAAATCCGCAACGCGCTCAAATCAAACGGGGCCTGGGTCTTTGGCACCATCGCGACCGCGCTGGGGGGGCTCATCATGCTGTGGGTTTACAAGGCGTTGCCCTGGCTTGACCGCCACCTTGAGCGCACGATCATGGTCTATAGCTACCTGGCGATTGCGCTGATTATTTTCTGGGGCGTGATTGACCGGTTTATCTTTTCCAATCAGCAGCCCTGGTCCACGACCATCCCGCCCTTGCTGTTTATGATCATGGCCTGGTTTGGTGCTGCCTTTAATGTGCGCTTGCGCACGCATCTCAGCTTTGCTGAATTTCGCACCGCGATGCCGCGCAGAGGTCAGATGGCCTGCCTGATACTGGATGCGGTGCTGTGGTTTGTCTTTGCGGTGATTGTGCTGGTGACCACCTCCCGGATGACGGCGCTGTCGGCGTCAAACTTTCAGATCGTGCTGGGCACCGACAATGTCATGCAGTGGTGGTTCCTGATCACTGCACCTTTGTCCTTTGTGCTGATGGTGGCGCGGGTTTTTGAAAACCTTTTTGAGGATTTCGACAATTGGCGCAGAGGCGCGCCGCTGATCAAACAGGCTGTGATTGGAGGAGATATCTGATGACGGATGGGTCTTGGGTCACGCTGATCTCGCTTGGGGTCACATTTTTATTCATGCTTGGAGTGCCTGTGCTGCTGGTGATTGCCTATTGGGTGATTGGCTGCTCCTTTTTGCTGGGTCTGACGCTCGACAATATGGGCGCAGAGCTGCTGAACGTCTTTAACAAGGGCTTTGCCCTGCTGGCGATGCCGCTGTTCATCCTGACGGGGGATCTGATCAACCAGTCCGGCATTGCCCGGCGATTGTCGGATTTTGCCTATGCCTGTCTCGGCTGGCTGCGCGGCGGGCTGGCCATGGCGGCGCTGGGCGCCTGTGGCCTGTTCGCAGCCATCTCTGGCTCAAACTCGGCGACCACAGCCACGATTGGCTCGATGCTGCACCCTGAAATGGTCAAAGGCGGCTACGACGAGCGCTTTTCGGCGGCCACGGCGGCGGCGGGCGGCACAGTCGGGATCATCATCCCGCCGTCGATCATCTTTATCGTCATGTCTTCTTACTGAACCTGCCGATCTCAGAGCTGTTTGTGGCCGGAATTCTGCCCGGAGCCCTGATGGTGATTGGCATGCAGCTGGCCTGCTGGATCATCTGCCGCATCAATGGCTGGGGCCATCTGATCCCTTTGCAGCTGACCCGCGTGCTGAAAACCGCCTTTGGTGCCTGGCTTGGCTTTTTTGCTATCGGTCTGGTGCTTTGGGGGATTTACACTGGTAAATTCTCACCGACCGAGGCTGCCGGTGTCACCGTTGGCTTCTGTGTGATTGCCGGGCTGGTCAGCTATCCGCTGAACCGCATTCTGGGCACAGGCCGGGACAAACCGCTGAGCGAAAAATCCTACGCCGAGATGCTGGTGGTTGAGGGCTTCACCATTCCGCAGATTCCTTCGGTGGTGATCCGATCGGCGCAGATCACCGGCATTTTGGCGCCGCTGATTGCGATTTCGGTGGTGATGCAGCAGATCCTGTCCCTGCTGGGGGCACAGCAGGCGATTGGTGATTTTGTGACCTCGATGGGCGGCTACTATGCGGTGCTCTTTACCTCGATGGTGATCGTGTTCTTCTCGGGAATGGTATTAGAGAGCCTGCCTGTCACCATCATTCTGGCACCGATTCTTGCGCCGATTGCGGCCTCCGTGGGGATTGATCCGATCCACTTTTCGGTGATTTTCCTGGTCGGGGCCTCCATCGGGTTCATCACGCCGCCTTATGGGCTTAACCTCTATGTTGCATCTGGTGTTACCGGCGTTCCCTACTTCCGTCTGCTGCGCTATACGGTGCCCTACCTTATAGCTTTGATTAGTGTCTGGATACTGGTGGCACTGGTTCCTGATCTGGCTCTGATCCTGCTGCCCAACAGATAGACCTGACGCCATGCCAACTGAGACGACCTCTTCCAAAGAGACACAAATCCCAACCAATCTGCGATTGTTGTTGATCCTGGAGGAGGTCGCCCGACGCGGCGTCGCCGTCAAACCTGCGCAACTGGTCGAGACCCTGGGCCTGCCCAAGCCAACCCTGCACAGGCTGTTGCAAACGGCTGAAGAAGAGGGCTTTTTGCAGCGTGATATTGATGGGCGCTCTTTTGGGCCGGGCCCGCGGCTGCGCGCCCTTGCGGTCAATACGATCTCATCCGAGCACCTGCGCACGGCGCGTCTTGCCATTCTAAAGGCTGTTGCCGAGGACATCGGGGAGACCTGTAACCTTGCCACGCCAGACCGCGAAGGCATGACCTATCTGGACCGGGTCGAGACCAAATGGCCGCTGCGTATTCAATTGCCGATTGGCACGCAGGTGCCGTTCCATTGCACCGCCAGCGGCAAGATGTACCTGTCAACGCTGCGCCCGGCGACTTTGAACAGTGTCCTGTCTGCCCGTGCGCTGGAGCCGCAGACAGAAAAAACCATCACCGCCCCGGATGCCCTGCGCGAAGAGCTGCAAAAGACACGAGACCGGGGCTACGCCACCGACGATGAAGAGTTCATGACGGGAATGGCTGCGATAGCGGTGCCCATCCTTGATCCGCAAAGCCGCCTTATGGCGACACTCTCGGTTCATGCTCCGGTGCAACGTCGTTCGCTGGCCCAAATCCTGGAGTTTTTGGAGCCGTTGCAGCGCGCGGCACAAAGGCTGACCGATCTGAATGAAAACCAAACGGACGGGTCCTGACAGTTTGGTCCTGACAGTTTGGTTTTGGCCAGCTGAAATCCAAGACGTCCCCGCCTGGCAGAGGCCTAGCGGTCCTGGGCCTTCTGGCGGTCCTGGGCCTTCTAGCGATCCTGGGGAGGTATATCTTTGATTCGCGCAACGTGGTTGGCAATGTCCTCAGCGGTGAACCTAGAATAGCGCCGCTTCTTTTTGGCAGGGTGATATTCCAGGCCAAGCTGCAGCTCTGGGCGAAAGGAGGTTTGGGGTCGGAATGGCCGAGGCATAAAGCCGCCACCGCATGTGGGGCAGACATTTTGCAGTCGTTTCTCGACGCAGGTCGCACAATAGGTGCACTCATACGAGCAGATCCGGGCCTCCGGTGAATTGGGCGGCAGGTCTTTATCGCAGTGCTCGCAATTGGGTCTGAGTTCCAGCATTTAGCATTCCTTTTTTGCCGTATTTTTTTAGCCACATCCGCCCAAGGACAGGGCCCAAAAACACCAAACGTCCTTCTTCAGGCTGGTGCCACTGTGGCAGAAAAATCTGACCTAAGGGTTACTTTTCCAGCGCCCTGCGCTCTGGTGGGCGCTTTGCTTGCTTTGCATCACAATCCGCGATGTAAGAATAACATAAACGGCGCTTCTCCTTTGCCAGCGACCTGCGATAAAGGCACATCAAAGGAGCCCACGATGATCGAAGCCGCGCGCGAAAATACCGATACCCCGCAGGGATTGGCTTTTGCCATTTCCGCCTATGTTCTGTGGGGGTTCCTGCCGCTCTATATGAAGCTGCTGGCGCATATTCCGGCGGCAGAGGTGGTGGCGCACCGGGTGCTCTGGTCGGTGCCGGTTGCCGGTCTTTTGCTGGTGGTGCTGGGACGCACCAGCGATCTGCGCGCCGCTCTCACCAGCCCGCGCACCCTGGTGATGGCCTGTGTCACGGCGGCGCTGATCTCGGTGAACTGGGGCATCTATGTCTGGTCCATTGCAAGCGGGCATGCACTGGACGCGGCGCTTGGCTATTACATCAATCCGCTGTTCAGCATCGCGCTGGGCGCCCTATTGCTGCGCGAGCGGCTGACACGAACGCAGCTGGCCGCCATTGTCCTGGCGGCAGCGGCGGTGGTGGTTCTGACACCCGAGGCCGGGCGGCTGCCCCGGGCCGCCGGGGGGCTGACACTCAGCTGGGGGGTTTACGCCTTTTTCAAAAAGATGCTGCCGGTAGGGCCGATTCAGGGCTTTATGCTCGAAGTCCTGATCCTGACGCCGCCCGCGCTTGGCTATCTGGCCTATATGTCGGCAACGGGTGGCACTCATTTTGCTGGCTTTGACATGTTGTTGCTGATGGGCTGCGGCCTGGTGACGGCGGTGCCGCTGATTGTCTATGCCAATGGCGCCAAACTGTTGCGGCTCTCAACCATCGGCATTTTGCAGTATATCGCCCCACGATGATCTTTCTGGTCGCCGTTTTTGCCTTTGGCGAAGAGTTCGGCCGCGCCCGCATGATTGCTTTCCCGATGATTTGGGCCGCTTTGGTGATTTATTCGATCCCCTTGATCCGTCAATTGCGCAGCCCGGCAAAACCCGCGCCCTAGGGCGGCGGTGCCTGTTCGCTCTGCGAGGCGGCGAGGTGATCAAGGATCTTCTCGCCCAGTCCCAGTGCCCAAAGCCGATAGGCCTGCGCACTGGGGTGATAGCCATCTGCCGCAGCCAGGGCAGGGTCCTGCGGCAGCTGAAACGGCATATGCGCAACAGCGGGATGCTCTGACGCCAGCGCTGCCAGCACGTTGTCCAGCCGGGCGGACTGTCGCCCCAGAACCCAGGCCAGCGGCTGTGGCAGAGCCGGAAAATGCTGCATCTGTGGCACGCCACAGGCGAGGATCAGCCTGGGCTCAAAACGGTCCAGCAAAAGCTGCATCAGCTGCGATTGTTGCCTGTAAAAGCGCGTGCGCGTGGTGCCATGGGTCACATCATTGACGCCAAGGGCCAGAATTATCACGTCAAACTGCTGTTTCGGCAGGGCCTGCAGTCGCGTGATAGTATCGCGGGTCTGGTGTCCTGTGGTGGCTTCAAGGCGCCAGTGAACCTCAAACTGCGCCGACAGCTGCGCGGCCAGCTGACCGCTCAACCCCTGGCTTTGCGCGCTCACGCCAACGCCGGCAGCAGAACTGTCTCCTGCAATCAGCACCCGCAGCTGGCGCTCCTGTTCCAGTTCGCCCTGTTGTAGTCTCTCCTGCGCCATCTGCCCCTGACGCGGACCCCTGGGTTCGGGCAGAATAAGGGCCCGCCGCCGCACAGTGATTGCCTGCAGCGCCAGCAGGGGCAGCAGCGGTAGCCGCAGGATTTGATCAAGGGCGAGCATGAGGTGGCGCCTGTCCCGTTTTTAGAGTGGCCGAGCTGTCAGCTCAGGTTAGGTCAGCCCAGCTCTGGTCAGATCATGTGAGGGCGTGGCGGAATTCCAGAAACCGCGCATCAGTCTGCACCCGGGCATTGATCGCTTCGCGCAGCGCGCCAATGGTTTTATAGGGGCGCATGACCACCTCGAAATTTTGGATAAGGCCTTCGTCATTCAGCGTCAGCAGGTCGACGCCGACCGTGTCGAGATCACCAACCTTGCACTGAAACTCCAGCGCCCAGTCCTTGCCTTCGCCCATGATGCGACGATAGCGGAATTCGGAAAAGACCTGTCCCACATGGCCCAGCACCGCAGCCACTGGCGCACGTCCGGTCCAGGTCTTCCAATAGGTGGGCGGCAGGAAGGTCACGTCTTCGGCCAGTAGCTCGGCAATGTCCGCTTCGTTTCCCTTGGCGACAACGTCCTGAATGCGACTGATGGTTGGATGCATGGTCTCTCTCCCTGGTTTGTTGTGCCAGATCCTGCGTTTCAGGGTGCCTCACGGCAAGCACGACGTCACGGGAACTTGCTCTGGGCAGGCAGGCGCAGTAGGCAGGCCCCTATGGCAGTTTCAAGCGAATATACCCCGCCGCAGGACCCGTTGAGATCCTGCATCATGACGCCCAGATTCTGGTGGCGAACAAGCCCGCCGGCCTGCTCTCTGTGCCCGGGCGTGGCGCGCATCTGGCGGATTGCCTGCTGAGCCGCGTGCAGGCGGCCTTTCCCGAAGCGCTGCTGGTGCACCGGCTGGATCGCGATACCTCGGGCATACTGATCTTTGCGGTGACGCCACATGCGCAGCGACATCTGTCAAAGCAGTTCGAACAGCGCAGTGCCAAAAAGGTCTATGTTGCGCGTCTTGAGGGGCACCTTGAGCCACGGGCCGGTGAGGTTGATCTGCCGCTGATCGTGGACTGGCCCAACCGCCCCCGGCAGATGGTGTGTCATGAGACCGGAAAGCCCTCGGTAACCGACTACCGGGTGGTGAAATACGGCGAGGGAGAAACCCGCGTGCGTCTGACCCCCAAAACCGGTCGCACCCATCAGCTGCGGGTGCATATGCAGGCTCTGGGTCATCCGATTCTTGGAGATCCGCTTTATGCCAGCGGTGCTACGCGCGAGTTTGATCGCATGATGCTGCATTCCGAAGAGCTGCGGATCAAGCATCCTGACAGTGGCGAATCAATGAAGTTCCGCGCCAAAGCGACGTTCTGACTGCCTGCGACCCTGTCTACCTGCGGGAGCATGCATCTGGGCTGAAGCTCAGTTGCGCTGAGGGCTGGCCGGTTCAGGCTGGATTCAGGGCGTGATCCGCAGCCAGTCGGCTGGCAGAATATCGGGGTTGTGCAATTTGGGATCACCAAACCAATTGGCCGGGCCTGCGACGCGTTTATGCGCATTGGTATTGAGCCAGGCGGCCCACCAGGAAAACGAGCTGTTGCCGATGATATTATGCGCGCACAGGCTCATCAGGCGCATGTCTTCAAAATCGGTGTCCGGCCCGTTGAAATCCACCACTACCTTGTTGCAGGGCAGCGGCAGGTTGGCCTTGGCCCAGTCGGGGTCATCGGAAAAAACATAGACGGTGGGCGGTCCTGTCAAAGTGTCTGACACATCCTCTAGCACACGGGCCAGAGCCGCCTCGTAATAGGCCTGATCACAGAGCACATGGGCCGACAGAGCGATATAGTCGCCGCGCCGCACATGCAGCGAGATGGCATTGCCCTCGGCAATGCGCGCGGCCATCTCGGCGTTCTGGCTGTTGCTGAACTCGGGAAAGGTGAACTCGGTGCGGATCAGCGCCTGGATTTGGTCAAAGTACTTCTCGCTTTGCCAATAGCCGTGCAGGTAGCTGTCATCGCCCCAGGTGGCAAAGTCAGGGTTGTAGCCAAGACCCCGCTCGCGGCGGAACCTGGGTGTCAGCCCCATGCTGCCCCGCAGGCCGCGCCACAGCGCATAGCGTAGCGGCGCCTGCTGTTTTAGCGGTGGCAGGGAGTTTGGCGGGCAAAGATCCAGGTCAAAAACCCGGGTCAGCACACCCTCGCCCCGCAGCTCTGCACCGCGACTGTCCAGCGCAACAGAGGTTTTTAGGCGATGCGCTAATGCGCGGGCGGCAGCATATTGAAACATCTGGTTGCCGAGGCGGCCGTGCAGGCGGGCAGTGATCATGACAGGGTCCTCAACCAGGGTCCTCAACAGAGGCGTGTCGCCCTGAATAAAGCGCTTTGACGGGTTGGACCAGTTGTGAGGCGCGCGTCTGTAGGCTTGACGGCGGGGGCGGGACTAAAGTATGCGAGGCCCAGGTTTGGGTCTCCTGCCTGCCGCAGCTCTTGTGAGAGCAATGGTGAAACCCTGATAAGATCAAACATCTATCGCTCAGTTATTTTGGCGCGCTGGATGGCAATGCGGACCCCATCATGACTTGCGTGCCATTATAGTGGGACGAACAACAGATGACTGATTTATCAAATGTGCCTTCAACGGATGCGTTGAAGCAGCAGGCAAAGCGTCTGCGACAACAGTTAAACAACAGCGGTGTTGCGGTTGGCCATTCAGCGGCTCTGGAACTGGTGGCGCAGCAATATGGCGCGCGGGACTGGAATACCCTGCAGGCGCTGGCGGGCAACAAGTTGCAGCTGCGGGTGGGCGACCATGTTCGCGGCCGCTATCTGGGGCAGGCCTTTACCGGCGAGGTGCGGGGGCTTTCCGTGCTGGGAGACGGCGAGAGCCGCCAGATCACGCTGCATTTTGACGTGCCGGTGGATGTGGTGCGTTTTGAAAGCTTTTCGTCGCTGCGGCAGCGGGTTCAGGGAGTGATCGGCTGGGACGGCTGTTCCGCGCGCAAAACCTCTGACGGGGTGCCACAGCTGATTGTTGAGGGGCTGGTGCAGACCTAACGCAGACACATCAGCCTGCAGGTACTGCCGGAGTTGCAGGTAAGGGGGGGCTCCCGCCCGTCGTTGATCTGCACAGGTGCAGCCCGGCCTCCCGTTGGGCCCAGCGCCGCGCGAAGCGCGGCGCTGGGCCCAAGTCGTCGCAAAGGCTCTGGCTTTTGGCCAGGGCATTTGCAGGGCGCGGGAGAGCTACCTTTGCGGAGATGGCAGAGCTAGGAGGCTCATAAAACGACAAAAAAGGGCCGCCGGATGGCGACCCTTTGTTTGCTCATCTCACACGAGTGTGTGGATTATTCTGCAGCCCAGCCGCCAACGGCTTTGACTTCGAGGAAATCCTCGATGCCCCAGCTGCCGCCTTCGCGGCCATTACCGGACTGTTTCATGCCGCCAAAAGGAGAGCCGGCACTGCGGGATTTGCCGTTCATTTCAACCATGCCAGAGCGCAGCACGCGTGCCATGCGGTTGGCGCGGGCGCCGTCCTGGGTCTGAACGTAGTTGGTCAGACCGTAGGGGGTGTCATTGGCGATCTCGATGGCTTCCTCTTCGGTCTCGAAGGGAATAATCGACAGCACCGGGCCAAAAATCTCTTCGCGCGCGACAACCATCTGGTTGTTCACATCGGCAAAGACAGTCGGCTTGACGTAAAACCCTTTGTTCAACCCATCGGGGCGACCGGTGCCGCCTGCAACCAGTTTGGCGCCCTCATCGATGCCTTGTTGGATCAGATCCTGGATCTTGTTCCACTGCAGCTCGTTGACCACAGGGCCAATATGACGACCCTCAGCGGATGCGGGGCCAACCGTGACCTTGCTGGCAACTTCGGCAGCGGTGGCAACGGCCTGATCGTAGATGCCTTTTTGCACCAACATACGGCTGGGAGCATTGCAGCTCTGGCCGGTGTTGTTCATCATGCTGAGCACGCCGCGGTTCACCGCTTTTTCGTCGGCATCGTCAAAGATCACGTTGGCACCTTTGCCACCCAGCTCCAAATGCACCTTCTTTAGGGTTTCAGCAGCCGATTTTGAGATCGCGATGCCGGCGCGGGTTGAGCCGGTAAAGGAGACCATATCCACATCCGGGTGCGCCGTCAGCTGCGAGCCAACGCCAGTGCCGTCGCCATTGACCAGGTTGAAGACGCCTTTGGGGAAACCGGCCTCATCCATCATTTCGGCAAAGAGCATCGCGTTCAGCGGGCTTTGTTCCGAGGGCTTCAGCACCATGGTGCAGCCAGCCACGGCAGCGGCGCCAACTTTCAGCGTCACCTGGTTCATCGGCCAGTTCCAGGGGGTGATCAGAGCCGCAACGCCGACCGCCTCATGGATGATACGGTCGTTTGGGGCATGATCGCCAAGCGGCGCGTCAAACTGATAGGCCTTGGCGGCGCGGATGAAGTTTTGCAGATGGTAGCTGCCTGCGCCAACTTGCTGGCTCCGGGCCATATCGATGGGAGCCCCCATCTCGACCGACATGGCCTGTGCCATCTCTTCGCCGCGCTTGGTGTAGATTTCCAGCAGTTTCTCAACCAGGGCAATCCGATCTTGCACCGGAGTCGCCATCCAGCCCGGCAAGGCGGCTTTGGCGGCGGCAACGGCAGCGTCTGTATCGGCCTGATCGCCCAGCGAAATGACGGCGCAGGCCTCTTCTGTCGAGGGATCAATAACCTCGAAATCATGGGCCTGCGCGGGGGCCACCCACGCGCCGTTGATGTAAAAGTCACGTTTCTCAATCATGTCCGGGTCTCCCAGTTCTGAAGGCAGGATCCGGCGCACACACCGGATGTCAGGCGACAGTCTGTCACCCCGCTTCCCGAGGGGCAAGTGATCTTGCACCATGATTTGATCAAATTATTGAGGCGCTGGCCCAGGGCAAACAGCCGGCCGCGACCTACTGTCCAATCAGGTAGCGGGATTGTCTTTTAGGCTGCCCATTCCTAAGTGGGACTGTAACGTTGCGGCATAGCAATGAGGCCCGGATTATGGGCGCGCATTTTGACAGAAAAGGAGACCGTCATGGGTTTGCGTATTAATGATGTTGTTCCAAATTTCACCGCCGAGACTGATCAGGGAGAGATCAGCTTTCACGACTGGATTGGCGACAGCTGGGCGATTTTGTTCTCCCACCCAAAAGATTTCACGCCGGTCTGCACCACCGAGTTTTCGGCCGTGGCACAGCTGAGCGACGAATGGGCCAAGCGCGGCACCAAGGTGATTGGTGTCTCCGTTGACGGTGTTGAGGACCACAAAAAGTGGAAGGGCGACATCGAGACCTATGGCAAAGCCGCTGCAGGTTTCCCGATCATCGCGGATGAAGGCCTCGCGGTCTCCAAAGCCTTTGATATGCTGCCCGCCGAGGCCTATATGCCCGATGGCCGCACCCCGGCCCACAGCGCCACCGTGCGCTCGGTCTTTATCATCGGCCCTGACAAGCAGTTGAAGCTGTCGATGACCTATCCAATGTCGGTTGGCCGTAACTTTGCCGAGATCCTGCGGGCGCTGGACGGGTTGCAAATGTCCACCAGCAATGGCGTGGCCACGCCTGCCAACTGGGTGCCGGGTGAGGATGTGATCATCCCGCCAACCGTCTCAAACGAGGACGCTAAAGCCAAGTTTGGTGAGTTTGAGACCATCTTCCCCTACCTGCGCAAAACCAAGGCGCCGTCGTAGGCCAAGGGTTCTCCCAGTATGATGCATTCAAAGGGGCCTTCTGGCCCCTTTTTTTGACTGGTCCCTGTTATGATCCGGGGGCCGGGGGGCAGGAAAAGAAGGCTTTAGGTCTTTTGGGGGCGCGACGAGATTTGCGACCGGTAGAGCGCCCGTTTGAATTCGCGCGAAATCTTGCTGCCGCTCTTGCGGTTTTGAATGGTAGAGCCGCCAAGCGCCTCTGTCTGCTCTGAGACGCCATTGGGCAGGATGGTCTGAATGCGCTGGCCGTGGATCCAGTGCATCTGCAAAAAACTATCCACGGGGCGGTCCAGGATTGCTGTCGCAGCCAGCAGCCGTGTGGCTGCTGCACGCCCGACCACCTGCGCCACGGTCTGCAGGCCGATCACCTTTGGCAAAAACAGTTTGCTGTCCCCCTGCTGGGCGATCTGCACAGCGGCGACTTCGCGGCGTTTCGTGGGCAGGCGGATAAAGCTCTCAGCATCCGCATGGCTCTCGATCAGCGCCAGTGCGTCAGCCCATAGCGAGGGGTCCAGCGCCAGATCGTCCTCGACAATCAGCGCATAGGCCCAGTCAGAGTCCACAATGCGCTGCCAGCAGCGCCTGTGCGACAAAAAACAGCCGACTTCTCCCGGTGACAGGCGAAAGGGATAGGAGGGGGCGTGCAGATCACCGGGCCGCAGAGATATGGCATTGCGGGCGACCACATCCCGGCCATTCACCGCCTCGACCACCTGGGCCTCGGGCAGGGAAAACAGCAGGTGTTCCACATTGGCGGCGCGGTTGGTGCTGCCCGGCATATGAATGATCAGCGAATGCATGCGCTCACGACTAGCCGGGAACGCGCGCTGGGGGAAGCCTGCAGTTGTCGCGTTGGCCAGATCTGCAGGGAGAGAGACGCAAAAGGCCCCGGCGCATGCGTCAGGGCCTCTCGGTAGTTTCTTGAAGACCGAATTAGTCTTCTTTTTTCTCAGGAGCCATTTCTTCGCCGGTTTCCTGATCGATCATTTTCATCGACAGACGCACCTTGCCGCGATCGTCAAAGCCCAGAAGCTTCACTTTCACTTCCTGGCCTTCCTTCAGAACATCCGAAGGGTGGTTCAGGCGGCGGTTTTCGATCTGAGACACGTGGACCAGGCCATCGCGCTTGCCAAAGAAGTTCACGAAGGCACCAAAGTCGACGATTTTCACAACTTTACCGGTGTAGACTTTGCCTTCTTCGGGCTCGGCCACGATGGAATAGATCATGTCGTAGGCTTTTTTGATCGAATCACCGTTTGGCGAGGCAATCTTGATGATGCCTTCGTCGTTGATGTCGACCTTGGCGCCGGAGACTTCGACGATCTCGCGGATGACTTTACCGCCGGACCCGATAACTTCACGGATCTTGTCGGTTGGGATCTGCATGGTCTCGATGCGCGGCGCGTGGATCGAGAAGTCAGCAGCGCCGGACAGGGCTTTGTTCATCTCACCCAGGATGTGGATACGGCCGGCTTTGGCCTGCTCCAGGGCTTTTTCCATGATCTCGGGCGTGATGCCTGCGATCTTGATGTCCATCTGCAAGGAGGTGATACCTGCTTCGGTACCGGCCACTTTAAAGTCCATGTCGCCCAGGTGATCTTCGTCACCCAGAATGTCGGACAGGATCGCATAAGAGCCGTCGTCTTCCAGGATCAGACCCATGGCAACACCGGCAACCGGTGCTTTCAGCGGAACACCCGCATCCATCATCGACAGCGAGCCACCACAAACAGAGGCCATCGAGGAGGAGCCGTTTGATTCGGTGATCTCAGACACCACGCGGATGGTGTAAGGGAAGTCGGTTGCCGCAGGCAGAACTGCCTGAAGCGCGCGCCATGCCAGCTTACCGTGACCGATTTCGCGACGGCCAGGGCCGCTCACACGACCAACTTCACCAACCGAATAGGGAGGGAAGTAGTTATAGTGCAGCAGGAAGTTGGATTTGAAGTTGCCGTGCAGCGCGTCGATGAACTGCTCGTCGTCTCCGGTGCCCAGCGTGGTCACAACCAGACCCTGCGTTTCACCGCGGGTGAACAGGGCAGAGCCGTGGGTCCGGGGCAGCAGGCCGGTTTCGGAAACAATGTCACGGATCTCATCGGTGGCACGGCCATCGATACGCTTGCCGGTTTTGACAACGTCGCCACGCAGAATGCCAGCTTCGAGCTTTTTCATCGCCGAGCCAAGGTTTACGTCGTCCAGCTGCTCTTCGCTCAGGGCTGCTTTGATGGTGTCGCGGGCGGCGGCAACAGCACTGGTGCGCTCTTGCTTGTCGCTGATCGCAAAGGCAGCGCGCATTTCGGTCTCGCCTGCGGCCTTAACAGCAGCATAGAGATCGGCATAGTCGGGCGCTTCAAAGTCGAACGGCTCTTTGGCGGCGTCTTCGGCCAGCGAGACGATCAGATCAATAACCGGCTGGAAGGCGTCGTGGGCGAATTTAACCGCACCCAGCATTTCAGCTTCCGACAGCTCATAGGCCTCGGATTCAACCATCATCACGGCGTCTTTGGTGCCGGCAACAACCAGATCAAGGCGCTGTTCAGGGTTCAGGCGCAGGTCCTGCATGTCGTCAACGGTTGGGTTCAGAACGTATTCGCCACCCTCATAGCCAACGCGGGCACAGGCGATTGGGCCCATGAACGGCGCGCCAGACAGTGTCAGCGCGGCAGAGGCGGCGATCATTGCAACCATGTCCGGGTCATTGACCAGATCGTGGCTCAGCACGGTGCACATCACCAGAACTTCGTTTTTGAAGCCAGGCACAAACAGCGGGCGGATCGGACGGTCGATCAGGCGCGCAGTCAGTGTTTCTTTTTCGGTGGGGCGCGCTTCGCGCTTGAAGAAACCGCCGGGCACTTTACCCGCGGCATAGTATTTTTCCTGGTAGTGGACGGTCAGGGGAAAGAAGTCCTGGCCAGGCTTTTGCTTGCGGGCAAAAGTCACGTTGGCCATGACAGAAGTTTCACCCAAGGTGGCGATGACCGAGCCATCAGCCTGACGGGCAACTTTGCCCGTTTCCAGTGTCAGCGTCTCTTCGCCCCACTGCATAGATTTTTTCGTAACGTTGAACATGTCAGCATCCTATATGGGAGCACTCCCAGGCGGATCCCGGGTCTCCCGTTGCATGTAGCGGCCGCATTGCCGCCGGCTTCTTCCATCTTTATTTCGCGTGTCGAAGCCAGGCACGTGTCTCAGATAGGCCGCCCATACAGGAGATTGGCCCGAAATGAAAGCAAAAGAGCCGGGTGCGGTCTCTTGTGGTTACACGCACTGGCGATATAGTGCCAACGTGAGGACGACCTCCCCTGCAGGATGCGGGCCAGCACGCGGGACGGCCCGGTTCAGGGCCAGACGCTACGGCCAGAAGTCAGAGGCAGCTCATGCGCAGCACAGCAGACCGGATCCGCCACGCGGTCAGTTTTGAACTCATCGGGCTGTTGGCCGTGACACCTCTGGGGTCCTGGGCCTTTGATCTTGAGATGCATGCAATCGGCGTGGTGGCTCTGGTGGGGGCTACGCTTGCGACCCTGTGGAACTATGTGTTCAACCTCGGCTTTGATCGCGCCATGATGCGCTGGCTGGGTCACACGCGGAAATGGCCCGTCTTGCGGATTTTGCACGCGCTGCTGTTCGAGATCGGATTGCTGGCCGTGTTGCTGCCGTTTATCGCATGGTTCCTGCAGATCGGGCTTTGGACCGCTCTGATGATGGATCTTGGCTTTGCCGGATTTTACCTCGTCTATGCCTTTGTCTACAACTGGGCCTATGACGTGATCTTCCCCATACCAGAGCAGAGCTGCGCCGACTAATGCGGTTGGCTGGCCGTGCTAAAGGTGCTGGCGATCTGCTCCAGAGCGCGCTGATCTGCCTTGTAAAACACCCAGTTCTTGATCTTTTTTGAGCTGACAAGCCCGGCCTGTTCCAGGGTCTTCATATGGCTGGTGACGGTGGGCTGGCTCAGCCCCACCTTGTCGGTGATAAAGCCGACGCAGACGCCATCTTCCACCAGGTCGCCATCGCGTTGCGGCGGGAAATGGCGCTCGGGGTCGAGCAGCCAATCCATGATCTGCACCCGATGTGGGTTGGCCAGGGCACGCAGGGCCGGCAATGTGCTGAGGAGGGGGCTTTTCATATAGGGAATTTTCTATATAGATTGTTTTCGATATGGAATCACATCTTGGAGAGACTGCCATGAATGAGATTGAGTTGCTACAGGAAGCCGATCGACGGGCGCGTGATTATGTGGCGGGCGCGGATGCGCGCGGGGTTTTCCGGCGGATGCGGAAATCACCGCCCTATCCGGTTTTGACGAGCCCCTGCCCGCGCAGGGTCATGCCGCCGCCGAGACAATCGCCCTTATGGATGATCTTGGCTCTCCTGCCACGGTGGCCTCGAATGGGCCAAACTATTTTGGCTTTGTCATTGGCGCCAGCCTGCCGGTGGCCGCCGCAGCCGAGCGTCTGGCGCTGGCCTGGGATCAATGTGCCTCGACCGAGGACGGCAGCCCAGCAGCCTATGCCCTTGAACGGCAGGCCAGCACCTGGCTGCTCGACATCCTCGATTTGCCAGGGCAGAGCGCGGTGGCCTTTGGCACCTCTGCCACCGCCTGTGGATTGAGCTGTCTGGCGGCCGCGCGGGCTGAGCTTTTGGCGCGCCAGGGCTGGGATGTGGTCAATGATGGTCTGGCCGGTGCCCCCGAGGTGCGGGTGATCGTCGCCGCCAGCACCCATGTCACGATACGCAAGGCGCTGCAGGTTCTGGGCTTTGGCTGGAACTGGGTGATCAAGGCGCCGGTGGATGACAAGGGGCGCATTCTCCTGGATGAGCTGCCCGAGATGGATGCAAATACGCTGTTGGTGCTGCAGGCGGGCGAAGTGAACACTGGTGAGTTCGACCATTTTTTTTCGATCATCCCCCGCGCCCGGGCGGCGGGCGCCTGGGTGCATGTGGATGGTGCCTTTGGTCTCTGGGCGCGGGCTGCCCCTGTGTTGCAGCACCTCACGACGGGCATTGAGGGCGCCGACAGCTGGACCACCGACGGGCATAAATGGCTCAACACGCCTTATGACGGCGCCATGGCGATCTGTCGCGACCCAGAGGCGCTGGCGCGGGTGATGAACAGTGATGCGGCCTATTCCAGTGCCTCGGCAGACGCACAAAAGAACCTGACGCTGGAGTTCTCCCGCCGGGCCCGTGGCATCCCGATCTGGGCCGCCTTGCGCAGCCTTGGCCGCGAGGGTGTCGCTGATCTGGTCACGCGTCATCATCATCAGGCACAGCGCGTGGCGGTTGAGCTGCAGGCGGCGGGGTTTGAGGTCTTGAACCGGGTGGTGCTCAATCAGGTGCTGGTACGCGGCACGGATGACGCTGCCACGCAGGCGATCCTGACCCAGGCGCAACACAGCGGCACCTCATGGTTTGGCGGCACGGTCTGGCAGGGGCGTCCGGCCTTTCGCATCAGCCTGTCGTCGTTTCGTACCGAGGACAGGCATGTGGATGAGCTGATCGCTTTGCTACGCCGGATTGGTCCCAGCGGCGAGGGCGCTTGAGGCAGGGCGCGCGTCGCAATCTGGCGCAGGCCTCAGCCGGGTGTTGAGCTTCGCGCCAGTTTTGTGCTGCGCGCCAGTTTTGCGGTCCGCGCCAGTGTCGCGGCCTCGGCACGGTCCAGGCTGGCCAGTGTCTGTTCCAGACTGTCACCTCTGGCCTTTGTTTTGCGCCAAACGGCGCGGCAGGAGGCCGGGGACCAGGGTAGTTTTGCCTCTTGCATCCAGAGGCGTAGCGCCTTTGGCAATTGGTCATATGCCGCCATAGGGTCCTGGCTGCGCTTGCGTCGCTTTAAGCCGGTCGCCCCCAGATTGCTGTGGCGTTTGAGTTGGGATCGGTTGCGTGGCATCTGTATTCATTATGTTATATCGTATCACAGCATGAGTAGCGCTACAGGGTGCAGGATGCAAGGGCCAGGAGCGGGATGAGAGCACGGGATATGGATAAGAGGAGTGGCGCAACAAAAAACGCCCGCTCAAATAGAGCGGGCGTCTCTGATCACAATGGATCGGTATTCTTAGCGACGGATGCCAAGGCGTTTGATCAGGTCCTGGTAACGGGCCACATCTTTTGACTTGGTGTAGTCCAGCAGCTTACGACGCAGAGCAACCATTTTCAAAAGACCACGACGACCGTGGTTGTCTTTTTTGTGGGTTTTGAAGTGCTCGGTCAGGGTGTTGATACGCGATGTCAGCACGGCAACCTGTACTTCGGGCGAACCGGTGTCGCCTTCTTTGGTTGCGAATTCTTTCATCAGGCGTGTTTTTTCTTCGGCAGTAATCGACATCGGGGTCTCCTTTAAAAGGTTAGAGTGATGGCACAGGCCGGGATGTCGTCCAGCGCAGGCCCATGGAGTAAGACTGGCCCGAATCTATAAAAGATGCGGTCCAGATGCGGGCGTATAGGCGGTATGGCGCGAAAAGGCAAAGGAGATCTTCGTATCTGGAAGGCTGCGGCGTTCACGGACCTGAACGGCCAAAGCGCAGGCTGTCGTAGTCACCGGGATATTGTCAGTCAGGGATTTGGCCGCCAGGATTTGGCCACTCGGATTTGATCAGTCAGATGTAGTGCTGACATTGCCCAAAAGAGCCGCAGACTGGGTATCGACAAGGGCAATGTCCGAAACGCTCAACCCTTCAGCGCCGGTGAGGCGCAGAACCTCGGCGCCATTGACCCGGATGACCTGCTGGTCCGCATCTTCTGGATCAGTTTCAACCGAGATTTCGGGCTCTGCCTCTCCGTCCGGGTTCCAGAAACCACCAGCTGGTCCTCGGCGCTGTCAAAATCCATCAGCTGAATGGCCTCGCCGCTGCCGCTCAGATCTTCGGCCCATATCTGGTCAGCCCCGTCGCCACCGGTCACGATATCGCCAGCCCCGGCCACCAGAGTGTCATCGCCCACGCCGCCATTCAGGTAGTCTGCCTCGGTGCCATCATCAGCGCCCCAGACAAGATCATCACCAGTGCCCCCAAACAGGCTGTCCTGGCCTTCGCCACCCTGCAGGCTGTCGTTACCGTCATTTCCGTGCAGCGCGTCATCTCCGGCGCCACCATCCAGGGAATCATCATCCTGACCGCCATGCGCCAGATCCGCTCCGGCGCCGCCCAAAAGGGTATCTGCGCCAAAATGGCCAAACAGCCTGTCGTCGCCCTCACCGCCATCGAGCGCATCGTCACCATATTGACCGTGCAGCAGATCGTCGCCTGTGCCGCCCGCTAAGGTGTCGTCACCATCCGCGCCATGCAGCGTGTCATCGCCCTCACCACCCTCCAGCGCGTCGTCACCGTCATAGCCGTTCATCTGGTCATCGCCGCCCAGCCCGTCGATTTGATCACCGTCCTGAGAGCCGCTGATGATATCGGCCTCCTCAGAGCCCGTCAGGTGATCTCCGGGTCAGGACCGGCTGGCCACCGACATCTGATGTGTCGGTGTCGCCAGTGCTCACCTCATCTATGCCCTGGCCGACGCCGGGGTCGATGAAGTCACAGAGGGCGAGATGCTGCTAGACGCCACTGTCCGAACCATCCTCGCCTGTCCCGTCCAGAAACTCGTCCGCAGGGATCACCGGAGTGTCTGTGTCGTCGATGGGCTGCGTGTCGTCTGCCTCATCCGCAGAGCTGTCATCACTGAAATCAAGCAGTGCAGCGCCACCAACGCCCAAGAGGCCCAAAAGACCCGCCAACCACAACATAGTATTACTCCAAAACAGACGCGGATCAGGGGGGCAGTACACGCGCTGATCCGTGGTCAGTGTGCCATATCCGCGTTAATTGTTTCCAAACAAATCGGGAACATCGACTGGCGGCAGATTGCTGGGCCAGTTCAGAGGGTTAGGCGGTGCTGCCCCTGTGGTGTGCCGTTATGCCAGCGTTAACTCCAAATATCCGGGCTCTGGCTATAGGCGATATAGAGGGGATGTTTGGGGTGGCCGTGCTTGCTGAGACCAAGGTGATGCAGCGGCTTTGCGCGGGCGCGCAGCAGGGTTTCGATTTTGCGCCCCTGGTCGCGATGCGCCCCATGGGTGCCCCAGGCGCAGATCACCATATCGGCCCAGTCCAGCCCGGCAAGAATCGCGGTGGTATTGTCCGGGCCTTCGGGATCAGAGGCGGCGCGCATCACCTTTGGGTCGGTGGCACGGATGGCAAAAATATTGGTGGCCTGAAAGCCGCCAAACCCCAGCGCGCGGGCCCGCCGCTCGCAGCGCTCGATGGTGGGGTCGTTCTGCACCTCGGTTGCCTTGGAGGGATTGAGCATCACAAACATCACGCGAGGGGAAGCAGGCTCCCAGACGCGGGTGAGGCTGTAGCGATAGGTCTCGCAGTCGGAATAGACAGCGGTGGAGGGCGCATCTCCCTTGGTGTGACTGCGGGTGATCATGCGCCTGCTCCTTGCTCTGGTTTTACTGCACAAAGACCCGGCTGGGGTGCAGCTCACCGGCCTTGTAGATGCCGACGGCAACCGCCTTGCCGTCATAAGAGGCCCAGGCCTCGTCGCCGTATTCCACCGTCGCAGCCAGCACCATGCCGGGGTTGCCATTGCGCAGACGCACAGCCCCTTCGGCGGTGCATTTCAGCTCGGGCAGGTCCGCCAGCCCCTCTTCCAGGGGGCGCAGATGGGTGTCGAGCTCTGGGGTGCGTTCCATCCGCAGGACCTCGTCCAGCGTCAACCCATCTGCGGCATCAAAGGGGCCGGACCAGATGCGGCGCAGCTCTTTGACATGGGCAAAACAGCCAAGGGCGGCGCCCAGGTCGCGGGCGATCGAGCGGGACATAGCCGCCTTTGCCGCAGGTCATCTCAAGCACCACGTGATCTGCGTCAGGACGGTCGACCAAAAGCAGCTCTTCGACCCAGAGCGGCCGGGCTGCGATCTCAAAATCCTCGTTGCCGTCGCGTGCCAGTTTATAGGCGCGCTCTCCGTCGATCTTTACGGCTGAGAACTTTGGCGGCACCTGCTGGATTTCGCCGATAAAGGGCAGCAGCGCCTCTTTGATCTCGGCATCCGAGGGGCGCAGATCGCTTTGGGCAATGACTTCACCCTCGGCATCGTCGGTATTGGTGGCCTGACCCAGCCGCACCGTAAAGGTATAGGCCTTCAGCGCGTCTGTTATGTAGGGAACCGTCTTGGTGGCCTCGCCCAGAGCAATGGCCAGCACGCCGGTCGCTTCGGGGTCGAGGGTGCCCGCGTGCCCGGCCTTTTGCGCCTCAAGCGCCCAGCGGACCTTGTTGACGACAGCGGTCGAGGTCAGCCCGGCGGGGTTATCCACCACCAGCCAGCCAGAAATATCACGCCCTTTGCGTTTGCGTCCCATGTCGTTCCCCAAATTGAAGTGAGGCGCGCGGCCTAGCCCACAGGGCCTGCCCTGTCAATTGCCAGCGGGTGACCCAGGCACGCCGCGCAGGTTCAGTCAGGGCTTGTCTGCGATCACGCCAACCACGGGGCCCATCATGAACCCGGCATCAGAGCGGTTGATCTGTGGCGCATGCAGCCGCGAGATATTGCCGTCGAAATACAGCGCATTGGGCAGTTTCAGATGATCGCGAAACAGGCTGCCAAACTGATGAAAGGTCACCGCATTGCGCGAGATGGCAAAGACCACACGTTTGCCATCGGAGGAGGTGCCGACGCCGTTGCGGATATAATACGAGGTCGAATCGGGCAAAAAGCGCGGATGCAGCGCGCCGTCGATCACCAGCATGGGCCCGGATTGGGTGGCCGAGCTGCAGCTGGTGCCGCTGTCCCGGAACGCGAGGGTTTCAAACACATCGGCGCGGCCAGCGCGCAGGCAAAAGACCCCATTGGGCAGCAGGCCAAAATTGCCCGGCCCGGCATTGGGGACCAGCCGCATCTCTTGCTTGCCATCCTCGATATACAGGCCAACAGGGGCGCGATTGGCGTGATACATGCCGGCATTGGTGGCAAAGATCAGCTCTTTGCCAGCAGCGGCGAGGGATTTTTCGATGTTCGAGAAGTGGCCAAAGATCTGGTCTTTGTCATCGCGCAAAAACAGCTGCAACTGCTCCTGTGCGGCGTCGACTTCGCAGAGTGTGTAGCGACTGCCCTCATAGGCAATATCGCTGCACTCCACCGCCCCAACCGCTGGTGCCGCCCAAAGGGCGCCCAGCAGGATCAGGGCCTTACGGATCAATCCTCGAGATCGCGGCGCACCGCGTCCTGTTCCAGCATTTTGCGGGTGGCATCCATCTGGTCATAGGTCAGATCCAGTTGGAAGCGCAGATCAGGCGTGTATTTCATTCCCAGCTTCTTGCCCGCAAGGGTGCGCAGCTCCCACTTGTTGCGGGCCAGCAGTTTCAGCAGGTCCTCCTTTCCTTTGCCGCCCAGCGGCAGCACAAAGGCGGTTGCAATACGCAGATCGGGCGTAACCCGGACTTCGCCGACGGTGATCGACATACGGTTCAGCTCAGGGTCGTGCAGCTCGCCGCGCGACAGCACTTCGGACAGGGTCCGGCGGATCAGCTCGCCGACGCGCAGCTGCCGTTGGGAGGGGGCGCGCCCCTCTGGAGATTTGTTCTTTGCCATATCTTCGATCTATGCCGAAACCAGCCCTTTGCCAAGCCATCGCCAAGCGGGTAGGAGGAAACCAGCAGAGATTTTGTCGATCCTTTCATTTAACGACTCATGCAAAGACGGGGACCACAGCAATGACCGAGACACCGGGTATCGTGATTACAGGCGCATCAGGCCGTATGGGGCAGATGCTGATCAAGACGGTTCTGGACAGCGATAAGGCGCGGCTTGTTGGAGCGGTGGAGCGCGCGGGGCATGCCTGGGTCGGCCCGGATCTGGGGCGCGGCAGGGGCGGCAGTGATATCGGCGTTGTGGTTACCGATGACCCGCTTGAGGCCTTTGCAAAGGCGCAGGCCGTGATTGATTTCACCTCGCCCGAGGCGACGCTGGCGTTTTCCAAACTGGCGGCGCAGGCCCGTGCGGTGCATGTGATTGGCACCACTGGCATGTCAGAGGCGCAGATCGCCCAGCTGGAGCCCGCCGCGCGCCACGCGGTGATCGTGCGGGCCGGCAATATGAGCCTCGGCGTCAATCTGCTGGTGCAGCTGACCAAAAAGGTCGCCGCCGCGCTGGATGATGATTTTGACATCGAAGTGATCGAGGCGCATCACCATCACAAGGTGGACGCGCCCTCGGGCACCGCCCTGATGCTGGGCGAAGCCGCCGCACAGGGGCGTGGAGTGGTGCTGTCAGAGGTTTCTGATTCGGGTCGCGATGGCATCACGGGTGCGCGCAGGCGCGGCGATATCGGCTTTAGCGCCCTCCGGGGCGGCGGTATTGTGGGTGAGCATGACGTGCTGTTTGCCGCCGCCGGTGAGCGCATCGTGCTGCGCCATATGGCCACCGACCGCGCCATTTTTTCCCGTGGTGCGCTCAAGGCTGCGCTGTGGGGACAGGACAAGGCGCCGGGTGAATATGACATGCTGGATGTGCTTGGCCTGTAATCTGCCGCAAAGCTGCGCGGCTACAGGTCAGGCGTCTCGCGAAACCCTTCGAAGCCTTGAGTGGTTTCCACCACCGAGGCCTCATAGTGGGCAATCAGCGGCATGACCTGTGGCTCAACCTCTTTGGTCCAGACGGGCCCGTCATAAAGCGCGTCTTTGAGTGTCTCGCGCTGGCCGGGATGCAGCGTATAGCGGCGGATTTCCAGAATCACGTTTTGGCCCTCCTCCTGGTCCTCTTGGCAAAGGCGCTGCTATTTGCTGTCTTACCGGCAATCGGTTTGGCTATAGCGCAAAAGGGCGTTTGCCGTATCGCGGGCCTTGTCTTCTGATTCGACTACAAATTGGACCTGTGCGGGGAACTCCAGGCCACCAAGCACCAGCATTTCGCGCGCTGCTGTCTTCCCATTGTAGACCAGATTGAAGGCATAGCCGGCAATTGTTGTGTCGGCTTCAACCGCATCTACAAAGTCAAAAAGGGCAGGCGCATCCGCATGAGGCTGAATTTCTGCCGGGGGCTGCCCCGGTTCTGTGTCCGGGATTAGAGCCCTGATTTGAAAGGTGAGTTTCCCATTTGGCTGCTCCAGAATCCTGCGCAGATTGGCCTTTGACACGGAACCTTCCTGCTCCTGTGGCAGAGGGCTGTTCTGTGTGACTGTACCGTCATTTCCGTACATGGTCAGGGTATGCCCCTGTCGGTTTTGCAGGCTGGGTGGGACTTTGGACAACAGGTTCTGTGCCGTTGACAGCAGCTGATCAGAAACCGGTTTTGGTATCAAAGTCAGGACCATTCGACCGTCGTTGATCGGCCGTATGTTGACAGTCTGCTGACTGAAATCGAAAAGATCCGCAACCAGGCGGGATCTGCGCAGGCTTTTCCCGTCAGGCTGAGCCTGCGTGATGGAGATATCCAACCGGCAGGAGTCCAGTTGAATGTTCAACTCGGCGCCTTCTGCGGCCCATTGGGCATCCTGCAGGGCCTCCAGCGCCAATTCCTGCGGGCTTTTGGAGTTGAGCAGAAAGTAAACTGCGGCAGCTGCAAAAAGAACGCAGACCACACCAATAATATTGCCAGTTTTCAAAACAGATTTCCTGAAAATGAAAGAATTGATTGAATGTTCCTGCTGCCCAAAGCGGTATGGCGCTCCGAGGTGTTCAGGTGCGCTCCGGGGCGCTCAGAGCGATCAGAAATCGATGGCGATGCCCTTTTTCTCCCAGTCGCCATAGCGGGCCGGGTCCAATCCGTCACGGCCGCCCAGCTCGACCGGGGGTTTTGCCTTGGCGTCGGCCTCTTTGCGGCGCTCGGCGGCCTCGGCCAGGGCGCGCTGGGCGGCTGGTGGCAGATCTACTGGCGGCAGATCGGCTGGCTGCAGATCTACTGGCGCAGCCGGGATGCCTGCAGAGGCGTCTTTTGGGTTCTGGGTCTCGTCGCTCATCGCGGGTTCCTTTATGCTGCGGCCATGATATACGCCCCTCCTTGGTGGGGACAAGCCACCCCAGGCCACCCCAGGCCACCCCAGGTGCCTTTGGTCTTGACCAACAGGGCGCGCGTCATGCGAAGGAGAGCAGCAATGTCCGATGGAACTCAGGCCCGCCGTACGGTGATCTACCTGTTGGATCAGGTTCTCGGTGAAGAGCGGCTTTTGGCGGAATGCTATGCGACAGGCATACTTGAGCGGCTGGCGCCGGAAGATCGCGCCCGCACCCAGCGCCTGACGCTGCAGACCCTGCGCAGCCTTGAGCGTGCCGATCGCGTGCTGCAAAAGCATCTGAAGAAATCAACGCCGCTCACGGTGCACAATGCGCTGCGTCTGGGCACAGTAGAGCTGGGCAATGGGGCCGCCGCACATGGTGTGGTCAACGATATGGTCGCGATTATCTCCAAACACCGCCATCACGGCAAACTCAAAGGTCTGGTCAACGCGGTGCTGCGCAAGGTGGCGGATCAGGGCCCTGCGGAGTGGGCTAAACTGCGGGTGCCACGGCTGCCAAAATGGCTGCGCAACCCACTGGCGCAGGCCTGGGGCAATGAAGCCATGCTGGCCATAGAGGCGGCGCATTATGCTGGTGCCGCTCTGGACATCACTGGCAAGCCCGGCGCCGATCTGACGCCTTTGGGTGGCACTGTCCTTGCGACAGGATCGCGGCGGCTGGCTGAGGCGGGGCAGGGTTT
>NZ_MWVJ01000010.1 GCF_002087335.1 Pseudophaeobacter leonis
GCCGATGAGTTTGATCGTCAGGGACAGGCGCGCATCCCTCATGTCGAGACCCAGCTGTTTGACGCGTTCAGGGTCCGCACCGTCATTGCTCGTGCCCCAGATCTGCCCCGACAGATTGGCCGTGACATCCTTGGACAGGCCCATGACCTTGCCGACTTCCGAGATCGCGGCGCGTGAGCGAAAGTGGATCACCGTGGCGCAAAGCCCGGCGCGGTGGCGGCCATATTTGCCATAGATATGCTGGATGACTTCCTCGCGGCGTTCATGCTCGAAATCCACATCAATGTCAGGCGGCTCGCCGCGATGTTCGGAGACAAAGCGTTCGACCACCATTGTGATGGTCTCGGGGCTGACGTCGGTGATGCCGAGCAGATAACACAGGATCGAGTTGGCCGCAGAGCCGCGCCCCTGACATAAGATGCCCTGGCTGCGGGCAAATTGCACAATGTCATGCACCGTGAGGAAATAGGCGGGAAAGTTGAGCTTTTCCACCAGGGCCAGCTCTTTGTGCATTTGCCGGATGGCACGCTCAGGCGCGCCCTGGGGGTAGCGCGATTTGAGCCCCTGCGCCGCCAGCCGGGCCAAGCGCTCTTGTGGCGGCTCGTCGCCTGCCACCTCATCGGGATATTCATAGCTCAGCTCAGACAGGCAAAAGCCCGACCTGGCGGCGATCTCAACCGTACGGCGCAGGGCTGCGGGATGGCGGGCAAACAGGCGCTTCATATCGGCTTCGGGTTTGAGGCGGCGCTCAGAGTTGGGCTGTGCCCGTGTGCCGATCTCGTCGATGGTGATATGTTCGCGCAGGCAGGTCAAAACATCGGTGAGTTGCCGCCGGGATCCGTGATGCATCAGCACATCGCCCACGGCCACCATCGGCGCCGCCGTGCGATGCGCCAGGGCCGCGCAGGCGTCAAAATGGCTTTGATCGCTGCCGTCATAGCGCGGGGTCGCCCCGACAAAGACATCTGCAGGAAAATGCTTTTTGAGAGTGGATATACCAGCCGCGCTGTTGTGTAAGGCCGACTGGGGCAGGGCGATCAGGCTCATACCGGCACAGCCCTGCACCAGGTCTTGCAGATCGAGATCACAGGCTCCCTTAGCGGCGCGGCGTTTGCCCAGAGTCAGCAGTCGCGTCAGCCGCGCATAGCCCGCGCGGCTCTGCGGCAGCGCCAGCCAGTGGGTGTCACTGTCGCGCAGGATCAAACGTGCACCGACAATGAGCTTGGGCAGGGGCGCAGTCTCGCCCAGCTCGCGGCGCAGTTCTTTAAGGGCAGAAAAGGCGCGCACCACGCCTGCGAGCGAGTTGTGATCGGTGATCGCGATGGCCTTCAGCCCCAGAGCGGCAGCCCGCGTGACAAGCTCTTCGGGATGCGACGCGCCCCGCAGGAACGTGAAGTTCGAGGTCACGCCGAGTTCGGCATAGCCCGGATCAAGCGAAGGGTTGCGCGGGCTCATGCAAATTCACCCTGCACGAACCAGCCCGGATTTTGCGGGGTATAAAACAGCCACAAGCGCCGCCCCTGTGTGGTGTCCACTTTCCAATAATCGCGCAGGCCCGACCGCCAGTTGTCATCGGGCAGCCACCATTCGGGTGCGAGGCGCTCGGGGCCTGTGGCGCGCCCCGTGGTCAACGCCATACGCCGCCAGCGAAACTGTGTGGGGGGCTGGGAGCCGACCGCTGCGATGGGTTCCGGCGCAAAAAGCCGCAAAGGCCGTGGCCGCAGGCTGGCCCAGGATCCAGATGCGGCACTATACGCGGCAGGCACAATCTGAAAACTGCGCTCGGGGATATGGCTGTCCGCAGGTAAAAACCGCTGGATGTTGTCCAGCCCAACGCGGTTGCCAAGGCGCGTGATCAGATCCTCCAGACCATCGCTCCGCGCAGCCGTGCCCGTGGTGATCTGACTGTCCTCCAGCCGCTCAACCTGCGTGGCCTCAAGGCGTAGCTGATCAATGCCAAACCCGGCATCAACCGCCGCAACACCCGGGCAAAAAGCGGCAGAATCCGTGCCGCATCGCGCATCGGCGCCGCCAGACGCAGCTCAACCTGCTGTGCCCCCTGATCGACGCGGCGCAGGATCAGCTGCAATTGTCTTGCGCCCATGTCTTGCGATTTGAGCTTGGCGCAAAGCCTCTCTAACAGGCGCTCTGTGCCGACCATGACATCCGCGCTCAGGCCGATGGGATCGGGTAACGTCAGGCGCACACCATAGTGCGGCGCCTCCCCCAGAGGTGTGATCACCTCATCGCGCGCGCCCATGGCCTGATCCAGACGCAGCACCACATCGGGGCCAAACCGTCGCGCAAGGGTGGCGCGCGGCAAAGCCATCAAATCGCGGATCCGGCGCAACCCCAGGCGTTGCAGGGCTGTGTCGGATTTTGCCGCAAGACGCAGGGCGGCCACAGGCAACGCGGTGATATCCGCCTTTGGGTGCGTGCCATAATGCGACAGCGCCCAAGCGGCACCGCGGGTATCGGCCACAGCAACCCGCCCGCTCACCCCGGCACGCCCAAGACGGTGGCGCATATCGTCAAGCATCTGCGCCTCGCCCCCAAACAAATGCGCCGACCCTGCGATATTCAGCATCAGACCATCTGTGCCATCCAGTCCAACCCAGGGGCAGTATCGCTTGCTCCACCGGGCCAGCATCTGCAGGAATTTCGCATCAGCACCCCGATCGGCAGGTTGGCTTTGCAGCTCAGGGCAGTAGGCCCGCGCATCCGAGAACCCCATGCCGCGATGCAGGCCCTGGGATTCGGCCACCTGGTTCAGGCAATAAATACGGTCGGTGTTTTTCTCATGATGGATCAGGGCAAAAGGACGATTGTCATTGGCGGTTTGCTGCAGGCATGCGCGCAGAACCCTATCGCTGGGCAGCCTCGGAAACCACATTGACACGACGCGTTTGCGCATCCCACTTCACTACCCACGCTTTTAAAGTTCCTGATTTGTTCTTTGTAATTTCCCAGCACTGGAGAGTCGAGTCCTCTGCTGTGTTCTGTGCGTCAAAGACTGGCGCATTCAAGACTGGCGCATCAAAGATCGGCGCGCAGTGCCAGCGGGTCTGCGCGGCATTGCTGCCCATGCCCTCCGGCAAAAGGCAAAGCCCCATAGAGCGCCCTGTCTGGGCTGCCAGCTGCAGACGGCGCCCTTCGGTCAGGCCAATCGGCTGGCTCAGCTCCATGACCACCCGCGCAATACGCCCCGACCGTAGGGCTTCTTCGCCTGAGGCCAAGGCGTCAATATGGCTCGGGGCCTGCACAACCAAAAGCTTCTGAGGATCAAGATAAGGCTCAAACCCCAATGGGTTAAGCTGCGTGCCATTCCACGCCTCCCGCACCCAAAGCACAGTGCCCGAATCTGCCCGACACACTGCCCCGCCGCGCAAATGCAAAGGCATGTGCTGACGGCCCGCTGGCTTCATGTGTGCGGGTGTTTTTAGGAGGGAAGTGAGAATCGATGAGGGTCATGGGACGGCAGTATACATCAGGAAATCTTGTAATCGAATGATGGAAGGCCGCAATCGGTGGCACCGCCGGGCAGTCATGCTCCCATTTTTACCCTACGTGCTGCCTAACACTAGCTATCCCATTCAAGAGCAAGGCTCTCCCGGAAAGCAAAGCATTCCAGATGAGCCGAGATCCCCTGTTTCCACTTATCCAGATCCCCGCGCGGAGCAGGCATGGGCAGAGGTCCTTGTCAGAGAAAAATGCGCTGGATCAGGCGAGGTCAGGCCGCCCCGCTGGGGTCAGTCGAACCGGATGTCGACCCTGCCAAAGGCTCCAAAGTCGGCGTGGATCTCGCTGCCCGAGGGGCATTCAATCGGGCGGATAAAGCTGCCCGACAGGATCACCTGACCCGGCGCAATGGACTGGCCATATTGCGCCATGCGGCGCGCCAGCCAGACAACGCTTTCGACCGGATCATTCAGAACGCCAGCCCCCAGTCCGGTTTCCTCGACCTCGCCGTTACGGCTGGTGATGGCCCCGACCCAGCGCAGATCATGCGCCTCGACGGCATGGCGCTCGCGACCCAGCACAATCCCGGCATTGGCGGCATTGTCGCTGATGGTGTCAAAAACACTGCGGGTCTGACCCGTCTCGGGATCGGCGCGCAGGATGCGGGTGTCCAGAATCTCAAGCGAGGGGGTGACATAGTCAGTGGCAGCAATCACATCGGCCCGACTGACATCGGCGCCGCCAAGGGGCGCCTTCATGACAAAGGCAATCTCGGCTTCAATTCTGGGCTGGATAAAACGCCCTTTGGGCACGGTTGCGCCTGTCTCGAACAGCATGTCGTCAAACAGGATACCGCTGTCGGGAATGTCGATGTTCAGCGCATATTGCATGGCTTTTGAGGTCAGGCCGATCTTCCAGCCAATCACCCGCTGGCCTGCTTCCAGCTTGGCGCGAAAGATGGCGTTTTGCACCGCATAGGCATCATCCATGCCCATCTCGGGGTGGCGCACGCTCAGCAGTCCGATCTGCTCACCCGAGGTCTCGGCCAGCAACAGATCGGCGGCGGCGATAGCGTGATCCTGCGGCGTCATGCGAGCACCTCGTCTTCGACGCCATTGCACAGGGTGCCGATGCCCTCGACCTCAACCTCGACCACATCGCCGGGTTTCAGATAGCGGGGTGGGTCAAAGCGCGCACCCGCGCCGGTGGGGGTGCCGGTGATGATGATATCGCCGGGCTTTAGCGTCATGAAGGTCGAGATATATTCGATCTCGCGGCGGATCGGGAACATCATGCGCGACAGCACATCGTCCTGACGCACCTCGCCATTAACGCGGGTGATGATGCGGGCCTCGTCCAGCTGGCTGGCATCGGTAAAGGGCACCAACCAGGGGCCGAGCGCGCCGGAGTGGTCCCAGTTCTTACCCTGAGTCACGTTGAATTTGGCATGCCGCACCCAGTCGCGAATGGTGCCCTCGTTGCACAGGGTCAGCGCCGCGATATGGTCATAGGCATCCTCCTGGCTGATCCTACGACCGCCCTTGCCGATGACGATGGCGACTTCACCTTCATAGTCCAGCGTGTGGTTTTCGGGAGGACGTACCAGATTGCGCCCATGGCCGGTAAAGCCGCTGGCGAAACGCGGGAACAGCGACATGAATTTTGGCTGCGCGCTGCCGTCTTTGTATTCCGCATTGCGGTCGGGAAAATTCACCCCAACACATAGAATGCGCGGCGCATTGGGCAGCACCATTTCATAGGTGAAATCGACATGCGTCACCGCTTTGCCTGCAGCCGCTGCGCCTAGGTCGGCCAGCCCGCCCGCTGCTATCACGTCATAAAGCGTTACCCAGTGCGGAAAATCCGCATTCAGGGCGATCATGCCAGCATCAGTCACAGCACCATAAAAGATCTCGCCGGCGGCGCTAAAAGTTGCAAAACGCATTAGGTTACTCCTTGTCTGTGGCGTGAGGTCTGTGGCCTGAGCTCCGCCATGCAGAGCGATTTAATTTACATGTTAAGCAAAGTTCTATGTGAAGGCGCGCGTTCAGTCAATAATTATTGCCATGGCAACCAATGGCAACCATATGGCCCATTCCACAGATAGGGAGCGGCGCGCGGATAGGGTGCAGGTTATGTCCTCTGATGGGACTATGCCCGTGGTCCTTTGCGCCGCATTCCACGGGCTGGATCATATCCAAAAAGGCTACCGGCCATGAAGCAGACAAAAGCCAGCGCAACCCAAATCAGAGCTGTGATGTTTAGCTGGCCATACATCGCAAAGCGCAGCAGCTCGACCGCATGGGTAAAGGGGTTTACCGCGCAGATGTCGCGCAGCAAGGGTGAGCTCTCGGCCATTTTCCACAGCGGATACAAGGCGCTCGACATAAAGAACATTGGAAAGATGACAAAGTTCATCACCCCGGCAAAATTCTCCAGCTGCTTGATTGTCGACGAAATCAGCAGCCCCAGTGCGCCCAACATAAGCCCAGTCAGGATCAGCACCGGAAAGGCAAAGACATAGCCCGAGGGCGGCAGGGCAATGCCAAAGCCGGCAGCGATGGCCAGAAAGACATAGACCTGCAGCAAAGAGACCGCCACGCCGGCCAGCAGTTTGCAAAACAGCAGCCACCAGCGCGGCAGCGGGCTGGTCAGCAACAGGCGCATAGAGCCCATCTCCTGATCATAAACCAGGCTCAACGAGGACTGCATGCCGTTGAACAGCTGGATCATGCCACAGAGGCCCGGCACGATATAGACCTCGTAGGTGATGTAGGTTTGATAGGGCGGGATGATCGACAGGCCCAGGGCGGCGCGAAACCCCGCCGCAAAAACCACCAGCCAGACCAGCGGCCGCACCCATGCGGCCAGAAGGCGCGAGCGCTGGCTGACAAACCGCAGGGCTTCGCGCAGCACAATCGCCCTGAGGGCAACCAGATAGGCCATCACGCGGGCTCCTGCTGTGTCGTGGTCATGCGGATAAAGGCATCGATCAGCGCGCCATCGCCTGCAAGACTGGCTGCAGTGTCATGGGCCAGAACGCGACCTTTGTTCAGGACAACCACGTCGTCACCGGCCCGGATTTCATCCACCAGATGCGTCGCCCAGAACACCAGCAGACCAGAGTCCGCCAGATCATGCACGTGCGAGGTGATGGCCTGACGGCTGGCAGTATCAAGCCCGACGGTGGCCTCGTCCAGCATCAGCACCTCGGGCGCGTGGATCAGGGCGCGGGCGATCTCCATACGGCGGCGATGACCGCCGTTCAGACTGCGGGCCTTCTCGCCACTGCGCTCGCGCATCTGCAACCGGTCAAGCGCCGCGTCGATATTGCGTTGCGCCGCTTTGCCAGACAGACCCTGCAGAGCCGCAAAATACCGCAGATTTTGCATCACCGTCATATCCAGATCCAGGGTCTGTTGCTGGAACACGACGCCAATCTTTGCCAGCGCCGCACGCGGCGCGCGCGCAAGATCATGCCCCGCCACACTGATGCTGCCCTCCCGCGTCACCAAAAGCCGGGTCAGCAGGGAAAACAGTGTTGATTTCCCCGCCCCGTTTGGCCCCAGAAACGCACAGAACCGACCCTTCTCAAGAGAGAAACTGACATCATCCAGCGCCAGTTTGGCACCATAGCGATAACTTACATGCGAGAGGGTCAGGGTACTCATCTGCTACTGGATCACGATCTCGACGCGCTGCCCCGCGCCGGTGGAGCCGGGTTGACGCAGCTCGTAGCGGCCGGGCTTGATGGCGATGAACTCCATTTCCATGGTCCCTTCTTCGTCGAATTCAAAACTGTCGATGCCAAGCGGGCGGATCTCAATGCCGTTGATCACCACCTCATTGATCCAGACTGCGCGGAAAAACCCTGCGCCTTCAAGGGCCAACTCACCGGTGCCATCGGCGATGATCTCGATCTCATAGGCGGCGCCGGATTTGAGCATCAGCGGCGCCTCGGCGATGGGTTTGCCAACCGACAGGATCAGCGGCTCCAGCTCTTCTTTGTTATTGCTGGACAAGAGCCCGGCAAAACCAAGGTCATGGGCCTGCACCGGCAGCGCCAGGGGCAGCGCAAAGGCAAGGGCGGTCAGGAAGGATGCAAATTTCATAAGATATCTCCTTTTGGTGACATAGATTTGGGTGACAAAGAGGGAGCCAGGGTTGCAGGAGATCCTGCAAGGCTCAGGGTACGCGTGGCTAGGCGCTTGGCCTCGGCTGCGGCATGGGTGACAAAAATGGTCGCTGGGCGGCTTTGGGCGATCAGCGCTTCTGTCAGGGCAATCATCTGATCAGCCGTTTGAGCATCCAGCGAAACAAAAGGCTCGTCCATGATCAAAAGCTCTGGTTGTCCGGCAAAGCCGCGTGCCAGCGCCAGACGGCGCTGCTGGCCAAGCGACAACTGGCCGGGGAATAAGTCTGCCTTATCTGCCAGCGCCACCATATCCAGCGCTGCATGCGCCTCGGATTGGGACAGATGTGGATGGATCAGGCGAATATTGTCGAGGGCTGTGCGCCACAGCATCAGGGTGGGCTCCTGAAACACCATGGCGATGCGCTTTGGCCGGATTATCTCACCGTCGAACTGGGTATCAATGCCGGAAATCAGCCGCAACAGGGTCGATTTTCCAATCCCCGACGGCCCCAGAACGGCCAGTGTTTCGCCGGCGCTGAGGCTGAAATGAATATCCTGCAACACCCGCGTGTCCCCATAGGATTTTGCCGCAACATCAACCCGGATCATGCGGTCCTCCAGCGGTTGGCGCGGGCTTCCCAGGGCTGCAACAGGCACCATTCAATGATCAGCCATCACCAGAATGAAGGACAGGGAATAGATCAGCACCATGCCCACATCGAAGAGCTGAAAATACAGGTGGATCTGGAAGCCGATGCCGTCAGAGCGCCCCAGGAATTCAACCACCAGCACGATTTTCCAGATCACCGCCAGACCACTGCGGGCGGCGGCGGCGATAAAGGGCGCCATCTGCGGCAAAATGATATGGCGCAGCCTGCGGACCCGCGACATGCCAAAAATCTGCGCCATGGCCTTTAGTCCGGGGTCCAGCGCCCGCGCGCCTTCGCGGATCACGGTTGTGACATTGGGCACCTTGTTGAGGGTCACAGCGATGATCGCGGCCGTCTCGTTCAGCCCGATCCACAAATAGCACAGCACAATCAGCACCAGAGCGGGCAGGTTCAGAAACACCACGAGCCAGGGATCCAGCCAGAGATTCACCCGGCGATACAGCCCCATGACCAGTCCCAGACACAGTCCCAAACTCATGGCGAGGCCAAAGGCCCAGAGCACCCGCATCAGCGTTTTGCCCAGATGATAGGGCAGGGTGCCCGTGGTGGCTCGTGCCAGAACGGCGCCAGCAAAGACTGCGGCATCGGCAGGGTCTGGGCGTCATCCGTTAGCCAGGCCGCAAAGACCCAAAGCGCTGCAAGACCAAACAGAGAGGTGAGGCGGATCAGCATATTGGCAGGGATCCTGTGACTGTCATTTCACTGCCGCAAACAGACCAGGCGGCAATGTGGTGGCAGCCCCCACCAGTTTGTCGCCCCCCAGACGCGCCATCAGCTGCAGCATCTGGTCGGCACTGCTGGCATTAACCGCACCACGCGCCGGGATACCTGCGCGAAAGTCCTGGCGCAGGGTGTCAAACTGCAAGTCGCTCTTGGCGTTCATGCGGGGACGGAGCTGCTCCCATGGGGCGTCACTGCGCAAAATATCCTTTGCGGCGCGCGAGGCCGCGTAAAACCCCTGCGCCAGATCAGGGTGTTGCTGCAAAAAGCTCTCTTTCATCACATAGCCCAGCAGCGGCACCTCAGCGTCCAGCCCCAGCGCCTGCGCCGCGGTCTCGACGGAGACCAGTTGCCGCATACCCGAGGCTTTCATCTTGGCCAAAAAGTGCCAGAAGTCCACCGCCCCATCGCCCTCGCCCGACAGCGCGGTCTTATAGATCAGCGGTGGGGCTGCAAAAACCTGCTCGGTTTCTGCCTCCAGATCCATGCCATATTCCAGCTGCGCATAGGCGCGCAGGATCAGCCAGCTTTTGTCCAGCGGCCCGCCGGCAATGCCGATCTTTTTGCCCCTCAGATCAGGGAGGCTCTGCGCCGGGCTGCCCTCGGGCACCACCAGCCCGCCAACCGCGCGGGAATAAGGGACAAAGACGTAGTCTTTCCCAGCGGCGCGTTGCCGGGCCACCCAGATCCAGTCGGCAACCGCCACATCGGCGGTGCCGCCGGCCAGCGCCACACGGGTGGCCCCGTTGTCGGCATAGGCCTGCACCTTCAGCGCAAAGCCGTTCTCCTGGTCCAGCCCATTTTGCGCGATGGTATCCAGCTCCCAGTTCACCGTCCCAATGCTGAGCACGGCGGCGCGGATTACCGGCGTTTCGCACACCGCCACCGAGGCCGAGACCAGCAAAGCGGCGCTGGCTGCCAGCAGTCTGCGCAAGATCATGTCATCCTCCCTGTTGTCCTGTCCGCTGTCGCTGGCCTCAATCGGGGGAGACGACGACGCCCCAGGGCTGCTGGCCGACCTGAATGGATTTGATGGCTTTTTGCCGCTTCACATCAATCACAGTGACATCATTTGAGTTGCCATTGGTGGTAATCAGGTAGTCCTGCTCCGGGGTGAAGGCCATCTGCCAGACACGCTGCCCTACCAGAATATAGTCCTCGACCTCGTGCGTTTTGGCATTCACCCCCGCGACGCGGTTGGCGGGGCCCAGGGCGAAAAACAGCCAGTTGTGATCGGCTGTGACTTTCATTCCGACAGGTTGCAGCCACTCGGGCTGCACACCGGAGACCTGAAATTCGATTTTGTCTATCAGCTTTGGCGCCTCGGCGCTGGTGTCGATGACGCTGACGGTACCGCCGATCTCCGAGCTGACAAACAGTCGGCTGCCATCATCCTTATAGGTGGCATAGCGGGGGCGCTGATCAACAAGAATGTTGTGCTTGATCTTGTAATCTGAGGTGTCGATGAAATGCGCCATATTCGTCGTCTCGGAGGTATTGATCACCCATTTTGTATCCGGGCTGATCGCCATGCCTTCGGGCTCTACCCCAACAGGCACCTCGGCCAGGACCGTGCAGATCTCGGTGTCGACGATGGTCACCAGATTGTCGTCCTCATTGGCAACATAGATAGGGTTGCCCGTGGGATGCATGGTAAAAAGCTCCGGGTCTGGCCCGGATGGCAGCGAATAGACCTCCTTGTAGGTCTCGGTCTCGAACACCCGGAGGGTGTCATCATCCGAGGCGCAGAAATAAAGCAGGCTGCCATCCGGGCTGAGGCCAATGCCGCGCGCCCGGTTGCCTGCGGGAAACCCCACCAGGACCCCCCAGCTGTCACTGTCGATTACCGTGACCGTGTTGCCTTTCCCGTTGCTGACATAGACCTTGCCCGCCTCTGCAGGTGCCGCGAGGGTCAGGCTCAGAGCGCAAACCCCGGCAAAAAGACTGGTGGGACGGTGCATGATTTACCTCTTTGTGTCAGAAAGCAGAGCAGCTGGTTTCAGGCTGATCCAGCCCAAGGGTGTCAAGGGTGGAGCGTTGGTGCAGATAGCCGTCTTGTGGCGACACACTGACGGTCAGTTTACTATCCGTCAAAAGGATCGGCTGGCGCATCTGGCCATTCCAGCTGCGAAAGCTCACACCGCGCCCCTTAAAGGCCGCGAGTTCAAACTCGTCACTGAGAATATAGGCGCGCAGGGTGGCAGGGTCGGCAGAATTGCTCCGGATGACGGCCTCACCGATCACCCGCAGGGCCAGCCAGACCTGATAGTCAGGCTCCTGAACATAACGGCCCGACAGGGCCTCAAAACGTCTTTGAAACTGGGTGGCGCCCCAGGCCTCATGGGCGGGGTGAAAGCTGACAGGCCGCAGCCCGCCGGATCCCATCACCGGCCGCGGCGTCCAGCTGTGAAACGGCAGATAGAGCCCAAGCACATCCGAGGCTTCGGCGGCGATAACCATGTCATGCTCGGCGGCGCCTTGGGTAAAGACCGGCATCTGGCGCTGCACCAGCACATGTCCGGTATCGGTGCGACGTGAGCCCCCCGTGTCCTCAAATTCGCGCTCTTCAACCACATTGCGCGCCGAATTTTGTAATGGCCCGCCTATAGGCATCCCCAAGGGCGTGATCCGCCGGGTTAGAGCCCTGAATAAGGAAAATGCGCCGCCATTGCTTCCACATGGCAAATTGCACTACCGCATCGGCCATCATCAGATCACTCGGAGCCACATGCAAAAGATTGGCCCTGCACTCTGCATCGCGCAGGGCAGGGCCGCGGGCACTGGCATTGATCACCAGAGCCTTGGCGCCGGCCCTGTCGGTGATCTTTAGCAGATCCCGCGCGCGGGCCATCACCACCAGCAGCTGCGGCGCATCCGTCAGGATCTCGGACAGGGTCTGATCCAGTGTTTCCGGGGTGGTGGTGACAAACGCGGTTGCAAAGCGCATGCCCAGGAAATTGCCGGTGGTCTGATTGTCCTCATCCGCGAGGATCGCCCCGGCCGATCCAAGATCATCCGGTTTAAGATCCAGTCGGGACACCGGCAAAACGCCAGGGTAGTCCACCCGCAGAACAGTGGTTGCGACCTCCAGAGCCTGTGCCGGCGTCGCCGAAATCATCCCTAGGCCCATCGCAAATACCAAAGCAGGGACCAACATAAAGGTGAGACGTCTCAAACCCAGCATTGCTTTGATTTTCCTCTGCGATTTCCCCTGAAAGGTTACTATGCAACGCGGGGAAGAGTCGCGGAACCGATACTTTTGGCGCATTGCGGTATGAGGTGTTGCGACTAGGATGGCGCAGCCACTTTCCTTCAATATTATGGATTTTTCTATGCAGCTCCACAGACGTTCCATTTTGGCGGCTCTTGCCGTTTCTGCCGGGCTGGCCAGCCTGCCCCTGGTTGCCCATGCGCATGGCCCAACCCGCCAGAAGGTGACTCTGACAGCAGAGGTCAGCGCGCCGCCTTCTGAGGTCTGGGCGGTGATTGGCAATTTTCAGGATATGAGCTGGCACCCGGCGGTCCATAGCAGCACAGGCGCGGGCGACAATGCCATTGATGCCACCCGGCTATTGGTTCTGGGACAGGAAAACGGCCCAACAATCGCCGAGATTCTGTACAAATTCTCTGACGAAAAGATGAGCTATTCCTACCGCATCACCGAGGTCGCGGTGGAAGTGCTGCCAGTCACCAACTATTCGTCACATCTGACGGTAAAACCCGGCACGGACGGCGGATCTGTGGTGGAATGGCGCGGTGCCTTTTATCGTGGCTATCCAAACAATGACCCGCCAGCCGAGCTGAATGACGAGGCCGCGATTGCGGCGGTTTTCGGCGTTTATCAGGCCGGACTGGACGCTCTGGTGACCCGGTTTGGCGGCAACTAGCCGCCTCCTCTCTAGACGCTCCTGTCGGGCCCCTTTGCCCTTGTTTGTTTTTGCGCTGTCGCCATTTCTCATGGCGCCGGTGTTGATTGCGACAGTGTTGAAGGCAACAGAGGCTACAGCAGCCAATTATGCCTTTGTGACCAACCAAAACGGCAACAGCCTGTCGGTTATCAATCTCAACACCCGCAGCGAGGCTGCCCGCGTGTCGCTGCCCGGGGCACCCGCCGGAGTGGCCGTCGATGCCGCGCGCGGTGTCTTTTACACCGTCAGCGCCGGCAGCAAAGTGGTGCGCAAGTTCGGCCTTGCCCGCGCAGAGCAGCAGGCCGAGAGAACACTGGACGGCGGGCCGATCGGCATTGCCGTCAGCCCGGATGGCCAGCAGGTCTTTGTCTCCGACTGGTATAATGCCCGCATCTGGATGTTGAATGCCGAGGGGCTAACCCCTGCCGACATGATTGAAACCGGTAGTGCTCCGGCCGGGCTGGTGGTGGCGCGTGATGGCAGCTGGCTCGCCTCGGCGGACCGGGATGCGAACCAGATCTCTGTCTTTGATCTGCCCAGTCGCCAGCTGCGCCACAAAATCCCAACTGGCCTGCGCCCCTTTGGCATATCGCTTGGCCCTCAGGGCCGTCTGTTTACCGCCAATGTTGGCTCAGACACCGTGACCGTGGCCGACCCTGTCACTGGAAAAGTTGCCGCAACCATCCCGGTGGGCGCACGTCCCTACGCAATTTCCTTTGGGGCGGGCGCGGGATTTGCTACAAACCAATATGCCGATACGGTCAGCGTCTTTGATCTTGAAAGCCTGAGGGTGAGCGCGACCATCGATGTTGGGGAATACCCCGAAGGCATTGACGCCACGCCAGATGGCAAAACCCTTGTGGTGGCCAATTGGTTTTCCAACACGCTCAGCCTGATTGATGCAGGCACAGCCCGCGTGATTGCAGAGATAGATACCGGCGACGGGCCGCGGGCCTTTGGGCGTTTTATCGCAACCGGTTATGCAGAGGAGAAGTGACATGAAGAAACCTGTTCTGACGGCCTTGCTCTTGGGGTCTGTGCTTGCATCTGCGGCCTCTGCGTTTGAGCCGAGCTGGTCTGATCTGCGCCACGCCCTCTATGAGGATCAGACCCTGACCGAGGCCGGCGATCTGATACAGATTGATGCGCCTTACCGCTCGGCACTGGATGCGCGCACCAATATTGGCGCGCGCATCATGGCACCAGACGGACGGATGCTACAGAGCGTCACGGTTATACTGGATGAAAACCCGATGCCGGTCTCGGCGGGTTTCACCTTTGCGCAACCCATGGCGCAGTTTGATTTTGATGTGACCATGCGCGTCAATGGCCCAACGCCGCTGCATATGGTGGCCCGCACCACCGAGGGGCAGTTGCTGGCAAAAACCGGCTTTGTAAAAACCTCGGGGCAGGGGGCCTGTGCCGCCCCTCCCGGAACGGATCCAGAGCTGGCGCTGGCCACATTGGGCCAGATGGAGATCGCCTTTAGCAATGCTGCCAGCACAAGCAGCACACAGCCTGCGTCGCTGCCCGCGTCAATGGCCGCATCACTGCCCGCATCACTGAGCAGCCTTTCGTCTTTCGCGACAAGCCCAGGCCCGCAGTTGCAGCTTGATATTCAGCACCCCAGCCATTCGGGGATGCAGATGGACCAGATCAGCCTGCTCTATCTGCCGGCGCGCTATATCGAAACAGTGGCGGTGGATCCGGACGGGGTCCGGTTTGTTGATGTGACAGGCAGATCTCGCTGAGCGAAAATCCAACGATCCGCATGACAGTGCCGGCCTATGCCCGCGTCGCCGCGATCACCCTGACCGATACGGATGGCACGGTCCGACTGCCCAACGGCAGATGACAGGGTTCTAATAGCCCGGTTCCGGGTCAACTCTTTCGACTGGGTAGTCCTCGAACACCCAGCCGTCCGTTCCCTCGGGGAACCAGAACACATGGGTGTAGCCATACTCTAACGCGCGTTTTGCCGCGTTCCAGGACATCCAGCAATCGGCCAGACAGAAGAACACCAGCGGATGATCAGGTTCACCCGAACTGGCCTGTTGCAAACCTGCGGAAAAATAGGCCTCTGTCACATCGGCCAGCCCGCCATAGCCGACATTGGGCAACCAGATGGCGCTGGGAATAGAGGCGCGGGGTTTGTCGCGCCAAATGGTGCCTTTGGGCAGATTGTCCGGCTTGGGGGCGCGCGGCAGAACATCGACAAAGGCCACCCGCCCGGTTTTCCACAACGCAAAGGCCGCATCCGCATCCACCACAGTGGCACCAGACAGCGATACCGGCACCGCACCGCGATAATGATCGGTTTTGTAGTCCTGTGGCTCGGCCACCGATTGCGCAGAAACAGCCATTGGCTTCCAGCCGACCAGAGCCACAACCAAACCAAGGGCCAGCGCCAACCAAAAAGGGTGGCGACGGCCCTCGCGGGTCACAACGCAGGCTCCAGCAGCGCGGTCCCGGCGTCATTGACCAACGGCACCCCCGCTTCGGTCAGGATCGCATTGATTTCCTTTTGATTGCGACGGATCAGAGAGTTCAGCTTGCGCTGCCAGACTTTCTCACCTTGCCGCACCCCCATGGTGATACGGAAAAACAGCCGTGGCGGCAGAGTTTCCTTTAACAGCGGAGTCACCTGCAGCGCCGGGTAGTCAGATTTGACCAGCGGCCCCGAAATCGGCCCCCAGAGCAAAGCCCCGTCTATGTCGCCCGCCACCAAATCGTCCAGCATGTTCTGAATGGGAGATTCATGGCGCCGGTCCACCACGAGATTATAGGGACGCGCCTTGGCAATCAGGCCGTTGCGGGCCATATGCGTGGCTGGTGGAGAGCCTGCAACGATGCCCAGTTTCAACCCTTTGAGACGGGCATCTGACAGTTGGTCAACGCCCGCCACCGGGCTGTCAGCCCGCGTCACCAGCGTATAGACAGAGGTGAAATAGTGGTTGCTGTTCAGAACCATCTCATGGCCCTGCGCATAGCCAATGACAACATCACATTTATTGGCCCGCAGCGTATTGCGGATAAATCCGGTGGCCATCGGATACCATTCATAGCTGACTGGCAATTCCAGTTTGGCCGCAAAAAATTCGGCCAGTTTGTTTTCAAACCCGCTGCCATCGCGGTGCGACATCGGCGCATTGGCAGGATCCGCACAGACCCTAAAGCTGGATTTTGACACCAGATCCGAGGTCTGCGCAACAGCCGGGGCCGCGCAGAAAACCAGGGACAGCAGTGAAAACAGTCTAGCCCAGGCAGGCATTTTCATCCTCACGGATCACATCAGATTTAGCTTCTTTCATGCGGGGACGACCACGGGGAATCGCTTCAGTGCCGCGCGCTTTCAGGTAGACATAGATATCGTTCAGATAGCACATGACATTTGGATTATCGCCAAAGGCGGGCATCACAGAGGTTTCTGCCGAGTTGATGACCTGGCGTCCGTTCACCACCACATCAAAGAAGTCATAATAATCCAACTCAAGCGCAGAGTTCTTGAGCGCAGGCGCATAGCTTGAGCCTTCGCCCTCGGGGCCGTGGCAGACGTGGCACTCTGAGTGATAGCGACGAAAGCCGGAATAGGAGGGCCAGTCGATGGTTCCATCCTCGGCAACATTATAGGTGGGAATATCATCTTCGGTAAAATAGCGACCGTCTTCCATATAGGCGACGTCGATATTTGTAGCGTCAACAGGGCCTTCAGCCCAGCCAGCCTGTCCGAATAGTAAAATGAATGCCGCTCCCAGCAGACCTGCGGTATTTCGCATATTTCTTCGACCTTATTTGCTGTGAGGACTGGCGCAGGCGAGGGATCCGCTGCGCCAGTCCGACCATTTTTGCTACTCTGTGCCGATTAGCTGGGCAGGGCGAAGACGGTCATCTGACCCCCAAGTGCGGAATAGTCGCTGGGCGCGGCATAGCCGCCCACGGCACCCAGACCATCATTCGGGTTTGTCAGACCTGCTGCCAGACCAATGCCAGCCCAGCCGCCGATACCCGACAGGATCGCAACATATTGCTTGCCGTCATGGGTATAGGTCATGAAGTTGCCGATGATACCGGAGGGTGTTTTGAACTTATACAGCTCTTCACCTGTGTTGGCATCAACCGCTTTCATATAGCCTTCGAGCGTGCCGTAGAAGACCACGTCACCAGCAGTTGCCAATGCACCGGACCAGACCGAGAACTGCTCAGGAACGGACCAGGCGATTTCACCCGCTTTGCCGTCCCAGGCGATGAAGTTACCCATGCCACCGTGGCTGTCGGGGGCTGGATACATCGCCAGAGTCGCACCAACATAGGGCTGACCCGCAGTATAGCTGACGCGGAAGGGCTCATAATCCATGCAGACGTGGTTGGTCGGCACGTAGAACAGCTCTGTCTCAGGTGAGTAGGCCGCAGGCTGTTGGTCTTTTGAGCCCAAAGCCGCAGGGCAGATACCGGTCGAGTTCACGTCTTCGCCGTTTTGCTCGGTGGAATACTGCGCCACAACCTGTGGACGACCGTACTGGTCGCTGTTTTTGTCCATGTCAACGCCAGTGGTCCAGTTGACAACCGGGTCAAACTTCTCGGCAACCAGCAGCTCACCCGACACACGGTCCATGGTATAGCCCAGGCCGTTGCGATCAAAGTGGGTCAGCAGCTTGCGCATCTCCCCGTCGATCTCCTGCTCGGTCAGGATCATCTCGTTGATACCGTCATAATCCCACTCATCATGCGGGGTCATCTGGTAAAACCACTTGGCAATGCCAGTGTCCGCATCGCGGGCCATGATGGTCATCGACCAGCGGTTATCACCAGGACGCTGTCCGGGGTTCCATGTGGATGGGTTACCGGTGCCGTAATAGACCAGGTTTTCGGTTTCATCATAGGAGTACCAGCCCCATGTGGTGCCGCCGCCGATCTTCCACTGATCGCCTTCCCAGGTGTTGATGCCCGAGTTCTCGCCCACTGGAGTACCCAAATGCGTGGTGTTGACCGGGTCGACCAGAATATCGCTGTCCGGACCCATGGAATAGGCGCGCCAGGCCTGGCTGCCATCCGCAGTATTATAGGCGGTGAAATGGCCACGAACGCCAAATTCGCCGCCAGAGATGCCAACAATCACCTTGTCGCCAACTGGCAGAACCGTCGCGGTGTTGGTTTCACCTACAGCGGCATCACCATTCTTGACGCTCCATTCCACCGCACCCGTTTCAGAGTTCAGCGCAACCAGCGTTGTGTCGGCCTGATGCAGGAAGATTTTGCCGTCCGCATAGGCAACACCGCGGTTTACAGTGTCACAGCACATGACCGGAATGACATCCGGGTCCTGCTTGGGCTCGTACTTCCAGACGATCTTGCCTTCTTCGGCCAGATCCAGCGCATAGACGATATTTGGAAACGGCGTATGCACATACATCATATCGCCAATCACCAGCGGCGAGCCCTCGTGGCCGCGCAGAACACCTGTCGAGAACGTCCAGGCCACCTGCAGATCACCAACATTGTCTTTGTTGATCTGGTCAAGTTCGGAATAGCGCTGGTTCTTGTAGTCCCCGGTCTGAATCGCCCATTGGTTGGGATCATCGATCAGAGCCTTCAGACCGTCGTTGGCCATGACCATACTGGTCGAGCCAAGCAACAGAGCTGCGGTAAGTGTTAAAGTTCTTCTCATCCTGTCCTCCCTAGAGTTTTAGTGCAGGATGCCAAGAATTGTGGCGGTCCCGCTGGTGCTCTTTACGAGCCTTTCCCTCTGACAATTCTCACCCGCAGAAGGGGGGTCTATCTGGTCAGCTGAACCTCCTATTCAGTGAACCCGGCCAGATAGGCGATGACATTTGCGCGGTCCTTTTCTTTGCGAAGACCGGCAAAAGACATTTTCGTTCCTTTGATATACGTCTTGGGTTTGGTCAAAAACGCCTCCAGCGTCTCAACATCCCAAACCAGCTCTTCGTCGGTGGCTTTTTTCATCAGCGCCGAGGAATATCCAAAATCTTCAACGGCTCCTGCCGCCCGTCCCAGGATATTGGTCAGCATCGGGCCCGCTTTGGATTTGGCGCCCTCACCAATCTCGTGGCAGGCCTTGCATTTGCGAAAAACCTTGGCACCTGCATCGGCGTCTCCGGTAAGCCCGGCAACGGCACTTTCGGCAGCCGCGCTTGCAGTATCTGTGCTTTGTGCAACAACGGCAGATCCCGCCAGGACATTCAGCGCCAATGCGATACAAAGAAGAGGCAGTCTTTTCATAGTGTCGGTGTTCCTTTTGTCAGTCTGTCTTGAGCCGGTCGGCGTGCCATTTCACGTGATCTCCGGCAAAGCTGGACACAAAGAAATAACTGTGGTCGTGGTCGGCATGGGTGCGCAGGGTACAGGGCTGTCTGCGCTTGCTGGCGGCTTCGGCAAAGGCCTGCGGCCGCAACAGATCAATGAACTGGTCGTTGGCGCCCTGATCAATCAGAATGTCGCCATGCCAGCCGTTTTCAGCCATCAAAATGGTGGCGTCATATTGCGCCCAGGTGGCCTCATCATCGCCAAGGTAGGTGCTGAATTGCTTGCGCCCCCAATCGGACTGCGTCGGGTTCAGAATGGGCGCAAAAGCAGAGACCGAGCGGAACAGCGAGGGGTTGCGCATGGCAATTGTCAGAGCGCCATGCCCGCCCATGGAATGACCGGTAATGCCGTGGTTGTCGGTGATCGGCAGCGCCCCCTGCAGCATCGCGCGCAGCTCCTTGACCACATAGTCATACATCTGAAAATGCGGCTGCCAGGGTTGTTGCGTGGCGTTCAGATAAAAGCTCGCGCCAACCCCAAGATCATAGGATTCATCGTCAGCCACCCCCTCGCCGCGCGGCGAGGTATCAGGAAAGACCAGCGCCACACCATGCTCTGCCGCGTGCTGCTGCAACCCGCCTTTTGTCATGGCATTATCATGGGTGCAGGTCAGCCCTGAAAGATACCAAAGCACTGGAACTGAACGGTTTTTGGCCTGTGGCGGCAGATAGACTGCAAATGTCATATCCACGCCGCAGACCTGCGAAGGATGCTTGTAGACAGCCTGATCGCCTCCGAAACATTTGCTGCGAGAAACGATCTCCATTGCCTCAGTACTCCACGACGGCGCGGATGGATTTGC
>NZ_MWVJ01000099.1 GCF_002087335.1 Pseudophaeobacter leonis
CGCCCTTTCGCAGAACAGTTCTGTGTGGTTCTCGGCGATTTTCCCATATGGGAAAATCACCTGTCACCACCAGACGCGCGAGCGCGTCTTACTCGGTGATTTTGGAAACAACACCAGCGCCGACGGTGCGGCCGCCTTCGCGGATCGCGAAGCGCAGGCCCTGCTCCATCGCGATGGGCGCGATCAGCTCAACGTCGAACTTCAGGTTGTCGCCAGGCATAACCATTTCTGTGCCCTCGGGCAGAGTAACGGTACCGGTGACGTCTGTGGTCCGGAAGTAGAACTGGGGACGGTAGTTCGCGAAGAATGGCGTGTGACGGCCGCCTTCATCCTTGGTCAGGATATAGGCTTCTGCTTCGAACTTGGTGTGTGGGTTCACCGACTTAGGTGCACACAGAACCTGGCCACGCTCAACAGCTTCACGGTCGATACCGCGCAGCAGGGCGCCGATGTTGTCGCCGGCTTCACCGCGATCGAGCAGCTTGCGGAACATTTCAACACCGGTACAGGTGGTGGTCTGAGTGTCCTTCAGGCCAACGATTTCAATGCTGTCGCCAACATTGATCACGCCACGCTCAACACGGCCGGTCACAACGGTACCACGACCAGAGATCGAGAACACGTCTTCAACAGGCATCAGGAAGGGCTGGTCAACGGCACGCGCAGGCGTAGGGATATACTCGTCAACGGCAGCCATCAGCTCGCGGATTTTGTTTTCGCCGATTTCAGGGTTGGTGCCTTCCATCGCCGCCAGAGCGGAACCCGCGATGATTGGGATATCGTCGCCTGGGTAGTCGTAGCTGGACAGCAGCTCACGGATTTCCATTTCAACCAGCTCGAGCAGCTCTTCGTCGTCTACCTGGTCAACTTTGTTCATGAAGACAACCATGTAGGGGATGCCAACCTGGCGGCCCAGCAGGATGTGCTCGCGGGTCTGAGGCATGGGGCCATCAGCTGCGTTCACAACCAGGATCGCGCCATCCATCTGCGCCGCACCGGTGATCATGTTTTTCACATAGTCAGCGTGGCCGGGGCAGTCGACGTGCGCGTAGTGGCGCGCGTCAGTTTCATACTCAACGTGTGCGGTCGAGATGGTGATGCCGCGGGCTTTTTCTTCAGGTGCGCCGTCGATCTGGTCGTAGGCTTTGACGTCACCAAAATATTTGGTGATTGCTGCGGTCAGAGTGGTTTTACCGTGGTCAACGTGGCCGATGGTTCCGACGTTGACGTGCGGCTTATTACGTTCAAACTTTTCCTTAGCCATG
>NZ_MWVJ01000100.1 GCF_002087335.1 Pseudophaeobacter leonis
AATTTCGCCCCGCCGCTGGATCTCAAGCGCCAGAACTGGTGCTATGGCCTCGCCCTCGTAGCGCAACGCCTGAGAGGCGCCGTCCTCGATCACCGCACAGTCCAGCTCGTCAGCACGGTCCAGCAGCGCCATGCGTCCCGCCAGGGGCAATGTCTCGCCAGTGGGGTTGGCAAAGTCCGGCGACAGATAGGCAAATTTCACCGCGCCGCCTGCAGCCTCTGCGGCCTGTTGATAGCTTAGGGCTGACCGATTGCCGCCAGAGTTGAGCTGATCATAGCGGGGCTCATAGGCGTTGAACGCAGCCAGTGCCCCTAGATAGGTGGGCCAGCCCACAAGGGCGGTATCATTGACTGACAGAAACAGTTTTCCAAGATAGTCCAGCGCCTGCTGCGAGCCCGAGGTGATCAGGATATTATCCGTCTCACAGGGCACTCCGATCCGCATCATCTCTGCCTTGATCCACTGGCGCAGCGGCAGATAGCCCTCGCTGACAGAATATTGCAACGCCTGCGCCTGCATCTCTGGCGTCAGGGCGGCCTGAAAGGCCTTGCCAAAGGCCTCGGACGGAAACAGCGCCGGATCAGGGATGCCCCCGGCAAAAGACAGCAGACCCGGGCGGTTCAACAGTTTCAGCAGCTCACGAATTTCAGAGGCCTTCATGCGCTGGGTCCGGCTGGCAAATAGCTGTTGCAAGGACATATGAGGTCGCTCCTGTGTGTTGTTGTCGCCTCATGAGTAGAAATATTACAAAATGAGTCAATAATTATGACCTTTATTTCAATCATTGTGATCGTGCTTTGCATTTCTTGCGAATGGCTTGCGGCCTTGCGCTGAGCGGGGTCATATGTTTTGACCAATTGAGCAAGGAGCCGCAGGGCCACCCAGCTCCTATCCTGTGATCAGCCCGAGGCCCCCATGCCCTTTCAAAAAGTTCAGCCCGAGAAACTCTCTGCCTCTGTGGTGCGCCAGATCGAGCAACTGATCCTGCGTGGCATTCTTTCGCCCGGCGAACGGCTGCCGTCAGAGCGCGAGCTGGCAGAACGGCTCGGCGTGTCCCGCCCGTCGCTGCGCGATGCCATTGCAGAACTGCAGGAGGGGGGATTGTTGACGGCCCGGGCGGGGTCGGGAATCTTTGTGGCCGATGTTCTGGGCTCGGCTTTCTCGCCGGCGCTGATCCGTCTGTTTGCCAGGCACGACGAGGCGGTGTTTGACTATCTCAACTTTCGCCGCGACATGGAGGGCCTGGCTGCCGAGCGTGCCGCGCGCTATGGCTCTGATGCCGACCTAAAGCTGATCCAGGCCATTTTTGATAAAATGGTCGCCGCTGGTGATCCCGCCTTGTCGGATGAAGCGGCCAGTCTTGATGCCCAGTTCCATTCCGCCATCATGGATGCCAGCCACAATGTGGTGATGCTGCATATGATGCGGTCGATGTTTGATCTGCTGCACGAAGGCGTCTTCTACAACCGGCGCATCATGTTCAGCCGTCACACCACCTATGAAGCGCTGTTGGACCAGCACAGCGCCATCAACGCCGCCCTGCAGGCCCGCGACCCCGAGGCCGCCCGCGCCGCCGTCGAGGCACATCTGGACTATGTGAAACAATCGCTGATCGACCACCAACGCGCCGAACGCAACGCCGAGATTGCCAAGCAGCGTCTGCAGCATGAGACCAGCAAGGGGTAGCGCAACACGACGGCCCGTTGTCTATGCTGCAGCCAAAGCCCGGTTTATTCTCAGGTCAGGTTCGCAACAAAACTGGAAATCAGCACAAGCCTTCGCCGTGGCGCGATCCTTTTACCCAACGGTCACGCCAAAGAGCCAGCCCACAGCTGCGGTCACAGCCATGGCAAATACTCCCCAGACCACCACACGCAGTGTTGCCCGCATGACAGGGGCAGCCCCCGCTTTCGCACCCAGGGCCCCCAGCGCTGCCAATGTGATCACGGTGACGAGCAGAACCACCGGAATTATTGACCCAACCGGGGCCGCCAGGGCCGCCAGCAGCGGGATCGCGGCAGCAACACTGAATGTAGCCCCTGATGCAAGTGCGGCCTGTGTCGGGTTGGCCGTATGCACCTCCGAGAGCCCAAGCTCGTCTCGAACATGGCTCCCGAGGGCGTCATACTCGGTCAGCTCTTTTGCCACCACCAGCGCGGTCTCGTCACTCAGCCCCTTTTCGCGGTAGATGGCGGCGAGTTCGGCAAGTTCTTCCTCTGGGAACTCTTCCAGCGCTCTCTTTTCGCGCAAAATGTCAGCCTGCTCGATATCGGACTGGGAAGAGACCGAAACATATTCGCCCGCAGCCATCGACATTGCCCCCGCACAAAGCCCGGCAACGCCTGCAATCACAACCGCGCCTGGGTTCGGGTCTGCCGCCGCGACCCCGACAATCAGCGACGAGACAGATACAATGCCGTCATTGGCCCCCAGGACTGCAGCACGAAGCCAGCCGCTGCGGGTAATGTAATGGGGGTCTCCCGGGTGAGCAGAAGCGTCGGTCATTTCGTTTCCTTTTCGCAGTGCGGCGCAGCCAGGGCTCCAGTCAGGAAAACAGCAAGGCAGGGTCGCCTCAGACTCCGCCCCAACAAGACCCAGCCGTCAGAAGAGCTTCGGTTTTCTCCACTCTATAGCGATGAAGAGAGACATAAATGCCTTTTTGTTAAAACCGCTCATTCTGTCACGGCCATGATCAAACAAGACATTCCTGGGCCAAAGGCAGCGCCCGCTCTGAGCGGACATTCAATCGACGCCCAATCAACCGACGCCCAATCAATCGACGCCAATGGGAGCCGACAACAAAAAACCCGGCCACTGAGGGCCGGGTTCTTTAATCCAGTTACAGTGATCTTTGCAGATCAGTGCAGCTTGGCGTTCACATCAGCAATAGAAGCCTCGATCAGCTTGTTGGCTTCGGTGGCTGTCATCTGCTTGGCGATCACACGATCGGCAGCAGCAACAGCAATCGAGATTGCCTGATCGCGGACTTCATTCACTGCCGCAGCCTGTGCCGAAGCAATCTGCTCTTCAGCAGCAGCCAGACGGCGTGCGATAGAGGTCGCAAGCTCTGCCTTGGCGTCTTCGGCAGCAGCGGCTGCATCTTCACGGGCCGCAGCCACGATGCGATCCGCCTGCGCCTGAACTTCCTGCTGCTTGCGCTCATAAGAGGCCAGAATGGTCTGGGCTTCTTCACGCAGAGCACGGGCCTCGTCCAGCTCGCTCTGAATGCCTTCGGCACGGGCGTCCAGCTGGCCACCCAACAGACCGGGCACTTTGACAAAAAGCAGAATGCCGACAAACAGAAGGAAGCCGAGCAGAACAACAAAGTTGGTGTTGCTCATCGACAGAAACGGGCCATCTGCGGCGAAGGCCGGGCTGGTGGCACCAAGGGTGAGGGCAATTGCCAGAACTATGCGCATGTCCTTATCCTTTCATCCGTTCAGCAACCGCAGCAGCGATCGCTTTTGCATCTGCTTTGCCACCCAGGGCGGCAACCAGAGCTTCGGCTGTATCAGCAGCCACAACCTTCACGCTTTCCAGCGCGCCGGCCTTGATCTCAGCAATGGCTTTTTCAGTCGCGTCTGCTTTTGCAGAGATCTGAACGTCGGCCTTGGCAATCGCCTCATCCAGGCCAACCTGGATTTCAGCGCGTGTTTCAGCCGCGATACGCTGGGCCTCGGCACGGGCGTCAGCCAGAGCCTTGTTATAGGCGTCTTCGGCGGCAACCGCTTTGGCCTTAAGGTCTTCAGCCGCTGCCAGATCGTTGGTGATGGTCCCCTGACGCTCTGCCAGAACCGCAGCAATGCGGGGCAGCGCGACACGCGACAGAATAAAATAGATCGCGACCAGCGCGATTGCCAGCCAGAAAATCTGGTTCCCGAAGGTCGAGAAGTCCAGCTGCGGCATGCCCGGAGCAGAATCGTGCGCGGCCTCGGCGGCGCCGTGAGCTGCGTCTTGCGTGTTAGATGCCATGTCGTCCTCCTAGGGAACTTGCCGTTACATCGGGCGGTAAACCATAGGGCCTACCGCCCGACCGTAAGGATAAAGCGTCCTAAGGTCTTAGACTGCGAACATCAGCAGCAGAGCAACCAGGAACGAGAAGATGCCCAGGGCTTCTGCAAAGGCGATGCCGATGAAGAGGGTAGCTGTCTGGCCGGCGGCTGCCGAAGGGTTGCGCAGTGCGCCTGCCAGGAAGTTGCCGGCTACGTGGCCAACACCGATTGCGGCTGCGCCGGAACCGATTGCTGCGAGGCCTGCGCCGATGAACTGACCGAGTTGTGCGATATCGCCTTCCATGGGTATTCTCCTTACGATGGAATGTGGTGATGAGGGTTCTGGATGAGCCAAAAGCGGCTCACCCGGTAAACTGTTGTGGTCCTGGCCTTAGTGGCTCGGGTGCAGAGCATCCTTGAGATACACGCAGGTCAGGATGGTAAAGACATAGGCCTGGATAAAGGCCACCAGAACTTCGAGGGCGTAGACTGCAGTGATTGCAAAGATCGGCAGGAAGCTGAACAGCCCCAGAGCGCCGGCAAAGCCTGCAAAAACCTTCAGAACCGCGTGGCCCGCCATGACGTTGCCAGCCAGACGAATGCTGTGGCTCACGGGGCGTACGAAGTAGGAAATCAGCTCGATGATGGCCAGGATGGGGCGCAGCGCAAGCGGCGCGATCGAAACCCAGAAGAGGCCAAGGAAACCAGCGCCATTTTTGACAAAGCAAACAATGGTGACGGTAAAGAACCCAGACCCGCCAGGATCGCGGTAACAGCGATATGCGAGGTTGTGGTAAAGGACATCGGGATCAGGCCCAGGAAGTTGGCCATCAGAATGAACATGAACAGGGTCATGATATAGGGGAAGAACTTGACGCCGTCTTTGCCGGCAACGTCTTCAACCATTTTGTAGATAAAGCCGTAGGTCAATTCTGCAATCGACTGTGCCCGCGCGTGGCACGATGGCGCGGCGCGAAGAGCCAACAACCATGAGCAGGAAAACGCAAAGAACCGCCAGAGCCAACCAGAGGGTGACGTTTGTGATGGCGAACATGCTGACCTGATCGCCAACAACCGGGTTCACGATGAACTGATCCATCGGGTGGATCGCCAGAGCCGCGTGCTCAGGTGCAAAAAGCACGCCAGACACTACCACCAGCGCCAATGCTACGTAAAAGAACAGCTTGCCCATCGTTCCGCTTCTCCTGTCGTCGGGTGTTGATCTTTGATCAATCCCGAGCTTTTGCATTTTCGTCGGCCTCTTCGGCCAGTTGCTTTTCCTGGATTTCCTGCGCGGTGCGAAGCATCACCTTCACGCCAGCGGCAAGTCCCAGCATTATAAACAGCACCATAAAGATAGGCAGGGTCCCAAAGAGCAGGTCCAGCCCGTATCCGATGCCAAAGCCGATCCCAAGACCGACCACCAATTCTATCACCATCCGCCAGGCCTGATTGGCCATCGAGTAGTGCTCATCCACGCGCGGCTTGGGCGCTTGTGCCTTATGCGCCGCTGCCAGCTTGGCCTCCAGCTGCGCCATGCGCTGCTTTTGGTCATCCTCTGTCACGGGCGCCATCCTCACGTGAATTCCTGATGCAGGTGCTAAGGCGCTGGGGCCGCAGAGTCAATTGTTCAAGAGTCGCAGAAATAAATCGGATAAGCATCTGAAAACAAACATGTATCACCCCGCCACATGTTAACCTATTTGCCAACTGCCCAGATTTCTGCTGCCAAAACACCTCGTTTTTCACATTCAACCATTTGGTTGATTTTGGAAATTCGTGCAGCTAACCCTGCTCAAAGGGTGCAAAATGTCGAGAATGAAGCCCCCGCGCCGCCCATTAGGAGACCTGGATGAAAGAATATGCCTGCGCCCTCTTGGTTGATGATGGGCACCTGTTGCTTGGCAAACGCGCGCCCTACCGCAAGACATATGCCTCAAAATGGGATGTCATAGGCGGCTGCATAGAGCAGGGAGAGACCCGTGAGGCCGCCCTGCATCGTGAGCTGCAGGAGGAGATCGCCATCGTGCCGCAGGCGGCGCAGTGGTTTGCCACCCTTTCTGACCCCGATGTGACCCCCGAAGATCCGCCGCTCTACCATTTCTTTCGACTGGAACGCTGGAGCGGCACACCCGGTATCAACAATCATGAGCACACGGAACTGGCCTGGATTCCCCTGCAGCAGTGCGGCAGCTGGCCAGATCTGGCGCGACCAGAGTACCCGGCTCTCTTTGCCCGGCTTGCCGACTTTTATTCACGCCAATAGCAGTCTAGGGTCGCGCCACATGTCCAGCGAACTAGATACCACCTTTGCCGCTCTGGCTGACCCGACCGCCGCAGCATCCTCACCATGCTGTTGGAGGATGATATGGCCGTGACCGATGTGGCCGAGCCATTTGAGATGTCGCTGGCGGCGATCTCGAAACACCTCTCGATCCTGACGCGCGCCGGCCTCATTGCCAGGAAAAGCGCGGCCGGGTGAAATGGTGCAAGCTGCAACCGGATGCGCTGCGTGCCGCCTCGGTCTGGATGCAGGGGTTTGGTCAGTTTGAACCGGTGAACCTGGAGGCCTTTGAGCGCTTTTTGCAGTGTGAGCTGGAGGACACGCCCGCCACCCTGGAGACACCTTTCACCTCAGAGATACCTGTGGCCACAGAAGTCAAAGAGAGCTGAGACGCAGACGCAGGCGCTTTTGCACAACGCGCGTTCAGGGTTTTGCACCGCCTGCAGGCTTGGCGGCATCTTCCAGCAGCAGCACCAGCGCGACCACGGTCAGTGCAATGCCGATCAGAATCAAACCCGTTGGCGCCGGATTGCCCAGGGCCACCTGCCAGACAATCACCCAGCTAGGTGTCAGATAGGTATAGGCCATGACCTTGGCGGCCGGCAGGTGCAGGCTGGCAAATTGCAGCAGCACAAAGGTCACGGCACTGGCAAAGACCGCCACATAAAACAGGCCAATCCAGACCAGCAGCGGCAGATTGCCCCAATCGGTCGCCAGAATGTCACGCCAGCCCACCACTACGAGCACCAGCGCCCCGGCAATCAGGGTGCCAAAGGTAAAGGCATTGGCGGCCTCTCCCCGGTTCATCCGCCGCACCATCGGCGTATAGATGGCATGGGCGACGCAGCCGACAAAATAGATCGCCTCACCACCGCCGATGTCAAAGGCCCGCAGCGCCGCCAGATCGGCGCGGAAAATCACCCAGAGCGCCCCAGCAGCGCCAATGCCCAGCGCCAGCGCCATGCGCGGCGTTGTCACCTGTCGCAGCAACAGATAGCCAAAGAGGCCGCTCAGCACCGGGGTCAGGGTAAAGACCGCAGAGGCGCTCACCGGGTCTGCGGTCTGCAGCCCATAAAACATCAGGACAAAATAGCTGGCAAATAGCGCGCCCAGCACCAGGTAGCGCCAGGGGGCCGTAAAATGGCTGCGCTGCAGCCTCCCCGTAAGGCCGGCAACCGTGCCGATCAGCACCGCCGCGATGCCAAAGCGCGCCGCATTCAGCGCCATAGGGGCTATGTCATTGGCGATCAGAACGCCAAGAGAAAACGACCCCGCCACCAGAACAGAAAACAGCAGCATGGCGCCATGGGCGCGCCGAACCTGACTGCGTTTGATCTGGTCGCTCTGATCCTGTGCGCTCTGACCCTGATCGCGCTCAATCTGGCCGCCCTGACCTGAGATCATGCATGCCACTCCTTAGACCGCTCTTTCAGAAAGCTGAGAAAGCTTTGCACCTTATTGGTCCGATGCAGGTCCACATGGGTCACCAGCCACAGACTGCCTTCCCACTCCGGCTGAGGCTCCATCATCTTTACCAAACCGGGGCGGCGTGAGGCCTCCCACATGGACATAAAGCCGATACCGGCCCCTGCCATAATGGCCTCTTGCATCGCCACCCCATCGGAGCAGCGGAAAATGATGGTTTCTTCACCGGTATGTTCCCGCAGCCATTTGTTGAAAGGCGCCCGGCTGTCTTGATTGTCGCTGCCGACAAACTGGTGGTTGAGCAGATCCTCAACCCCCTTCAGCATACCATGCTGATCCACATAGCTTTGGGCGGCGAACAGGCCGATGCGCTGCTTCATAAAGGGCTGCACCACATTGTCCGGCTGATCCGGCGCATTGCCAGCCCGCAGCGCCACATGCGCCTCGCCATATTCCAGACGAAACAGACGCTCGCCGGTCAGATAGCGAATGACCAGCCCCGGATGCATCTGCTGGAACTCGGTCAAAACCGGAACCAAAAGATGCGACATCGACGACAGTGAGGTCACCACCAGCTCGCCAGAGACCTCATCGCCCTGTCCCTTGAGACGGCCAACCAGCTGGCTGAACTGATCATCGGTGGCCTGCGCCACCCGCAACAGATCCTGTCCGGATTCCGTCGGCGTATAGCCTCGCGCATGGCGCTGAAACAGCTTGACGCCCAGTCGCGTCTCAATGGCATCAATATGGCGGATCACCGTCGCATGGTGCACCCCCAAAACCTCGGCAGCGCCGCTGACCGTGCCCATGCGGGCGACCTGATAGGCGGTTCGCACCTCGTCCCAGTTTTCCATCACAGCGTTCTCGCTCCAATTTGTGCCAGTCAAAATCAGTCACAGGCAGATGCGCAAATTTGCACATGAGCTGCGCCAAAACCTAGATTGCGTTCATATTTGTCATAACCCATTTGTGAAGGAGACGAAACACCAAATGGGATACCAGATCATGACCTCCACCGTTTTGCACATCGACTCCTCTGCCCGCACCGAAAGCTCGGTCACCCGGTCATTGAGCGCCGAAATCACCGCCCGCCTGACCCCTGAGCGGATCATCCGACGCGATCTTGCCACCCCGCTGCCGCTGCTGGACGCGGCATGGATTGGCGCCAATTTCACCCCTGCCGATCAACGCTCTGAGGCGCAAAACAAGCTGCTGGCGCTGTCAGACACGCTGATCGCCGAGCTGCAACAGGCCGATACACTTGTCATTGGCACGCCGATCTACAATTTCTCGGTGCCCTCAACGCTGAAGGCCTGGATTGATCTCGTTGCCCGCGCCGGCGTCACCTTCAAATACAGCGAGAGCGGCCCCATTGGTCTGCTGACAGGCAAACGCGCGATTATCGCCGTCGCCTCCGGTGGGACACAAGCAGGGTCGGACATTGATTTCGCCACCACCTACCTGCGTCATGTGCTTGGCTTTATCGGCATCACCGATGTAGAGCTCGTCGCCGCAGACCAGCTGTCGATGGATGAGGCGGGATCGATGGCACGCGCTAAAACAGCGATCAAAGCGCTCGCGGCCTAGGCCCTCCTGAAGCCGCCAAAACACGCCCCGTCTCTTCCTGCCGAGACGGGGCGCCCCCTTTGGCACCCTATGTCGCAACAGCACATGTCGCAGCGGCCCTGGAGAGGGCAATGGCCGAATTTTCTGCGTTAGAGCCAGATTATACCTTCCCGGCATAAAAGGCTGCGCTTCAGATCCAGCAGACCTCACATCCGATACGCTCAAGAAACGTCAGAAAGTCAGCCCGTGCCATCACCACGCTGCGATCATTGACCAGAGGGTGCATTTTGATCACCTCCGCCTCCCGGGCCGCGGCATCCATGTAAAAGGCTACGCCCC
>NZ_MWVJ01000101.1 GCF_002087335.1 Pseudophaeobacter leonis
GAGAGACCCGCATGATAGAGGCGGGTTGCGAAGAGGGATTTTATCTGTGCCATGATCTCTCTTTAGCGCAGCTCTGCAGCGGAACCAATACAGCAATCCTGGCCGCTTGCTCTTTGAAACCCGCCGTCATAGCCTCGCGCAAAAAAAATGAGTACTGAGGGGAACCAATTGGCGCAGCCACCGTTCAGCTATCCGATCGATGACGACACCCCTTATCTGCAGCATTTTGACGGTAAGTTCACATCCGTTTTTGTTGCCCTGAACCCGTTTCTAAAACTCCCCGATCATCCGCCATTCAAAAATGGCGATCCGGTGCCAGACAGTGCCAGACAGGAAGCGCTGAAATTGGGAGACTCCAGTGGCGTCAGCTGGCAAGAGATTACGGAACTCTGCGGTTTTACCTTTGTGCATCAGGTCAACCGCGCCCTGCGGCTGACCGGCTCAAAACGCATCTCCACCAAATATGCCAGTCAGCTAGAGACAGATCACATGCTAGAGGTCTGTGCTGCCCAAAGTATCTACCCCCCGGATGAAGGTTATTCCTCTCCCCTCTTGGAACTTGCCTTGGGACGTTTTGCGCAGGATGCGGGATGCGACAGGCTGATCAGCGCAGGTCCTTTTGGGATTTCGCCAGAGGAAATACAGATCGCGGCCCTCCAGGACAGACAATCTGAACACGGGTGTGTTGAGCTTTGGGCTGAGGACAAATCGCTCTATTGCGCGATCTACATCGACTTTCACTATCACCTGATCTGCCAAACTGATGAGAGCCTGAGGCTGGCCAAACCCGAGGATTATTTCGAAGGCTTCTATGCCGATACCACCACCAATGACTTTTGGGGTATCGGAGGTTTCTCCGGGTCAGAACAAATCTAGTAAACCTTCCCGATGGACCCTTCATACGAGAAAGCCCCCGCCGATTTCTCAGCGAGGGCTTCAATCTATTTTTGCGTTGACCGGGCTTACCAGTCTTCGCGAACCACGATGCGGGTCTTGATTGGCAGTTTCATCGCAGCAAGGCGCAGAGCCTCACGGGCGATGGCGTCGTCAACACCGTCGATTTCGAACATCACGCGGCCAGGCTTAACCTTGGCTGACCAATAATCGGCAGACCCTTTACCTTTGCCCATCCGGACTTCGGTCGGTTTTGACGTGACCGGAGTGTCGGGGAAGATACGGATCCAGACACGACCCTGACGTTTCATGTGACGGGTCATGGCACGACGTGCCGCTTCGATCTGACGAGCAGTGACGCGCTCAGGCTGTCGCCTTGAGACCGTATGTGCCGAAGTTCAGATCCGAACCGCCTTTTGCCTGACCGGAGATCCGGCCTTTGTGCATCTTGCGGAATTTTGTACGCTTTGGCTGAAGCATCTATTCTATCCTTAGCGACGACCGCCACCAGCACCACGAGGTGCAGGGCCGTCCTGGAGTTCCTGTGCTTTACGGTCACGTGCCTGTGGATCGTGTTCCATGATCTCGCCTTTGAAGATCCAGGTTTTGATCCCAATGATACCGTAAGGTGTCATGGCCTCATTGTGAGCGTAATCGATGTCGGCGCGCAGAGTGTGCAGAGGCACACGACCTTCGCGGTACCATTCAGTACGGGCGATTTCAGCGCCACCCAGACGGCCAGCAACGTTCACCCGGATACCCAGGGCGCCCATGCGCATAGCAGACTGTACGGCACGCTTCATCGCGCGACGGAAGGAAACACGACGTTCCAGCTGCTGAGCAATGGACTCACCAACCAGCTGCGCGTCCAGCTCGGGCTTGCGAACTTCAACGATGTTGAGGTGCAGTTCCGAAGCAGTCATCGAGGCGAGCTTCTTGCGAAGCACTTCGATGTCAGCGCCTTTTTTGCCGATGATCACGCCAGGACGTGCAGTGTGAATGGTCACACGGCATTTCTTGTGAGGGCGTTCAATGATCACGCGGGCGATGCCAGCCTGTTTGCACTCATCCTTGATGAACTCGCGCAGTTTCAGGTCTTCAAGCAGCAGATCACCAAAATCTTTGGTGTCAGCATACCAGCGGCTGTCCCAGGTGCGGTTGATCTGCAGGCGCATGCCAACCGGATTGACTTTATGTCCCATTAGGCTTGCTCCTCAACTTGACGTACCTTGATCGTGATCTCAGCAAATGGCTTCAGGATCTTGCCGAAACGACCACGGGCACGTGGACGGCCACGCTTCAGGGTCATGTTCTTACCGACCCAGGCCTCGGCAACGATCAGCTCGTCGACGTCCAGGTTGTGGTTGTTCTCGGCGTTCGCAATTGCGGACTGAAGGCATTTCTTCACATCCTGCGCGATACGCTTGTTCGAGAAGGTCAGGTCGGTCAGAGCCTTGTCAACCTTTTTGCCACGGATCATCTGGGCAACCAGGTTCAGCTTTTGCGGGGAGGTACGCAGCATGCGAGTTTTCGCCATTGCTTCGTTGTCTGCCACGCGGCGGGGGTTTTGTTCCTTACCCATGACTTACTTCCGCTTCGCTTTTTTGTCAGCGGCGTGACCATAATAGGTGCGTGTTGGCGAATACTCACCAAACTTTTGACCAATCATGTCTTCCGAGACGTTAACGGGAATGTGCTTGTGACCGTTGTACACACCAAATGTCAGACCCACGAACTGGGGCAGAATGGTGGAACGACGCGACCAAATTTTGATGACATCTTTGCGGCCCGACTCGCGCGCAGCTTCGGCTTTCTTAAGCACGTAGCTGTCGACAAAGGGACCTTTCCATACAGAGCGAGACATATATTAACGTCCCTTCTTCTTGGCGTGACGCGAGCGGATGATAAGCTTTTGCGACGCTTTGTTTTTGTTACGAGTGCGGTAACCTTTGGTCGGTTTGCCCCAAGGGGTAACCGGGTGACGACCACCAGAGGTACGACCCTCACCACCACCATGCGGGTGATCGATCGGGTTCATAACAACACCACGAACCGAAGGACGCTTGCCCTTGTGACGCATACGGCCAGCTTTACCGTAGTTCTGGTTCGAGTTGTCTGGGTTCGACACGGCACCAACGGTGGCCATGCATTCCTGACGGACCATGCGCAGTTCGCCCGAAGAGAGGCGGATCTGAGCGTAGCCACCATCACGACCAACAAACTGAGCGTAGGTGCCAGCTGCACGGGCGATTTGGCCGCCTTTGCCTGGCTTCATCTCGATGTTGTGGATGATGGTACCGATTGGCATACCCGAGAAGGGCATCGCGTTACCGGGTTTGATGTCAGCTTTTGCCGAGGCAACAACTTTATCACCAACCGCCAGACGCTGTGCTGCCAGGATGTAGGCCTGCTCACCGTCTTCGTATTTGATCAGGGCGATGAAGGCGGTCCGGTTCGGGCCATATTCGATCCGTTCAACGGTTGCCGCTACATCCAGTTTGTTCCGCTTGAAGTCAACGATACGGTATAGACGCTTTGCGCCACCGCCGCGACGGCGAGAAGTAATTCGTCCGGTGTTGTTCCGGCCGCCCGATTTCGTCAAACCCTCGGTGAGAGACTTGACGGGACGTCCTTTCCAAAGCTCCGAACGGTCGATCAGAACCAGCCCACGCTGGCCCGGCGTCGTCGGCTTATACGACTTGAGTGCCATGCTTTCTGTCTTCCGTTTAGCTACGACGGGTTGCCCCGCCGTTGCAGATCAGTGGAGGCATCCCCCATCAGACCCGCTATGTGTAAGCCCCCTGTCCGCCCGTTCCGACAAGGGAACGCAACTACTAAGGTGGCCAGTCTTTAGGGCCCCAAAGGTCCCCAGCTCAGTCATCCTGCAAAAAAGGTACAGCCCCGGAACGAATCCGAGGCTTGCAGGATTGGGCGGATGTAGCAGCAACGTGAACTGATGTCTAGCGCTTTGCCAGCCCCACTAACTCCTGGGGTTCAAATCATTCCCAGTGCACTTTTGACCTTCTTTGGTATCCGACTTGTGCTACTAAAATCCGATTAGGCAGAGGGAGAAAATACGCTTGGCTGTAGCTATTAACGTTGACAAATCAACTCGCATTCTTGGCGATGTATTTCTAGAAACACCCACCCGTGTGTTCCCCAACGTTACGATGCAAAATGTTTCCCTAGGAGCATTCTCGTACGTTTCCCCACTGTGCGTCCTGCTAAACGTAAAAATTGGGCGGTATTGCAGCATTGGAGACCAAGTCACCATTCTATCTAAGCACCCAACTACCTCATTAACAACATCCCCATTTCCCTATGAGCAGGTCTTTGCGGCACCTTTCAACCCGCCCCCACAACATAGTTTTGAAAATGTACCCTACACATCTATAGGTAACGATGTCTGGGTAGGCTCTGGGGTGAAAATCGTCTCCGGCATACAAATTGGCGATGGCGCGATCCTGGCTGCCGGAGCAGTGGTCACGAAAGATGTTGAACCATTCACGATTGTAGGCGGCGTTCCAGCCAAAAGAATCAAGCCTCGCTTTTCAAGAGATCTGTCCAACAGAATTTCCAAACTACGATGGTGGGACTACAACTTACTGGGCCAAACTATCGACTGGCAGAACATTGATCTCGCCATTTTGGAAATTGAAGACCTTCTAGAGCAAAATACGTTGGTTCCTTTCGACGCCGATTTGTACAAAATCAGCCGAACAAATGAGAAAATCCTTGGGACCTTAGTCAACCGTGGTGCCGCGACCAATAAGTAGGTCGCAAATAGCAGCTTCAACGAAAAAGGCCCTCGCTTGCGCGAGGGCCTTTCTAACTTTCAAAAGAACCTAATCTCAGAGTCCGGTGGACACGTCGATTGTGTTGCCCTCTTCGAGCGTCACATAGGCCTTTTTCACGTCTTTGCGACGACCAATCTGGCCGCGGAAACGCTTTTGTTTACCCTTGGTGATGGAGGTGTTGACCGCCTTCACTTTTACACCAAAGAGCGCTTCAACAGCTTCTTTATCTGGGGTTTGTTGCTGTCGATCGCTACTTCAAAAACAACCGCACCGTTTTCGGATGCCATGGTGGTTTTCTCGGTGATGATCGGCTTGCGGATCACATCGTAGTGTTCTGCTTTAGCGTTCATTTCAAACGAGCCTCCAGTGCTTCGAGACCAGCCTTGGTGATAACCAGGGTGTCACGCTTCAGGATGTCATAAACGTTTGCACCCATTGTTGGCAGGATATCCAGACCTTCAATGTTGCGCGACGCTTTCAGGAAGCCTTCGTTGACCGAGGCACCATCGATGACCAGAGCGCGTTTCCAGCCCAGGTTTGCAACCTGTTTGGCCAGTGCACCGGTCTTGCCTTCAGCAGCGGCGTCCGAGATCACAACCAGCTCGCCCGCTTTTGCTTTAGCGGACAGCGCATGGCGCAGACCCAGCTTGCGGAACTTCTTGGTCAGCTCGTGGCCGTGCGAACGCACAACGGGACCTTTGTAGATACCACCACCGCGGAAGATCGGTGCCGAGCGAGCGCCGTGGCGTGCGCCACCGGTGCCTTTTTGGCGATAGATCTTCTTGGTCGAGTATTTGACTTCCGAACGGGTCTTTACCTTGTGGGTACCGGCCTGCGCGTTGTTACGCTGCCAGCGAACCACACGGTGCAGAATGTCCGCACGTGGCTCAAGACCAAAGAGGTCAGCGTTCAGCTCGATGTCGCCAGCTTTGCTGCCGTCGAGATTCATCACATCAAGTTTCATGCTTCACCACCTTCTGCAGGGGCTTCGGTTGCAGCGGCTTTGATACCAGCTGGAAACGGAAGACCTTCGGGCGCCTTTTTCTTCACGGCGTCCTTAACAGTGACCCAGCCACCTTTGGAGCCAGGAACGGCGCCTTTGATGAAGACCAGACCACGATCGGCGTCGGTTTTGACAACTTCAAGGTTCTGAGTGGTAACGCGGGCAGCACCCATGTGACCAGCCATTTTCTTGCCTTTGAAAACCTTACCGGGATCCTGACACTGACCTGTGGAGCCGTGCGAACGGTGAGAGATCGAAACACCGTGCGACGCACGCAGACCACCAAAGTTCCAGCGCTTCATAGCACCCTGGAAACCTTTACCGATGGATGTACCGGTCACGTCAACTTTTTGGCCCATCAGGAAGTGCTCGGCCGAGATTTCGGCGCCGACTTCGATCAGAGCGTCAGCAGGCACGCGGAATTCCACGAGCTTACGCTTGGGCTCTACTTTAGAGGCCGCAAAGTGACCGCGCATCGCCTTGGAGACGCGTTTTACCTTGGCGGAACCAGCACCGAGCTGAACAGCTGTGTAGCCGTCTTTGTCTTCGGTACGCTGAGACACAACCTGCAACCCGTCCAGGTGAAGAACGGTCACAGGGATCTGCTGACCATCTTCGAGGAACAGACGTGTCATGCCGACTTTTTTTGCAATAATACCAGAGCGCATTATCTATACCCTCCGTTCTTAAGATTGCAGTTTGATCTCGACGTCCACACCAGCGGCGAGGTCGAGCTTCATCAGCGCGTCCACGGTCTGGGGGGTCGGATCAACGATGTCGAGCATACGCTTGTGCGTACGGATCTCAAACTGGTCACGAGATTTCTTGTCAACGTGGGGACCACGCAGAACGGTGAATTTCTCGATTTTGTTTGGCAGTGGGATCGGGCCGCGAACAGTCGCGCCGGTCCGCTTGGCAGTGTTGACGATCTCTTGTGTGCTGGCGTCCAGTACACGATAGTCAAATGCCTTGAGCCGAATACGGATATTTTGGCTTTGCATTAGTCAGCCTTTATCTAGGCGTGAAGGTTGAGAGGAGGGGCAGCGACCACCGCTTACCCTCATCGAACCCAAAAGGCGGGAATCACCCCGCCCTTGACCCGCCTGTGCGGGATGCGCTCTATACGTCTGATCGGAGCATGGGGCAAGAGGTTTCGCGCGCGAAACAGGTGCAGGTGGGGCGTGCGGTGGGTTTGGGGTTTGTTTGGCCTTCCGACCCGAGGCGGAAACAGGGTTAGAGTAGCGCCACAGCTTCTTCCGGCGTTCGAACTTTGACCCCCTCAAAACTTTCCGCGCGCTCAATTTTTTTGAAGTTATTGTCGCTGGTCACAAAGACATCCCTACTATTGGAAACGTGGGCCCACATCATCTGCCGGTCGCACCAACGGTTCCGCCATTTTTTGTCAGTCAAAATATCACCGGTAGCTTCGGGGGCCAGCCTTTTGAAGTCCGAGTAACTGAAAGCTACGCTTGGAAATAAAACATTGTGAATGCGCTCTTCGAGGTCACACTCTTCGTCCGCAAACACTGCGTGATCCCAGTAGCTGATGTCGAAGTAGGCCATTCCCAGCAGCAAGGGAATGTCATCTATGTTCAATTCCTTCAAGCGCGCTTCAAATTCGCGAAAACTATCCAGATAACTGTCTCCTGGTTGACGTTCAGATGCCGAAACCGCCACAAAAGCGACCTCCGCTTTTCCAGCTCTGTGAGCCGATATCAAACTCTGGACATTCGTCGCGCTTGGACGGCAAAGATCTAAGTCAATAATACAATTGGTATCCAGCGTAAATTTCAAAACCCGGCCCTCACAGAACAATCATTCAGCGATACCTTACTTCCTCATTTTGACTGTTAGAACCCAACTGAGCGAACCATTTCTCCCGGACAGACCTGTTAGACGGTCATTGAAACAGAAAAAGGGCGCCCTTGGGGGCGCCCTTTCGCAGAACAGTTCTGAGTTGGTT
>NZ_MWVJ01000102.1 GCF_002087335.1 Pseudophaeobacter leonis
ACGACCCGTTGAAACCACACCGCACAGCCGACCTTGGTGCGCAGCCGTAGCATGTTGGTTTAGGTTTGCTAGGGCTGGCGGCTTGGCAGTTAAAGAACAACCCGCGATCTGCGCCGGTTTCCAGATCCATCAGGTGCCGCTCGTAAGCCATCCGCACCAAGTCACCTGCGACGATATCGCCCTCCAGAACCCCCAGCGCATATTTGCTGACAGGGTGATCAATTGGTTCCATTGAGCTGCACCATAACCTGATCGAACAGATCCCCCTGGCCCCCATCACTCAAGCGCGCCGCATCAACTGGGCTCAGGCCGAACAAGGCCGCGTCCCGCCGCATCGCGGTCATGGCCGTTTCCTGCAGCGTTATCCCTAGTTGCAGGCGCGAGGATTGCCGGGCGAGTTGATATTCATTTTTGCAAAACACCGTTCCACATAGTCCAAAACCGAGGGTGATTGGAGCGAACTTTCGAAGCGGCCAATAATTGCGCTGGACTTATACAGCATAACCTGTTGAAAAGTGCCCGATGGATTACCATGCGAGTTACATTGAAAAGATCACCTAAACATAAGGTTTGGATGCTTTTTCCAGCGGTGGCTTGGCTGTTTATTCAGTTCAGCATGTCCGGGCTTATACTCGGCACGTCAGCCAATGCGATGCAAGTCGAAATTTGTTCGCGCTTTGGTATTCAGACTATATCCATAAATCCTGACACCGGCGAGCCGACTGAGCAAGCCATAGGCAGCGGTTGCGACTGGTGTCAGTCTTTTGGCGCCACGATTGATATCGCGACGCGCCATGATGTGGCGTGGTCTGCGTTTGAGCGCGACCATACCCAAATTCTACCAGCCAGCCCGCGGATGCATGTGCCACTGCGCCTTGTTGCAGGTTTTCAAAGCCGCGCACCACCAATCCTTTGAACTTTCACACACTCTAACAAAACATAACGAGCTTCCCTAAGTGGGCGGCCCGAATAAATCTGTGAACCAAAGGAAACCCTATGTTCAAAACACTTTCACGCGGCGTTGCTGCCGTGGCCTTCATGGCGTCATTCGCCCTGCCTGCAGGGGCAGAAAGCATCACAGTCACTGACACGCTTGATCGCACTGTTGAAATCCCGGCTGATCCACAGCGCATCTTGTTGGGGTTCTACTACGAAGACTTCCTCGCGGTGGCCGGGCCTGACGCCTACGACCGCGTTGTCGCGATTTCAAAGGACACATGGGCCGGATGGCGGAACCTGCAATGGCAGACATACGCAGCCGCCATTCCCCGTCTTGAAGAGCTGGCAGATGTAGGCGAAGTCGACTCTGGCACCTTCTCGCTTGAAGCCGTTGTTGCCGCCAAACCTGATGTCGCCGTGCTCGCGGCCTGGCAGTATAAGGCACTGGGCGACGTGGCTGAGCGGATCGAAGCGGCTGGTATCCCCGTGGTCGTACTCGACTACAATGCGCAAACCGTTGAAAAGCACGTTCAGTCGACGCATCTTCTCAGCCAGATCATGAAGTCCGAAGACCGTGCGCAAGAGCTGGCTGACGCCTATGCAGCACAGGTCGCTGACGTTATGGCCCGCCTTGCAGCATTACCCAAAGGCGATGCGCCGAAAGTCTACGTCGAGCTTGCCCGCAAAGGCAAAGACGCTGTCGACAACTCCTACTCAGGCACTCAATGGGGCAGCGTGATCAACCAGGTTGGCGCGATCAACATTGCCGATGGCCAGATCAGCAACTGGGGCAAGCTGAGCCCTGAATATGTACTGGCGCAAAATCCGCAGGCTATTTTTCTCGCGGGCTCGGGATGGGCTGGACGCGACGAGGCCGTCATCATGGGGCCGAATGTGGACAGCGCGCTGACGCATGAGCGCATGAAGGCCTACCTCGGTCGCCCTGGCTGGGATGGCTTGGATGCGGTTGAAGACGGCAAGGTTTTCGGCATCTACCACGGTGGCAACCGCACACTCTATGACTATGCGTTCCTGCAGTTCGTTGCCAAGAGTCTCTACCCTGAGGCCTTCGCCGATGTTGACCCGCAGGCGTCTCTGGAGCGGTTTTTCGCAACCTATATGCCCGTCGAATTCAAAGGCACCTACATGACTAAGTTGCCGTGAGCAGCGCCTTGAATACGTCTGACGCACTAACGGAAGGGGCGGCGCAAGCTGCCCCTGCTCAACTTGGCTATCGGCAGCTGATAGCGCGGCGCGTCTTCTGGCTTGTGGCTGCCACAGCAACGCTTGCGGTGCTCGTCGTCGCGGATATCCTGATCGGCCCTGCCTTCTTGGCTGGGGGGGATGTGCTGCAAGCCTTGTTCCTCCCCAGTCAAGCCAGCAGTATGGTGCGGGTTATCGTGCATGATATCCGCCTGCCGATGACGCTGATGGCTATTCTTGTCGGCATTTCCTTGGGCACCGCTGGCGTACATATGCAAACGATCCTCGGCAACCCTCTGGCCAGCCCCTACACACTGGGTTTTTCGGCGGCGGCCGGTTTTGGTGCAGCTCTCGCTATTCTCACCGGAATAACCCTGCCGTTTGCTCCTTGGTTGACGATCCCCTTGGCGGCTTTCGTCATGTGCGCCGCGGCCGCCGCCCTGGTGTTCGCCTTTGCTAACATAAGGGGAATGAGCCCCGAAATCATGGTGCTCGCAGGTATTGCCACGCTCTTCATGTTTCAATCAGCGCAATCCATGGTGCAGTATCTCGCCTCTCCTGAGGTGCTGCAATCTATCGTCTTCTGGCTCTTCGGCTCGCTCCTCAAGGCAAGTTGGAACAACGTGCCAATTGTCGCTGCTTGCTTCGTGTTCGCAAGCCTCATAGTGCTTCCCAATCTGTGGCAGCTCACGGCATTAAGGCTCGGCGATGTGCGTGCCGCGTCGATTGGCGTTGATGTGAAATCACTTCGCATAAAGCTATTTGCCGTGGTCGCGCTGCTGACTGCATCCGGAGTAGCCTTCGTTGGCACCATCGGGTTTGTCGGCCTCGTCGCGCCTCATATCGCACGTATGCTGGTTGGCGAAGATCAACGCATTCTTTTACCCATGTCTGCTTTAACCGGCGCTATCACCATGACTGGTGCCTCGGTGCTGTCCAAACTGGTGTCGCCCGGCGGGGTGATCCCCATTGGCATCGTCACCGCGCTGATCGGCGTGCCGTTCCTTTTTTTCCTTATACTACGCGGCCAAAGGAGACACTGGTGAGCCTGCAAACCAAACATCTCAGCGTGTCTTATGGCACGGCACCCATCATTCGCGATTTTTCTGAGCCATTTAAAACAGGGCAAGTCACCGCCTTGATCGGCTGTAACGGCGCGGGCAAATCAACGCTGTTCAAGGCGATGGCTGGCTTGTCACCGATGAAAGGGCATCTTTTGTTTGCAGAGCATCTTTTGACGGCGGCAGAACAGCGCCAACACATCGCCTACATGCCTCAAGATACTGACGCAACATCATCGTTGACCGTGCTGGAAGTTGTTCTACTTGGCCGCCTCGGAAAGCTGGGTATGCGCCTACCGACTTCTTTGGTGGGTGAGGCAACAACTGCACTCCAAACCTTTGGCCTCGCAACGCTAGAAAATCGTACACTCAATGAGATTAGTGGTGGGCAGCGTCAGCTTGTCTACCTCGCACAAGCATTGTTTCGAACACCTAAAGTATTGCTCCTTGACGAGCCCACGGCTGCGCTTGATTTGCGCCACCAACTTCTGGTGCTTGACCGCGTTCGCACCTATGCGCGCGACAGTGGTGCCTGCGTGGCGATCGCGCTGCATGATCTTACTCTGGCCGCCCAGTTTTCGGATCGGCTCATTGGCCTCAAGGATGGCCTTGTTGTTGCAGCTGGTACGGCAAGCGACGTGCTCACCCAACAAAACTTGCAAGCAATGTACGGCATCAAAGCTGACATCAGTCGCGGCCCATCTGGCAAAATTCAGGTGACGCCGCTTCATGCTGTCTAGCTTGGTATTGCAAGTGACATGCCATAGAAAACGAAAGCTAGGCAAGGTCCCGCATCTTACCAGCTCGCACCTCGTGCGGTTAAGGTCGGCTATCGCAAATTCGGGTCAAGAGCTGTGGGGCTGCTTTGGGCTGGGTCCCGTCATCGGGTTGCTCGCGCAACGACCTACCAGGCCAAGATCTGCGTGCTGTACCACCGCAAGTCCGGTTTGAGCCCTTTCTGCAGTCTTGTACGACTGCAGCGCCCGGAGTATCAATTGACTTATGATAGCTCTTCTTTCGGTCCGGCCAGCTACTGCAAATGATGTCGATGCACTGCAAGACCTTTACTTGCACCTGTCATCTGACAACGAGAGATGCCCACCCGAGATTGCAGAAACGATAATTCACGATATCACTAAGTATGCGGGAAGTGCGATCTTTATTGGCGAGTTCGGCGGAGAGGTGGTCTGTACCTGCACGCTCATAGTCATTCCAAATTTGACTAGGGGTGGAACGCCTTACGCGCTGATCGAGAATGTTGTCACGCATCCCGCGCATCGCGGAAAAGGTTTCGGAACGTCAATGCTTGACGCAGCTACAAATGAAGCGTGGCAGAACGGTTGTTACAAGATCATGCTGAGTACAGGGTCTAGAAACCCTTCGACATTAGCATTCTATGCACATGCAGGTTTCGAACAAAGCAGAACGGGCTTCCAGAAGCGGCGGATTGCCGTCCGTGTCGATTAGTGCGCATCGTGCGAACGGCCGCTAAGTCCCGCAGCGCTGCCTCTGGGCTTACGCACATGCTGGCGCCAGCGCTTTTCCTCAACCCAGTTTTCAGAATACTTGATGTAGCGAGGCTGGTTGCCCGCCTGCTCCACGGCATAGGCCTTGGCCCCTGCCAGGATCTCAGTTGGGTCTGTACCCTCTCCCAGCGCTTTGCGCAGTGCATCCTCGGTTTTCTCTGCATCGCCCATTCGGGGGAAGGCATCAGCGAACTGATCCCAGAACCCCGAAAAATCAAAATCTAGGGATTGTGTGTGGTCGGCGTCAGCCGGGCACAAGGTTCTATAATGGTTCAAAGGATGGTTTGGGTGCATCTCCTGCACCGGTAGGGGTGCATTTCCTGCACCTGTCGGGTGCAACTCCTGCACCCGTGCATTTCCTGCACCCCCTACATATAGTGGCACGGGGCATTTCGCGCACGGGTCGGAGGCAAGCAAGAAACGGTATTGAGGTTGATCCTGTACTCCACAGTAAAGCCATTTCGGCACTTGCGCTGGCCCACTTCCGAGATGATCCCGGACTCAACCAGATCTGAGATATTGGTCTGCACAGTCCGCTTGCTTTTCATTTCCAGATCAGCAGCCATGTTGCCCTTGCTGACCCAGATACCGGAGCCGTCGTCACTTGCAGCGTCAGCCATGTAGAGCAGGATTGCCTTTTTCGTGGGTGACCCCACTATCCGGCGTTTGATAAGAGAATAGATCTCAATGCTCATGCTACTCTCCGTATCTCTTCCGCGAAGAATTCAGGAGCACCCGGATCGGTGAGGATCACCAGCAACGCGATATGGCTGGCTGGTGCAGTCACCGCCCCCCACCAGTTCAGCGCTGTCTGAAAGCTCACGTCACAAAACAGCGCCACCTCGCGCGGGCTGTTGAAGCGTTGCCGGAAATAGGCCGACCACAGATCAGGCGCGCTAGCCTTGAGTGCGTATGGGTCAAAGATATTTGACCAAGACTTTTGCCCAGCGCGCGGCTCATGCTGAAAACATGGGATTTCGTTGTTCACAATCAGTGTCAGACGGGGACGGCTCATGCTGCGTCCTCTCCAACTGGTGTAGGTGCCGGATTGTCAGCCATGTATTGGCGGATCTTATCCACCGTGTTCAGGGTTGGGCTCGATTGCCCATTAACCCAAGCTTTCCATTGCAACCAACTGGCACCAACCGATTGGCGCAGAATGTGCTGTGGGCTTCTACCAACAGCGTTGGCATAAGCTCGCATATCATCAAGAAACTGTTCCATGCAACGCTAATGGGGTTAATTTACCCCAATCGTCAAGGGTTAATTTACTCCATGCGTAAAACGAGCAAATGGGGTAATTTACCCCACATGCAACAGTCCTTCAGAGATGCGTTTCTCGCCGCAACCAAAGCCAGCAATAAATCAATGCGCCAAATAGCCTTGGACGCTGGTGTTTCTTATGAGCTGCTAAAAAACCTCGCTCAAGGGAAAAGCAAGTCCACCAACGTCGACGACGCTGTTAAAATTGCAGCATCCTTTGGCACCAATCTCGAAGGTTTCCTTGAAGGCATGTTGGTCCAAGAAGATCGCAGAACCATTGCCATTGCAGGCAAAGTTGGTGCCGGAGCGCGAGTACCGTTGTTTGACGCTTATGTTAAAGGAGACGGCCCCCAGGTCGAGTGCCCACCAGGCCTTTCCCCGCATGGCATTGTCGCCGTTGAAATTGAGGGCGACAGCATGGAACCTATCTATTCAGCGGGAGATCTACTTTTCTATACCCGCAATGGCCATGACGTCGTTGCTTCCGACGATATTGGTCACCGATGCGTCTGTGAGGACGAGGATGGGATGGGATGGGTAAAACAGATCAAACTAGGTGATGAGCCTGGCCTATTCCACCTGATCTCCCTGAACCCTGGAGCAAACAACATGTGGAATGTCCGCCTGAAGTGGGCAGCAAAGGTTCGCCTTCATTGGCCAGAAGAGTTAGCACACAAAATCTAGCCACTGCCCTAAACCTGTATTCCAAAAAATCCTTTGTTAGCCGGTCAACACATCAGGATCTCACGCCAGTAAAACTGGATAGCCTGATCCAAGTGCAGCAGAAATGCTCAGAAACTGACTATGCTAAATACAAGGCGTTTGGACACGGAAGTGCGCTGCGAACGGCCCAAACCTGCCGTTGGCCAGGTGCCCAAGTGCTGCGTTGCAGCTTCCCCGAAGCAGCCGTTCAACACATTGTGCAGCATTTCCGGTGGCCGGAGGTCGGCAGAGTAGGACTTTGCAGTCTTTCGCTGCAGTTGTCACCAAGGTCACCAGTGCGCAGGAAAGCAGACCTTTTTCGCAGATTGCCAAAAGGGTCGGCGTGGGGATAGGTGATCGTTGGCTTCTATTGGGACGGCAGGTGTTGTCAGGACTGCTGAGCGATGCATCTCTGGCGCATGACAATCGGATACGCGCCATCTTCTGGTGCTGCCAACCCTTCCGTTAGCGGCTTTGTCCACAACTCAAGTCACGGCGTAGTGGCACGGTTGAGTGTCCTATTGGGAGAACCCATGTAACGCTTTCTCGATCGCTGACAGAAGATCCACGCGGTGCACCGGCTTCATCAATCTGATGTCTTCGGGGCGCAGGCCGTTGCCGTGGACAGTTGCCTCGCTGGCATAGCCGGACATAAAGACGACCGGTAGATCAGGTCTAAGTTCGCGCAGCGCCTTCGCAAGAGTGGTTCCCTGCAATTCACCGGGCATGACGATGTCGGTGACCAGCAGGTCGAAAGCAGGCTCGTCCAGAAAAATTTTCTTTGCTTCATCGCCTGTAGTCGCTGTCTTTACTTCATATCCAGCTTTCTCAAGTGTCGCCAAAAGAATTTCCAACACCGCTGCCTGATCTTCAACAAGCAGAATACGTTCAGTTCCTCCTGCGGGCTGCGTAACTACCGTTGCGTTGTCCAGCGCGCGACCGTGCTCATCTGGCAAAGCCCGGAAAAAGAGTTTCACCGTCGTTCCGACGTCTGGCTCGGAATAGATGCGGGCGGTCCCACCGGATTGGTCCATGAATCCCTGGATCATCGAAAGACCCAAGCCCGATCCCGATCCGGGCGGTTTTGTGGTGTAGAATGGCTCAAATACGGTCTCCAGCGACTCCTTCGGAATGCCTTCACCCGTGTCGCTGACCGCAAGCATCACGTATTCGCCCGGCTCCAGCCCGCCTTCAACAGATGTCGTATCGTCTGGCCGGATCAGGATATTGGCGGTTTCAATCGTCAGATTTCCGTCGTTCTGCATGGCATCGCGCGCATTGATGACAAGGTTCAAAAGCGCGCTTTGTGTCGATCCTGCATCCGCTTCAATCCGCGACAGATCGGCCTGCAATGAGGTCTCGACATGAACTGTTGCAGGCAGGGTCCGACCTATCCAGGATTGGGTCGAATGGACGATTTCATTGAGATCTAGAACCTTGGGGGCCAAAGCTGCCTGCCGTGCAAAGCTAAGCATGTTCCGGGTCAGGTCGGACCCCCGCCCAACAGCCCCTATTGCCGCGTCGATAAGCTTCAGATCCTCGGATTTGGTTATGTCGTCCCGCAACAACTCTAGATTACCAAGGAGCACCGCCAGCAGGTTGTTGAAATCATGCGCAACGCCCCCCGTCATATGGCCGATGGATTCGAGTTTCTGCGCCCTGCGAAGCCGTTCTTCGCTGGCCAGCAGTTCTGCCTGCGCTTCGAACAATTCGGTGACGTCGGTTGCGATGCCAACGATGCGTTCCAACTTTGAATGGTCATCCCAGACCGGGAACCCTCGAGCATAAAGTATCCGTTCAGAGCCGTCGGGCCGGATCACCTTGTAGGTCGGGAAATCAATGTGCCTAACCGTTCCTGGGGGCGTCTCGGCAATTGCCTTTTGCGCCTGTTCGACCGTTCGTTCGACATCTTTGCGCCCCTGCTCGTCCAGCGCGTCCATCCATGCCGTGGGGCTGCTCAGCAATACTTCTGAGCTACGGCCCCACATTTTCTCATAGGCAGGATTGACGTACCACACCTCTTGCCAATCGGGTGACCCGATCCAGAACAGGTCGCCAACATTCTCGGCGATTTCGCGAAAGCGTTTTTCGCTCTCGCGGACAGTGGCAAAAGAGTGCTCGAGCCGCTTGTTCAGTTCATTGAACTTCTGAAAGACAACAGCCAGTTCATCTTGCCGGTCCCGCATGGACGCGGGTTTGAATTCTGGCACCGCCACCGCTCCTTCGTGCTTGCGAAGAAACTGGGTGAATTCCTCAAGCGGGGTCAAAATAAACCGCCTGAGGAAAAGGATCATGAAACCAGCGACGAGGAAGGTTTTGATTGCGTTGCTGATCAGAATGACCAGCGCTTTCTGTAAGAGCCGTTGATAGACCCCATCTAAAGACGCCTGCACCATCAGCGTGCCGATCTGCCGAATTTCTCCCAAGTGGCTGTATTGGACAGGATAGTCGCTGCCGACCACGTTCCTGACGGCGAGTTTGCCTACTGAAATAACGGCGTCGTCGTTCTCAAGGACAGCAAGGTATTGCATGTCCGTCAATTTTTCGATGCCTTCAATCTGCAATTTGATGCTGTCAAAATCGGCCACCCAAAGGCTTTGGGCGATATTAGCCAGATGAACCTGCCTGACCTCAACCAATCGCTCGTCGATCGCGGCTCGATCCGTGCGGTAATCCAGGAAAAGCTGAATGCCCGTCAGTACCAGCGTTACCACAGAACTGAACAGAACGACATATACGACAAACCGACGGTCGATGTGGGAATACGGCCTCGTCCGGTCCGCTCCCACAGGTGTGGCGGGCCCGTCCGTCATTCAAAAGAGGGGCCATAATTTGATCGAACAGAGCCTGGTATGTTCCATCTGCCTTGATCTCCCGCAAGGCTGCGGTGATTTCAGGAACTAGATCGCGATGTTTCTTATGCACGTAGAGATACATGTCTCTGACAGATAACGGAGGGTCGATGGATTGGATGGCCGTCCAACCTTTTGTTTCCAAAAAGGCCGAACCCTGCCAAAGATCGAACAGGACTACGTCGACGCGTCCGCGCTTGGCCAGCAAGAAAAGTTGGTCGGGATCCCGTTCCGTCACAAGACTTTTTACATCGGTGACCTTCGCCTCGAATATCTTCCACCCCGTGACGTAGGCGACAGAGTGAGTGTGTAAATCCTCCCAATCGTTCAGCACCAGATCGCGTTGCGTCGAGAAGGCCGCAAACCGCATGTCGGCAAGCGTCAAAGGCACCTGAATGAGGTTTTTATAGATTTTTTCAAGCCCTCCGATCCGATAGGCATCGCCGTCGGCCAACCCGCTATTGGCGTCTTGGATGGCGCGTTCGGGGGGCAGGCCGACCACGACAATGGGCTGGCCGATCCGCGCGCCAACTTCGTGCAGGACAAGATCAATGAACCCCGTTCCGTCCTGCTTGTGAAATGGTGCGTTCGCTGCGGTACTGAAGACGAGTGCCTTTTCGGCAAGCGCTGGCTGACAAGTCAGCAACAACAAAGCGAACCAAAACCTGAAAAATGGAGAACTCATATTTCACCTTCCCTACGACGGGTATTTCTAACCATAGCCAAATTGGTATTTTTGTGAAGTTCTTACTGCAAGCTGACGCGTGGGATGTCTTTAGTGTATTAGGCCACCCTTGCGAGCGACCTTGTCCGCATTCGGCACATAAGGTCAAATACACACAGTGCAGCATGCGGTACTATGAGCTCCTTGCGGTCATGCGGCCGCACAGCATCACACACCCAATTCTCGTGCTTCCTGTTCCAGCAAGGCGATCAGATCGTTTTTGCCGAGGGGCTTGAAGATATTGCGCTCGACCGACAAGTTTCGAGCTTCGGCAATCATTTTGGCTGCCAGAAACGGAGCGTCTGCTCCACCAGCAATGAACCGCAAACGCAATTGGCGATCCACATCGACAAGACCTTCGATTGCTTCAATCCCATCCATTTCAGGCATGTAGATATCAACGATAAGCAAAGCTGATCCCGAACCCGACGCGACTTGTTCGACAAGATCCTGCCCATTCACACAAATTACGGGCAGCCATCCTTCGCGACTGGCCACTGTAGCGATATATTCTGAAAAACCAGTATTGTCGTCTGCAATATATAGCTGCTTCATAGGGCTCTTTTACCGAGATCGTAGTAAATGCTCTATTTCATCACCATTGTGACGGCCAATGACTCCATTTGCAAGGTTCGCCGACGTCAGTTTCCGACTTGGCGTCACCATTGCCTCGCATCCGCAGCGAATGGCTCCTTCCCGCCCTTCCAGTTGACGCCCCCCTCCCCCTAGGCCTAGCCAGCTTAAGGTCAAGTTCGCCAGTAGACAGCCAAAGCTTCGCCCACAATCTAAATGGGGTATTTTTACCCCGTTATTAATCTTCACATCAACCGATGGAGGATTGAATGAACGACATTACTAGAACCGCCCGCCAGATTATCAGTGCACCCGAGGATTACCTGCACGACACCAGCCTGTTTACAGCTGCCTGGGCAACAATGAAGGCGGCACGCGGCCAGGGATTTGACCCGCAGCGCCTGCAGCCACAGCACCTAATTGGTCGGCCCACACCTGCGCCCGAACCGCTTGACCAAACCCTGACCCGGGTTGGTGAAACTGTGCGCACCTATGCTGCCAAACAGGGATACCGCGCCCCGCGCCGCCATGCCGCGTGAGCTAACAGGGGATCGCCTTCCTAGACGCCTTGCAGCCCGCCAAGATCAGCACTCGCAGGCCTGCCAGCGGGCACCCCCGCCCCCGTAATAACACTTCGACCGGCGCCAGGAGGACGGCGCCGGTCACTCCTTTCAGAATTCCGCGCCCTCATCCCGATTGCGCGGAGTGGCGCGGGCGGTTCAGTCCTCCTCCAAAGTTCACCGCCCGCGCACCAAATAAAAGGCAACCCCATGCCCCCACACACCCTGACAGCCGCTGCGGCGGAAATTGAGGATAAACACGGCCTGTGCAAAATTCTGACATTCCAGGATCTGGGAGGCATCTTAACACCCCCCAGCGATGATCCAACGGACTGGTGGGAGCCGGAGAACCTAACGCACCGCGCCGAACTGCACGGCATCCAAGCATCAGGCGCCGATACGATTGAGGCAATCACCCACTGGGTCAAAATCGCCTCGGTAGGAAAACCCGATGGGCCCAATGAGCTCTTTTCGACACCTGCAGTGTGAGCGCTGCATTCTAGGGCGCGGCACCTCAAGCCCACCACTCACGATCAACGGCTGCGCCCTCCTCACCCAATCCAGAAAGCCCAGCGCCATGGCAAAAGTTCTTATCGGATGCGAAACCAGCGGAGTTGTCAGAGAGGCCTTTCTTGCCCTTGGCCACGATACATGGTCCTGCGACCTGCTACCCTCTGACACCCCGTCAAACCGTCATATCCAAGGCGACATTCTGGAGTCATGCAGGGCGACTGGGATTTGATGGCCGTCATGCATCCCCCCTGCACCCGCCTGTGTAACAGTGGTGTGCGCTGGCTCTCCAAACCACCAGCAGGCCGCAGCTTGCACGACATGTGGGCCGAACTCGATGAAGGTGCCGCGCTGTTCTCTGCCGTTTGGAACGTTGCCCATATCCCCTGCGTAGCCGTCGAGAACCCTGTAATGCACAAGCATGCGAAAGAACGGATCCAGGATTACCGGCCCCCTGCGCAAACGGTGCAGCCTTGGCAGTTTGCTACCGATCCAAACGGGCCAGACAATGAGCGCAAGAGAACCTGTTTCTGGCTGCGTAGCCTACCACCTCTCACGGCAACAGGCTCCCTTGATGGATCGACCTCTCGCGACACTGTGCACAAGGCCAGCCCAGGCGCTGAACGCTGGAAGCTGCGCAGCAAGTTCTTTCCCGGCATCGCGTCCGCCATGGCTGACCAATGGGGAAGCCATGCCTCAAGACGGGAGCAGGCGGCATGAATACCGATCAACCTATCTATGTGCCGCTTGCCGATTCCAAGAAAGTGTTCTCGGTCTCCCGCGACACGATTTACCGGGCAGCTAAGAAAGGGCTGATAACGATCCACAAAGCACAAGGTAGATCCCTGCTGAAAGTGTCAGAGGTTTGCGCTTGGATTGAGGGAGGTGCAAAAAGCACTTGATCGCTTGTGGGGCTAATTGTGGACCTGTTGAGGCAGGTCCACCCAAAAATAATTTACTTTCAGATACTTACTGGAAAGCCTTGGTGCGGCGAGAAGACTCGAACTTCCACGGGTGTTACCCCACAGCGACCTCAACGCTGCGCGTCTACCAATTCCGCCACGACCGCACTGTCTAGGCTTGGTGAAGGCGTATTAGACGAGCCCACCAAGGATGTGAAGAGGTAAAATCGAAGAATATGGAATTTCACCCCACCCGTTCGTTTTCAGGCAAAATCACCAAACTTTAGCAAGACGCTGAGGAGAGCCTGAGGGGAGAATGAACGCTTCTCCCCTCGTCACACGCAGATCTGTGCGCTTATTGATTTGCAGTCTGGGAGGCGGACAGGAACATGTCGCCTGACATCTGGTCGTAGTAGGCGGGGAACTGTTCGTGATTTACCGACGCTGCCAATTGCTGAACATCCCGACGCACTTGCTTTGCCAAATCATGCAATGACATCCCCTGCTCCTGCAGGCGCGGCAGCAGGGCGCGGGTGAAGACCGAGTTTGGATTGTTGTCGTCGTCCGACAGCCGGTCCAGCGCAGTTTGCCCGGCCCCCGCAGAGTAAAGTATGAAAGCCCCTTCCGGAGGCTCCATACGCACCAAGCCGCGTGAGCCACCTACCGACCGCTTTCCATCTACAGAAAAGGGGTTGTTGCGGCAGGCATCAAGAACCATGATCGTGGTCCGTGCGCCTTTGCGTTGGAAAGTATCCAGGATTCTGCCCGCAGGAATGCTTTCTCCGGTGAGGAAACTCTCATCGCCATAGTTCACCACAGGCACATCTGACGGGAGCAGATAGTTTCGTCCGTCAACTTCAATGCCATGCCCGGCGAAATAGAACAAAACTTCGTCGCCTGGCTCGATTTGCCCAGCCAGAGTTGAGACCGCACTGTTGATCTCCCGGCGGCTGGCATCATAGAGCGTCAGCACGTCAAAGCCCAATTCATTCAGCGTATTGCTTACGGCCTGGGCATCGTTACGTGCTTTTTGCAGCGACTCGAGGTTGGTATACCCGTCAACGCCAATCACCAGGGCCCGACGTCTGCTCGCAGGCGCGGTATAGACTGGCTGTCGAACGTCAGACTGGAGCGTGGCTGCCGCAGTCTGCTCCTGTGAAAGGGCCGCCATGGTCACACCCTGCTGGGGAGGTTGCGGCTGGATAGCCTGACCTTGCTGGATAACCTGGCCTTGCTGCATGACTTGGCCTTGCTGCATGACTTGGCCTTGCTGGGTCACCTGACCTTGGAAAACTTGCCCCTGCTGAACGGCCTGACCCTGGAAAACCTGGCCCTGATAGACCTGACCTTGGTAGACTTGGCCCTGGTAGTTTTGCCCTTGGACAGGCTGCCCCTGAACAAGCTGGCCCTGTGGCGGTTGAGCTTGGAAAACCTGGCCCTGACCGCCCTGCACCTGATACCCGGCTACGGCCTGCCCCTGCATCACCATCTGTGGCTGTGCGCCGTAGGTTTGCACCGTGACGGGGGCTTGCCCTGCATGGGCGCCCTGCTGGGGAATTTGCTGCCCAAACTGCTGCGGAGCACCATAGGTGCCGGTGGTCACCATTGTTGTTGCAGGCACACCTGCCATCTGCGGAACCTGCTGCTGTGGCACCTGTCTTTGCAGCTGTTCGTTCATATAAATCTTGAGCAGAATCTTCGACCCGTCAGGGTGTGAGTTCGCTTGCTGTGTCGCCTGAAAACCGCTTGCCAGCGCGCGCTGGTGGGCGGAATTCAAAAAACCCAACTCATAATCGGTTAGCTGCCCGGTGGCAGGATAACCCATGTACCCTTGGTAATGGCTAATTGCAGCCCGCGATTTGCGACCCATTACACCATCTGGTGTGCCTGCTGGAAACCCAAAATAAGTCAAAGAGGTTTGCGTTTGCACGGTTTTGCACCCGCGCGGCAGAGTTCGCATTGCTCCGGGTGGTTGTGCGCTTATTGCGATTTGCTCCACTTACAATCGCACCGCCGATAATACCGCCGAGAAGAGCCGCGCCGAGGTTGTCAGCAGCCGTCGGCCCGCCAACTGAGGTTAAAATGATGGTTGCAGCCAATGCTGACTTTAGCGACTTTGAAAACATGCCACTCCCCTTTATGTATACGCAATATGGAATCAGCCTAGCGCAATTTCGCTCATAGGGACGAGTCATTTCGCCAACAATTCAACCTATAGGCCAAATGGCCTCCCTTCCCGACAGGATCGACAATGGTAGAATGGATCACATCAGAGGCTGTGGTGGAATATGAAGCCGCCGTTTCCTTTATGGAGAGCCGCGCGGCAGCCATTGCTGCGGGCCAGGCGCCCGAGTGTATCTGGCTGCTGGAACACCCGCCGCTGTATACCGCAGGAACCTCTGCCAGGATCGAGGATCTGACGGATCCGGACCGGTTTCCGGTATATCCCTCGAACCGCGGTGGCCAATATACCTACCACGGCCCCGGCCAGCGGGTGATTTATGTCATGCTTGATGTGGGAAGGCGTGGCCGCGATGTGCGCCGTTTTGTGCAGGATCTGGAAGCCTGGGTGATCCTGACCCTCTCTGAGTTCAACCTCACAGGCCATATCCGTGACGGGCGGGTGGGGGTCTGGGTGGAGCGTCCTGACAAACCACGGCGCGCGGATGGCCTGCTTGCCGAAGACAAGATTGCTGCCATCGGCATTCGTCTGCGCAAGTGGGTGAGCTTTCACGGCATCTCGATCAATGTCGAACCAGACCTCTCGCACTTCAACGGCATTGTGCCTTGTGGCATTCAGGAGCACGGCGTGACCAGCCTGGTTGATCTTGGCTTGCCCATCACACTGGAAGATGTCGATGTCGCCCTAAAGCGCAGCTTTTCGGCCGTCTTCGAACAAACTCCTCTTTGACAAGATACGTTATTGTGCATCTTTGCGGCGGCGCAGCCCAGAGAGCCCAGGCCACCCCCAAAGGATGTGCTCCAAAGCCACGGCACAAATGCCGCCGCCACTTTTACGACAAAGCAAGCTGCGCCCCGGGGCCCTTGTCCGCAGACAATTCCTCAAGGGCGGCAAGGACCAGTTCAGGGCCAACATAGAGCAGCACATTCCCCGCGCTGGAGCAGATACGGGTCTGGATCTTCTCCGCCCCGACCACCATGGGATAGAGCCCCTCCTGACGCGCCAAAACCTCCTCGTCGCCACAAAGGTAGATGGTAGAGGTGCCATGTCCGATCATCTGCCGACGCCAGTCTCCCGCTGCCAGAGCCATATCCGCAAGAAACCCGGTGCCGCCCTGCTGCATCACCAAGAGATGACTGAGGCCCAACACCGGATCAAGATCCATCGCATCAATCTGCGCCAGTGCCTTGCTGCCATGCTTTGCCTGCCAACGGACCAATGTCGTCCCACCCTGCTTTAGCACCGTTCGGGACCAGCTCTTGAGAACAAGTGGCAACAGAGATGGCGCAAACCGGGCGCTGAGCGCCAGCCAGCGCTGATAGCCCTGCAACGAGCGATAGTGGCGGGCCCGCTTAGCGGCGGGGTCGGTGCCACACCAACAATGCCTCCGATCCGGTCCCGCAGCCGCAGCGCAGCCGCACGGGCAAAAACCGCACCACTCCGATGGCCCAACAAGATTGGCCGCTGCAGGTTCTCCTGCTCAATAAGCGCTTTGATCTGGGCGACAAAAGCATTCAGTTGCTGGTGGGGTTTGGGCGTGGGATGCGAGGTGCCATAGCCGCCGCGCAAAGGGGCGTAGACCCGAAAACCGCAGGTGCGAAGCTGCGGTTGCAACCGTTGAATTCCGGCAATCCCATCCATCATGCCATGCACAAAAATCACCGGCTGGCCGGTCTCGGCTCCCAGGCGGAAACACTGGGTTTCGCAGCCCAGAGCATCGCGAATTAGCAGGCTTGGCGGCAAACGCGTTCCCGCAGCTATCGCCAGATCGTCGGCGCGTTCCTGCAACAGGAAACCAACAAGCCGAATCATCTCTGCAGCACCGGGCGCCCCCGCCTTGGCTGCAATCTGCGAGAGCATCTGCGGCAATGCAGGACCGTCCAGCTGCCCCAACAAGAAATCGCGCAAAAAACGGGTCTCCTGATGGTCCAGGCCAAAGGCCTGCGCCACGACCTCATCGGCCTCCGCAGGCCAGACACCATCAAACACTTCAACCGATACAGCGATGGGCCCCGCCCCGGTGTCGCCATCGTTCCCGACCCAGACGGGCCTGCACAGCAGTTTTTTCGGCGATGCTACAGTTTCAAGAACCTGAATATCTTGCCAGCTAAACGTCTCCGAGGCGATCTGCTTTACAAAATTTTCCCAGGCCCGCTTGCCTGCCGAAGAGACCTGCAGCCATGCCAGCGCATCGCCGCCATCCCTGTCGGGGCTTCCGGCTGGTGCCTCTCCCTGATCACAGAAGCGCAACAGCCTGCCCTGAAGGTCGACCAGAAGCCAAAGACCAGGGCGCGTGCCCTCACCCGCAACCCAATTGCGCGCGGCGGGCTCTGCAAGGGCCGTCACAAGATTGGGGCAGCCAATCCGATGCCATTGCTGCTCCAAAATCTCCAGGGCCCGGGCAAAATGCGCTTGCAGCTCGGGGGCTTCAAAAGCCGGATTAATCCCTGCAGGTAAGCACATTGCACCTACAAAAGAATCCGGCTTTTGCTCGGGGATAAACCTGGAAAACAGCTCTGGCGCAATACAGTTTCATAGATTGCCGCAACAATCTGCTCTTGCGAGGGCAGGATCATCCGCTGCAGGTTTGTCACATCCACCTCATAATCAACAAAAAACTCATTACGCAAATGGAGAGCTCAAACCGAGCCAAATCATCTGGCCGCAACCCTACATATTTGAGCCAGAAAAAGTCATAGGGCAGATTGGCAATAGTGCTGCGAGATGAAACGCGGGCAAGCTCTCAAAAAGCCACAAACACCCAATTCTTACCAACCGATTAAAGAAAGACTCATTTTAGCTTTACAAATACTAGCTACCTGAAAAAATAAATCAACTGTACGCTGCACCCAATATCAAATTGGTTGCAGCGTGACATTTTACAGACTCGGCGGCATGCCGCCCCCAGCAGATGCGTCAGCGGCAGTCACCAGGATGTCGCCGCACAGGACGACTGAACGGCGCGCACGCTATTCAGCCAGTGCGGCGCGAATGCGGCTCGCCTGGGCTTCGATTACCTCCCGCTCCGCCATTTGGCCGGGGGGACGAAGCCTGTCTCCGTCATGGCGCGGCAGAACATGAAAGTGCAGATGGAACACTTCCTGCCCGCCTGCGGCCTCGTTGAACTGCTGTAGCGTGACCCCATCTGCCGAAAAGGCTTTCACCACCGCATGGCTCAGCTTTTGGACAGTTTGCATCACAGCCGCGAGCTGCTCGGGGCTGGCGTCCAGCACATTGCGGCAGGGCGTTTTTGGGATCACCAGCAGATGTCCGTCAGCACGCGGCATGATGTCCATAAAGGCAAGGGTGTCGTCATCTTCATAGACACGTGCCGCAGGGATCTCGCCGCGCAGAAGTTTGCCAAAGATGTTGTCCGGGTCATAGGCCGTCATCAGATGCCCTCCTTGTTGCAATGATGTGTCTTGGGTTTTGCGGCTCAGGGCTGCTCTGGTCAAGCCTTCACGTCGCGGGGCAAACGGCGACGGGTAAACGGCGATGGGCAAACGGCGACGGGCGATGTCGCCACAATGCCCGCCACAAAAGCAAACCTGCGAAAACCTTAACAGATCACCACCAAAACCGGGGCAACCGGGCAAAACCGTGGAAAAAACAAGTGCCCGCGACAATTAATCTTGATTCAGATCAAACTCCGCCATTGAAGGCCACTACCCGGCACACTAAAACCATCCATGAGTCTATGGCCACCCGGAGTGTTTCCTGGGGCCACAAGTTATGCAACAGGAGGCACCCAAAATGGCAGACGCAGCCATTCTTGGTCACGGCCATGAAGACGAGCGCGGTTTTTTCACCCGCTGGTTCATGAGTACGAACCATAAGGATATCGGCATTCTCTACCTCATCGTTTCGGCGATTGTTGGTTTCATCTCTGTCGCGTTCACCGTTTACATGCGGCTTGAACTGATGGATCCCGGCGTTCAGTACATGTGTGCAGAAGGCGCCCGCTTCTTTGCGGATGCGTCCAGCGCATGTACCCCGAACGGTCATCTTTGGAACGTGTTGATCACGGCGCATGGCATCTTGATGATGTTCTTCGTGGTGATCCCGGCGCTGTTCGGCGGCTTTGGCAACTACTTCATGCCGCTGCAGATCGGTGCACCGGACATGGCCTTCCCGCGGATGAACAACCTCAGCTTCTGGCTCTATGTGGCTGGTACATCGCTGGCGGTCGCCTCGGTTCTGTCGCCTGGCGGCAATGACCAGCTTGGCTCTGGTGTCGGTTGGGTTCTGTATCCGCCGCTGTCGGTCAATGAAGGCGGCTACTCGATGGATCTGGCAATCTTTGCCGTTCACGTCTCGGGTGCCTCGTCCATCCTGGGTGCGATCAACATGATCACCACCTTCCTGAACATGCGTGCCCCCGGCATGACCCTGTTCAAGGTGCCGCTGTTCAGCTGGTCGATCTTTGTCACCTCCTGGCTGATCCTGCTGTCCCTGCCTGTTCTGGCCGGCGCGATCACCATGTTGCTGATGGACCGCAACTTTGGCTTCACCTTCTTTGATCCCGCCGGTGGTGGTGATCCGATCCTGTATCAGCACATCCTGTGGTTCTTTGGGCACCCCGAAGTCTACATCGTGATCCTGCCGGGCTTTGGTATCATCTCGCACGTGATCGCCACCTTCTCGCGCAAGCCGGTCTTTGGCTACCTGCCGATGGTCTGGGCGATTATCGCGATTGGTGTTCTGGGCTTCGTCGTTTGGGCGCACCACATGTACACCGTGGGTATGTCGCTGAACCAACAGGCCTACTTTATGCTGGCCACCATGGTCATCGCGGTGCCAACGGGCGTTAAGGTGTTCTCGTGGATTGCCACCATGTGGGGCGGCTCTATCTCGTTCAAAGCGCCTATGATGTTTGCCTTTGGCTTCCTCTTCCTGTTCACCGTTGGTGGTGTCACAGGCGTGGTTCTGTCGCAGGCCGCAGTGGATCGCGCCTATCACGACACCTACTATGTGGTTGCGCACTTCCACTACGTAATGTCGCTGGGTGCTGTTTTCGCGATCTTCTCGGGTATCTACTTCTACTTTGGCAAGATGACCGGTCGTCAGTACAACGAGCTGGGCGCACAGATTCACTTCTGGATGTTCTTCATCGGTGCCAACCTGACCTTCTTCCCACAGCACTTCCTGGGTCGTCAGGGCATGCCGCGTCGTTACATCGACTACCCCGAGGGCTTTGCCTACTGGAACAAGATCTCGTCTTATGGCGCCTTCCTGTCCTTTGCATCCTTCCTGCTGTTCTTTGGTGTGATGATCTACTCGCTGCTGCGCGGCGCGCGTATCACCCAGAACAACTACTGGAATGAATATGCAGACACGCTGGAATGGACCCTGCCCTGCCCACCACCAGAGCACACCTTCGAGATCCTGCCAAAGCAGGAAGAATGGGACAAATCCCACTCTCACTGATCTGAGGTGACAGACAGAATCAAAGGCCCCGGAGCATCTGCTGCGGGGCCTTTTTTATGCGGGGGTTGTAGGCCTCAGGTCGCAGGCAACAGATCTCGGGCCGCAGATCCCGGGTCGCAGATCTCGGGTCGCAGGTTCCGGGCCGCGATAAATTGCCCGCTTGAAAACCCGCACCCAAAACACATAATTGCCGAAACAGCTCTGCGCGCGCAGCTGCCTCCGCCAACAAAGACCTGCCCCATGCCCTATTCCTGGATCACCCCACCGCCCTCTCTGTCAGACACGTCAGAGCAGACAACCCAGCCCCAATTGCAGCCCCTATCGAAGCCTATGGAGCTGCACCTGTGGCCCCATCAATCCCTGCCGCCCGAGGGCTATGTGCGTTTCCTCACCGGAACAGCGATTTTCATCGCCCTGCCGCTGCTGGCCTTTCTGGGGTCCGTGGTGCTGTGGGGGCTTTTGCCGTTTCTGGCGCTGGCGCTCTTTGGCTTGAAGTGGGCTCTGGACCGCAACCGCCGCGACGCCCAGATCCTTGAGGTGCTGACCATCGACAGCACCGACGCCCAGCTGGAGCGGCGGGACGCCAGTGGCAAACAGCAAAGCTGGCAGGCAATCGCTACTGGACCACATTGACCCTGCACCCTGTTCAGGGGCCTGTGCCGAGCTATGTCACTCTGCGCGGTGGCGGCCGCGGAGTCGAGATCGGGGCGTTTCTGTCAGAAGACGAGCGCAAAGCCCTTCATAGCGACCTCGCCCGGATCTTTACCCCTGCCTAAATCATGCCCGCGCCGGGACGGCTGGGCCAGAAACATGTGATTTCTTTGCAGCAGTACAGTCCATAGACGGCCCCAGATCAGGTCGCATGGTTTGGGTGGCACACCCTTCGAAACAGAGACACCACCCAGTATAGTTTTGCCACCCTGCCAGTGCGGCCCTGAGACATTCAGTACAGTCTTAGTGCGCAATCATCACATGACGCACCGCCGTATAGTCCTCAAGCGCATACATCGACATGTCTTTGCCATAGCCAGACTGTTTCAGGCCACCATGGGGCATCTCGGTGGTCAGCATGAAATGGGTATTCACCCAGGTGCAGCCATATTGCAGGCGGGACGAGGTATCCATCGCAAGGCCGATATTGTTGGTCCAGACCGAAGAGGCCAGACCATACTGGCTGTCATTTGCCCAGCCGATGACATCATCCTCAGCCGTGAAGCGGGTGATGGACACAACCGGCCCAAAGACTTCGCGCTGCACGATTTCGTCCTGTTGCAAGGCGCCTGCGATGACCGTTGGCTGGTAGTAAAACCCGGTGCCCTCATGGACGCCGCCGCCGGCAGTCACTTCCATGTGCTTTTGCGACGAGGCGCGGTGTACAAAGCTGGCCACACGGTCGCGCTGGCGCTGGCTGATCAGCGGTGGAATCTCGTTGAGCGTGTCATCGGCGTTATCAAAGACAATCGAGGAGGCCGCCGCCGAGAGCTCAGCCACCAGACGGTCATATATCTTGGCCCCGGCATAGATCCGGCAGGCGGCTGTGCAGTCCTGCCCGGCATTGTAAAAGCCAAAGGCTTTCAGCCCTTCGACCACGCGATCCAGATCAGCATCGTCATAGACAATCACCGGCGCTTTGCCTCCCAGCTCAAGATGGGTGCGCTTGACGCTGTTGGCAGCCGCCTTGAGCACCTTTTTGCCTGTTGCGATGTCGCCCGTGATCGAGATCATGTCGACGCCGGGGTGGTTGATCAGCGCATTGCCGACACTGGCCCCCTGCCCCACAATCACGTTGACCACGCCTTCGGGCAGAATGTCTGCCATGATCTTTGCCAGCTTCAGCGCGGTCAGCGGCGTCTGTTCCGAGGGTTTCAGCACCACCGTGTTGCCCCCCGCCAGAGCCGGCGCCAGCTTCCAGGCCATCATCATCAGCGGATAGTTCCAGGGCGCGATCGAGGCAACAACGCCAATCGCATCCCGCCGGATCATCGAGGTGTGACCTTCGAGATATTCGCCTGCCGCCGGGCTGTGCATATTGCGCACGGCACCGGCGAAATAGCGAAAACAGTCTGCGACGCCCGGCACTTCTTCATTGCGCACCTCATTGATGGGTTTGCCACAATTCAGTGCTTCCAGCTGGGCCAACTCTTCGAGGTTTGCCTCAATGGCGTCGGCAATGGCCAGCAGCTTGGCGCTTCGGTCGGCCGGTGTTGTGCGCGACCAGGAGGCAAAGGCCCGCCGCGCCGAGGCAACCGCGCGGTCGATCTGCTCAAGGTTGGCCTCGGGCATTTTCAAAATGACCTCGCCGGTACGTGGATTGAGAACAGATTCCTCGGATTCGGTGCCCGCCTCAAATGCGCTGCCGATCAGCATTTTAACTTCCATCATAACTCTCCCAGTTCTTATTTTCCCTGACCGGCCACGGTATCTGTGCCGCGTGTCAGGTAGTAGGCGCCGAGGATCGGCAGGAATGTGACCAGAACCACCACCATGGCAACCACATTGGTCACCGGTCTCTGGCGTGGCCGGACAAGTTCTTCGAGCATCCAGATTGGCAGCGTTTGCTGTTGGCCCGCAGTAAAGGTGGTGACAATCACTTCGTCAAAGCTAAGAGCGAAGGCCAGCATCCCCCCCGCCAGCAGGGCCGTAGCAATATTGGGCAGGATCACATGGCGAAAGGTTTGAAAACTGTCCGCCCCAAGATCCATGGATGCCTCAATCAACGACCCCGAGGTCCGCCGGAAACGCGCCACCGCATTGTTGTAGACCACCACAACACAGAAGGTCGCGTGCCCCAGAACGATGGTCCAGAAACTGAAGGGGATATCCGCCAGATTGAACGCCGCGCGCAGCGAGATACCCGTCACGATCCCCGGCAGGGCGATCGGCAGGATCACCAGCAGGGACACCGCTTCGCGGCCAAAGAACTTTGTCCGGCTGACGGCCGCCGCACAGAGGGTGCCAAGCACCAGCGCTATGACGGTTGAGATCGACGCCACCCGCACCGACAGCGACAGCGCCTGCCAAACATCCGGCCTGTCCCAGGTGACCGCAAACCATTTCAGGGTCAGACCGGGGGGCGGCCACTGATAAGATTTGTCTTCGGTGGTGAAGGCATAGATAAAGATCAAAAGCAGCGGCAGGTGCAAAAAGGCAAGGCCCGCACCGGCTGCAATTTTCAACCCAACAGAAGCACGATCAGAGCGCATCGAAGGCTCCTTTTCTTTTGGCGACCCAAAGGTAGAGCCCCATGATCAGGATGGGCACGACAGCAAAGGCGGCAGCGAGTGGGATATTGCCGGCGGTGCCCTGATAGGCATAGACCGCCTGGCCGATAAACCGACGTGATGAGCCGACAATCTGCGGGATGATATAGTCGCCCAGCGTCAGGGAAAACGTGAAGATCGACCCGGCAATCACCCCCGGCAGCGCCAGCGGCAGCAACACATAGCGAAAGCTCTGGCCGGGCCGGGCCCCTAGATCGCCCGAGGCCTCGAGCATCGAGGTCGGCACCCGTTCCAGCGAGGCCTGAATCGGCAGCACCATGAAAGGCAGCCAGACATAGAGGAACACCAGAAAGGTGCCAGTCCAGCTGACCGACAGGGAATTGCCGCCAATCACCGGGATCGACAGATAGGCCTCCAGAAACCAGCTCAGATGCAGGGTCTCAAACAGCCAGTTCAGAATGCCTTCCTTGGCGAGGATCAGCTTCCAGGAATAGACTTTGACCAGATAGCTGGACCAGAGCGGCAACATCACCCCAAGATAGAAAATCGCCTTCCACTTTCCCCTGGCATAGCGGGCCGCATAATAGGCGATGGGAAAGCTGATGATCGCCGCCGCAACGGTCACAGCAGCCGCCATCACAACGGTGCGGATGATGATGTCAAAATTGGCCGGGGTGAACAGCTCCCCATAGGTTTTCAGGGTGAACTCGTAGACGATCATCCCGGAAAATTCATCAATGGAAAAAAAGCTCTGCGCCAGCAGGGCAAAGAGCGACCCGAGATAAATAATCCCCAGCCATAGCGCAGGCGGGGCCAGCAGCAGCAGGATCGTCAGCCGTGGCCTGCGCCAGAGCGTATCCGAGACACGGCTCAGCAGTCCGTTTCGGCGCCTGTTGGCGACAGATCGCTCATGCGCCCGGCTCCATCAGGTGCAGATCATCCGCGTCCCAGGAGAGATGCACCTGATCCCCAATGGCAGGAATCGCCTGCCCCTTGGGCACCAGCGCAATCATCGCGGTCTCCGCCATGGTCACAGACACCCGGGTCGCAGCCCCGATAAAGCTGGTGGCGCGGACCACAGCGGCATGGCCCTGGGGGCCGATTTTCACCGCTTCCGGGCGCAGCGCTGCATGGCTGCGCCTGCCAATGAGCTTTTCTGTCAGCGTCGGCGGCAGCACATTTGAAGAGCCGACAAAATCCGCAACAAAGGGGACCTCGGGGCGGTAGTAGATGTCTTCCGGCCTGCCCACCTGCACGATTTTGCCCTCGTTGAACACGGCGACGCGATCCGCCATCGACAGCGCCTCGCCCTGATCATGGGTCACAAAGACAAAGGTGATCCCCAGCTTGCGCTGCAGCACCTTGAGCTCTTCTTGCATCTGTTCGCGCAGCTTCAGGTCAAGCGCGCCAAGGGGTTCATCCAGCAGCAGAACTTTTGGTTTATTGACCAGGGCCCGTGCCAGGGCGACACGCTGACGCTGGCCGCCAGACAGCTCGGAGGGTTTGCGTTTGCCATAGCCCGGCAAAGCCACCAGTTCGAGCGCCTCTTGTGCCGCCCGGTGCCGGTCTGCCTTGGGGCTCCCGGCAATCATCAGACCATAGGCCACATTGTCCAGAACATTAAGATGAGGGAACAGCGCATAGTCCTGAAACACCGTATTCACCTGCCGCCTGTAGGGCGGGACACCCTGCATGGACTGGCCAAAAATCGCGATGTCTCCGCTGGATGGCTGCTCGAACCCGGCGATCAGGCGCAGGCAGGTTGTTTTGCCAGAGCCGGAGGGGCCAAGCATGGCAAAGAATTCTCCTTCGGCAATGTCGATATCAACCTCATCAACCGCGCGAACGGAACCGAAGTGGCGCGAAGCACCAGTAAAGCGGACTGCAGATGTCATGGAATTTCCGTCAAGTTGGCCTGCCGCCCGATGAGCGGCAGGCTGTTTAGGTAATACAGAAGATTAACGGCCGCCGATCACACCGATGTAGTCAGACACCCAGCGGTAATAGGGGACACAGCTGCCCTGGCTTTCGCATTTTGACACAGGGGTCTGCCAGAACTTGATACGGGCGAACTCATCCATGGCCGTTCTTGGTGCAGCCTTCGGCGGTCTGCATGCCGCGCCCATCGGTACAGGCGGTGGGGACGGCCGGGTTGGCACCAAACCAGACGGAAAGATCAGATTGCAGGTTCGACGACAAAGAGTGCTCCATCCACATATAGGCGCAGTTCGGGTTTTCGGCTTCGGCATGCATCATTGTTGTGTCAGCCCAGCCGGTGGCCCCTTCCTGCGGGATGGTCGAGGCCACTTTGGCGTCATCGCCCTGCAGCAGGTTCACCTGGAACGGCCAGGACCCGGAGGCGACCATGCCTTCGTTCTTGAAGTCATCAATCTGGATAAAGGCATCATGCCAGTAGCGCGACACCAGTTTGCGCTGGCCACGCAGCAGGTCCAATGCGGCGTCATACTGCTCCTGGTTCAGCTCATAGGGCGAGGTGATGCCGAGCTCGGGGTTGTGATACATCAGGTAGTTGGCAGCATCCGCAATATGGATCGGGCCATCATAGGCCTGAACCCGGCCTTTGTTGGATTTGCCATCGGCAAGAGTGGTCTCTTCAAACACCACCGACCAGCTTGTCGGCGCCTCAGCAAAGGCTTCGGTTGAATACATCAGCACATTCGGGCCCCACATATAGGGGGTGCCATAGTGAACACCGTCGACAAAATGCCAGGGGGCCTCTTTCAGGCGGTCATCTACCGAGGGCCAGCTTGGCACCAGATCGGTATTCACCGGCTGTACCCGTTTGCCGGCGATCATCCGCAATGAGGCATCCCCGGAGGCTGTCACCAGATCAAAGCCGCCTTCATTCATCAGCGCCACCATCTCGTCGCTGGTATTGGCTGTCTTGACGTTGACCTTACAGCTCGTCGCCTCTTCAAATTTGGTGACCCAGTCAAAGGCCGCCACGGTTTCGCCGCGCTCGATATAGCCGGGCCAGGCCACGATATTGACCTGGCCTTCGCCCGCGCCAATCTCGGTTATCATTTCTGCCGCCAAGGGCTGGCCGGCAATGACTGCGGTCGCCACGATGGCTGTGCAGGATTTAAAGAAGGTCGTCATTTGATTTCTCCCCTGAGGTGGACATGATCTGGCTCTTTTGGCTCTTTTGATGCCTAAGCATGTGCCGCCGGGAATGATTTCACAAATTCAATAGAGAGAAACATGTTATCGGTTTTTCCGATACCTATTGGCTAGCGCTCCCTAACCGATTGATGGCCTTGGGCAATCGCAATAAAATCTTTGGCCGCCGCGCTGAGAGGAGAGCCTTTTCGCCAGGCCATCCCGACCTGCACCGCCGGCAGAGCCCCGGACACATCGCGCGCTTCGATCCTGTCGCCCTCCAGCGACCAGGGCCGGTAGACCAGATCTGGCAGCAAGGCGATCCCGGCACCGGTTGCGACCAGACTGCGCACAGCTTCAACCGATCGGGTGCGAAAGGCGATTTTGGGTCTGGTGCCAAGCGCCGACAACAGGGTCATCGCCGCCTCGCCCATCTCATCGATATCCAGCATGATCAGTTGCTCTGCAGTCAGATCATCGACGCTGATACTGTCCTGCTTTATCAGCCTGTGCCCAATGGAAACCCACAGCCGGTAGGGCAAAACATCCAGAATTTCGACCTGCAACGCCAATTTATCATGCAGATTCGAGATCACCATCACCGCCACATCCAGCTCTCCGCCAATGAGAAGATGTTCGAGATATTCGCCGTTGTCCTCAATCGCCGTGACATCGACCTGAGGATTGGCGCGGCGGTACTTTGCCAAAAGGTCGGACAACACATAGCCCGCCATCAACGAGGTCACGCCCAGATGCAAGGCGCCGGAAATCTCCTGGTCCTTTTGCGACAGCACACGTCTGGCCCCGGAGACCTCTGCCAGAATAGAGGTCGCGTGGCGTAAAAACTGGTGCCCCTTGTGGGTGATGTTCAGCCCCCGGGAATGGCGCTCAAACAGTTTAACCCCAAGATCTGCTTCGAGAAACTTCACCGCTTCGGTCACTGCCGACTGCGAAATGGCCAGAGTGTGCGCCGCTCTGCTGACAGAGCCTTTCTCGGCCACGGCAACAAAGTATTGCAGCTGTCGTATCGTAAAAGCCATGAAGAAGCCCCCATTATCTGCATATCCGATAGCAAGCTACCACCAAAGGCGCACCATATGGGATGGAAAAATATGGGATTGGAAATTTCTTCAGGTACCATGAGCTGCAAGGAAAGGACGTTTTGTTGCACTCAATGCAATGATGTCGCGCGCAACGCAAAAAGACCCGCGCTGCGGGTCCATTTTCGTTTTGAAATACTGAAATCTCTGTGGCGCAGGCGGCCAGCCTAGCAGCCACCGTCCTTGCAGAGCTCGTCCTTGACCATGGGTCCCACTTTGCCAAAATCCATCTGACCGGTGAATTTTGCTTTCAGGGCTCCCATGACCTTGCCCATATCGCGAATCGATGCGGCACCAGAACCGGTCACCGCAGCCTTTACAGCGGCGCGAATCTCGTCGTCATCAAGCTGCTTGGGCAGGAACTCTTCGATGATGGCGATTTCTTCCAGTTCCCGCTCGTCCAGATCCAGACGGCTGCCCCCTCCAAAGGCACGGGCGCTTTCGTTGCGCTGCTTGGTCATCTTGCCAAGAATCGCCAGAATATCCGCATCGCCAATGGTGGCGTCACCATCACCGCCACGGGCCGCAATTTCCTTGTCCTTGATTGCAGCATTGATCAGGCGCAACGTGCTTAACCGCTGGGCGGATTTGTCTTTCATCGCCTGTTTCAGAGCCTGGTTGACCAGGGTTCGCGTATCCATACTTTTTATCCATCCAGAGGAAACCGGAACTGGCAGCTTTATCCAATCAAGCGCCCCATTTCAAGCACCCGCCCATTCACCGTGATCCCGGCAGCAGACCCCAACGCAGATACGGGCTGCCAACCCGGGCATATCCTGAGTTGTCAGCCCTGCTGTTCTTATGGTTTCGCCGCGCCAGCGAGGCTTGACCCCATGCCCGGCGCCCCCTAAAAGCCGATGAATTTCACCCTCAGGAGAGTCTCGTCATGGCCGATACCGCACCGTCCAAGCCAACCGCCTGCCTGGCGCTTGCCGATGGCACCGTCTTTTACGGCACCGGGTTCGGCGCCACCGGTCGCACCGTTGCCGAGCTGTGTTTCAACACCGCCATGACCGGCTATCAGGAAATCATGACGGACCCCTCTTATGCCGGGCAGATCGTGACCTTCACCTTCCCGCATATTGGCAACACCGGCGTCACGCCCGAGGATGACGAGACCGCAAACCCCGTCGCCGCTGGCATGGTGGTAAAATGGGACCCGACCCTGGCTTCCAACTGGCGCGCCCACGAAGAGCTTGCCGCCTGGCTCGCCCGGACGGGTCGCATCGCTATCGGTGGCATTGATACCCGTCGCCTGACCCGCGCCATCCGCCAGCAGGGTGTGCCACATGCCGCCCTGGCCCATGATCCAGACGGCAATTTTGACGTCGAGGCGCTGGTGGCCGAGGCGCGCGCCTGGTCCGGGCTTGAGGGCATGGATCTGGCCAAGGATGTCACCTGCGCCCAGAGCTATCGCTGGGATGAGATGCGGTGGGCCTGGCCCGAGGGCTACAGCCGTCAGGAAAACCCGGTGCACAAGGTCGTTGCGATCGACTATGGCGCGAAACGCAACATTCTGCGCTGCCTTGCCTCGGCAGGCTGTGACGTCACCGTTTTGCCAGCTACAGCGAGCGCCGAAGAGGTGCTGGCCCATAATCCGGATGGCATCTTCCTCTCAAATGGCCCCGGTGATCCTGCGGCGACCGGCGCATATGCCGTACCAATGATCCAGAGCATTCTGGCCGATACGGATCTGCCGGTGTTTGGCATCTGCCTTGGCCACCAAATGCTGGCGCTGGCGCTTGGCGGCAAGACCGTCAAGATGAACCACGGCCACCACGGTGCCAACCACCCGGTCAAGGAAAACGCCACCGGCAAGGTTGAGATCACCTCGATGAACCACGGGTTTGCGGTGGATGCCCAAAGCCTGCCCAAGGGCGTGGAAGAAACCCATGTCTCGCTGTTTGACGGCTCCAACTGCGGCATTCGCATGACGGGTCGCCCGGTCTATTCTGTGCAACATCACCCAGAGGCAAGCCCCGGTCCACAAGACAGTTTTTATCTGTTTGAGCGCTTTGCCGAGGCCATGGCGACTCGAAAAGCTTCGTAAAGGCCTGGTTAATTCCCAATGAATTCCCGGTTAAAACCCACACAGCCCTATTGCGGTTAACGCACTGTTAATGAACCCTCCTCAACCTCAGGTGCGTACTGCATCTGGGGTTTTTGGATTTTGAGTGATCGTATGCGCGGTTTGCATTCTCGTGGGTTTAAGCGTCTTCGCCGTCCATTGTGGATTTCCCAATCAGCAGGGGCGGCGGCTCCGGTCGAGCATAAGGCAGAGATGAAGACACGCAGTGTCAGCCTGATGCATCTTCAGCTCCAGACACGCAGGCTGCATGGCTTTCAGGACAAGCCGCCTGCCGCAGCAATCCGCCCCCCCACCGAGCAACAGACCAAACCACGCCAGGGGCGCGACACATCGCCCGCGCCCGCAACAGACGCGGACGCGGACAGCACCTCAGCCTCCGTGACCGGAATTTTTCGGGCCGGCAGTCTTGCTCTGCGCGTCGTCGACCTTGCCCGGCACAGGCCCAGCGCACCGCTGCTCAATCGCAAGCCTGCCAGTTTTTGGCTCCGTCACTGCGCCATTCCCTGGGTGCAGCTTGGCGATACGATCGCCATTGCCTTTGCCGATGCCGAAGAGGCCGAACGCCAGTGCCAGGAGCTCACAGCCTGCTTTGGCCCCTTCATTCCCGTCCTTGCGCCCCGCGAACAGATATCATCGCTGCTGCTGCACCATTTCAAAACCTCCATGGCCCGCCGTGCCAGCGCCAGCATTGCCCCGGAGCTCAGCTCCAGAACTCTGTTTGAACACTCAGGGCGGCTGAAACAACTGCTGCCCCTCACATCGCTCCTGACCATCGCAGCCCTCTACCCGGTTGAGGTCTTTTCAGTGTTTTGCGCCCTGGCAGTGTTTTTGCTGACTGCCTTTGCCGCACTAAAGGTCTGTGGCGTCATCGCGTATCTTGCGCAACAACAGCCACAAGCACTGCGCCCCCGGCAAAACCCAAATGACGCCGACATGCCCAATATATCGGTCCTTGTCCCGCTCTACAAAGAGGCCGCTATCAGCTCAGCCTTGCTCAAACGTCTGCGTCGCCTGCAGTATCCAAAGGAGCGGCTGGAAATCCTGTTGGTCCTGGAGGAAGGGGATACCGTCACCCGCGATGCCATCGCCGCAGCAACGCTGCCGTCCTGGGTGCAGGTGATAGAGGTTCCGGCCTGGGGCGCGTTGAAAACCAAGCCGCGCGCATTGAACTACGCGCTGAATTTCTGTCGCGGTGAGATCATCGGGGTCTGGGATGCCGAAGACGCCCCTGTGCCGGATCAGCTGCAACAGGTCGCCGCCGCGTTTGCCGCCGCCCCCGCCGAGGTCGCCTGCTTTCAGGGCGTGCTGGACTACTACAACCCGCAGGCCAACTGGATTTCGCGCTGTTTCACTCTGGAATATGCCAGCTGGTTTCGCGTTGTTTTGCCAGGTATTGCGAAACTCGGGCTGGTTGTGCCCCTGGGGGGCACCACCATGTTTGTCCGCCGTAAGATACTGGATGATCTGGGGGGCTGGGATTCCCACAATGTCACCGAAGACGCCGACCTTGGTGTGCGCCTGTTCCGGGCCGGGTTTCGCACCCAAATGCTCCCCAGCACGACCTTTGAGGAGGCGACCTGCACGCCGCCGGCCTGGACGCGGCAACGCTCTCGCTGGCTGAAGGGCTTCATGGCCCCCTATCTTGTACATATGCGTCAGCCGGTTCAGCTCCTGCGTGACCTCGGCTGGCGCGCCTTCCTTGGCTTTCAGGTTTTCTTTCTGGGCACGGTAGGGCTGTTCCTGCTTGCCCCTTTCCTGTGGAGCTACTGGCTGCTGGCCTTTGGGATGTCTCACCCAAGTGCGGCGCTCTGGTCTGATGCTATGTTCACAACGGCCTTCTCCTCGATGATATTCTTTGAGGGACTGGGTATGTGTATCGCGGTGATTGCCGCCTTCGCGGCCCGGCGACCGCTTTGGGCGCCCTGGGCCCTTACCCTGCCGCTCTATTTCCTGCTGGCGCCTTTCGCTGTCTACAGGGCCCTGCATGGCCTGCTGTTTGATCCCTTTTTCTGGGACAAAACCAGCCACGGGCTGCACCCTCCGGACGCAGATGTGCAAGCGACCCAGCAGACACTCGCCTCAGACGATCTCGGCCCCGCGACAGCAGACCGGTCAAAACCAACACAGGAAAAGCCAGCTCAGCAGACCTGCGCCGCACAGAGCATGCAGGGCATTGAGGCAGCAGCACGCCAGACATCCAGTGGCAAAGCATCAGATCAATTCTCAAACACCGCACAGGACCTGACACAGGGCCTGAAACAGCGACTGGGGCCCGCAGAGTAGTCGCGGCCTTTTACCGCCCTTTTACCGACCCTTGCCGCGCGCACCGGCATCCTGTTTCAGCCGTGTCATGAAGGCCACCGAGATATGGTCTTTCAGCGCCTGCCCGGCGGCCTCTTCGTCGCGCGCCTCAATGGCGGCAACGATACGCTTGTGCTCGGCCTGTGCGATTTCGCCCCGCCCCTCAGCCGCCAGCGAAGTGGTGGCCATCAGCGCCATTGACCGATGCACCAGGTTCAACTGCTGCACCAGATAGCGGTTATGGGAGGCCAAATGAATCTGTTCGTGAAACCGCCGGTTTGCCTTGGCCAGATCGGTTGGCATATCGACCAGCGCATCATCCTCGCGGACCATGTCCTTTAGCACCCGGAGTTCCTCGTCCGTGGCATGACGTGCCGCCAGACTGGCCGCCAGCCCCTCCAGCTCGCGCCGCACCATATAGAGCTCGGCCATCTGGTTGTGATCCAGCGAGGCCACGATCAACGAGCGCCCGTCACGTTCCAACAATGACTGCGTCTCCAGCCGCTGCAGCGCCTCACGGATCGGCGTACGCGAGACGCCAAACTGCTCAGCAAGATCGCTTTCGACCAGGCGGTCGCCCGGCTTGTACACCCCCACGTCGATCGCTTCCAGGATCAGGGAATAGGCGTCTTTCTGGTTGCTGCGGCTCTGGTTCATCAAATATCCCACTCAAACAGTAGGTCTGCATTCCTACAGGTCACGACGTGGCTTTCAAGCCTTGCGACCAGAAACCTACCAGAAACGTAAGGAAATTTGTCTCAACCCGGAGGATATGCCGTTGCCAAACGCCACAAGCCAGCCTACTGGCACCCTATGGTCAGGCAATCCTTCTCACATGTGCGACACTGGGTCTTTGACCTGGACAATACGCTTTACCCCCCTTCGGCCCGTCTGTTCGACCAGATCGAGGTCAAGATGACCAACTACGTGATGAGCCAGCTGGGCATTGACCAAAGCGAGGCAGATCGCCTGCGCAGCACCTATTGGCACGATCACGGCACCACGCTGGCCGGGCTGATGCGCGAGCATGACATGGACCCGCTGCCCTACCTTGAGGCGGTGCACGACATTTCGCTCGACCACCTGCAAGACGACCCCGACCTTGCGGCCTGCATCCGGGCCCTGCCCGGCAAACGCATTGTCTACACCAATGGCAGTGCGCCTTATGCCAAACGGGGATTGGCCGCACGCGGGCTCTCGGGGCTGTTTGACGGGATCTACGGCGTCGAAGACGCTAGCTTTCGCCCCAAGCCAGAGCGCGCCGCCTTTGACATGGTGTTTCAAAAGGCGGGTATCCGGTCTGAGACCGCCGCCATGTTTGAAGACGATCCGCGCAATCTTTCTGCCCCGCATGCCATGGGGATGCGCACAGTGCATGTGGCCCCCGAAGCGCTTGGCCAGGCCCATGACACCTCTCATATTCATCACCACACGGATGACCTGGCTGGCTTCCTCGCAAAGATCCTGTAACGCCTGACGCTCAGGCAGCATTGGTAGCCGACCTTTGCAACCTTAACGCATGTTTGCCGCCGCGCTCTGCTGGCCACTCTGCTCTGCTCCGGGACACTCTGCCGCAGCTTACTTTTGGATCAGCGCGCAAAAATGACCTGAAAATGTATCTTAGCGCCCCTATATCCCAGGGCGCACCAAGATTAAAAGGATCGCGCATATGGCCCTTGCCTATACCCTCCCCGACCGCCTGCCCCTGTGGCAACGCCTTCTCTTTGCTATCCCGCTGATTGGCCGCATCTCAAAAGAGGTGGCCTATGGCGAGACAGAGAACTTCGTCTATGCTCTGATCACTCTGGTTTGTCTTTGGGGCTGCTCAATCGTGCTGTTTGGTATTCCGGGGCTGTACCTGCCCGCTGTGGCCCTGGTGCCGGTGATGTTCATTCTGCTGATCGCCATCTCGCGCGGATAGCTGGCCAAATCCGGACCCGGCAGCCAAGGACCGGACCATATGTCGCTTGTCATTGCCCTGTGCTCGGGACTATCTGAAGACAAGACAGGAAAGGCAGGGCGATGACAGAGCGGTGTGATATTCTGGTATCCGGTGGCGGTGTTGCCGGGCTGACGGCGGCGGCAGCCTTTGGCGCGGCAGGGTTTTCAGTGATCTGTGTTGATCCAACGCCGCCGGTGACAGACCGCGATGCTTTGGGCGCGGATTTTTGCGCACCACCGCGTTTTTACAGCCCGCGCAGGCGCTGCTGCAGCGCTTTGGGCTGTGGGACACTCTGGCAGAGCACGCCGCCCCCTTGCAGGTCATGCGGATCGTGGATGCCGGAGGCGAGCTGCCTGAGCCACGTGTCGTCAGGGATTTCAATGCCGCTGATATTTCAGAAAAACCCTTTGGCTGGAACCTGCCAAACTGGCTTTTGCGCCGCGAGATCCTCGCCCGGATTGCAGCACTCCCCAACGTGGATTTCCGCGCCGGAACAGCCAGCAAATCCCTGTTACCCGCACACAAGAGGCGCGCGTTACCCTGAGCGACGGCAGCAAGATCAGCACCAAGCTGGTTGTCGCCTGCGACGGTCGCGGCTCTGCGATGCGCGAGGCTGCTGGCATTCCGGTAAAAACAACACGCTACGGCCAAAAGGCGCTGGCCTTTGCGGTGACCCACCCGGTGCCGCATGACAATGTCTCGACCGAAATCCACCGCTCTGGCGGCCCCTTCACGCTGGTGCCGCTGCCAGATTATCAGGGCAAGCCCTCGTCGGCGGTGGTCTGGATGGAACGTGGCCCGCGCGCACAAGAGTTGCTGGCCCTGGCCCCTGCCGAATTTGAAGCCGAGATGACCCGGCGCAGCTGTGGGCTGTTTGGTGAGCTAACGCTGGCCTCGCGCCGCAGCATATGGCCAATCATCAGCCAATCTGCCGCGCGCCTTGATGGTGAGCGCCTGGCCCTGATGGCAGAAGCCGCCCATGTGGTGCCGCCAATTGGTGCCCAGGGGCTCAATATGTCGCTGGGCGATCTGCGGGCTCTGTTGGAGCTGGCTGAGGCCCGCCCCGAGGGCCTGGGCGATGCCATGATGCTGAGCGCCTATCACAAGGCGCGACACGCTGAGATCATGCTGCGACTGAAAGGCATTGATCTGCTCAATCGCAGCTCGATGCTTGAGGCGCGCCCCCTGCGGGATCTGCGCGCCATTGGCCTCAACGCGCTCTATTCCATGGCGCCTGTGCGCCGCAACCTGATGCAGATGGGGCTCGGCGTAAAATAGAAATCCGGGTTTCCCAAGTGGGAAACCCGCTGCCTTCGGCGAAGGTATTTAAGGCAAGATGAAACAGGTGGCCCGAGAGGGTCTCAGGCCAGCCTGCCCCAGAGCAGCCCGTCTCAGAGTACCTGATCTACCGCTTTTTTCAGGCGCGCGAGCGTCGCCTCGACATCGTAGAGTTTGTCGAGACCAAACAGCCCCAGGCGGAATGTGCGGAACTCGGCGGGTTCATCACATTGCAGCGGCACGCCTGCGGCAATCTGCATGCCCAGCGCGGCAAATTTCTTGCCGTTTTGCACCTCAGGATCCGTGGTATAGCTACCACAACACCCGGTGCGCCAAAGCCCTCGGCAGCCACCGAGGTGACGCCTTTTGCAGCCAACATGGCGCGCACCCCATTGCCCAACTGCCACTGCGCGTCCCGCAACCGGTCGAACCCATATTCCTTGGTCTCGATCATGGTATCGCGAAAGGCGCGCAGCGCATCGGTCGGCATGGTGGCGTGATAGGCATGACCGCCGTTCTCATAGGCCTGCATGATGGCACGCCATTGTTTGAGGTTCAGCGCAAAACTGTCGGATGTGGTCTCTTCCAGCCGCGCAAGGGCGCGCGGTGAGAACATCACCAGCCCGGCCGAGGGCGAAGCGCTCCAGCCTTTTTGTGGCGCCGAGATCAGCACATCCACGCCGGTGGCGGCCATATCAACCCAGGCACAGCCAGATGCAATGCAGTCGAGCACCATCAACGCCCCGACCTCATGCGCCGCCGCTGCCATGGCGGTGACGTAGTCATCAGGCAGGATCACCCCGGCGGCTGTCTCCACATGCGGCGCAAAGACAATAGCAGGCTTATGCTCGTGGATCGCCGCGACCACCTCTGCAATCGGCGCCGGGGCAAAGGGCGACTGCGCTTCATTGCCTGCGCGGCGGGCCTTCATCACGGTGGCCGAAGCGGTCAGCCCGCCAGTTTCAAAAATCTGGCTCCAGCGATAGGAGAACGGCCATTGCGCACCACCAGAGCATTCTCACCACGGGCAAACTGGCGCGCCACGGCCTCCATCGCATAGGTGCCGCCACCGGGCACCAGTGCCACAGCTTCGGCCTTGTAGACCTCTTTCAGCATGGCACTGATATCCAGCATCACCGCCTGAAAGTCTTTGGACATGTGATTGAGCGAGCGGTCGGTAAAAACCACCGAGAATTCATCCAGCCCCTGCGGGTCCACGGTCTCTAAAAGCGCCATTTCAGTCTCCCAAATTTTGTTCCACAGATAGCTAACGCGCCATCAGCCTGCTGGCAAAGTCTACTTTGGCATACTGGAGCCCGCCTGCCGCGACCACCGGCAATCGGAAAAAGCGCATGACCTGTATCTGGCCCAACTCTCTGGCCCACAATCTAGCCCACTAACTAACCTAATGGTCCGGCACGGCGCTCCTCGGACAACAGCACATTTGCGTCGACCGAGCCGACACCGGGCAAGAGCATGATGCGGCGACGCAAAACCCGCTCAAAATCAGCAATATCGCGCGCGGTGACCCGCAACCGGTAGTCATACAGCCCCAGCACATGCTCCACTGTCTGTACCTCAGGGATGGCGCAGACAGCGCGTTCAAAATCCTCGAGGCTAACCCGGCCTTTGGTGCCCAGTTTGACGCCAAGGAACACCGTCACCCCAAAGCCAAGCTTTTCGCGGTCCAGCTCCAGCCTGCGCCCGGTGATGATGCCCAGATCCTGCAGCCGTTGCATCCGCCGCCAAGGTGGCTGGCTGGCTCAGGCCCAGCTTGCGCCCAAGAGCCCCCGCCGATTGGCTGGCATCACGCGACAGCGCCTTGAGCAGGCCAAAGTCGATGTCATCCAGATCGCTCATGACGGCCCTCTCATGACTGCCCCCCTCATAGCGGCAGGCTTTCGTTGCTCTTGATCCGTGCCACATGCATCAGCGCCTCAATATCGGCGATATGCGGCAGAGTCAGAATAGCGCTGCGGTAGATCTGCTGGTAATGCGCCATATCGCGCGCAATCACCGACAGGCGAGCATCTACCTGCCCCAGAAAGGTCTGGATCTCCAGCACCTCAGGGATCTCGCGGGCCTGGGCGATGAACTCGTCAAACGCGCGCGGGTTGGTCTTGTCCAGCGTCACCCGCAGCGAGCCCTCCACCGGATAGCCCAGGGCGCGCCAATCGCTCATCGCGCGGCTTCCCAGCAGGATGCCCGCCTCGCGCAGCTTGTCCAGCCGCCGGGTCAGACGCGAGGGCGTGAGGCCGAGCGCCTCGGCCAGATCAGGAATCGACTGTTCCGGATCACTTTGCATATGGCGCAATATGCGCCGATCGAGATCATCAAGCATGAAGTGGATGATATTTCAGCATCTAACGAATGACTACCGCAATATTTGTGATTGTACTGATAAAACCAGCCGTGCATATCGCGCTGTCTTGCCTATGATGCCTGCAAACGCCAACCAAAAGGATCACCGATATGCGCGTATACTATGACCGCGATTGCGACGTTAACCTGATCAAAGACAAAAAAGTAGCCATCCTGGGCTACGGCAGCCAGGGCCACGCCCATGCGCTGAACCTGCGCGACTCAGGCGCAAAAAACCTCGTTGTGGCGCTGCGCGAAGGCTCTGCCTCTGCCCAGAAAGCCGAAGGCGCAAGGCCTCAAGGTTATGGGTATCGCCGAAGCCGCTGCCTGGTGTGACGTGATCATGTTCACCATGCCCGATGAGCTGCAGGCCGAAACCTACAAGAAATACGTGCACGACAACATCAAGCCCGGCTCGGCCATTGCCTTTGCCCACGGTCTGAACGTTCACTTTGGCCTGATCGAGCCCAAAGAAGGCGTCGACGTCATCATGATGGCCCCCAAAGGCCCCGGTCATACGGTACGTGGCGAATACACCAAAGGTGGCGGCGTGCCCTGCCTGGTTGCTGTTGACAAAGACGCCACCGGCAAAGCGCTGGAAATCGGCCTGTCCTATTGCTCCGCCATTGGTGGCGGCCGCTCCGGCATCATCAAGACCAACTTCCGCGAAGAATGCGAAACCGACCTGTTCGGCGAGCAGGCTGTTCTGTGTGGCGGTATCGTCGAGCTGATCCGCATGGGTTTTGAGACCCTGGTTGAAGCTGGTTACGAGCCTGAAATGGCCTATTTCGAGTGCCTGCACGAAACCAAGCTGATCGTGGACCTGATCTATGAAGGCGGCATCGCCAACATGGACTACTCGATCTCCAACACAGCTGAATACGGTCAGTATGTATCCGGCCCGCGCATTCTGCCTTACACCGAGACAAAGGCGAACATGAAAGCGGTTCTGGACGACATTCAGTCCGGCAAATTCGTGCGCGACTTCATGCTGGAAAACGCGGTTGGCCAGCCAACGCTCAAGGCCTCGCGTCGTGCCAACGACGAGCACCAGATCGAACAGGTTGGCGGCAAACTGCGCGCCATGATGCCTTGGATCTCGGCTGGCAAAATGGTCGACAAAGAGAAAAACTAAGGCGCCTTTTCAGGCCGGGTTTTTTCAGGTCGGCTTTTCGGGCCAGACGGGGAAGTCCCGCCACCATAGTTGCTTTGCCGGGCGTTCCATTCTTTGGGGCGCCCGTCTTATTTTTAGAAGCTTTTGTTCAGGAGCATTCCACATGCAGGTCGCAGCACAGACAGGGGCCGGAACGGTCAATTGGGTCAAACTGATCCTCCTTGGCCTGATTTGGGGGTCGTCCTTCATGGCCGTGACCCTCGCGCTCAAAGGGCTGGGTCCTGTGACAATCGCTGCTGCCCGCATCTCGTTGGGAGCCATATCCCTACTGATTGTCACCGCCCTGATGCGGATTGATCTCCCCTCCATGAACACCCACCACGGCCGAACCGTCTGGCTTTGTGCACTGGGAATGGGGTTCTTTACCAATGCGCTGCCGTTCTCATTGCTGAGCTGGGGGCAGACCTATGTCGCCAGTGGCTTTGCCGGGGTCTGTATGGCGGTGGTGCCGCTGTTTGTGCTGCCTCTGGCACATTATCTGGTCCCCGGTGAGCGCATGACCCTGCGCCGCACCCTGGGCTTTTCCATTGGTTTTCTGGGTGTGCTGACCCTGATCCGCCTAAAGGCCTTTGTCTCGGCGGGCAGTGATTTTGAATCCCTGGCGCGCATGGCCTGTCTGGCCGCCGCCCTGTGCTATGCAATCGGATCTATCATCACCCGCCTTTGTCCCGGGGTGAATATGCTGTCTCTGTCTGCCGCCGCGCTGCTCTGTGGTGCCATGATGATCGTGCCTGCGGCCCTGTGGCAAGAGGGCGTACCTAGCCTGCCTGCGGGGCGCTCGCTGCTGGCGGTGCTCTACCTTGGCCTGGTGCCCACCGCGCTGGCGCAGGTGCTGCTGGTGCAGGTGGCACGCAGTGCCGGTCCTGGCTTTTTGTCGACAGTGAACTATCAGGTGCCGGGTTGGTCGGGTTTTTTGGCGCGCTTTTGCTCAACGAAACCCTGCCGCCACAGCTTTTTGCCGCCCTTGCGCTGATCCTTGGAGGCCTGCTGCTCAGCCGGGCTCCGGCCCATCGCCAGCGCCCCTAGCAGGCCGCAGAACACATCAAAAGGTTTTGAGGTTGACCTCACCGCTGCCCCTGCGCCAAGTGCAACTCTAACAGGGGCGCGGACGGCATGCAGGAAAAGATGGGCAAATACTGGCTGATGATTGCCACCCTCGGTCTGGTCTGGGGCGGGACATTCCCCCTGATCAAGCTGACACTGGAGGGGATCACCCCCTTCTGGCTGGCCGCCGGGCGCATTGGCTTTGCCGCCGCCTTGCTCTGCGCGGTCTGGGCCTGGCGCGGCTTCCAGCTGTTTAGGGCCGAAAGAAGCTGGCCTGCGCTTTTGATCATTGGCCTCTTCAGCACCGCCCTGCCCTTTATGCTGATCAATTGGGGGCAGCAGCATGTCTCGGCTGGGTTTACCGGCCTCAGCATGGCGGCGATTCCGCTGATCGTGCTGCCTCTGGCGCATCTGTTCATCCCCGGAGAGCAGATGGTCCTGCGGCGGCTCTTTGGCTTTGTGGTCGGTTTTGTAGGGGTGGCGCTGCTGATTGGCAGCAAAGCCTTTGCCTCCAGCAATGCCGAGCTGGAACTGTTTGGCCGCATTGCCTGCGTCTCGGCCGCAGGTTGCTATGCCATCAGCTCGATTTTGACCCGCCGCCTGCCGCCGGTAGATCCTGTTGGACTGGCAGCGATTTTGCTGGTGATCGGCACGGTCGTCATCCTGCCTGTCGCCTGGACGGTCGAGGGCCCGCCGGTGATGCCAGAGGGGCGCATCCTGGGATTGATCGCTTTGCTCGGGCTGATCCCAACAGCGGCGGCCAATCTGCTGCGGGTGATTGTCGTGCGGGAGGCCGGCCCCACCTTCATGACGCTCACCAACTATCAGGTGCCAGTCTGGGCCGTCGTGCTGGGGGCGCTCTTTTTGGGAGAGAGCCTGCCGCCCTCGATGCTCTTGTCGATGATTCTGATCCTGAGCGGGCTGTGCATCAGTCAGTGGGGGGCGCTGACGCGGCTCTTTGCCTCTGGCAAAAAACAGTACTAGGCGCTGCTAAAACCCCGGCTTATACGCCCTGAAAACCCTGAAATCTGTTGTCAGCGCGTGGCCTGCCACAGGCGCAACGCCTGCGCGGTCTCGGCGACGTCATGCACCCGCAGCATCTGCACCCCCTTGGCAACCCCCGCCAAAGCCACAGCGATAGATCCGGGGGCGCGTTTGTCGGCCTGAGGCTCTTTACCGATGGTGCCGATGAATTTCTTGCGCGACACCCCCAGCAAAATCGGGCAGCCAAGGCCGTGAAACAGGCTCAACCCCTTGATAAGGGACAGATTATGCGCCTGCGTTTTGCCAAAGCCAATGCCGGGATCAACCACGATCTGGTCGCGCAAAATGCCCGTCGCCTCCAGGCGGTCAACCCGCTCGGCCAGGAAATCATAGACGTCCAGCAGGACATGATCGTATTTTGGATCGTCCTGCATGGTTTCCGGATCACCCTGTGAATGCATCACGCAGACCGGGGCGCCTGCCTGTGCTGCCAGCGGCGCCAAAGCCGCATCATAGGTAAAGCCCGAGACATCATTGACCAGCTGCGCCCCCGCCTCCAGCGCCTCCATGGCCACCGAGGCCTTGCGGGTGTCGATGGAAATCGGCACCGCCGAGCTGGCGCGAATGGCGGCTATCACAGGTGCGGTGCGCGCAACCTCTTCGTCTTCGGGAACAAATGCAGCTCCGGGCCGGGTGGATTCGCCACCAATATCAAGAATATCCGCGCCATCCTGTATCATGCGCTGCGCGGCTGCCACTCCGGCCTCAAGCCCGGTATGTCGCCCGCCATCGGAGAAACTATCCGGGGTGACATTCAATATCCCCATGATTTTGGGGCGGGTCATATCCAGGCCAGCAATGGCTGCGCGCCGAAACATCAGCCGGTGGCGTATATCTTCGGGCACCAGTCCCACCGGAACGATCCGCGGCGGTGCCTCGCGGCTGAGCAATTCTACTTCGGAAAACCAGAGCGATCCGCCAGCAAGCGGCAGCGCGCCTTCGGGTCGTGTTTCTCCATGCCGTACCAGTGGCCGGTAATACATCACAGCTGCGTTTGCTCCACATCGACGGCGCGCAACGAAACCTGAGGGCAGGCAGGCAATTCGGCGCCAATGACAATCATTTCACCCGCCTCAAAGGTTGCCGCAAACCATGCGGCCAATGCAACCGATTCAGAAGGCGCAGCCGAGGGGCCATCCACCGCATCCAATACGATCTTTGACGGCGCCCAGACGCAGATTTGCCCATTTTTCATGGCCCAGTCGAGCTCTGTCCGGGTCGAGACAACCACGCAGCGGTCATCTCTTGCGGCCAGACGCCAGGCATTTTGTTCGATAGAAAGCAAATCAATGCGCCGCTGAGTCATCTTGTGACCGGTTTTTGGCGTCTCCAGCGGATGCGCCCCAACACAGAGAATCAGCGGGCGGCGACGACAGGCCATCTGATCAACCCAGGCCGTGAAGTTCTCGCTCTCGATCGCGGCATTGGACAGAAACATCAGTCGCGGATGCGGCGGCTCATCCTCTTCGACCAGGTGGTTCACCTGATCCTTTGAGCGCACGATTTCGACGCCCAAAGCACCGGGGCCGCGATCCAGCTTTTCGATACGCACAAACACCCGCACCGCCTGCGGCTCAACCAGGATCCGCTCCGCCACACGTTCAGCCAGGGTTTCCAACAGGTTGAGACGTTCCGCCGCGAGCTCATAGGCGATGGCTTCGGTCACTTTGTCGTAGGACAGGATCCGGTCTACGTCGTCATCCAGATCGGCCGGCAGCGGCGAGACCTCGACCACCACGTTGAAACAGATGCGCTGGGTATTGCCGCGTTCGGCCTGAAAGGCGCCGATCTCAACCTCAACCATGTGGTCTCGTAAAGAGATCCGGTCCAGTGGTCCGGGAGAGGCAGTTGCAACCGAACGTTCCGACGGGTGCTCAAAGGCGAGGCGAACTTCTGAAGACATGGGAGACGGGCCTTTGGCTGGCTGGCGTGGAGGTGGTGGGTCATACTACTCTTGCGCTTGTGCCTTAACAGGCCCGCATGCGCCAGACTAGGCACCGAAAGCGGCACCCCCTCACGCCTGCCGCCGCAGCGCACCCTATTTACATCACTTTACGCCCACACCGGACCTATGAGCTGCCCTGTGACGGACTGGCCCGTGACAGGCTGGCCCGTGACAGACTGGCCTAATGAGAAACCGGCCCGATGAGCGGCTGGCCTGATGAGCAGTCGGCCTGGTGGCGAGTATGCAGCCCGGTCAGAGTGCGGCCGGTGGTGTCACAAAGTCACTCGCTTGAGGCAATCTGGTAGCGCTCATCGCGGTAAAACAGGTGCACGCCAATCCGCATTGTTTTGGTGAAGCTGCGGCTCCAGCGCGGACGTACGGCCGTGGTGTGGTAGTAGGTCGCCCCCTGAGTGAGCTGCGGCGCAGCACCGTCGATCACCAGCTTGGCCACCTTTGCAACCCGGGCATAGGCGCGCTTTTCGTGGATCACCTCTTCGTGGCCGTCACAGGTATAGGTAAACTGGCACTGATACCGCCGCCCGGTGCCCTGATTGATCACGCTGCACGGCGTATCGGGGAACTGAGCGCTCTTCACCCGGTTCATGATCACTTCTGCAACGGCAAACTGACCTTTGACTGTCTCGCCGCGCGCCTCAAAGTAGAGGGCCTCTGCGAGGCAAGCGAAGTTTTCATCACCGCTCGCCTTGGGCTGTTTGTCGAGCCAGGCCTTGGTAAAGGAAATCCCTTCAGCCGGGACCGGCTTGGGGCGGGCCTTGAAGCCAAGAAAACCCGAAAACCGGTTTTCCGGGACCGTGTTCAGGCTGGACTGTTCACGCTTGAACAATGCACTGAGGCCGGTCTCGGCTTCGGCGATTTGCCCCGTCATTACTGTCGCAACCACCAAGGCCGCCAAGGTCAGGAATTTCATGTCAGGGATCCTCATTTTTCCACTTGCGCATGGCCTCCCCAGTCACATGCGATCGCTCCCTTTAAACACATTCCAGCAAAACGTCCAGTTCTTGGAATATGAGGCCGTCATCGCGCCAATGGGATTGATCTGAGACCAGGTTGAGCCGAGGCTGGAAGAAACAAATTTTCCTTAGTTCTTTGTGTATGTTGGCGATGGCACGCCGGTTTTCTCTTCGATCGCGAGCTGCGCTGCGGCCAATCGGACGACGGGGACGCGGAACGGTGAACAAGACACATAATCGAATCCAGCCTCGCGACAAAAGGCAATCGATTCGGGGTTGCCGCCGTGCTCGCCACAAATCGAAAGCGTGACCTGCGGATTTGCACTGCGGCCGCGCTGCACGCCAAGCTTCAGCAGCTCGCCCACCCCATCCACATCCAGCACATGGAACGGGTCTTCCGGGAAGACGCCCTGCTGCACATAGTTCGACATAAACCGCCCGGCATCATCGCGCGACAATCCATAGGTCATCTGGGTGAGATCATTGGTGCCAAAGCTCAGGAACGAGGTTTGCGGCGAGATTTCAGCGGCGCGCAAAGCCGCGCGCGGCGTCTCAACCATAACACCTAAACGGTAGTCAAAGCTTTCTCCCCGCTCTGAGGCAACGGCTGCGGCCACCGCATCAATGCGCGCCTTGACCAGCTCAACTTCGCGTTTGGCAGAGACCAGCGGGATCATCACTTCGGGCACCACGGGGGCGCCATCTTTGGAGGCCAGCAGAGTGGCTTCAAAAATAGCCCGCGCCTCCATGTCATAGATCTCAGGGACGGTGACGCCAAGGCGCACCCCGCGCAGACCCAGCATGGGATTATATTCGTGCATCTCCTCAACCCGGCGCGTGACATCGCTCACCGGAATATCAAGCGCCTCTGAGAGTTCGCGCTGGCCGGTTCTGGAGGTTGGCAGGACCTCATGCAGCGGCGGGTCAAAAGCCGGATGCAGACCGGCAGGCCTTCCATAATGCGGAACAGTTCCAGGAAATCCTTGCGCTGCATCGGCAACAGGCGGGCCAGAACCGCCGCGCGCCCGCTTGAGGCTTTCGGCAAAGATCATCTCGCGCATCACCGTGAGGCGTCCGGGGTCAAAGAACATATGCTCGGTCCGGCACAGGCCAATGCCCTCGGCATTGAAATTACGCGCCGTCTGCGCATCGGCAGGCGTGTCGGCATTGGCCCGGATACCAATATCGCGCGCCTCATCCGCCCAGGTCAGCAGCGCCTGAAAGGCATCGTCCTGCGCCGCTTCCAGCATCTCCGGCTCGCCCGCCAGAACCTTGCCGCTGCTGCCATCAATGGTGACAATATCGCCTGCGCGAAAAACCCCGCCGCTGGCCGAACTCAGCAGTTTGTTCTTGGCATCAAATTTCATATCTGACGCGCCGACAATACTGAGCGATCCCAGCCCGCGGCCAATGACAGCCGCATGGCTGGTCATGCCGCCCCTGCCTGTCAGCACAGCCACGGCCGCATGCATGCCGCGCACATCTTCTGGCGAGGTTTCGCGCCGCACCAGAATGCAGGGCTCTCCACGCGCCGCACTGGACTGCGCATCCGCCGCAGTAAACACCAGTTGCCCGGTAGCAGCCCCCGGGCTGGCTGCGATTCCAGACCCAATCACATCGCGGGTCGCTGTCGGAGAGACCTGCCGGTGCAGCAATTCATTCAGCACATGGGCATCGACCCGCATCACCGCCTCATGTGGCGGAATAATGCCATCTTCTGCCAGTGCCACAGCAATCCGCACAGCAGCCTGAGAAGAGCGCTGCACCCGCACCCCGTCAAGAATATGCAGATTGCCGTTCTGGATCACAAACTCCACCTGCATCTCTTCGCGCAACCGTTTGCGCATCAGCGCCGCGTCTGCCTTGATACGGGCAAAGGCCATCGGCGACAGCTCTTCCAAAGACGGCCCCCGGAGATCGCGTTCCAGAAAGAGCGCCTCTGTACCTGCCCCAAGCGCTTCGCGCCCCTGCGACTGGCTAAGGTAGCGCCCCGTCAGCTGCGGCTTGCCGGTTGTTGAGCTGACAAGTTGCAGCACGCCCGAGCCGCATTCGCCCTGCCCCAGACCGGGGATCATCTCCTGGACCCCCAGACCCAGCCCGGCATCCGCAGGCCCCCCTTTGGCCTGACGCAACAGCCGCGCCGACGTGCCTTCCCAGGCGCGCGCCATAGAGCGCAGCGCCGCCCCCAGCTGCTCCGCCGGGTCTTGCGGGAACACCTCGTCGGTTTCCGCCTCATAGGCCTGCAGGATTTCGCGTAAGGCATCCGGGCCGCCATCTTCCACATCGTCAAATACATCCGGGTCCAGCCGCGCCACATGTACCGCGTAAGATTGCACAAAGCGCAGATACAGCGAGGCTGCCGCCTCATGTCCCAGCGCCTCTTTCAGCGAAAGATAGCGAATGTCGTTCATGCCGATGTTAAGGATCGCACCGGGACCGCCCCAGTCCGGAACCTCAGAGGAGGGGCGCACGCAGAGCAGGGCATCATCAGAAAACTTCGACAGGATTGCGCGGATATCCGGCAAGGCGCCAGCTGCAATATTCTGCACGGCCTCAAATGAAAGGGCAACGGTACAGGGCACCGGCAGATCCAGTCGCACAAGGCGTTGCAAACACTTGGCACGTCCACCGTGGCGGGCGGCCTCAATCGGGGCGGTTGGGGTGATCAACGTAGCGAGCGGAGTATCAGGCATGGATTTTCAGCTCCACTTTCTGCGATGCGGCATCATTTCTTTAGCCTGCAGCATAGGCGCCAAGCCCCACGGTGCAAGGGGGCAGGCCCTCGCCCTGCGCTAAAACTTCCAGGCCGCGACTGGAATGCTGCAAGGTCAGATCACTACAGGTCTCGAAAGGGACGAATTTACAGCGTGGATTTACAGGGCGGTTTTGGACAAGCGCTGATCGCGACAGGCCTGCGATGCCGATCGGCTGGCACAAAGGTGACAGCGCATAAAAAAGGGCCACATGTCATGAGTGGCCCTCTTGTAAAGAGTTTCGCGTGGCTGACAGCCTCAGACGGAGGTGCCGGACCTCAGGCCTCGATACGGGTCAGGTCTGCCACCTGACCACAGACCTTGCGGATATGGGACAGCAGGTTCAACCGGTTGCGACGCACCACTTCCTTCTCCGCATTGACCTGCACTGCCTCAAAGAACGCATCCACCGGCGCCCGCAGGGCCGCCATGCCGCCCATGGCGGCCGCGAAATCCTCGGCCTCGATGGCCGTGGAGATCGCTCCCTCGCTGGCTTCAAGTGCTGCAAACAGTGCTTTTTCGCTCTCATGCTTAGCAAACTTCGCATCGGCGCCGTAGGAATACTCCACCCCGTCTTTTTCCTCGGCCTGGGTCAGGATATTGTTGGCCCGCTTGAAGCCCTGCAAAAGGTTTGTGCCATCCTCAGAGACCAGGAAATCCTCCAGCGCACGGGCCCGTTTCACCAGCAGCGTCAGATCATCATTGCCCGCCATCGCGATACAGGCGTCGATCACATCGTGGCGAATACCCTCATCGCGCAAAAACACCTTCAGGCGATCATGGAAAAAGGACAGCAGGTCATTGGACAGATCCGGAACCTTTTCCTCAAGACCAAGGAACGCCGCTGCAGGTTTCTCGCCCAGGGTTTCCTTCACCGCATTAAAGGCCGCGCCAAACACACCGTGTTCGGCAATTTCCAACAGCAAAGAGGCAACATGCTCTGAGGGCAGCGTTGCATCCAGCGCATCTTCGACCCTTAGCAATTGCCCATCAAAAAACCGGTCCAAAGGCAGGCGGGCATCATTTTTCAGAACCAGACGGATCACACCCAGTGCTGCGCGACGCAGGGCAAAGGGGTCTTTGGATCCGGTGGGCTTTTCATCAATCGCCCAGAACCCGGTCAATGTATCCAGCTTGTCAGCCAGCGCCACGGCCACTGAAACCGGCTCAGACGGTACATCATCCGAAGGGCCCAGCGGCGAGAAATGCGCCTCGCAGGCATTGGCCACCTCTTGCGGCAGGCCAGCCGCCTCGGCGTAGTAGCGCCCCATCAGACCCTGCAATTCCGGGAACTCATAGACCATTGCCGAGCTCAGATCGGCCTTGGCGACCCGGGCCGCCTGCTCTGCCAGATCAGCGTCAGCCCCCACGAAGGGCGCAATCTCGCGAGCCAAAGCCGCGATACGGTCAATACGCGCCGCCTGGGTGCCCAGCTTGTTGTGGAAGGTCACATTTGACAGCTGCGCGGTCCAGGCCTCCATGCCGGTCTCGGATTTGGCCACCCGCAGGTCATTCTCCCAAAAGAATTTGGCATCGGCCAAACGGGCCGACAGCACCTTCTGGTTGCCCGCCAGAATGGTGGCGCCATGATCCGCCGTCTCGCGGTTGGCAACGGTCACAAAGCCCTCGATGCGGCCCGTCTTAGGGTTCCTGACCGAGAAAAACTTCTGGTGTTCGCGCATACTGGTCTGCAGCACCTCTGGCGGCAGCTCCAGGAATTCGGCGTCAATATCCCCAACAGCACCACCGGCCATTCCACCAGACCGGCAACCTCAGTCAAAAGACCTTTGTCTTCGACCAGCTCCAGTCCACGTGCAAAAGCCTGATTGCTGGCCTCCTGCCAGATGGCTTCTCTCCGCTCAGCCGGATCCAGCACCACATAGGCGCGCTTCAGCTTGGCGGTGTAATCCTCAAAACCAGTCACCACGATCTCGCCCGGCGCCATAAAGCGATGGCCCTGCGTGGTATTGCCCGCTTGGATGCCCTCCAGCTCCAGCGGCACAACCTCGGCGCCGTTTTCATCGCTCAAAACACAGAGGATCGAATGCAGCGGGCGGACCCAGCGCAGGGTTCCTGCCCCCCAGCGCATGGATTTTGGCCAGGGGAAGTTGCGTACGGTTGCATCCAGCACCTCGGCAATGATCTCGGCGGCCGGACGGCCGGTTTTCTCCACAACCGCAAAATAGACCGCGCCTTTTGGCGTGTCGCGCTCTTGCAGCTGCTCACGGCTGATCCCTGCGCCGCGCAAAAATCCCTCGATCGCCTTGTCGGGCGCGCCGACCTTGGGGCCTTTGCGCTCTTCGCGCAGGGTCGGGCTGGCGGCCAACAGACCTTCAAGCGCCAGGGTCAGGCGGCGCGGCGTCGAGAAGGCAGCGGCGCCGCCATAGGTGAGCCCCGCCTCCACCAGACCATCGGTCACGCGCTTTTTCAGATCCTCAGCTGCACGCGCCTGCATGCGGGCCGGGATTTCTTCGGAAAACAGTTCTATCAGCAGGTCGGGCATCTGGGATCCTCAGAAGTTCACAATCGCCTGGATGACGATGGCATTGGCGATATCCACAAAGAAGGCGGATACAAGGGGCAGTACCACAAAGGCAATAGGCGAGGGCCCATAGCGTTTGGTTACTGCGGTCATATTTGCAATAGCGGTCGGCGTGGCCCCAAGGGCAAAGCCGCCAAAACCAGCCGCCAGCACAGCGGCGCGGTAGTTGCCGCCCAGCATCGGGAACAGCACGAAAAGCACAAAAGCCACCGCAAACAGGGTTTGCAGCAGCATAATCACCGCCATGGTCAGGCCAAGATCGGCAATGGTCCAGAGCTGCAGGCTCATCAGAGACATGGCAAGAAAGATCCCCAGCGAGAACTCAGACATCAGCGCCAAGACAGGCGTGCGCGCCACCGGTGCTGCATTGGGCGCAATCAGGCTGCGCAGATTGGCCAGCACAATCCCGGACACCAGGCAGGGCACAAACAGCGGCAGTTTTAGTCCGGCAACCAGTAGGGCCTGATGCAGCCCATAGCCAAAAATGATCGCCAGATTGAGATAGAGCATCACCCGGATCAGACCCAAATGGTCAATTGTGGTGGTTTCAGCCGCATCATCTGCGACACCAACCGTGTGTTCTTCGTCCGGACGGCTCGAGGTTAATGCGTTGCGGCCTATCAAAAAGCGCGCGACCGGCCCGCCAATCAGTGCTGCCAGCACCAGTCCAAGCGTGGCCACAGCCACGCCCAGTTCCGACGCACCAGACAGGCCGGTGGCAGTCGCCACCTCTGGCGCCCAGGCAATCGCCGTGCCATGCCCGCCAATGAGCGCGGCCGAGCCGAACAACACGCCTGCCTTTGCCGGGTAGCCAAATGCCAGCGCCCCCGCCACCCCGATGAGGTTCTGGGCGAGAATGGTGGCCAAGGTCAGCAGCAGTAAGATTGCCAGGGGCTTGCCCCCTGCCAGTAAATCAGCAAGCCGGGCGTTGAGACCAATCGCGGCAAAAAACGTGACCAGAAACAGGTCGCGCCCTTCCATCTCAAAACTGATCTGCAGCCCGGTGGTCTTATAGGCCAGCATCACCAGCACCGCAGCAATCAAGCCGCCTGACACCGGTTCGGGAATGTTGAAACGCCGCAGGATCAGCAGCTTGCTGTTCAGGCGCGCCCCCAGCAGGAAAACTGCAAACCCCATGGTCACAGAAATAAATCCGGGAATTATGATCGTGTTTTCCATCAAATCCTACCGTTTCCCCCTTCAGACAAGGGCGCAGCTACCATCTACAAAACTTCATGACCTTACTGGCTTTGCGGCCGCGGCGGGCAGGTTTCCCCAACCACGGTGCCATCATAGGCCTTTTCGCCGCAGGCGTTCAGCTCGTGCCAGGCAAAGCCCTGGCCCTGATCCGTCACCGCCACAATGCGGTCCACGCCGTAAAAGATGTTCTTTACCGAAACAAAAGCGACTGCCCGGCCCTCAAGCAAAGCGTCGCCCAGCGCCTGCGCATCAAAGCAGTCAAACCAGCCCGGGGCATTGCGCGGGTCTTTTTGCTCTGAGACCTGAAACAGCTGTGCCAATTCCTGCGGGCGCAGTTTGGTGGTGAAACAGGCGCGATAGCGAATAGGCGAGCTGTCGGCATCAATGGCCTGGAAATCCGAATAGGCGATGGGCTTTGGAGTATCCCCTCCCAACGGCAGCAGCACCACGTCCTCGCCCTGGGGTCAGCGCGACGTCGTCGTAATAGCCGTAGACCTGCAGATAATACATGCCAGCGCCTGCAGCCAGAGCCGACCCCAGCAATAGCACCGTGAGAAATTTACCCAGCATTGGCAAAAGCCCTTTGTTGTCTGACCCGCAAACTTAGCTGTCGGGTTGTTTGCCCCACAGAAACACTGTCGGGCCCGTTCTGCATTCTGATGCGCCGCGCCGCAGCCGCCTAGGCCGCAAAGCCGCCCGCTGAGGTCTGCACAAAGGCATCGGCGCAGTGTTTGGACAGCGTGCGCACACGGCCAATATAGGCCTGGCGTTCCGTCACCGAGATCACGCCCCGTGCATCCAGCAGGTTAAAGATATGGCTGGCCTTGATGCATTGATCATAGGCCGGATGCACCATGATGATGCGTTTGCCTGTCTTGGGATCGTCATGCGCCTGCGCCAAAATCATGGCGCATTCCGCCTCGGCCTCTTCAAAATGGCGCAGCAGTACTTCGGTATTGGCAGTGTCAAAGTTCCAGCGGGCGTATTCTTCTTCGGTCTGTTTGAAGACATCGCCATAGGTCAGCGGGATTGGCGCATCCGGGTCATTGAAGGGCATGTCCATCACGTGATCAACCCCGAGCACATACATCGCCAGACGCTCCAGACCATAGGTCAGCTCGCCCGAAACCGGGTGGCAGTCATGGCCGCCAACCTGCTGAAAATACGTGAACTGGCTGACTTCCATACCATCGCACCAGACCTCCCAGCCCAGCCCCCAGGCGCCCAGCGTCGGGCTTTCCCAGTCGTCTTCGACAAAGCGGATGTCGTGCATCTCCATATCGACGCCAATGGCCTCGAGGCTGCCAAGATAAAGCTCTTGCAGATTGGGCGGGCTGGGTTTGATCAGAGCCTGAAACTGGTAGTAGTGCTGCAGCCGGTTGGGGTTTTCCCCGTAACGGCCATCGGTCGGGCGGCGCGAAGGCTGCACATAGGCTGCGGCCCAGGGCTTGCTGCCCAGCGAGCGCAGGGTGGTCGCCGGGTGAAAGGTGCCTGCCCCCACTTCCATGTCATAGGGCTGCATGATGGCGCAGCCCTTGGCGGCCCAATAGGCCTGCAGCCGCAGAATGATCTCCTGAAAAGAGCGCGGTGCGGTTCTGGCTTCGCCAGGTGTCATCCCGTTAGTCTGGGTGGTGGTCTGGGTCATGTCCAAGTCCCTCGTATAGGCCAAAGTGCGGCAGCAAATGCGGCTTCTACCTATGCAAGCCCCCCGGCAGGGTCAACGGCTAGAAGCACGCAACAGGCTGGAGATACACTCTCGGCCCCGCCTTAACGACGTCTCGGCCACGTCTCAACCAGGTCTCTCGACCAGCGGCTCCGCCCGATTTGCACGCAGATTTGACCATTTTCATCGGTTTGCAGCCTCAGGTCGGGAATTCCCCCTCCTAAGGGGCGTTCCCTTTGCCGCTGCAAAATGCTTATCTGCGCGGCATTAATACAGTCTACCGGGATAGGGTCCTGATAATGAGAAAATTGATTGCCGCATTGGTTCTGTCGCTCAATGCGCTTGCCTTTGTTTTGACCGAGCCTGCGCAAGCGCAGCAAAACCTGCAGGAGACCGTCTGGATTCAGGTGGCAGCACGCTCCTCTCTGGCCGCGGCGCAGCAAGAAGCGCAGAGTGTTGCATCCAGCCTGCCAGACGTGGCTGGCTTTTCACTGGGTGGCGGCTGGTACGGGATCCTGATTGGCCCCTACAGTCGCGGAGACGCCAACCGGGTGCTGCAGGTTTACCGCAGCGAAGGCCAGATCCCGCGCGACAGTTTCATCGCGTTCCCAGCCAATCTGCGGGCCCAGTTCTATCCCCTGGGCACAGATGCAGCGCAGGCCCTGGCGCCAAACCCCGTACCGACCCCTGCGGCAGTCCCGGAGCCCGGCGAAACTGCTGCCGAGACCCCAGCTGTCGAAGAGCCAGCTCTCGAAGCTCCAGTTGCCGAAGCTCCGGTTATCACGCCAACACCCCCCCAAGCCCCCATCGTGGTGGCCGAGGTTGAAACCCCCCTGCCCGACGAGACCCCTGCACAGGCCCGCCGCAGCGAACAGCTGCTTAACCGCGATGAGCGCAAAGAATTGCAAATCGCGCTGCGCGCGGCCGGTTTCTACACCTCTGCAATCGACGGGGCGTTTGGCCGCGGCACCCGGGGCTCGATGTCCGACTGGCAGCTGTCCAAAGGCTATGAGGCAACCGGCGTCCTCACCACCGCGCAGCGCAAAACACTGCTCGACGACTATAATGCACCGCTGATCTCGGTTGGCATGCGCCGCATCAGCGATTCCCAAGCGGGCATCGCGCTTGAGCTTCCCACCTCGGAGGTTTCCTTTGCCAACTATGAGCCGCCCTTTGCGCATTATGAGAGTTCAGGTGATCTCGGCGTGCGCGTTCTGCTGATCAGCCAGCGCGGCGACAAGAGCACGCTGTATGGTCTGTATGACATTATGCAGACGCTTGAAATTGTGCCGCTGGATGGCCCGCGCGCGCGGTCTGGAAACAGCTTTACCCTTGAAGGGCGCAATGCCAAGATTCCCTCTTTCCCCCAGGCCAGCCTGACCAATGGTGAGATCAAAGGCTTTACCCTGATCTGGCCCGCCGGTGACGAGGCCCGCCGGACCCGGGTGCTGGCAGCAATGCAGCAGAGTTTTGAGCGGCTGGACGGGGTTCTGGACGATGCCGCAGGCGCTGATATCCAGCAGGATATCGACCTGCTGTCCGGTCTGGAGATCCGCAAGCCAAAAATGTCGCGCTCTGGCTTCTTTGTCACGGCAGACGGCATGGTCGTAACCACCTCGGATGTGGTGCAAAGCTGTACCCGGATCACTCTGGATCACGGCTATCCTGCGGACATCCTGGCCGATGACAGCCAAACCGGGATGGCCATTCTGCGCCCAACCAACAGCCTCGCCCCCATGGCTGTGGCCGAACTCAGCGCCCAGACCCCACGGCTGCAGTCCGAGATCGCGGTCTCCGGCTTTTCCTATGAGGGCGTTCTTGGCGCGCCAAGACTGACATGGGGCAAACTGGCCGACGTCAAAAGCCTTGAGGGCAACCCTGACATTGCCCGTCTGACCCTCACCGCTCAGCCCGGTGATGCAGGCGGCCCGGTACTCGACACCTCAGGTGCGGTTCTGGGCATGTTGCTGCCAGCCGGGATTGAAGGGCGCCAATTGCCCGCCGATGTCAGCTTTGCGGTCAATGCCGACGCAATCCGCAGCGCCTTGGATGCTCTGGGTCATGCCGTCCAGACACAGCCCACAACCGGCAGCCAGTCCCATCAGGTTCTGGCTAATCAGGCGCTGGTCAATCATGCCACCGGCATGACCGTGCTGGTCAGCTGCTGGGAGTAAAAACGCAGAGCCTTCAATCTCGGGAGGGGGCTTTCAAAAGCCCTAAACCAGATGTGGACCGAAAAAAGACGCCCGTGGAGAGATCCACCGGCGTCTTTTTATTGCTGAGCCTGATCGCATTACAGGCCTGATTATTACAGCGCCTGATTTCGCCGCTGTCCGCGCCGCCAAATCAGACGCGTTAGTAGGCGTGGATACGGCCGTCCCAGGTGTGGAAACAGCCGGTGGTATCCAGTGTCAGAGCGTCGAATTCGTGGATCAGACCACTGGCGGAGTCTTCGACGCTGATATCGCCCTCTTCGCCGCCCATATCCGTACGCACCCAGCCAGGGTGATAAATCCCCACCGCGATACCTTCGGGGCGCAGATCGGTGGACAATTTACGGCCGAAATTCAGCGCAGCCGCCTTTGAGGCCCGGTAGGCGTAGCTGCCGCCCGGCGCACGGGCATGGCTGGCCATTTGCGACGAAATAATCGCAATCTTGGCGTTCTTGGCCAGTCGCAGATTTGGCAGCAGGGCCTGCACCGTCAGAAAGACACCCGTGACATTGGCAGCCAGGCTCTGGCTCCAGATCTCGGCGGTATAGTCGTTGAGCGCCAGGCCCTTATCGAGGTAAACCCCGGCGTTGCAGACAAGAAGATCAATGGGGCGACTGTCCAATTGCGCGGCAAAGCGCGCCTGTTGTTTTGCATCCGTCACATCCAGCGGCACGCCGGAAGACGGGTCGCGTGACGTCCCTGTGACATCATGCCCATTGTTGCTCAGCTGTGACGCCATTTCGCGGCCAATTCCGCGAGAGGCGCCGGTAATCACTACATGCATATGGTCTTGCCTTTATCTAATTGGTCTTTCGATTGCGCCCAAAGGGCAGTGGCAAAACCGGGATACCGTCTTCAATAAGGGCCTTGGCCTCTTCCGGTTTGGCCTCGCCGTAAATGGCGCGCTCAGGTGCATCGCCAAGATGCATGGCCCGTGCCTCACTGGCAAAATCCTTGCCAACATAGTCAGAATTCGCCTCAACCTTGCGGCGCAGCTCGCCCAGCATCTTTTGCATCTCTGCCGCCGGAGGGGCTGCAGGCGCCTCGGCCTGCCCAGTACGTGCCGCCGCTGGGGCGTCGTCCTGATCTCCGGGGGCTGCGCCTGCAGTCCTCTCGGGCTCACCGATGGCTGAAACCGCCTTGCGCCCCGTGCGCACCCGCGGCGCCATGATCGCCTTTTCCACCTTCGAGCTGCCGCAATAGGAACAGGCCAACAGCCCCGCCGCCGCCAGTTTTTCAAAGGCAGTTGCAGACTGGAACCAGCTGTCAAAGCTATGGCCTTCGGCACATTTCAGGCTGTAGTTTATCATTCATTCACTCATAGCAGGAATTGCTGATTAGTGCGGCAACAATTGCAAAATCAAGAGTGGAAATATACCGCAGCAAAACAGTTGCGGTTTTCCGGTCTCGGTTTCACCAACCGCAGGATGTATTTTGACGCCCGACCTGGCGCAGCCAATTAGACTCAGGGCTCGCTCCCGACTGTTTCTCAGGACGTAAGGGGCAGCCGGTTTACAAAGCGCTCAAGGATCACCGCCTCAGGTTGATCCGCCTCAACCGCCAGTCTGCGCAGGCCAAAATGCACCAGGGCGACCTCGTGGTAATACCCCGAATAGACGTAGTTCGCCGTCGCCCCCGCCGCAGCCCCCAGGATCGGCACCGATTGCGCTGCCAGCTTGTGCCCCAGCGCCGTAGCCAGACGGGGGGCCACGGTATTGATCACCTGATTGAGCGCCTGATTGAGTGCCGGGCCGGACAGGCTCAACCGCAAAGACACAAAGGCAGTCTCAGCCCCGTCGTCCCGCGCCAAAGGCCCGGCCGAGGCAAACACCCGTAGACAGTCGAACATGACGCTTTGCGCACTGGGATCAAACCCTTCGGCGGCAGCAGCATCCTGGATCGTGCGCAGCAAAAAAGCAGTTGTGGCCGGCAGCTCAACCAGCGCGCCCGGCAGTCCGGCCGCACCACCAACCGCTCCCATGGCAGTGCTGACCAGGCGGTTCACCTTTGGCGACTGCCCCGGCATCACCCGGCGGGACTGCCGCGCCGCCTGCATCGCCAGGTGCAGCGCCTGGCTGGTGCCCTGCGCCAGCTGGCCGCGCAGGGCAGCCGGTAAGCGATCAAGCAGGTTTTCAACCCGCCCGCCCAGCGCATTGAGCAAATTGACACCAAGACCGCTGGCCAACTGATACCGCAGTGCCAGGGCATCCAGCTCAGCCTCCACCTCTGCCGCCGACAGAGCGCGTTTCTCGGTCAAAATTTCACCCATGCCTCAGGCCTCCCTCTCTAGAGATAGGTGGCCTGCGTCTGGCGCGTTTCAAGGTGTGCGAGAGGAAAGAGCCTCGCCCTGCCAGCGCGTCACCCGCCCCGTGACGCCTTTCCAGGCTGCCGCATCCTGCATCAGGCCCAGAACCCGGTCGGGGTTTGTGGGGGGCGGCATCTCCACGCCCGAAAGCCGTTCAAACCCAAAGCGTTTGTAATAGGGCGCATCGCCCACCAGCATCACCCGATGCCAGCCGTTTTCAGCCGCCTTCGCCAGGCTGTCACGAATAAGAGACCCTCCCAGCCCCTCACCCTGATGCGTCGGGTGCACCGCCACCGGCCCCAACAGCAATGCTGTCACCCTGTGGTCCGTCTCATCAGCAGAGAAAGGCTCAATCTGCACGGGCCAGAACCGGATAGCGCCAGCCAGAATTCCCAGCTCATCGCGCGCCACCTGGCTGAGACCCTGCACCGGCGGCACATCATCGCGCAGCCGGTAGGACGACAGCGCCTCGCGGCCCGGGGCAAAGCACAGATCATAGAGCGCCTCGACCTCCCAACGGTCTTCGGGCCGTTCTGCCATTAATTCGATCACGCCACTCGCCCTCCGCGCCTGTCCCCTTCTTCTCAGGGGGCTGGAAATCGCCCTAGCACGGGCGTAAGTCTGGGGCAAACAATTGGAGTCGCGCCATGTTCTATCGCCCCGAAGACGGCCACGGGTTGCCGCATAACCCCTTTAACGCCCTGATCACACCGCGCCCGATCGGCTGGATTTCCTCACGCGCTGCCGATGGCAGCAGCAATCTGGCGCCCTATTCGTTTTTCAATGGCGTGGCCTATACGCCGCCGCAGGTGATGTTTGCCTCCACCGGCAGCAAAGACGACCAGCCCGGCACCAAAGACAGCCTCGCCAATATTGAGGCAACCGGCGTCTTTTGCGTCAATATCGTCGCCTTTGAGATGCGCGATGCGATGAATGCCAGCTCTGAGTTGCTGCCAAAAGAGGTGGACGAGTTCGAGCACGCAGGCCTGACCCCCGTGGAGTGCGACACCATCAATTGCGCCCGCATTGACGGCGCACCCGCAGCACTGGAATGCAAACTCACCCAGATCGTCACCCTGCCCGGTGCGGCCAACCGCGTGGCCTTTGGCGAGGTGACCGGCATTCATTTGCGCGACGACTGCCTGCGCGATGGGATTTTTGATGTCACAACCTTCCAGCCTCTGGCCCGCATGGGATATCGCGACTACACCGTGGTGCGCGATGTTTTCTCGCTGGCCCGTCCCGACGATTGAGGCCCGCGCATGCCCCTGCCCAATCCCGCGTTGCGCAACCCGATACAGCTGCCAGACGGCGGGGCCCATAGCGGCACCGTCATGCTGTCCCAGGCGATAGATCATCCGAACTTTCAAATCGGAGACTATAGCTATGCCTCTGATTTTGCGCCACCGCAGGACTGGGCCAGCCATCTCGCGCCCTATCTGTTTGCCGGTGCGCGCGAACGGCTGGTGATCGGGCGGTTTTGCCAGATCGCCCATGGGGTGCGCTTTATCACCTCTGCGGCCAATCACGCTCAGGAGGGCCTCAGCTGCTATCCGTTTCCGGTGTTTGACCCAAGCCAGATGGCAGATTTTCAGCCCGACACCCGGGACACGCGCATCGGGCATGATGTCTGGATCGGCTATGGCGCCCTGGTCCTGCCGGGAGCCCGCATCGGCGACGGCGCGATTATTGGCGCAGGCGCTGTGGTGCGCGGCAGCGTGCCGCCCTACGCGGTGGTCATGGGCAATCCCGGCTCGGTGCAGCGTTGCCGCTTGTCCAAATCGCAAATCTCGCGGCTTTTGAGCCTGAAATGGTGGCATTGGCCGCAAGACCTTATCGCCCAGGCCGAGCCCGCGCTGCTGTCTGGTGACCTCGATATGCTGGAAAGCCTCGCTCCGAACTAACCGCGCGCTCCAAAACCGGGCAGCGCGCCATTTGATCAGGCCAGCACCTTTGTGGCCGCGCCCTAAAACAAAACAGCCGCGCCCCGTCAGGGGCGCGACCGCTTAACAACAGTACGGATCTGATCTGGTCAGTGTCCGCCCAGAATGCCGGTCTTGACCGAATAGTCGGCAGCAACCTGGTATTCCGGGTCATCGTCACTGTCGATCATCAGATGGCCTGCTTTGGTCAAAAGCTCATGGCAGTCCCGGCTCAGGTGACGCAGCATCAGGGTCTTGCCCGCCGCCTCATATTTGCCTGCAATGGCTTCGATCGCCTGCAGCGCGGATTGATCCACCACCCGGCTGCGGCCAAACTCGACGATCACCTTGTCGGGGTCATTGTCCACATCAAACAGCTCGATGAACCCATCGGTCGAGCCAAAAAACAGCGGCCCCTCGATCTCATAGACCTTGGCACCCTGCTCGCTTTCGGACTCGCGGGTGATCGCATGGATACGGCGCGCGTTGCTCCAAGCATAGGCCAGAGCCGAGACAATCACACCCACCACAACCGCAATGGCCAGATCGCTCATCACCGTCACGACAGTCACCAGAACAATCACAAAGGCATCCATCGGCGGCACCTTGGTCATGATTTTCAGGCTGTTCCAGGCAAAGGTTCCGATCACAACCATGAACATCACCCCAACCAGCGCCGCCAGCGGGATCTGCTCGATCAGGGGCGAGGCCACGACAATAAAGGCCAGCAGACAGAGCGCTGCCACGATCCCGGCAATCCGGGTCCGGCCACCTGATTTCACGTTGATCATCGACTGACCAATCATGGCACAGCCGCCCATGCCCCCAAAGAAGCCGGTGATCACATTGGCGGTACCCTGCGCGATACATTCCTGGCTGGCGCCACCGCGTTTACCAGTGATTTCACCCACCAGATTCAGCGTCAGCAGGCTCTCGATCAGGCCGATGGCGGCAAGAATGACAGCATAGGGCAGAATGATTCTCAGCGTTTCCAGATTAAAAGGCGCCAGAGCATCCCCATAGATGCCGAGCCCTGACCCAAAGGGGTTGTGCATCGACGGCAAAGCCCCCTTGATCGACGCCATATCGCCAACCCGTGGCACATCCAGACCAAAGAGGATGACAATCCCGGCGACGATGCCAATCCCGGCCAGAGGTGCCGGAATGATCGAGGTAATCTTGGGTGTGCCCCAGATAATGACCATGGTCAGACCCACCAGCCCCAGCATCATCATCATCGGCAGACCCGAAAGCCACTCAGCCCCGCCGGTGCCCGGCACTTTGAACTGGGTCATCTGGGCCAGGAAAATCACAATCGCAAGGCCGTTGACAAAGCCCAGCATCACCGGGTGCGGCACCAGACGAATGAACTTGCCCCAATGCATGATGCCTGCGATCAGCTGCAAAATACCCATCAAAACCACGGTGGCAAAGAGATATTCCACCCCGTGTTGCGCAACCAGCGAGACCATGACAACCGCCAGGGCACCGGTCGCGCCGGAAATCATCCCCGGACGCCCCCCAATCAGCGCTGTCACCAGACCCACAAGAAAGGCTGCATAAAGCCCGACCAGAGGGTGTACCCCTGCAACAAAAGCAAAGGCCACCGCTTCGGGCACCAGGGCCAGGGAAACGGTAAAGCCTGACAGGACTTCGGTGCGCACACGCGCAACAGACCAGCCCTCATCCTGCATGATAGAGAGGTTGGGCGGGGAAATACGATTGGCCAGCAGGGCCATGGCGGCGCGTCTCATTGGCGGGTACCTGTGATTGGAGGAGCTTGTGTTCGCTGCCCGCCCCTAGCGGAATTTCGCCAATGACACAAGGGCCGCGCCCACCTGCGCCACCGCCCGCCCTGCCCCTGCCGCAGCGCTATGAACGAGGCAGGCCGCATTCGGGGCTGTCAGAGGACGCTTTGCCCGCCCAAATTGCCAGCCCGAATTGCCAGCCTGCAAGCCCGTCTGCAAGCCCGCCGGATTGCCGGCTCAATTGCCCGGCCCACCTGACAGGCCACCTGATAGCGCGCGGCCGCAGGAAAAATCGCCTTTGCCGCGTCAGTCTTTGCCTCGCCTGTCTTTTGCGGGCATGCTCTGGCGTACTCTGGTGTGAGTAGCCTTGATGCGCCAGCCAGTGTAGAACCGGTGCAGAACCTGTCGTAAACCACCACGACACACCATTTGCACAGGAGAGAGCACGCGTGAGCCAGGACACAATGATCGCCGTAATCGGCGGCTCGGGCATTTACGACATCGACGGACTGGAGGGCGCCGAGTGGGTCGCGGTTGACACGCCCGGGGGTGCGCCCTCAGATCAGATCCTCACCGGGCAACTTGAGGGCATCAAAATGGCCTTTTTGCCCCGCCACGGCCGCGGCCATGTGCATTCCCCGACCGAGGTGCCCTATCGCGCCAATATCGACGCGTTGAAACGGCTGGGCGTCACCGATGTGTTTTCCGTCTCGGCCTGTGGGTCGTTTCGCGAGCACATGGCGCCGGGAGATTTTGTCATCGTTGACCAGTTCATCGACCGCACCTTTGCCCGCGAAAAGAGCTTTTTTGGCACCGGTTGCGTGGCCCATGTCAGCGTGGCCCATCCAACCTGCGAACGTCTCTCCGATGCGGCCGAACAGGCTGCACGGGCAGCTGGCATCACAACCCATCGCGGCGGCACCTATCTGTGCATGGAGGGGCCACAGTTTTCCTCGATCGCAGAATCCAAAATGTACCGCGAAAGCTGGGGCTGTGACGTCATTGGCATGACCAATATGCCCGAGGCCAAACTCGCCCGTGAGGCCGAGCTCTGCTATGCATCCATCGCCATGGTCACCGATTTCGATAGCTGGCACCCGGAGCATGGCGCGGTGGATATCAGCGATATTCTGGCCACGCTGCAGGGCAATTCCAGCAATGGCCGCGAACTGGTGCGCCGCCTGCCGGCCATCCTGGGCAAAGACCGCGCGCCCTGCCCGCATGGCTGTGACCGGGCCCTGGAATTCGCCGTGATGACCGCTCCGGAGAAACGCGATCCCGCCCTGATTGCCAAGCTGGACGCTGTTGCAGGAAGGGTGCTTGGCTGACGCCGTTCTTCGCGGCCTCACACCGCGATAAAGAAACCCGTCTGGTTGGCCAACACCGATCTTTACAACCCGGCACTCAAACGAGGGGAGAGAGCTTTGCTCAGCTCTCCCCCACCGATTTTGCCCCTCGCCCCTATTGCCGCAACGCTCTGCCTTGATTTTCGCCCACCGTAATAAATTGATTTAATGAGGTTCTTCACGTCGAACCTCACAGGTTTGGAGGTGTCGACTTTGATGCCATTTATGGCATGGGTCTGCAGCAGCGCGCCTCGGTACAGTTTGTCCTTTTGGCGTGTAAGACCGCAAAATGAGGGCGGCTGGCAGGGGTGGCGTTTGGAATCTCCCGCAGAGACGCGACCTGCAAAAAGCATTGATGCGTCAAAACTCAGAGCTTTTGCGTTGACTCGCGGCATCCGGGCGGTGCTTGCTTTATTGAGGATAGATACAGGAGAGGCCTGACAGGATGGACTTCAATCTCTGGCTTGCTTTTGCCGCGGCCTCTGCAGCACTCTTGCTGATCCCGGGGCCCACTGTGCTGTTGGTGCTGAGCTATGCCCTCTCGAAAGGACGCCCGGTGGCCGTTGCCTCGGCTCTCGGCGTGGCATTTGGTGATCTCGTTGCCATGAGCACATCGCTTGCGGGACTTGGAGCGCTGGTTATGGCCTCGGCGACGCTGTTTTCTGCGTTGAAATGGGCAGGGGCCGCATATCTGCTGTGGCTTGGCGTCAAACTCTGGCGGAGCGCGGCCGGGGCCACGGGGCTGGAGCAGCTGGTGAGCGCGGATACGGCGCAGGCCCAAGGCGTTTTTGCTCATACGGCTGCTGTGACGGCGCTGAACCCAAAATCCATTGCCTTTTTCATCGCCTTTGTGCGCCAGTTTCTGCGTCCCGGCGAGAGTCTGGCGCCGCAGTTTGTCATCCTGATAGCCACCTTTGTTGGCCTCGCGGCCCTCAATGCCCTCGCCTATGCCCTTGTGGCAGACCGGCTGCGGCGCTGGATCTCACGCCCGGCAACACTTTCGACCCTCACCCGCAGTGGCGGCGTTGCCCTGATCGGCATGGGACTGGTGACAGCCCTGCTGCGGCGTCCGACCTGACGTCGGCCAGCTCTCTCTCGGCCCTTGCCCCTTGCATACAGGCTCTGCTTCGGCCAAACCCCAGTTGGCCCGGAAAACAGCGGGCAGTATCCAGGACCTGTCAGGTCTTTGGCAAAGACGCGCCCAGCAAAAGAAAGCCTGCCCATGCCTAAGAAAACCGCCGTTAAAGACTACATCCGCCCATTGTCGACTTCCCGCACGAGGGCATCATGTTTCGCGATGTGACCACGCTGTTTGCCGATCCACGCGGCTTTCGCATGGCCATCGACCAGATGTTGCATCCCTATGCCGGCGAGCGGATCGACAAGGTGGTCGGGCTAGAGGCACGTGGGTTCATCATGGGCGGCGCCATCGCGCACCAGCTGAGCGTCGGTTTTGTGCCGATCCGCAAGAAAGGCAAGCTGCCAGGCCGCACGATCAGCCAAGACTACAAGCTGGAATACGGTGAAGCCATTGTCGAGATTCACGAAGACGCCATCCAGCCCGGTGAAAAAGTCCTGGTCGTCGACGATCTGCTCGCAACCGGTGGCACGGCGTCGGCGGGCATCAAACTGATTGAGCGCTTGGGGGGCGAAATCGTCTCTTGCGCCTTTATCGTCGATCTGCCGGATCTGGGGGGGCGCAAAGTTCTCGAAGACATGGGCATGGATGTGCATGTTCTATGCGAGTTCGAGGGCGACTAAGTAAAAGAGCTGGTTGCGCCAGCGTCCCAGCTTCCCCCGCCCGTCACCCCCCCATAAAAATGGGGCACTTCCCGTTGGGCATAGCCTTATTGGCTCATTGAGCCAAAAAGGCCCGCCGCGCGACAGCGCGGTGCCCGGCCCAAGGGGCCAGGCCCTCCTTTGGAGGGATTTGGCTGCGCGAGAGCCTCCCCGTTGCGCGCGCAGCGAGGCGCCTCTGTCCCGGCGCCCTTTTGGCTTCCCTGGCACCATGAGACATTCACCCATCGCCCTCATCCATCACTCTTCCCCATCAACCTGTGGGAAAATCACCCCTTGGTTCATGATTCCCTTGGGATCCAGCGCCTGTTTGATCGCCCTCATCGCGGCAAGTTTGACAGGATCTCCATAGCGCTGCAAATCTGCCACCTTCATTCGACCAACGCCATGCTCGGCACTGAATGAGCCATCCAAATCATCCACGAGATCATGCACGGCCTGCTGCACAGCCCCACGCAGGCTCTCATAGTCATGGCGAGACCTGCCTTTCGCAGGGAAAACATTGTAGTGCAGATTGCCATCCCCAAGATGACCAAAACAGTTGATCCGCATGTCCCCTGCCACCAGCCCTGCGATCGCCTCACGACCCCGGTGAATGAACTCTGGAATGGCCGAAATCGGCACCGATACATCATGGCTCGCGATCGAGCCTACCAGGCGATTTGCCTCGGGTATCTGTTCACGTGCTGCCCACAGCGCCTGAGCCTGTGTTTCGAATTGCGCGATAACACCGTCCTCGGCCAGACCGGCGTCAACTGCCGCCTCAAAGAGATCCGCAAGCGCGGCCACCGGATCTTGCCCCCGGGCAAGCCCCAGATCGATCAGAACAGCCCATTCCGGAGCCACGTCAAAAGGTTGGCGCAGCTGTGGCAGATGCTCGGCAAGAAATTCCAGCCCCTGACGATGCAACAACTCAAAGGCACTGATAGCCTCTCCCAGATGGTCCCGCGCCAAAGCAAGCAGCGCAATCGCCGCCTCTGGCGAGGGCACCACAAAAACAGCTACCCCCTGCTGCGCCGGAATAGGGGCCAATTTCAACGCAGCAGCAGTGATAATACCCAATGTCCCCTCCGCGCCGACCAGAAGGTTGCGCAGGTCATAGCCTGCGTTGTCCTTGCGCAACCGGGTCAGCCCGTTCCAGATCTCACCCGTTGGCAACACGGCTTCCAGCCCCAGGCACAGATCGCGCGCATTACCGTCGCGCAACACATTGACCCCGCCGGCATTGGTCGACAGGTTGCCGCCAATGCGGGCCGAGCCCTCGGCGGCCAGCGACAGCGGGAACAATCGCCTCTGCGCCAATGCTGCTTCCTGCCCCTCCGCCAGGATCGCACCAGCCTCGGCCACCAAAACGTTTTCCTCCGGGTAGACGGCCCTGATTTGCCCCACCCGCTCCAGCGAGATCAGCAAAGGCGCAACACCGTCGGGTTTGACCTGTCCACCAACCAGGCCGGTTCCACCGCCATAGGGCACCACCGGCACGCGCGCAGCATTTGCCGCCTGTACCAGGACAGATACCTGCTCAACGCTGCTTGGTTTGGCCAGCAGACCAACCTGCCCCGTGTAGCGCCCACGCGGCTCTTCCAGAAATCTGGGTTCGGGCGGGCAAAGCACTCCCTGTGGCAACAAGGGCGACAGGGCCGCGGCGAAGGCGGCATCGGCAGGTGTATAGCTCATACCCCTGCATCCTCAATCCAAGGCCGCATGGCAAGCCCCGACAAACACCAAAGGCCCAAGCCGTTCCCCCAGGCCATTCTCCCAGGCCGGTCTTTCAGGCCATTCTTCCAGACCACGGCGACAACGGCCAAACACCAGAGCCTTGCAAGGCACCGCTGCCGCGCCGCGCGCCTGCGCGGCGCCGGGCCCAAGCCCTGCAGGAGCGGCGCTTGGCCTGAGCCAAAGCCCTCAAAAGGGCGCGGGAGCCCCCCCCTCGCGGTCAATGCAACATTTGCAAAATCACAGGTTCTAGCCCGCCTGCGTACGGCCTCGCCGGTCGTGGCGCAAAGCCGCATAAAGCACATGAGTGCGCCAGCGGCCGCCGATCTGCAGGTAGGACTGCGCCCCACCCTCGTATTTGAAGCCAGACTTTTCCAACAAGCCGCGCGAGGCAGTGTTTTCCGGCAAACAGGCCGCCTCGATCCGGCTCAGGTCCAGTTTTCCATAAGCGTAGTGCACAACCGCCCCAATGGCCTCGCGCATATAGCCCTGTCGGCCAAAGGGCTGACCCGTCCAGTAGCCCAGCGTGCCGGCCATCGCCGGGCCACGCCGGACATTGTCCAGCGTAATGGCCCCAACAATCATCTGGTCCTCGCGCCGGATTCAGGAACAGCGGCAGCGCTGTGCCTCCTGAGACCGAGCGCTGCGCCCAGTAGACCCGGTTGGTAAAGGACTTGCGCCCCAGATGGTCCGCAGCCCAGGCCGGCTCCCAGGGGGTGAGATAGGCCTGGCTTTGCAGTCGCAACGCCGCCCAGGCGTGAAAGTCCGAATGCACTGGGGGCCGCAGCGTCAGCCGCTCTGTTTCAAGCCTGAGTTTGCGACGGCCCAGCAACATCAGGCGACACGGCGCTCCTGCAGGGCCTGCAGGCTTGGCGCCGTCTCAACCGGACCATAAAGCGCCATGGCTGCCGGGGCGCGCACCGCCAGCTGCTCAGCCAGCGCCCGCACGTCCTCGGTGGTGACTGCATTGATCAGCTTTACCGTTTCTTCCAGCGGCGGCCCCCGGGCCCAGATCTGCACCAGCCGCGCCAGACGTTCGGCCGGTTGGTGGGGCTTTCCAGCCCCATCAGCATGCCGGCCTTCATCTGAGCCCGGGCGCGCTCCACTTCGGCGTCGTTCATATCCTCAGCCGCGCGTTTCATCTCATCGATGGTGATATGGGCCAGCTCCTCAACCTGCTCGCCAGAGGTTCCGGCATAGATCGTGGTGCTGCCGGTATCGGCATGGGCGCCGGCCTGAGCAAAGATGGTATAGCACAGCCCGCGCTTTTCACGCACCTCCTGGAACAGGCGACTGGACATGCCACCGCCCATGACGCCGGCATAGATCTGCGCCGTGTAGATCGCGGCATCACGATACCCCGGGCTTTCAAGCGAGAGCCCAAAATGTGCCTGCTCCAGATCCTTGGCGTGCCGCGCCTCACCGCCGGTGAAATGCGCAGGCTCAACCACCAGCGATGGCCGTGCCTGCATGTCGCCAAACAGATCTTCCGCCAGCTTCACCAGGCTCTCGTGATCCACCGCACCAGCCGCCGACAGGATCATCTGGCCGGGGCCGTAGTGTTCCGAGACAAACTGCGTCAGGTCTTCGCGATTGAAGGCGCTCACCCGTTCGGCAGGCCCCAGAATGGTGCGGCCCAGCGGTTGGTTGTGATAGCTCTCTTCCTGCAGCCAGTCAAAGATCACGTCATCCGGTGTGTCCAGCGCCTGACCGATCTCTTGCAGGATCACGCCACGCTCCACCTCGATTTCGCGCGGATCAAACACCGGGTTGCGCAGGATATCCGCCAGCACGTCCAGCGCCAGTGGTACATCATCCTGCAGCACCCGCGCATAATAGGCCGTCACCTCGCGCGAGGTATAGGCGTTGATATAGCCGCCCACGTCCTCGACCGCCTCGGCGATCTGCAAGGCCGTGCGCCGCTTGGTGCCCTTAAAGGCCATGTGCTCGAGAAAATGCGCGATGCCGTTCTGCTCCAGCCGCTCATTGCGACCCCCGGCGGTGACCCAGATCCCGATCGAGGCCGACTGCAGACCCGGCATAGCCTCGGTCACGATCCGAAAGCCATTGGCCAGTTGGTGCTGCTGGACGCTCACTGAAGAGTTCTCATTGTGCGATGTTCTTTCTGATATGATCTTCGATAGCACCAAGGTCATTGGCGATCTGGCTTACCCGCTCGTCGCGGTCATAAAGGTCCGCCATACGCTCTGGCAGCGACGGATAGATCCCCGAGGCCTCCTCGACGGCGGCGGGGAATTTGGCCGGATGCGCGGTGGCCAGTGTAATCATCGGCACGCTTGACTCGCGCAGCTCATTGGCCACCTTGACGCCAACAGCGCCGTGCGGGCACAAAAGCTCGCCCGTGGCGACACCTTCGGATTTGATTGTTGCCATGGTTTCCGCCTCAGAGGCACGGCCTGATTTATAGGTCTGAGACAGCGCCTGCATGGCACCCTGGCTGACCTCAAAGCCGCCGCTTTTCAGCTCATCCATCAGCTGCGCCACAGCACCGGCATCCTTGTCATAGGCAAAATACAATGCCCGCTCAAAGTTGGACGAGACCTGAATATCCATCGAGGGCGAGATCGACGGCACGGTTGCGCCCTTGTGGTAGCCCTCGCCTTTCAGGCAGCGGTGCAGGATGTCGTTTTGATTGGTCGCAACCACCAGATCCTTGATCGGCAGCCCCATTTGCTGTGCGATATAGCCCGCGAAGATGTCGCCAAAGTTGCCGGTAGGGACGGTAAAGCTCACCTCGCGCGCGGGCGCGCCCAGGCTGACGGCGGAGGAGAAGTAATAGACCACCTGCGCCAGGACGCGGGCGATATTGATCGAGTTGACCCCGGCCAGTTTGACGCCATCGCGAAAGTCGAAGTCGTTGAACATGTCTTTGACCCGCGCCTGGCAGTCGTCAAAGTCACCGTCCAGCGCCAGCGCATGCACGTTCTTGTCGGCAGGCGTTGTCATCTGACGCCGCTGCACCTCAGACACCCGCCCATGCGGATAGAGGATAAAGACATCAACATTGCTGAGACCGCGAAAGGCCTCCATCGCCGCCGAGCCGGTATCCCCCGAGGTAGCACCCGCAATGGTGACACGCTCACCGCGGCGCTCTAACGCCACCTGAAACAGCTGACCAATCAGCTGCATGGCAAAATCTTTGAAGGCCAGAGTGGGGCCGTGAAACAGCTCCAGCAGGAAATGGTTCGGCGCCAGCTGTTTCAGAGGCGCGCGTGCCGCATGATCAAAGTCGGCATAGGCGCGGGAGATGATGCCGTGAAACTCTTCGTCGGTAAAACAGTCGCCCAGGAAAGGACGCATCACCCGAAAGGCAGTTTCCTCATAGGACAGCCCGCCAAGCGCTGCGATCTCTTCGCGGCCCATCTGTGGAATCTCGGCCGGCACATAGAGGCCCCCATCGCGGGCCAGACCGGTCAGCATTGCCTCTTCAAAAGTCAGCTCGGGCGCCTGCCCACGGGTGGAGATATATTTCATCGCTTCAGCCTTTGGGTTTGGCGTTTGAGCGCCATAGAAAAGAGGCGGTCATCGCGGCCCAGATAAAGGCCAGCGAAAACCAGGTGATCGCATATTGCAAGTGGTTGTTTGGGATGCCTGCAGTTGTCACCCCCTGCGGTGTCACAGGTGTCTCAGGAGAGATGCTGCGGGCAACAATCAGAACCGGCTCTGTGCCCAGCCGATTGGCCATATAGGCGATATCGCGGGCGTAGAGGATATTGGTGTCGACTTCGGGTGGAGGCGTTGTCCAATCCCCCTCATCCGGCCACAAAAGATTCCCGGTCACCGCAACGGCTCCGGACCAGCGGAGAATGTTCTTGTCGGCTGCCGGAATGAAGCCACGATCCAAAAGCAGGCGGCGTCCATCGCCCATGATAAGGGCTGAGATCACTCGGTAGCCTGTCTCGGCATCCTTGGTGACCCAGAACACATGCAGATCCTCGGCTCCCAGCTCCCCTTCTGCGGTGACGGCACGGTAGCGGTCTTGCTGCTCAGTCGGGCTTTGCGGAACAGCAACGGGGGCCGCTGCGATACGGGTCTCGATAGTCTGCATAAGGTCATCTTTCCAGGCCAGACGCTTGAGCCGCCAAGTGCCAAGACTCAAGAGAGTCGCCAGCCCAAGCCCGCCAATCACCAGAAAGAAGAACAGTCGCCGCATGGCACCCTCTCATAGGAACAGCGCGCGAGGAGACCTCGCGCGCTGTGGTAGATACGGTTTCGTTGCGATTTTGAAAACCACAAAGATGTACCCGGTACATTCCGGTCTTACAGTCCGGCGGTGCCCCAGAGGTAGACCGCAAAGAACAGGAAGAGCCAGACCACGTCCACGAAGTGCCAGTACCAAGCTGCCGCCTCAAAGCCGACGTGCTGCTCGGGGGTGAAATCACCCTTGATTGCACGGATCAGGCAGACCGTCAGGAAGATGGTGCCCAGCAGAACGTGGAAACCGTGGAAGCCGGTGGCCATGAAGAAGTTCGAGTAGAACTCATCGCCGCCAAACTGCCAGCCTTCGTGCAGCAGGTGCGCGTATTCATAGCCCTGCAGGAAGGTGAAGAAAACGCCCAGTACGATGCCAATCGACAGACCCTGAATCAGGGCCTTACGGTCGTTGCCATGCACCAGCGCATGGTGCGCCCAGGTCACCGCACAGCCCGACAGCAGCAGAACCAGCGTGTTGATCAGCGGCAGATGAAAAGGATCAACCGCGTAGATCTCGGGCTTAGCGTATTCGGTGCCGAAATACTCTTCCATTGGGTAGATCGCGTGTTTGAAGAACGACCAGAACCAGGCAAAGAAGAACATCACTTCGGACATCACAAACAGGATGAAGCCGTAGCGCAGCCCGATACGGACCACCAAAGTGTGATCGCCCTGACGCGCCTCGGTGACCATTTCAGCCCACCAAGCATAGCTGACGTAGAGCACCAGCACCAGGCCACCCCAGAACATCCAGGCTGTTATGCCCTGCATCCACAAGACGGCCCCGAAGAGCATGATGAAACCGCCAACAGCTGCCAGCAATGGCAGGATTGAAGGAGGCAGAATGTGAAAATCGTGATTTTTAGCGTGCGCCATTTAAGTGTCCCTCACCCATCGGCCTAATTCGTGGTAAGATCTGCCCCGGTGTTTATCCCGGTATCGAGAGCGGCATAGCCCTCGGGCAGATCGATTTCATAAAACGTGTACGAAAGTGTGATCGTATGCACGAATTTTCCGTCCCGGTCGGTAACGATTTCCGGGTCGACAAAGAAGGTCACGGGCATTTCCACCCGCTCCCCCGGTTGCAGCACCTGCTCGGTAAAGCAGAAGCAGTCGATTTTTTCAAAGAACGCGCCTGCGGAATAGGGCGTCACATTGTACGAAGCCTGCCCCGCGACAGGGCGGCTTGTTGGATTATAGGCCTCATAGAAGGCGAGGCCGGTCTCCCCGATCTTGAGCTCCATCTCGCGCTGCACCGGCTTGAACTCCCAGGCCATGCCGCGTTCTTTGGAGGCATCAAATCGTACCGTGATGGTCTCGTCCAGAACAGTTTCAGAGCCCTTTGCCGCCACACCTGTGATGCCGCCAATCCCTGTTACCCGGCAAAACCAGTCGTAAAACGGCACCGAGGCCCAAGACAGCGCGCCCATGGTGACGACAAGCGCCACCAGTTGAACAACTGTTTTCTGGGGTCCTTTAAGGGCCATTAGTCCTGCTCACCCTGGGTTTGTGGAAACTGAAAGCCGTTTGATGTCACCTTGACCATGGTCAGGGCCAGCACCAGCACCACAAAGCCGCCGAGCAACAGGGCGACGCCCATATTGCGGCCAAAGCGGCGTTTGTGCAGATCGTGTTCTTTGTTCAAAGCCATATTACCAGCCTCCAAGCCCATAGGGTTTCAGCAGTGCTTCCAGAAGAATCGCACCAAAGTGCAGGAACAGGTAGAGCAGCGACAGCTTAAAGAAACTGCGCTCTGCCTTGAAGTTGTCTTCTTCAGAGTCCTCTTCATTACGGCCAAAGATCTTCCAGGCGCCCAGCAGGAACAAAGCGTTCACAACCACGGCAGCGGCCAGAAAGATCGGACCGCCAATACCTGAAAAGGCCGTGCCAATCGCCAGAACAGCCAGCAAAACGGTATAGGCCAGGATATGCACCCGCGTGGCACGGCGGCCATGGGTCACGGTCAGCATCGGCACGCCCGCATCATCGTAGTCAGAGCGCATGAACAGCGCCAGCGCCCAGAAATGCGGCGGTGTCCACATAAAGGTCAAAGCAAACATCAGCCAGGGCTCAACCGACATGGTGCCGGTGGCCGCGATCCAGCCAATCACCGGCGGGAAAGCACCGGCAGCGCCACCGATCACGATGTTCTGCGGCGTCGCCCGCTTCAGCCACATGGTATAGACCACCACGTAAAAGAAGATGGTAAAGGCCAGAAAGGCCCCCGCCAGCACATTGGTCGCCAGCGCCAGCATGATCACCGACAGGCCCGACAGCGCCAGACCAAGGCTCAGCGCTTCGCCTGCCTCGACCTTACCGGCGGGGATGGGGCGGGATTTGGTCCGCTTCATCACCTGATCAATGTCCGCGTCCCACCACATGTGTCCAGCGCGCCCGAGGCGCCACCGCCGATGGCGATGAACAGCACGGCACAAAAGCCAATGACGGGATGCACGCCAACAGGCGCGGCCAACAGGCCGACAAAGGCGGTAAAGACCACCAGTGACATGACCCGCGGCTTCAGCAGGGCGAAATAGTCGCCAAAGCTGGCCTCATCCTCACGGATTGTGCTGGCATTGATGCTTGCGTCGCTCATCGTTGACCCTTTTGCAGACCAGTGATGCGCAGATCTCTGCGCATCCCAATTAGTTCAGCCCTCCCGCCTGCAGCATTTAACACCTGCCGGGGCGGGAGGAGTCGAAAGGTCGATCTCAGTTGGAAGCAACCTGATAGGACTGTGGCAGACCGGCGTATTCGTCGATCGCGCCCTTCAGCCATGCTTCATAGGCCTCTTCGCTGACCACTTTGACGGTGATCGGCATATAGGCGTGCTCTTTACCACAGAGTTCGGAACACTGGCCAAAATAGATGCCTTCTTTTTCAGCCGTGAACCACAGCTCGGCAAGACGGCCGGGAACCGCATCCTGCTTCACGCCAAAGGCGGGAATGGTCCAGGCGTGGATCACATCCGCGCCCGTCACCTGCATCACGATGACCTTGTTGACCGGGATCACAATGGCTGTGTCCGTCGCCAGCAGGAATTCATCTTCGTTGTAGCCCGCTTCAACCAGTTTGGCGCGCATGGCGTCATCCAGAACAAACGGCGTCACATCCGCATCAGCTGGCGCGGGTGCCTTCATCCGTGGTGGCCTCATTGCCAATCATATAGCTGTCAAAGCCGAACCCATGGTCAACATACTCATAGCCCCAGTACCACTGGTAGCCCGTCACCTTGATCGTGATGTCGCCTTCAGGAATTTCCTGCTGCCGGAACAGTTCGGGCAGCGAGAAGGAGCCGATGAAGACCAGAATCAGGATCGGGATCAGCGTCCAGGCGATCTCAATGGTGGTATGGTGGGTGAAACTGGCCGGGTTTGGATTGGCGCGGCGGTTGAAACGCACGATGGCGTAGAGCATCAAACCGGCAACAAACACGCAGGTCGCGGTGATGATTATCAGAATCATCCAGTCCAGTTTGTGAATGCCTTCCGCCAATTGGGTCGCCGCCGGCTGAAAACCAAGGTTGCCATCTGTAGGCTTACCAATGGTTTCCAGACCTTCTTGCGCCATGGCTGGAAGACTGGAAAGGCCAGCAAAAAGGCCCGAAAGCATCAAAGCATTCTTCATATCATGTCCTGATCGTTATTGATCGCATTATTCTTACAGCCGATTGCCCCTTGTGGAACATTGATTCCACAAAAGGCGTTCGAACCCGTTGTCTTTGACGCTGCTTAAAATCATATTCACGCGTACAGATAAAGAGGCAGGCAAGCGTCAAAGCGTCGCTTTCTTGATTTAAATCAAAAAAACTCGAGGTCCGTGACATGGAAAACTCAGCCTTTCGACCCTTTGAAACGCTCCTCCCCGAGGATGAGGCCCTGCCCATTCTGCGTGAGACCCTTGCCGGAGCCGAAGATGGCGAGATTTTTGCCGAACGCCGCAAGTCCGAAGCCCTGGTGTTTGATGATGGCCGCCTGCGCAGTGCCAGCTATGATGCCTCCGAAGGATTTGGCCTGCGCGCGGTGAACGGTGAGGTGGCAGGCTATGCCCATTCAACCGAGGTTTCGATTGCCGCTCTCAAACGCGCCTCTGAGACCGCGCGCCTGGCAGTGGGGGCCGGGGGCGGCACCTATGCCGATGCCCCCAGGGCGACCAACGTAAAGCTTTATACAGACTCTGACCCGATCAGCGCCCAGCCTTTCCCGGTGAAGATCGAAACCCTGCGCGAAATAGACGCCTTTGTCCGGGATCTGGACAAACGGGTGGTACAGGTCTCGGCCTCGATTGCCGCCTCGTTGCAGGAAATCGAAATCCTGCGCGCCGATGGGGTGCGGGTGCGCGATACCCGCCCCATGACCCGGCTGAATGTCTCGGTGATCGTGGAACAGGACGGACGGCGCGAAAGCGGCTCGGCCGGCGGCGGCGGCCGTGTTGGCCTCGATGGGCTGATTGATCCGGTCTCCTGGCAGGCCAAGGCCAATGAGGCGCTGCGGGTCGCCTTGGTCAATCTGGAGGCGGTTCCGGCCCCTGCAGGCCCCATGGAAGTGGTGCTTGGACCTGGATGGCCCGGAATTTTGCTGCACGAAGCCATCGGCCACGGGTTGGAAGGCGACTTCAACCGCAAGGGCAGCTCGGCCTTTGCCGGGCTCATGGGGCAACGCATTGCGGCCCCCGGCGTCACCATTCTGGACGATGGCACCATTGCCGACCGGCGTGGCTCCATCACCATCGATGACGAGGGGACACCCTCCCAAAAGAATACGCTGATCGAGGATGGCATCCTCGTCGGCTTTATGCAGGACCGGCAGAATGCGCGCCTCATGGGGGTTGCACCCACCGGCAATGGACGCCGTCAAAGCTATGCCCATGCGCCGATGCCACGGATGACCAACACCTATATGCTGGGCGGCGACAGCAACCCAGCCGATCTGGTGGCGGGCATCAAGGACGGCATTTGGGCCGTCGGCTTTGGCGGCGGGCAGGTGGACATCACCAACGGCAAATTCGTCTTTTCCTGCACCGAGGCCTACAGGGTCGTCGACGGCAAGGTCGGAGCCCCGGTCAAAGGCGCCACTCTGATTGGCGATGGAGCCACGGCGCTGAAACAGATTCGCGCGCTCGGCAATGATATGGAGCTGGATCCCGGCATGGGCAATTGCGGCAAAGCCGGGCAATGGGTGCCCGTCGGCGTTGGCCAGCCCAGCGTTCTTATGGATGGGCTGACGGTTGGCGGCTCCGCAACCTGAGTCGCAAGACCAGCGAGAGCCTGAGGCGCGCGCCCATCAGCCCAAAAAGGTACCGAAAAAGTATCACAAAATACCCGATTTGTGCGTATTGTGTAGTAAAAAACGCGGCTGAAATGGCCGCGTTTTTTGCTTCTTTTGCGGGCTTTCTCTGCGAAAACAGGGCAGGATACCCAGGGTAGCGCATCTGTTTACTGTTAATTTTCAATGTGCTGCCAGGAATTTTCCGAATTTGGCAAAAACCTTGTCTTCTTTGTCGAAAATCTTCGGAGAATTTGCATCCATTCATCACCTGTTAACCGGTTCAGGAGTATTCCTATATGTGCAAACAGGCGGAGCCACGGATGACCAGGGAAGCACATTCTTCCACTCACCCCCCACTCCCACCCACCACGGAAGATTCTTGGTTCTCAAGGCTTCGTCTGTTGCGTTCAAGGCGGATAGGCCCGGTGAGTTTTCACCGCCTGATCGCCGAATATGGCTCAGCGCAGAATGCGCTGGAAGCGTTGCCAAAAATGGCAAACTCCGCCGGCGTGTCCGGATATAAAATGTATCCGGAAAGCGCGGTCATAGCCGAAGTAAAAGCCGCAAAAGCCGCCAAAGCGCGGCTTTTGTGCTTTGATGATCCTCTCTATCCTGCCAGCCTTGCTGTGTTGAGCACAGCACCACCGTTGCTCTGGGCAATTGGTGAGCTGGAACTGCTGGCGCGTCCGATGATCGCGATCGTCGGCGCCCGCAATGCCTCCTCTCTTGGCACCCGCATGGCGCGCAGTCTGGCCGCCGATCTCGGGGCGGCTGGCTATACGGTTGTCTCAGGTCTGGCGCGCGGCGTGGATACCGCCGCCCATCTGGCCACGCTGAAAACGGGCACAATCGCGGTGATGGCGGGCGGCTGTGATATGATCTATCCGCCGGAAAACACCTCGCTTGCAGAAAACATCGCCTCCAAAGGCTTGCTGCTGTCAGAAGCCCCCATGGGTCAGTCTCCGCAGGCGCGTCACTTCCCCAAGCGCAATCGCATCATTGCCGGTCTAGCCCAGGCGGTTGTCGTGGTAGAAGCAGCCGGGCGCTCGGGCAGCCTGATCACGGCCCGGGAGGCGCTGGATCTGGGACGCGATGTGATGGCGGTTCCCGGGCACCCCTTTGATGCGCGTGCCTTTGGCTGCAATGCCCTGATACGCGATGGCGGGTGCTGGTGCGAAACGCCGAAGACATTATTGCCGCACTGCCGCCGCGTGACGATCTCCTCTTTACAGGCTCCCTCCATCTCGCGCGCTCAAAGGCAGGTCTTTCCAAAGCCGCCTCTGTTCCGCAACAGACCGCTCAGCAACAGCCCGCGTCCGCGCCCCCAGTGGAACAAAAACAACTGGAACAGACTGTTGCCCTGCCCACTCTCGGCGATTTTGGTCAGCAAATGGATATGCCGCCGCCTCCGCCAGAGCGGCGCAGCCTGCAAGAGACCTCAGCTCTGCATCAGCAGATCCTTGCACGATTGGGCCCCAGCCCCACGGCCTCGGACCTGCTCATGCGCGAACTCAATGTCCCGGCGCAGGCCTTTTCTCCGGTCATCACCCAACTGGAACTTGATGGAAAAATTAACCGTTTCCCCGGCGGCCTACTGGCCAGAAACTGCGACAAGGATGCGTCCGAGTGCCCAAAATGAAGGAACTGTATGTTGCCGCATCACCGGATATAAACCCGCCTGCCCTCTCGATATTGCCCGCGCCCAGTGCCGCATATTTTCGATAAACACAGGCAGAGCGCACCGTTGGGCGTCGCGATTTTCGCGCTACATTCGGGCGACATCCGGGGCACATCCGGGAAACGGGCGCAGTACAGGCGGCCCCCATGTCCCTGCCCATTTCATACCAAAGCCCCCGCAAAAAAGGTGTTGCAATTCCTGCATTCATTGCGCTCGGATTGACATTCTCCCCTTGCGCCGCTGATCTTGCCCAGCCATAGAACGCGCGTTAGAGCACATAAGAGGCCACAGAATTACATGCCAGTTGTTGTTGTCGAATCCCCGGCCAAAGCCAAAACAATCAATAAATACCTGGGCCCGAACTACACGGTTCTTGCCTCTTATGGACATGTTCGCGACCTACCGGCCAAGAACGGCTCGGTTGATACTGACCATGATTTTGAGATGATCTGGGAGATCGGCAACGACAGTCGCAAGCATGTCAAAGCCATTGCCGACGCGTTGAAAGAAGACAACGAACTGATCCTCGCGACTGACCCTGATCGCGAAGGCGAGGCGATCAGCTGGCATCTGCAGGAAGCCCTGACCAAGCGACGGTCAATCAAAAAGGACACCCCCGTCAGCCGGGTGACCTTTAATGCCATCACCAAAGAGGCCGTCACCGAAGCGATGCAAAATCCGCGTCAGGTGGACATGCCGCTGGTCGAGGCCTATCTGGCGCGGCGCGCGCTGGACTACCTTGTTGGCTTTAATCTGTCGCCTGTATTGTGGCGCAAGCTGCCCGGTGCGCGCTCGGCTGGCCGGGTGCAATCGGTCTGCCTGCGGCTCATTGTTGAGCGCGAGATGGAAATCGAGGCCTTTAATCCCCAGGAATACTGGTCCGTGAAGGCCAGCCTCGCCACGCCGCGCGGTCAGGAGTTTGAGGCCCGCCTGACGGTTCTGGGCGGCGACAAGCTGGACAAATACGGCCTGGCCAACTCAACCGCAGCCGAGCTTGCGGTTCAGGCGGTCACCAGCCGGGACATGGTGGTGAAATCGGTCGAGGCAAAACCCGCCTCCCGCAATCCCTCTGCGCCCTTCATGACCTCGACCCTGCAGCAGGAAGCCAGCCGCAAATTTGGCATGGGTGCCAAGCAATGCATGAACGCGGCCCAGCGTCTCTATGAGGCCGGACTGATCACCTATATGCGAACCGATGGCATCGACATGGCCCCCGAGGCTGTGCAGGAAGCCCGGAGTGAGATCAAAACCCGCTATGGTGCCGAATATGTGCCGGGGTCACCGCGTATCTACAAGAACACGGCCAAGAACGCGCAGGAAGCGCACGAATGTATCCGCCCGACTGAGATGAGCCGCGATGCCAAAAGCCTGAAGGTCTCTGAGGACGATCAGCGCAAGCTTTATGATCTGATCTGGAAACGGACCCTTGCCTGCCAGATGGAAGGTGCCCGGCTTGAGCGCACCACGGTTGATATTGGCTCGAACGACGACCAGGTGGTGCTGCGCGCCACAGGTCAGGTGATGCTGTTTGACGGCTTCCTGCGGGTCTATGAAGAAGGCCGCGACGATGTTGTGGATGAGGATGACAAACGCCTGCCGCAGATCATGCAGGGCGAGGCGCTGAAGTTTGCTGCCTCTCTGGCCGCGCAGGCCGATAAAGCCAGCAGTGGTGGCGCAATCCTGTCGGATAACAAGGCCGTTCTTGGCCTGCAGCACCACACCCAGCCACCGCCCCGCTTTACCGAGGCGACATTGGTCAAACGTATGGAAGAGCTCGGCATTGGCCGCCCCTCCACCTATGCCACCGTGATCACCACGATTCAGGACCGCGAATATGTCCGCAAGGACAAGAACCGCCTGTTCCCCGAGGACAAGGGCCGCATCGTCACCATCTTTCTGCTGAATTTCTTCCGCACCTATGTCGGCTATGAGTTCACCGCAAATCTGGAAGCCGAGCTGGATGACGTCAGCGCCGGCGGGCGTGATTATAAGGATATCCTGAGCAAATTCTGGCGCGATTTCTCGGCGGCAATTTCCGAGACTTCGGACCTGCGTATTTCCGAAGTGCTTGATGTGCTTGGACGAAACGCTGGCGCCACAGCTGTACCCGCCGCGCGAAGACGGCACGGATCCGCGGATCTGCCCCAAATGTGGCGCCGGTCAGCTGCACCTGAAAACCTCGCGCACTGGTGGCTTTGTGGGCTGCGGCAACTACCCCGAATGCGTCTACACCCGCCCGATTTCAGGCGAGGGCGCCGAGGGCTATGAGCGGGTTCTGGGCGAGGACGAGGGGGATGAGATCCACCTGAAGTCTGGCCGCTTTGGCCCCTATGTGCAGCGCGGCGAGGTGACGCCGGAAAACAAAAAGCCGCCACGGTCCTCGCTGCCCAAGCAGGGCAAGGATTTTCTGCCCGGCTGGGGGCCCAATGAGGTCACTCTGGAGCAGGGTGTCACGCTGCTGACCTTGCCGCGTGAGATTGGTCCCCACCCCGAGGGCGGCGTCATTTCGTCCAACCTGGGCCGCTTTGGCCCCTATATCATGCACCAGTTACCGGATGAGGAAAAACCAGTCTATGCCAATCTGAAAGAGACGCTCGACGTTTTTGAAATCGGTATGAACCGGGCGATGGAGCTGATAACCGAGAAACGCAACAACCCGGGGCGCGGGCGCCGGGCTGCGGCCAAGGCTTTGCGCGAGTTGGGTGAGCACCCGGACGGCGGCGCGATCAGCATCATGGATGGTCGCTATGGGCCGTATGTGAAGTGGGAAAAGGTCAATGCCACGATCCCGAAAGAGGTCGAGGTCAAGGACGTGACCGTGGAGCAGGCTCTGGAATGGATCGCCGAGAAGGTCGGCAAATCAGGTGCCAAGAAAAAGGCCCCCGCCAAGAAGAAAGCGCCAGCTAAAAAGGCAACGGCAAAAAAGCCAGCCGCCAAAACCACCGCGGCAAAAAAAGCTCCGGCCAAAAAACCAGTGTCAAAAAAGGCAGCACCTAAAAAGGCCGATGACGCCTAGACCCTCTTGCGGGAGCGCTGTCCGCGCCAGTGGATAGAGGCCAGCGCCCAGCCCTCAGCGCCTAGCCCTCAGTGCCTAGACCAAACGCGAGGCAGATGCTCCCGCCCGGATCCGGTGATCCAAAGGATCCCCAGACATCCCGTTGGGCCCAGCGCCGCGCCTATGGCGCGGCGCATTTGCTTGGGGCACAGGCCGCCCCACGTAGACAAGCCCTAAGCAAACAGGCCCCAAGCGAACGAATCTCGCGCAATTGAGGTTCAGCCGATGTAATGCTTGCCCCTTCCAGCTCGCGAGGGCGCGCCGGGCGCAGCCCGGCGCCCGGCCCAAGGGTTTTCGGGGTTTTGGATTCCAAAACACCACAAACGCGCGGGAGCCCCCCCGCTGTCGCAGACTGGCTCCTACAGGCTGGCGCTCCGTAGTAATACGCGTCGGTCTCAGTATTGTTGACTTCGCGGCCTCTCGGGGCCAGAACCAGATCCAACTGGCAGTTGATGGGAGAACTCGATGAAAAAGGTCTATTCCAACGCCGCTGAAGCTCTTGATGGGTTGCTTCATGACGGCATGTTCATAGCGGCAGGTGGCTTTGGCCTCTGCGGCATTTCCGAGCTTCTGCTCGACGCAATCAAGGAGGCAGGCACCAAGGATTTGACCTTTGCCTCCAACAATGCAGGCGTTGACGACTTTGGCATCGGCATTTTGCTGCAGACCAAGCAAGTCAAAAAGATGATCTCGTCCTATGTCGGCGAGAACGCTGAATTCATGCGTCAGTATCTCAGCGGCGAGCTGGAGCTGGAATTCAACCCGCAGGGCACCCTGGCCGAGCGCATGCGCGCAGGCGGCGCAGGTATCCCGGGCTTTTACACCAAAACAGGTGTTGGGACTGTCATCGCCGAGGGCAAAGAGCACAAGGATTTCCCGACCGGTCCCGAAGGCCAGCCCGAGACCTACATCATGGAAGAGGGCATGTTTGCCGATCTCGCCCTCGTGAAGGCCTGGAAAGCCGATGAGACCGGCAATCTGGTGTTCCGCAAAACCGCGCGCAACTTCAATGTGCCGGCTGCCACCTGTGGCAAATTCTGCGTTGTCGAGGTCGAGGAAATCGTCCCCACCGGCTCGCTTGATCCCGATACAATCCATCTGCCCGGCATCTATGTGCATCGCATCATCCAGGGCGATCACGAAAAGCGTATCGAAAAGCGCACTGTCCGCGCGAAAGAGGAGGCCTGATCCATGGCATGGGACCGCAATCAAATGGCCGCGCGTGCAGCACTTGAACTGCAGGACGGCTGGTATGTGAACCTGGGCATCGGCATTCCGACCCTGGTCTCCAACTACATCCCTGAAGGTGTCGAAGTGACCCTGCAGTCGGAAAACGGCATGCTTGGCATGGGCCCCTTCCCTGTTGAAGGGGACGAAGACGCCGATCTGATCAATGCCGGCAAACAGACCATCACCGAGCTGCCACAGACCGCCTATTTCGATTCCGCGCAAAGCTTTGCGATGATCCGTGGCGGCAAGATCGCCATGGCGATTCTCGGCGCCATGGAAGTGGCGGAAAACGGCGACCTCGCCAACTGGATGATTCCCGGCAAGCTGGTCAAAGGTATGGGCGGCGCCATGGATCTGGTGGCAGGCGTTGGCCGCGTTGTTGTGGTGATGGATCACACCAACAAGCACGGCGACAGCAAGGTGCTGAAGGACTGCACCCTGCCGCTCACCGGCCAGAAGGTTGTCGATCGCATCACACCGAGGTCGGTGTGCTGGATGTGGTTGAGGGCGGCCTGAAGATCGTTGAATGCGCCGATGGCGTCTCTGAAGAAGAGCTGCGCGCCGCCACTCTGGCCACGATCGTCAGCTAAGCCACAGCACCCGGACATCAGCCTGCCTGAGTCCGCCTGGGCCAGCCTGGGCCAGCCCGGGCCCGGGCAAAAATCACTGCAATAGCCCGTCTCATTTTGAGATGGGCTATTGTTATTTTCCGGAAGCGTCAGCGCAATTCACCGCCAGACAAAACCCTGACCTTGACGTAAGGCAAACTGCCACGTCGGCCATAATAGCCGGTTCATCACAAAACCCGTATTTGAAGCGTTTTTTTTGGTGGCATAAAGCCGCTGTGAACACATTGCAGGCACAAATAACTTGCCAAGCGGCACAGGTAGTTTATCCGAAAGGCCACACACTAAAAACACGGCAGGCACATGACAGACACCAATGACCTTCCCGAAGCGCAGTCCACTGTGCGCTCTTCCCGCGATTGGGTTAAGATTTTGGCGCAGTACCGCGAACCCAATCAACTGCGCAGCAGCTTCGAGTTGGGCGTCAGTGCTATTCCCTTTTTCCTGCTCTGGGCGCTCGCCTGGTGGGCGCTGTCGATCAGCTCTGGCTGACCTTTGGCATCTCGGTGGTCAACGCCGCCTTTCTGCTGCGCCTGTTCACCATCCAGCACGACTGTGGCCACGGCGCCTTCTTCAAGAACCGCAAATTGAGCGACTGGGTCGGCCGCATCATCGGGGTGTTTACACTGACCCCCTATGACGTCTGGCGCCGCACCCATTCCGAGCACCACAGTGCGGCTGGCAATCTCGACAAGCGCGGCATGGGCGATGTGCATACGCTAACCGTCGCCGAGTATCAGGCCCTGTCGACCTTTGGCAAACTGCACTACCGCATCTACCGCAATCCTCTTACCCTGTTTGGGCTGGGGCCCAGCTATCTGTTCTTGCTACAGAACCGGATCCCACTGGGGCTGATGAAGAGTATGCGCTACTGGACCAGCGCTATGGGCACCAATCTGACCCTGCTGCTGATCCTGGGCGTGGTCTGGTATTTTGGTGGCTTGCTGCCACTGCTGCTGATCTTCCTGCCCTCAACTATTCTGGCCGCCACCGCCGGGGTCTGGCTGTTCTATGTGCAGCATCAGTTCGAGACCACGCACTGGGAGAACGCCGAAGACTGGCAGCTGCACGATGCCGCCCTCAATGGCAGCTCCTACTATGTTCTGCCTGCCGTGCTGCAATGGTTCAGCGCGAATATCGGCATACATCAGGTGCATCACCTCTATAGCCGCATCCCGTTCTACCGCCTGACCGAAGTGATCAGGGATCACTCTGAGCTGGCGATGAACAACCGGCTGACCATCCGTGAAAGCCTGGCCTGCGCCCGGTTGCACCTCTGGGACGAGGACAGCAAACGTCTGCTGTCCTTCTCGCAGGCCCGTGCGCTCTACGGCTGATCGCCAAACCGAAAAATCTATGCTTCGGGGCCAATATCCGGCCCCGAGCCCCGCATGAAGGCCTCTCCTGACAGAGATGCAGGATTCTGGGATACTGGATACAGGATACTGAGCGCCCTCCTCGCAGTACTTCCGCCGCATTCAGTTAAAAGCCCGCCATCGCACGTCAGGACAAAGCATGTCATGTCGGCGATGGATCTATCAAAGCTGTCGCCTGTGATCCTGTGTCCGCCCTGGGATAGCGACACATCGCGACACCCGGCGGCTGCCTATTTCATCCGGCGAAAAACGCAGCCGTCGCTGATCAGCTCTGGCGGTGTCAGGCACAGCGCACGGGCCACCTGATAGGCGGCCAGAACCTTTGGCACATAGTCCCGCGTCTCCGGGAAAGGCGGCACGCCTTGATGCGCCCGCACCGCGCCCTCGCCGGCATTGTATCCGGCCAGAGCCAGAACCGCGTCGCCGGAGAACTCCTCAAGCAGCCAATCGAGGTATTTGATGCCTCCGCTGATGTTCTGGTCCGCCACCAGCGCATCGCGCACCCCAAAGCGTGTGGCCGTATCGGGCATCAGCTGCATCAGCCCTGTGGCGCCTGCCCCGCTCACCGCATCACTTTGGCCGCCGGATTCGACCGCAATGACCGCCAGCACCAGCGCAGGCGAAACCCGCGATTCAGCCGAGGACAATAGTATGGGCACGGCTTGTTCTTCGATGATTTGCTGCAACAGCTGCAACCCGGGTGCTGCGACAGGTGCCTTGGCAGTTCTGAGCGCGTGCAGCGCCTGTTCCAGCCGGTTGCTGCCTGCGCCTGCCTCGATCCCAACAGGAACCCGTTTCCAGAACCAGCCATAGCGACCGATTTCACCCGTGCCCGCTGCAGTTGCCCCCGTGCCGTTTGCCCCCGTGCCGTCTGCCCCTGTGCCGTCTGCCCCTGTGCCGCCTGCCCCTGTGCCGCCTGCCCCGCTATGGGACAGGTTTCCTGGCGTCGGCTCTTCAATCTGAATGGTGATCTTGGGCGGGCTACCCGGCTTGGGCGCCACAACCCGGCGGGCTTCAAATTTCGGAAAGGCAGGCGGCGCAGGCTTGGAGCCCGTCTCTGGGCCTGTCTCTGGGCCTGTCTCTGGCGCCCCCTGCGCTGCGGACTCAGCCACGAGAAGGGGCATTAGAAGCGCTGCTAACACAAAAAGCAGCCCGATTGGGGATCGCAGGGTCATCTGAAAGCTCGATCTTGTGGTCTTTTGCCTGACAGACTCGCCTATTGCGGCGCCAAAAGCCAGTTTTTGGGCAGTAAATCTGGCGATATCGCCACATTTGCCCCCGCAAGCCGTAGCAAGGCCTGTTAGATTGACAAAAAGTAAAAAAATATTTCGTTACCAAACAAAGTGTTAATAGCAGTCCTGCCAAAAAGTAAAATTTGGGCAGCGATTTCCAGATTCCAGCCCAATTCCTGACACGCTCTACCGGCTATATGTACTCATCCAAGCGACACAGGGTCGGTGAGAGAGAGAGACAGACCCTGAAGCAACGTCACTTAGGAAACTGAAAAACTTTTGAGATCCTTTGGAGGGACAACACAATGATCAAATTCATCAAAAACTTCCGCAAGAATGACTCCGGCGCCGTGACTGTTGACTGGGTTGTTCTGACCGCCGCTGTTGCCGCTCTGGCCGGCGCTGCCTACACCGCGATCGAAACTGGTTCCAGCAACCTGACCGGCACAACCAGCACCTACATCTCTGGCAAAACTCCTACAGACGGCTAAGTTTAGCCTTAGCTAAACAAGCTCTAGGGCCGCGCCTTTTGCGTAAAGGTGCGGCCCTTTTCCTTAGCCAGATACGAGCGAGGGCCAAAATGAAAAAAATTTGGACATTTATCGCAAGTGACGATGGCGCTGTAACTGTTGACTGGGTGGTTTTGACCGCCGCTATGGCCGGGCTTGCTGTTCTGATTTCAACTCAGATGCAAGATGGCATCATGGGGTTGGTGAACGCAATGGTCGCCTACATGTCGAACTGGGACTTTAGCTGATCCAGTCGGATCACCGCGTAGCAAGGCAAGGTTTCGTCACTGTAAGACTTATCAACTTGCCGGTTCTGCCCTCTGGCGGAGCCGGCACCACATCAGAAAGGTCACACAATGCGCGCAGTATTTGGACTCGTCCTGATTATCGGTGTCGCCCTCGCCGGCGGCGCAGTGATGATGGCAAAGAATTACATTTCCGCCTATCAAAATGAGCTTGCCCGGGAGCGCGCCAATCGTGGCGAAGTGATCCCGACCACCGAAGTGTATGTGGCCAACAAGCAATTGAAATACGGCGAAAGACTAACCAAAGAGGCCGTTCGCAAGGTGCGCTGGCCCACGGAATCTATCCCCGAAGGTGCCTTCACCTCGCTGGAGACGCTGTTTCCGCCTGCCAATCCCGGCGATCTGCGGGTTGTCTTGCGCACCGTGGAAAAAGACGAGGCACTTCTGGTCGCAAAACTCACCAATCCCGGACAGGATGCAGGCATCACCTCGCAACTGCAGCGCGGCATGCGCGCCTTTGCAATCAGTGTTGATGTCTCCTCTGGTGTGTCAGGATTTCTGCGCCCCGGTGACCACGTGGATGTGTACTGGACAGGTTCCGTGCATGGCGCTGGCGATCGCAACAACCAGGATATCACCCGCCTGATCGAGCCCAGCATTGAGCTCATCGCGGTTGACCAGAGCGCCAGCTCAGAAGTGAATGGCGCAACGATTGCCCGCACAGTGACCGTGGCCGTGCACCCCGAGCAGGTTGCCGCTCTGGCCCAGGCACAGACCACAGGACGCCTGTCGCTGTCCCTCGTCGGAGCCGGAGATGACACCATCGCCTCGGTTGTCGAAGTGAACCAGCGCAAGCTGTTGGGTCTTGGCGAAAGACTTGCGCCCGAGCAGGTTGAACAAAAACGGGTCTGCACCATTCGCACCCGTCGTGGCGCCGAAGTGCTCGAGATCCCGATCCCCTGCAGCAACTAGAGCTGCGCGCCCTTTGGCCAGGACATTTGGCCCAGGTATCAGAGCACGCGCCAGGGAATCGTTGTTTATCAATGACCTAATATAAAAGCAGAGCCATCCTAACCGGGTGGCTCTGTTCCGTCTGTTGCCTCTCCCCCACAGCGAGAGGGGTGTCACAACACCCCGGAAGCCTTTGATTCTTGCAATAATTCGCAATCTGCAGCACAGTGGGTGAAAATAGCGGGCAAAAAGACCCGAAATTGAGGCGTGATCGGAAAGGCAGGTCACATGAAAATTCGTGGATTTATGGCGGCAGCTCTCACGGGGCTATCGCTTCTCTGCATGAGCGCACCGGACGCGGCTCTGGCCAATGGCGTGCGGGTTGTCAAACGAGGCACATCAGTCACGCTCGACGTGCCGATGAACCGCGCGGTCGTGGTGGAAAGCGATGATCCCTTTGCTGAGTTGAGCATCGCCAACCCAAATATCGCAGATATCTCGTCTCTCTCGGACCGCACCATCTATGTGCTGGGCAAATCCCCCGGTCTGACAACGCTGACATTGCTGGATGCCTCGGGCAAACTGATCACCAATGTGGATGTTCGCGTTGCTGCTGATGTTTCCGAATTCAAGCAACGGCTGCGCCAGATTCTTCCCGGCGAAAAAATTGAAGTACGTACCGCCAACGATGGCATTGTCCTGTCCGGCACTGTTTCAAGCGCCGCACGACTGCAACGCGCCATGGATCTGGCCGAACGCTACGCGCCTGAACGCGTCAGCAATCTGCTCAGCGTCGGCGGCGTGCAGCAAGTAATGCTGAAAGTCCGCTTTGCCGAAATGCAGCGCTCGGTGTCAAAGGCGCTGCATTCCTCTGTCGCTCTGGGCAATGCCAGTGGCAGCACCGTGGGCGAAAGCGGCACCTGGCTGGCGGGCGACAATGGCCTGAGCAATCCCACCATCACCCCGCAGGATGGTGTTGCCGGCGCTCTTGCCTTTCAGTTTGGCGCCGGATCCTTTCAGGTTGGCCTGCTGCTGGAAGCGCTGGAGCAAAAAGGCGTGGTCCGCACTCTGGCCGAACCAAACCTCTCTGCCCTCTCCGGTCAGGAAGCCAAATTTCTTGCGGGTGGCGAATATCCGATCCCGGTTGCGCAGGACAGCGGCAATATCACCATCGAGTTCAAACCCTTTGGTATCGAGTTGAACTTCATTCCACGGGTGGTTGACGGCGATCTGATCAACCTTGAGCTCAAGGCTGCCGTATCCGCTGTGGATCCGACAAACTCCCTTTTTGTCAACGACCTGCGGGTCAGTGCCTTTTCCAGACGGGAAACTGCAACCACGGTCGAGCTGCGCGATGGCGAGAGTTTTGCCATTGCTGGCCTCGTGAAGGACGAGTTCCTCGACAACTCATCACAGGTGCCCTGGATTGGGGACGTGCCTATACTGGGGGCTCTGTTCCGCAGTGCCGACTACCAGCGGGAACAGACCGAACTGGTCATCATCGTCAGCGCGCATCTGGTCACGCCCTCTCGTGGCGAAGCCCTCAGCCTGCCAACGGACCGCATCAAGCCGCCCAGCGAGTCGGAACTGTTTCTGTTTGGCCGTACTGTAAGCGCACAAAAAGGCCCAGCCAGCGAAGTTGCCAGACAAGACTTTAATGGCTCCTACGGCTATGTGATGGACTGAAGACGTAAAAGAAAGACCGGGACATGATCAAAAGCATATCGATCTTGGGGCTTGTTCTCAGCGCCGCCGCCTGCAGCCATCGTCAGGCGGGTGAGCCGCTGGACGAAAGCCTGCTGGGCGCGGCCACCCACAACAACGCTGCGGTCATGAGCGGTGAACGGGACTACGCGATACAGCTTGCTGGGCGGTTCGCCAAAGAAGTCCCGACAACCATCAACTTTGCTTTTGACGATGCCCGCCTTGATGGCGAAGCCCGCTCTGTGCTGGACCGTCAGGCCGCCTGGATCAAACAATTCCCCGAAGTTCGCTTTCGGGTCTATGGCCACACTGATTCGGTCGGGAGCAGCAGCTACAACAAACAACTGGGCCTGCGGCGTGCCCGCGCGGCGGTAAATCATCTTGTCAGCCGTGGCATCAGTCGCAGCCGCCTCGAGGCTATGGTCTCTCACCCTGAGAGCCAGCCCCTGATCCTGACCCAGGAACGCGAGCGTCGCAATCGCAGGACCGTGACCGAAGTCAGCGGGTTTTTCAAAAGGCACCCCACGGTTCTGGATGGGAAATATGCCCAGATTGTCTACCGCGACTACATAGCCAGCGCCGTCCCGGCCACCACCCTCACCTCTGAGCAGTCTCTCAACTCCAGCCTGGAATAGAGTCCGGCCCCTGCCAGTCCTCTCCGCCAGTCCTCCTCGCCCTGTGCTTCATAAGAGGCCTGATCCGGGCTGCCTCAAAGGCAGTATATCAGGCCTGCTCAGCCTGCCTTACTTCAAAAACCGTTCAACAATTCCCTACATTTGGGGTTTTTTGGCCCCAATCTTGCCCAGATGTTAATCGACATTGTGCCACAAGGGTAACCTGCGACCTGTGAATCGCTGGGCTGCCCTGGAACCATGAGGATGATGTCGATGAGCGGTGAAATGCCACAATCAGAAAACCCTGCCATTGTCGCCTGCACAATCAGCCGCGATGTGCAGAACTTCGACCTCCTTATAGAAGACATGGAGGCCGCACTTGGCGAGGCCTGGGGCGACCTGGGTTTTGGCGAAACCCTGGCGTTTTTTGCCCAGCCCGAAGCCGAGACCCTCGAATTTGTCGCCCTTGCAATGGACTCCCAGGATGAGGCCAATCTTGCGCAGATGGGCGAGATCATTTCACAAGCCAAAGCACGCAACATAAAAGTCATCCTGATCGCTGAAGAGGTCAGCCCCGCAGCCCTTCACACGCTGCTGCGCCAGGGTGCCGATGAATTTATTCCCTACCCCTTGCCGGAACGTGAGCTGCAGGCGGCGATTGACCGCATCAGCACACCGGGGCCGGACCCCGCAGCCCCAACAAACCCACATTTGCTAAAGTCAGACGCCCGCCGCGAAGGCGCTGTCATCGTTTGCCATGGCCTTGCTGGTGGCACCGGATCAACCACTCTGGCGGTAAACCTGGCCTGGGAGCTGGCCGAGATGAGCACCCAAAAGACGCCCTCGGTTTGCCTGCTGGATTTCGACATGCAACAGGGATCGGTCTCGACCTATCTCGACCTGCCCCGCCGCGAGATCGTGATGGAGCTGCTGAGCGAAACCGAAAACATGGACGCGGATATATTTGGTCAGGCGCTGCTGCCCTTTCAGGACAAACTGCAGGTCCTGACCGCGCCCAGCGAAATGATCCCACTTGATTTCATTTCCGTTGAGGATGTGGAGCGCGTGGTGGAAATGGCCCGCAGCCATTTTGATTTTGTCATTATCGATATGCCCCACACCCTGGTGCAATGGTCCGAAACCATTCTGCAGATGGCGCATGTCTATTTTGCCATGATCGAGCTGGACATGCGCTCGGCCCAGAACGCGCTGCGCCTGAAACGCGCGCTGCAGTCCGAAGGCCTGCCCTTTGACAAACTGCGTTTTGCGCTGAACCGGGCGCCGAAATTCACCGATCTCAGCGGTAAAAGCCGGGTCAAACGGATGGCCGAAAGCCTTGGTATCTCGATTGATCTGCAGCTGCCCGATGGCGGCAAGCCCATCACCCAAAGCTGTGACCACGGGCTGCCTCTGGCGACCTCAAATGCCAAAAACCCCCTGCGCAAAGAAATCGCCAAACTGGCGCGATCGCTGCACGATCTGGGGACCAACGAGACCGAGGCCGCTGCCTAGTTTCAAGCACTGTAATTTCGTTGAGTAGCCGGGGGGTCTCACATGTTTTCTAAATACAAGAAACAGGCAGCCAAACCAAAAGCCTCCGCGGCGGTCCCAGATGCGCCAGATGCGGTTGTCCCCGCAACCCCGGTCAAACCCGCCAGTAGCCTGCGGCGTCCGGTGACAAGCCTGGCCGCTGATGCTGGGGCCAAGGACAAGGACAGCAAACGCCAGGAACGCCTGAGCGACATCAAGGTTCAGCTGCACCGTGATCTGCTGGAAAACCTGAATCTGGCTGCCCTTGAGAACGCCCCTGAGGCCGAGCTGCGCGGCGAGATCGCGGCCATCGCGGCGGAAATCCTCGAAGAGAAGGGCATCGTGCTGAACCGCGAAGATCGCATGACCCTGAACAAAGAGCTCTACGATGAGGTCACCGGTCTGGGTCCGCTGGAGACCCTGCTGCAGGATGAAACTGTCAGCGACATCCTGGTCAACGGCCCGCATCAGATCTTTATCGAGCGCGAAGGTAAGTTGCAGTTGAGCAATATCGCCTTCAAAGATGAAAAGCATCTGATGCGGATCATCGACAAGATCGTCTCGGCCGTGGGGCGACGGGTGGATGAAAGCAACCCCTATGTGGATGCCCGTCTTGCGGATGGCTCGCGTTTCAACGCCATGGTGCCCAACGTTGCGGTAGATGGCTCGCTGGTGTCGATCCGGAAATTCAAAAAAGACAAACTGGGCATTGATGACCTGGTTGAGTTCGGCGCCTTTACAGAAGAAATGGCCGCTTATCTGCAGGCCGCCGTGTCCACCCGCCTGAATGTGATCGTCTCGGGCGGCACCGGCTCTGGGAAAACCACCACGCTGAATGCGCTGTCCTCGTTCATTGATAATGCTGAACGTATCCTCACCATCGAAGACACCGCCGAGCTGCAGCTGCAGCAGACCCATGTGGGACGGATGGAAAGCCGCCCGCCCAATGTTGAAGGCAAAGGCGAGGTTTCGCCGCGCGACTGTCTGAAAAACGCCCTGCGGATGCGGCCAGACCGCATTATCGTCGGCGAGACCCGTGGCGAAGAAGTCATCGACATGCTGCAGGCCATGAACACCGGCCACGATGGCTCGATGACAACCATTCACGCCAACTCGGCACGCGATGGCATTTCGCGTCTTGAGAATATGATCGCAATGGCAGGCATGGAGATGCCGATCAAGGCGGTCCGCAGCCAGATTTCATCGGCGGTGAACGTCATCGTGCAGGCCTCGCGTCTGCAGGATGGCTCGCGCCGCATGACCTCGATCACCGAGATCACCGGCATGGAAGGCGATGTGATTTCGATGCAGGAATTGTTCCGCTTCCAGCGCGTCGGCTTGACGCCCGACAACAAGATTATCGGCCATTTCACCGCAACGGGCGTGCGCAGCCAGTATTCCGAACGCTTCCGTCTCTGGGGCTACGACTTGCCGCCGTCAATTTATGAACCTAGCGCAGTGGAGGTCTGACATGCAACTGAGTGCAGAACCGGTCATCTATCTGCTAATCTTTGTTGGCGTGGTCGTGCTGGTCGAGGGCATCTACCTGGTTGCCTTTGGCAAATCCATCCGGCTCAACAATCAGGTCAACCGCCGTCTGGAAATGATGGAAAAGGGCAGCACCCGCGAGCAGGTGCTGGAACAGTTGCGCAAAGAGCTGGGTCAGCATGGCAAGTCCAAGACCATCCCGCTCTATTCACTGCTTGCCGAAAAGGCACAGAAAGCCGCCATCGCCTTTAGCCCCAAACAGTTGATGCTGATCATGGCTGGCCCGGCCTTCTTTGCCTTTATCGGGTTGAGCGTCGGCACCTCCACCCCTCTGGCGGCACGCGCGCTTGCGGCCATTGTGATCGGGGTTGGCGGGGTGTTCTTTTGGGTCAATAAAAAGGCCGCCACACGCATGGGCCTGATCGAAGAGCAACTGCCTGACGCCGTTGAGCTGATGGTGCGCAGCCTGCGGGTGGGCCATCCCTTTACCTCGACAGTGCAGATCGTCGCCCAGGAGATCGAAGACCCCCTTGCCACCGAATTCGGCATCATCGCTGACGAATGTGCCTATGGCCGCGATATCGGCGAAGCGCTGAAGGAGATGGCCGAACGGCTGGATGTGCAGGATCTGCGGTTCCTGTCGGTTGCGGTGACCATTCAGCAGCAATCAGGCGGCAATCTCGCCGAAGTCCTGGCGGGTCTGGCCAAGGTGATCCGGGCACGGTTCCGCCTGTTTCGCCGGGTCAAAGCCATCACGGCCGAAGCACAATGGTCCGGTAAATTCCTCTCGGCCTTCCCGCTGCTGGCCCTGATCGGCACCCTGCTGAAAGATCCGAACTACTACGATGGCGTTTTGGATCACCCCTATTTTATTCCGGCCTGTTTCTTTGTCGGCATCATGCTCACGGTGAATCTTGTCGTGATGCGTTTCCTGACCGACATCAAGGTTTGAGGAGAAAACCATGAACATCCTTGCCACCGCCGAAGGGTTTCTGACAGATCAGTTTGGTGCCTTTGGCCCCCTGCTCGCCATTGGCCTTCTGGGGCTTGTGATGGTTCTGCTCGCGGTTTTGTTGCTGCTGAACCAGCCAGAAGACCCGCTGAAGAAACTGCAGCGCAGCATGGAGCCCGAAACCCGGGGTAAGCCGCAAAAGGAACGCCTGCGTCAGAACAACCGCAATGAGCAGCTGCAAAAATTCGCCAGCTTCCTGGAACCCCAAAACGCAGAAGAGCTTTCGGCGATGGAGCTCAAGCTGCGTCAGGCGGGCTACAGCTCAAAGGATGCGGTGCGGTTTTTTCACTTTGCCCAGATGGCCCTTGGTCTGATCGGCCTCGCAGCCGGGCTGTTCTATGTCTATGTGATGAACGCTGATTTCAAATTCGACACCCAGGCTATGGTGATCCGGATCATCGGCCCCGGCGCGGCTGGCTATATGCTGCCCAAATACTGGGTCACCCGCCGTATTGCGGAACGCAAAGAGCAGATCGAGGCCGGTTTTCCAGACTCACTGGACATGATGCTGGTCTGCGTCGAAGCAGGCCAATCGCTGGATCAGTCCATTGTACGCGTCGCCTCCGAACTGCAGGCCTCTTATCCGCAACTTGCCTTTGAATTCGAGATCGTCGCCCAGGAGATGAAAGCCGGTAAGGATAAGGAAAAGGTGCTGCGCGATATGGGCACCCGCTGTGGGGTTCAGGATATCTCATCCTTTGTCACCGTGATGATCCAGTCCGCCGCCTTTGGTACCTCGATTGCCGAAGCCCTGCGGGTCTATGCCGCAGAAATGCGGGACAAACGGGTGATGCGCGCCGAAGAGGCCGCAAATAAGTTGCCAGTGAAGATGACCCTTGCCACAATGATGCTAACGGTGCCGCCGCTGCTGCTCATTCTGGTTGGCCCGTCGATCAAGAACATCATGAACATGGGCAATGCAGGCAACTGATACGGGCAACTGATACGGGCAACTGATGACGCATAAATCCGAACGGATCTTAACCGTTCACCGATATGGCCCCCGCGCCGCCGCCCTTGCCTTTGCAGTGTCGGCGGCAGCCTGTTCTCCGGCGGGGATTTCACAAAAAACACCCGGCTCCTGGGCCCCCGGCGTGGATACCAGCCAGGACAGTGAAGACCCCTTGGTGGTTGGTCACCGCCTGATGCAGGCTGCGGAATACGAACTGGCGCTGGATGCCTTTACCCGGGCGGCGCTGGAACACGGATTGACGGCGGAAATCCTGTCCAGTCTGGGCTCGGCCAACCTTGGCCTTGGACGGCTGGGACAGGCCGAAGACCTGCTGCGGCGCTCTATCAGCGAATCTCCGGATTGGGCCGAACCCTACAACAATCTTGGTGTCGTGCTGATGGAACGGGGCAAGACAGCAGAGGCGGTCCAGATCCTGAAACAGGCCTATGCTCTCAACAATGGCGAAAGTGACGCAATCCGGGATAATTTGCGGCTGGCTCTCGAAAAATTCGAAAATTCCGGCCATAGTGATCCGCAAGGCACAGAAAACAACACATACAAGTTGGTGCAGCAGGGCGGGGGCAACTACGCGATTCGCAAATCCCCCTGACCTTCGGAGGCTGAGCAGTAAAAGGACGCAGAAATATGCGCCAAGCATTTCTAATATCTGCATGTCTGGCAGGCGCCCTTGCGCTGTCAGCCTGCGACAAAGACAGCGGCGAAGAGACCGTTGAACGCGCCTTTCAGGACGTGAATGTCATTGATGAGAGCAATCTCAACGAAGTCATGCTGACGGTGGCCGATCCCAACCAGGCGGTGAACTATTTCCGCGACACGGCCAAAAGCGAGCCGGACCGGATCGACCTGCAGCGCGGGTTGGCGACGTCTTTGATCCGCGCCAAGCGCAACACCGAAGCGGTTGTGGCCTGGAAAAAGACCGTCTCGCTGGCTGAGGCCACCAATCAGGACCGTCTTGGCCTGGCGGACTCGCAAATCCGGACTGGCGACTGGAAAGGCGCCAAGGCCACGCTGAACACCATTCCTCCCACCCATGAATCCTACCAGCGCTACCGGCTGGAGGCGATGGTTGCGGATGCCAACAAGGACTGGAAACGCGCCGACAGCTTTTATGAGATCGCCGTCGGGCTGACCACCAGACCAGCCAAGATCATGAACAACTGGGGCTATTCCAAACTCACCCGTGGCGACTATAGCGGTGCCGAGCGGCTGTTCAGTGAAGCGATCCATCAGGACCAGAGCCTGTTCACCGCCAAGAACAATCTGGTTCTGGCCCGGGGCGCGCAGCACAACTACACCCTGCCGGTGGTGACTATGACCCAGGTTGAGCAGGCCGAATTGTTGCACACTCTGGCGCTTTCGGCGGTGAAACAGGGCGTCGTCAAAACCGGCGAAGGCCTGTTGCGTCAGGCCGTGGCCACCCACCCGCAGTATTTTGAGGCCGCAGCCAAGGCTCTGAACGCTTTGGAGAACGGCTGAACATGGTGATCCTTGCCGGATCGGCTGAGGTTGCCCGCTGGTTTTTGCCCTTTGTGCTGCCGCTGTGTTTTGCGGCCGCCTACACCGATCTCAGCAGCATGCGGATCCCCAACTGGATCAATGACAGTCTGGGCGCGGTCTATGTGATCCTTGGGCTGTTTATTATGCCGACCTGGGCCGACTATGGCTGGCACCTGCTGCATCTGCCCATTGGCGTCGCCTTTGGCTTTTTGTTCTTTACTGCGGGTGTAATGGGCGCAGGCGATGCCAAATTTATCGGTGCCGCCGCGCCATTGGTGGTGCTTGCCGATTTGCCCGCCCTGGTGATCATCTACACCGCCAACCTGCTGGCCGCCTTTGCCACCCATCGTCTGGTCAAATACACGCCCCTGCGCAAACTGGCGCCAGACTGGCAAAGCTGGAGCGTTGGCAACAAGTTCCCTATGGGATTTAGTCTAGGCGGCACCCTGGCGATCTACCTGATCCTGGTCGCCTGTTTCGGGCGCTAGCGCCCAAAAACAGATCCGAAGCGCAAGTCTCAAGCCCACCTCTGCGCAGATTGCGGATTTTGCAAAGTCCTGTACCTCCCCCTTATCCAGTCCTGATTGCCAAGGCTTGCTGCTGTGCAGTCCGACAAAGCCGCCGTTCGCTGTGGTTGCGAAAGAAATGGTGCCTTCCTTCGGTAACCCAGCAATCTGTTCTTCGCTGAAACGGCGTCTCTTCTCAGGGAAAGAGCAGACTACTCCTAGACGCTGGGCTTGTCAGGGGAGCAGCTTAAGTCGCAAAAGGCCTCTAATCTGCAGACCCCAAAAGCTATCGAAGAGACCGAGAGTCACAAACCAGCGGGGTTCCCACTCAACAAGACAGTTTCGTCTGTGATTTCATCATTTCGCACCCATTGAATCGCATCACCCCGCCGAAACATTGTCACGCAGCGCTCCTTGCCTTTGCCCAGCTTGGTCCATTGCCGACAGTACATATCACCGTCAATGCGCCAGCGACCCGTGTCATTGCGGCCATTTCGGATAATCTTCATTGTACTGTGGGACGTGTAGTAGATTGTATACTGTCCGGTTTTGTCTGTACCCTTCAGGGAATTTCCGGGCAGGATAGTGCGGATCTCACTCCCTGTAAGCTTTGTAAAATTCCTAGCAACAAGGGATTGAGACGTGGTTGCGCATGCGGTGAGACTGATAGCGGCAATGCAAGAGGCAACAACTATTTTCATTTGGATTTTTCCTTTTTTGAATTTCATTTCATATGGTTTGGCGATATTTTTTAGCGCCAGCCTCAGAGAGCCCAAAGCCTGTGTTCATTTGCGTGTCTACGCGGCCGACCTGGGGGTGAAAAAATTTGCAACAGGGCCAGGTCGGTCAAAGAGCTCGCTCGGTGTGCCACAGTCGACTAGTTTTCCATCAACTAAGAACCAGATCTGGTCCATCTTCCGGGCGACGGCCTGATTATGAGTGATAAGGAGTGTTGTCGCTTCGGAATCTCCCAACAACTTCAGCAAAAGCTGCGGGCCTTCGGAATCGAGGGCATCGTCAGGTTCATCCAGCAAGATCAAATGAGCTCCGGATAAGGCCGCTCTTGTCAGCATGACCCGGCGAATTTCCCCAGACGAAAGGTTCGTTCCCCATTCAGAAATCTTGCCGTCCAAACCTCCAATCCTCTTGAGAACATGACCCAGCCCATAGGTTTCTGCCATCGCCTCTATCTCAGCGTCCTTGGGTATTTGAGCAATCCCCATCGTCAGTGCACGTCTGAAGCTACCCGACAGAATGGGGGTTCGCAGGCTGATGTAGTCGATCATGCGTTTGCGGTCGCCCGATCCAAGACTGATTGGCGATCTGTCGCCCAGAAGAACCTGGCCGCTATCAGGGGCCTCCAATCCCGCCGCGAGTTTCAGCAAGGTGGATTTACCGCTGCCATTTGGCCCTAAAATTGCGATCTTTTTGCCCTTGGGGGCTTCAATATCGATCTTGTCCAGGATCCCAAAGGACGCATTGGAAAATCGCAAGGGTTTGGGCTCACAAACAAACTTGACCTCTGGCGCGGCTGGGGCGTCCAAAGTAGATTGCCGCAGCAAGTTCAGGCATTTATCGCGCGCCGCCACCCAAGCCTTGTAACGATCCCAGACGCCTGCCAAATCGCGCATTGGCTGGATCATCAGGCCGACCGCAGCAAGGGCTCCGGCAACTTCGGCAGCACGTATGTTTGCCTTAAATGCCGCATAGAAGACAGAAGCCGCAGCCAAGGCAGAAACTGCATCCGGAACGGCACGCAGGAATGACTTTGCTTTCACTCGGTCGACAGACGCCGTGATCAGATCATGAGTCTTCCGCAGCAACGCGTTTTGTTCGATCCGCATACGCCCCATCAGGCGCAATTCTGCCGCGTAGGGGGCCCTCTCGCTCATATCGGCGGCAAGAGTGCCCCGTCTTGACCGAAGTCGCCCGTGAACCTTGTTTAGCCGGGGGGCCACTAAAAGCATGACAAGGATGCCTGCCGCAATCGGAATACCGGCGGCCATGCCCAGCAACGGGTTGATGAGGAACACAACAAGCGTCGCAGTTGGCAGGACAATGCTGGATGAAATCAGTCGCGCAATTCCAGCGCTGATCCAGTTGCGAATGGCACTGAGATCGCCAACGAAACGCAAAGTGACAAAGCCACGCCGACGCTTTTCCAACACGTGGTTGGGAAGACGTGACAAATGCCGAAATAGCCGCAACCTGAGATCGGATGCGTAGTCTTGCCCTATCCTCTCACCCAGCACGCGCTCCAGATATCGCAAGGCGGCAATGGCCAGGCCCGCCGCAGCGATAAACAGCAGTGGCTGCACCGGAACCGGAGAGTCATTCAGGCGCAAATGGACAAACACATTGCGTGTAGCAAAGGCCGCAACACCTGCTGCAAATGCTTGCCCTAAGGCAATTGCAACAACTCCAAGCAGCTTTCTTGCGCGGCCATTTCCTGTGAGCTTCGGTAGTTTACTCATGACGCACCTCCGAACCAGGATCAGGCTGTAAGGACCTGATCCCTGTTTGAATTACGGATAAATTCCAGCAGCCCTCTTGCTGATTCCGCAGAGAGCAGTTCCTCTTTGGTGGCGATTGAGACGGCCGCAGCTTTCTCTGCTTCTTCGACGGCCATGGGGGAAGCGCTTACCTTGCCGGTCACAATCGAAGGCTCAATTCCCATGGACCGCAGCGCCTCGCATCCACCAACCACCGAGGCCGCACAGGGGGCCGCGAATATGACCCCGTCGAGAATTTGGCGCACTTCCGGTGATTTCAAAAGTGCGGCCGTCTCGGCCTGGAAAATGCCATCGGCAAACTCAATAACAGCAACGTCGCATCCGGCCGCTGACGCGTGACCAAGAAGGCTGTTCATTCCAGAAATGATCTGGGAAACAGGCAACTGATAGGTTGATACCATTCCGGCTTCAACGAAATCGGCTACAAAATGCGACGCAGTGTCCAGGTAAGCATTGTAGTCTCCGAAAGACCCGGTACCCGTCACCTTGATGGCCGAAACTTTGTGACCCGCTTTTGACAGGCCATGGGCGAAACTTGCGACAGCTGTTGTCTTGCCACCATTCATGGACGAGCCGACGGCACCAACTATCGTGAGGTTGATCGGCAGAACCATATTTGCCATTGCATAGTCGGCGATGTTGACCGGCGCGCCGTTGCTGCGCGAAATGACACCCAGCGGCTTTACTTTTGTGGGCCCGGACATTCGATGATTGGATTTCCGCATCGTCCCGATGACGCCACCGCCAGCCAGCATATCACTGCCGCTTTCATCAATAACTGCAATCCCTTCATACTGGTCCGGCGCGTAGCGTGCACCACACGCCAGCACAACAGTGTCGCCGGGATACAGCTGAGAGTACCGGCCCACGTTCAGTTGGACACGTTTATGAGAGCCGATCCTTTGAACCTCGCACAAGACAAGGTCGCCAGGGTTTGCAGCGGCAAAATCAGTTGTAAGGCGGGTGCAATCCTGCCGGTCGACGCGGCGGGTCGTAAACGCCCATTTTGCGTTTGAGATCAGATTGGTTTCGGTTTGTCCATTTGACATTCTGTTCTTCCTTTTCTGCTCGAATTGGATTTGGAGCCAGTGTTAGGCAACATTTGGTACGCGGCCCGGTCTGGGGTCGCTGGCAAATACGAGATCCGCCAGGCCTCCCCTATCGACGCACTCAACAAAGCCGTGCCCACAGCGCGGCAGGATTTTCAGGGTTACATCGGGGGCTGGAAGGCCACGCAAAGCCGCAGCGACATGCAGGGCCTCCACCCAACTTTTCGCTCGTTCCAATCGATGAAGACCTTGTTGTGCATCAATTGCTGGTCCGGAACGGGTATTGCGGTCTTTTTTGCAGTCCCTTTCTCCAACCGTCACAAGAATTGGCAATTTGAGGAATGCTGCCAGTCTGTCTTCCATAACGGGGCCCCAGTTGTGACGGCCCCAGGCGAGGTCCGACACCATAAGGAAAGGGTCTACTGTCGGGAAAAGGGAACCAGCCCGCAGAGGATACGGTTAGCGTCCGAAAGTCTCGGGATAGAGCATCGCAAAGCGGTGCGCGAACTGCGCGCCACCGGAAAACCCAGCCAGGTCGAATGCATCTGTTTGCCATATGCCCCTGGCACGCAGTTCTTTCATCAACCCGAACAGCGCCAGATCTGCACGCCCCTTTCTGACAACCTGCTGATAGTTCGGCCATGTTGGCTAAGAAAATAGCGGGGCGATAACGGGTCTTCCTGTTTTTCGCGCGTGGGCGGCAAGTTTTTCTGCCTGTACCTCTGCGCCCCGTTTTATCCCATGGACCGCCACAACAGGCGGGCCATAGGCACCGCTCGCCTCGGGGAGGGCAACCCAGCACGGCAAGCCGCATACGCTGGGTGCTGGCAAAAAAACCGTGGAAACTTCCGGGTCTTTAAGAGAGCCAGCCGCTGCGTCAAACAGGTCAGGGTTGTTCATGTACATTTTCGTCTCTCCCCAATCCGATGACTAACTCGCGTGCGAAAAGACCTGATCCGCCAATGCTTCGGGGAGCATGTCGAAAATCATATGAATGCGGTCTTCGTCGCCATCATTGCTGGCCTCGTGCATCACATTGTTGTCGAACCACCAAAGTTCGCCTTCTTTCATGCGCACTTCCTCATCGCCGGTTTTCATCCAGGAACCCGAGGTCGAACGCAGGACAAAATGATACCGGTCACGGACGCGGTAATATTCGCCATTATCAATATGGGGGTAGACCCGGTTCCCTGTGGCAAACAAACAATCTTGGCGCGTCCCAGAATGGAGTTTTGACTGGCCGCAAACGCTTCAAGAAACTTGCGGCCAGTCGGGTATTTCAACGACCCTGAGGTCCAGCGGCTTTCATGCACATCGCGGCGCTTGCGATCACCAATCGCGGATTTACGCAATCCACGCAGCGGTATCGCGAGCGCTTCGCGCTGAACCTTGATCTTGTCTTGCCGACCAGTCGAGTCAGACCAGGCGTCCTCCACACCAGAGATCTCTTGCAAGTAGGGAGCAGGATCGATGTTGGGCTCGATAAGCTTGAAATATTTCATCTCACGTTCTCTTTCCAAGTTGCGTTTTCATCGGTGGAAGCCCCAGTGTGGGTCGCTTCGAACTCTATATGTCCTCGCTGTCTGAAGCCTTCCTGACGGGAAGCAAAAACTTGCTTCAGCCTGCTGTAAGGTTCTGGCGGAAAGTAAAAGACCCGGCCGCGCTTGGGGCAACGATCTGTGGTATGTCCGACTGATAACCGCTGATGAATGCGGAAGCTGGCACATCTGGACTGGCTCTGCCGCCGTTGGCCTGATTGGCCTGCGATTGATCTGGGGGCTGATTGGTTCCCGATAGGGCAGGTTTTCGCAATTCCTGTTTAGACCGGGCGCGGTGACACTCTATCTGTGCACCACTCTGTGCACCGTTCGCCAGGGCCGCGAGGCGCGATATGCAGGCCGCAATCCTGCAGGGGCGGCGATGATCGTGGCGAACTTTGCAACCCTGTCAGCGACTGCCTTTACTGGTTGGCGCATGGTTAAACCCACGCGTCAGCCTTAGCCGGACAATCGCAAAGGCCAGTACCAGCGGCCAATGAAATATACGCACCAGCGGATCCCGGACGCCGACCATTATTCAACTACGGGCGATCTACTGGGGACAAATAGCTCATTGGCAGGCGGTGCCAGCGCCTCGGTCGGGACGACGGAATTGCCACGGCCATGATCGTCGTCATGATCATCGAATTCAAAATCAACCATGGCCAGCGTGGCAGGGTCGACCTTGACCTCTATTTCACGGCCTTCAGCATCGCGACCTTTGATTTTATAGCAACCATCCTCCGTCCTGATCCGGCGGACAGTCCAGCCTTGGTCTGCGACCATTGCCAGCACCGCCTTACGGGGTTGCCATTGGCTCATAGGGACGTGGCACTCATCGCCATCAGCCAGTGCTGCGCCAGCCGCGACAAGGCCTGCAAGTAGGGGTGCCATGTTCAAATACGTCTTCATTGTTCCATTTCCTGAAACTGGATTCTCTCAGGCTTTGTCGCCCACCGACCTGACGCCAACCTGAAGCGTATTGTCTTTGTGCTTAAGGTGCACATCAGCCTTTTCGGTGATAGAAGGACAACAGATGAAACGGGGCTAAACAGATATGCGCGTATTGTTGATCGAGGATGACACAGTGCTTGGGGCTGCGGTACGTGATCAGATCGCCGCTGATGGCTACTCCGTTGACTGGGCGACACGACTGGACGCAGCAAGCGAATTTGTGGCGGTTGCCGCCCATGATTTAATTCTGCTCGACCTGATGCTGCCCGATGGTCGGGGTCAGCCATTTTTGCGCCGTCTTAGAAAGCAGGGGGATGTAACGCCCGTGATCATCCTGACTGCGCTCGATCAGATCAGCGACCGGATCGACGGACTGAACGCTGGGGCTGATGATTATATGGTTAAACCCTTTGATCTGGCCGAGCTTTCAGCCCGGGTCGGTGCGGTTGCCAGGCGGTATTCAGGCAATCCCAACCCGCTGGTCACTTTGGCCGATTTAGAGGTGGATCTTGCCGCGCGTTCGGTGCACCGCGCTGGCAAGTTGGTGCCGCTAACCGCCAGGGAATGGGTGCTGTTCGAGGCCTTTGTACAACGGCCCGGGCAGCTATTGTCCAAAACCCAGCTAGAGGAGCGTCTCTATTCCTTTGGATCGGAAATCGAGAGCAACACGATCGAAGTCCACGTTAGTCGTTTGCGCAAAAAACTGGGGCATGAACGGATCGAGACAGTACGCGGTTTAGGCTACCGGCTGGGTGCAGCATGAAAATGCCCAGCTCTCTACAAGGCCGACTGGCACTCGCACTGGGGCTGTCGCTGACGCTGTTATGGCTGGTCACGGCATGGGCTACGAGCACGCTGCTCAGGGCCGAGATGGGCGAAGTATTCGATTCCACATTGGAGGAAACGGCACAACGAATCCTGCCTCTGGCGGTTCTCGATACGATCAATCGCGAGGGGGGAGTCGGTCAGCGCATCTCCACATTGCACGAGCACGAAGAGTTCTTCACCTATATTGTGCGCGATGATCAGGGTCATGTCCTGCTGCGATCGCATGCCGCTGAGGATGCGGTTTTTCCGGCGTTTGACGGGATGGGATTCCGCCAAACTGCGACCCACAGGCTCTATTATGATGCCGCGCTGCAAGGGTCGATCACTATTGCAGTCGCTGAGCCGCTGAGCCATCGCGCCGATGTCGCGCGCGAAGTTACAATTGGGTTAATCTTGCCGCTATCTGTGGTCATTCCGCTTGGCTTGATCGGCGTGTTATTTATTGTCCAGCTCAGTCTGCGATCCGTACGGCGCTTTAGCCGTGCCTTGGCAAGACGGGGCGCAAGCGATCTTTCGGCGGTTGGCGATGATAAACTTCCCGAGGAAATCAAGCCCATGGCTAAAGCCGTGAACAACGTGCTGAACCGTCTGGGTCGCACGCTTGAGGCCGAACGAAGCTTTGCCGCAAACGCCGCGCACGAATTGCGCACTCCCGTTGCCGCAGCGCTGGCACAGACCCAACGTCTGATGAGCGAGACATCCGATGCCAATGTGGGCCAAAGGGCTGACGACATCGAGGTGTCACTCAGACGATTGACCCGGTTGTCTGAAAAACTCATGCAATTGGCGCGCGCCGAAGGCGGACGCTTGCGGCTCGACAACAGCTCAGATCTGCGCCCCATACTCAGAATGGCGCTCACTGAATTGAACCAAGCCGCAGGACCAGGCCGTATTGAAATTGAAACCCCAGCCAAACCGGTACTGTCGGACCTTGATCCTGATGCGTTCGCCATCGTCGTCCGAAACTTAGTCGAAAATGCCCTGCGTCATGGCGGCAGCGACACCGCAATTAAAGTGCGCCTGAACCGTAATGGTACCCTGCACGTGATCAACGATGGCCCTCCAGTCTCACCCGAAATACTGGCCCGATTAACCGCGCGTTTCGAGCGCGGGCAGACGAGCGGTAAAGGCAGCGGACTGGGCTTGTCCATTGTGCAAGCAATTGCGGATGGCGGGCAAGCGACATTGGTGCTGCACTCGCCGCTACCGGGCGGGACGGAGGGATTCGAGGCGGTGTTTCAACTACCGGGGAGTGCTGAAAAAGATTGATGGTCGCTTTCATCAGTTTATTTGTGCCTTCTTGAAAAAACGGTCAGCGAAACCTGAAACGACCACCCACACCCCAAGGTGCAAGATCGCCGCCCCAAACACAGGACATCTTGCAAGCGCCGCCTGGCATTTTGTGGGTCGGGCCGTCCTTGCCTTTGGGCGGTATTTTGGCCGGTGTACAGAGGCTCTGACTTTCAATGTCGCCAACCTGTCGCGATCCAATCCGGGACGTCTTCCCATGCGCCTTGCGCAACGATAAGGCGGTTGCTCATGTGGTTCCTCCAAGAGGAGGATATCCGACTTTTGTTTATCTGTGAAAATATCCGCCTCCGATAGCGCATGACTTGCACTCCATCTCTTCAAAAGGACTTACGTGTTGCAGCGACCCGTTGAAGCCACCCCACAAAGCCGACATCTAAGCAGTCTGCAGCATCATTTGATGCCACTATGGTACGCTGAGCGTCCGCTTTCGGGAAAACAGCACTAGTAGTTCGCATCTGCAGCGGTCCTGTCGCGGCAGGCGGAATGAACGTCCAGAAAGGGTTGACAGAAGTATATCGGCGCCAATCCATTTCAAATCCGCAGCATTCCATCGCCAAATTGTTCTGGCTTTGCCTCAGTCTTGCCGCAGTGATGAATAGACTGTGTCAAAGCCCGTAGCCCCCTCGCCTTTGTCTTGAGGCGGCGCAAGAGCAAACCCGTGACAACCAGAGCAGGCCTCGCGATGAATATGCAAAACAGCCCCGTCACTGCCCCCCCGGCCCCAAAAGGCCTGCAGCAGATGCAGCTTCCGATCGTGATGATGCGGGATATCTTGCTGAAAACGATCTTTCGCAAGAACGTCAATATCGTCAGCGAGGTCGCCGAGGCAATCTGCCTGCCAGTGCCGGTGACACAAGAGCTGATCGACATGGCCCGCGAGCAAAAGCTGCTGGAGGCCACCGGGACGCTTAATGCCAACAGTGGCAACGAGATGGGCTATCAGCTGACGGATGCGGGCAAGGCACGCGCGCAGGATGCCCTCAGCCAATCAGAATATTTTGGTGCCATGCCGGTGCCGCTGGATGTCTACCGCGAACAGATTGAGCGGCAGTCCATTCGCAACATCATGGTAACGCGCGCTCAATTGGTCAGCGCCATGGGGCATCTGGTGCTGCCCGACAGCCTGCTCGACCATCTGGGGCCTGCGGTCAGTGCCGGGCGCTCGATCCTGATGTATGGCCCGCCCGGCAACGGGAAATCCTCGATCTCGAACGGTATTCGCGACGCGCTGGGAGATCACGTCTATGTGCCGCGCGCCATTGAATATGCCGGTCAGGTGATCACCGTCTATGACCCCATCGTGCATACGCTGATCAATGAGGTCCCTGAGGATCCCAATGCCATCCGCCGCCCAAAGAGGTTTGACAGCCGCTATGTCAAATGCGAACGCCCCACGGTGATCACCGGCGGTGAGCTGACGCTGGATATGCTGGATCTGGTCTACAACTCCACGGCGCGCACCTATCAGGCGCCGCTGCAGCTGAAATCGGCTGGCGGCATTTTCATCGTTGATGACCTTGGACGGCAAGCCGAGCCGCCGCAAACGCTGGTCAACCGCTGGATTGTGCCGCTGGAAGAGAACAAGGATATCCTCGCCCTGCAATCGGGGGAGAAATTCGAGGTGCCCTTTGACACCCTGGTGATTTTTTCCACCAACTTTCACCCCAACGAGATCTTTGATCAGGCAGCGCTGCGACGGATCTTTTTCAAGATCAAGATCGACGGTCCCAATCAGGAGAACTTCCTCAAGATCTTTGCCATGGTGGCGCGCAAAAAGGGCGTGCCGCTGGATGAAAGCACTCTGATCCATCTCCTGAAGGTGAAATACCCGACCATCGCCAACACCTATGCCAACTATCAGCCGGTTTTCCTGATCGACCAGATGATTGCGATCTGCGAATTTGAGGGCATTGCCTACCAAATGAGTCCGGAGCTTATCGACCGGGCCTGGGCCAATATGTTTGTCAAAGACGAGATGATCGTAAAATAGCTCTGTTGCATGTTGCTCTGTATGTTGCCACTGTGTGGCTCCCGACTGCCCATCATCCGCCGACATGGCAGGTGCCTACGGACCATCGCCACAGCTGAGGGGCCGCAGCCAGCACTCTGGCGCAGCGTCACCCGTACAGATCGCAACCGCGCGGTTAGGGTCGCAGCCAACAGCGATCAACAAGGACATCTCCCTTTGGCACAGCGTATTCGCAAAAGCTTTGGCCGCCAAAGCATGATGGAAACTCTCGGCGCCTCCCTCCGCAGCGTCTCTGCGGGTGAAGTCGTGATCGAAGCCCCCATCCTGCCGGGCAGCCGCCAACAACAGGGCTTTGCCCATGCCGCCCTGACCTTTGCCCTAGGTGATAGTGCGGCGGGCTACTCTGCTCTCACGCTGCTGCCCGAGGATCAGGACGTGATGACCGCAGAGATCAAGGTCAACCTGCTGGCCCCCGGAGCTGGTGATCTGCTGCGCGCCACCGGCAGGGGGATCAAACCCGGACGCCGCCTTGTTGTGGTCAGCGCCGAGGTGCATGCGGTGACAGGCGCTGAGGAAAAGCTGATCGCAGTGCTGCAGGGCACCATGATGCCAGTTTCGCCTTAAAACCAACCTCGCCCAAACACTAACGGGCGCCCCAATAGGACGCCCGTGTTTGACAGGTGGAGCTGCCAGAGCTCAGGCCAGAGCTCTGGCCAGACTTCAGGCCAGTCTTCAGGCCTTCATTCATCAGGCCGCTATCAGGCTGTCAGGCCTTCCGGCTCTGCCAGCCCGTTGGCGCGGCAGCAGGCGGTCACGGTATTGGCCAACAGGCATGCGATGGTCATGGGACCAACGCCGCCGGGCACCGGCGTGATGGCACCGGCGCGCGCCGAGCAGCTGGCGAAATCAACATCGCCCACCAGCTTCATTTTGCCTTCGCCCTTTTCAGGGGCCGGGATCCGGTTGATGCCCACGTCGATCACGGTGGCGCCTTCCTTGATCCAGTCGCCCGGCACCATTTCGGGACGGCCCACGGCGGCGACCACGATATCGGCGCGGCGCACCACCTCTGGCAGATCTTTGGTGCGGCTATGCGCAATGGTAACGGTGCAGCTGTCGCCCAGCAGCAGCTGCGCCATAGGTTTGCCGACGATGTTGGAGCGGCCAATGACAACAGCATTCATGCCAGACAGGCTGCCATGATAGTCGCGCAGCATCATCAGACAGCCCAGCGGCGTGCAGGGCACCATGCTCTTTTGTCCGGTGCCCAACAGGCCAACGTTGGAGATATGAAACCCTTCCACGTCTTTTTCCGGTGCGATGGAGTTGATGATCAGGTCTTCATTCAGATGACCAGGCAGTGGCAGCTGCACCAAAATACCATGCACAGCCGGGTCGTTGTTCAGCCTGGTGATGACAGCCAGCAGTCCTCTTCAGAGGTGTCCGCCTCCATCTTATGCTCGTAAGAGTTCATGCCCACCTCGACGGTCAGCTTGCCCTTGGAGCGCACATAGACCTGGCTTGCGGGATCTTCGCCCACCAGCACCACAGCGAGGCCGGGGATGATGTCGTTTTCTTCTTTCAGCCGCGCAACATGGCCTGCCACTTTTTCACGTACCGTGGCGGCAAAGGCTTTGCCGTCAATGATGTCTGCTGCCATTGCATTTTTCCTTGTGCCGCGCACCGAGCCGGCCCGCTTGTTGGTTTCATAGCCCTCAGAGGGTCTGGCCGCGCAGGGCCCGGCGCGCCACTGGCGCCACAGTCCCGCTCTCAGGCCGGGATACATACTCAAACGGCCCGAGAGGGTCCCGGGCCGCAGATTGCGCGTTTTTGCGCCTAGAACAAGCCTTCGATTTGGCCTTCGTCATTCAGGTGGATGTTTTCCGCCGCAGGCACCCGTGGCAGACCCGGCATGGTCATGATTTCACCGCAGACCGCGACAATGAACCCGGCCCCCGCTGACAGGCGCACCTCACGCACCGGAACCGAATGTCCGGTGGGTGCGCCGCGCAGGGTGGGGTCGGTCGAGAAAGAATACTGGGTCTTGGCCATGCAGACCGGCAGATTGCCATAGCCTGCCTCTTCCCATTCTTTCAGCTGGTTGCGGATTTTGCTGTCGGCCAGCACTTCGTCGGCGCGGTAGATCCGCTTGGCGATGGTGTCGATCTTGTCAAACAGGCTCATTTCATCGGGGTAGATCGGGGCAAAATTGGCCTGATCCGCATCAACGATTTCAACAACCTTTTTGGCCAGATCGGCAGAGCCTTCCGAACCCAGCTCCCAGTGGCGCGACAGCACCGCCTCGACGCCATGGGTGGCGGCGTAGGTTTTGACAGCCTCTACTTCGGCATCGGTGTCAGTGACAAAGTGGTTGATGGCAACAACAACCGGCACGCCAAAGCTTTTGATGTTTTCAATGTGACGGCCAAGGTTGGCACAGCCATTGTTGACGGCCTCGACGTTCTCGCCGCCCAGATCCGCCTTGGCCACGCCGCCGTTCATCTTCATCGCCCGCACAGTGGCCACCAGCACCACAGCAGACGGCGCAATGCCCGCCTTGCGGCATTTGATGTTCATGAACTTTTCAGCGCCGAGATCAGCGCCAAAGCCCGCTTCGGTCACAACATAGTCCGAGACCTTCAGCGCGGTTTTGGTGGCAATGACCGAGTTACAGCCGTGGGCGATATTGGCAAAGGGGCCGCCATGTACAAAGGCAGCATTGTTTTCCAGCGTCTGCACCAGGTTTGGCTGCATCGCGTCCTTCAGCAGAACGGTCATGGCGCCAGCGGCTTTGATGTCGCGGCAATAGACTGGTGTTTTGTCGCGGCGGTACGCCACGATGATGTCACCCAGACGCTGTTCCAGGTCTTTCAGATCATTGGCCAGGCATAGGATCGCCATGACCTCAGAGGCCACGGTGATGTCAAACCCGGTTTCGCGCGGAAAGCCGTTGGACACACCGCCCAGAGAGGCCGTGATCTGACGCAGGGCGCGGTCGTTCATATCGACCACGCGGCGCCATACCACACGACGTGTATCAATTTCGAGCTCGTTGCCCCAATAGATATGGTTGTCGATCATCGCAGACAAAAGCGAGTGGGCGCTGGTGATTGCGTGGAAATCGCCGGTGAAGTGCAGGTTCATGTCCTCCATCGGGACAACCTGTGCATAGCCGCCGCCCGCAGCGCCACCCTTCATGCCAAAGTTCGGCCCCAGCGAGGCTTCGCGAATGCAAACCATGGCGTTTTTGCCAATGCGGTTCAGACCATCGCCCAGACCCACGGTGGTGGTGGTCTTGCCTTCGCCCGCAGGCGTTGGGTTGATCGCAGTCACCAGGACCAGCTTGCCATCCGTCCGGTCCTGTACCGAGTTGATGAATGCCTGGCTGACCTTGGCTTTGTCATGGCCATAGGGCAGCAAGTCAGCGCTCGAAATGCCGATCTTGGCACCAATCTCCTGGATTGGCAGCTTCTGCGCCTCACGGGCGATCTCGATATCACTCTTGTAGCTCATGACCTGGTTCCTGAATGTGAGAAAACAATGATCGACGTCGAAGCGCCGGTTCTGCTGCAGATTTAGCCAGAATGCGAGGTGGCGCGCGCGTGGTTTCCGACATTATCCGGCGTTGAAGCGGCGTTGACACATAGTTTGCCGCACCAAATGTCGCCAAAACGGAAGGTCTGTAACCGATGGGTTGCCCCTAGGGGGCCCAGGCCCGCTGGTCGGGCACAAAAAGCTGCAGGCTGTCACCGATCTTCAACTGCCCCGGCCGCTCGACCCAGGCGGTGATTCCCCGCCGACTGCTTGCGGCGCGTTTGAATTTTGGGCCAAAGCCGGCATGAGCCTTGTCAATTTCACGCCCCGGCAGGATGCAGGGGCGGTTCTCCATGTCCACGGTAAGCACCATGCCATCCGGTCCCTGCAGCCGCGACGAAGGCGGCACAAAAGTGAAATCAGGAATACCGCGCAGCACCAGATTTGCGCCCAGCGAGCGCGGATCGACCTGCTCCAGCCCCATGTCCGCAGCAATCAGCGCCAGCTCCTCTTCAGACAGAATGCTCAGCTGCCTGACATTGCGGATTGTGGTCCCCTGCGGGTACAGGTTGGACACCCGCACACAGGATGACCGGTTCTCACCCTGGTGCCGCTCGCCCAACAGACAATGAAACCCAAGGCTGAGAGCCGCAACAGCCGAGGCCGCGATCCCGGCATCAGAAGGCGTCTCCCCGGCCCAAACCACCTCTCCCTTGAATTCTGTCTCCAGCAATACCGGCATCCTGCATCCCAACAATTGTTGTTTCAGTGTCTCAAGGGCCCAAACCATAGAGCCTCATGATGGAATGGAAAGCCCCTTTGGATCGGATCGCTTAGCGATCCGATCCGGGCGCGGCGCGGGCAGGCAGCTTTCTGCCTGCCCGCGCCGCGCCACCCCCCAAAAGCAAATCTTGGCGCTTTGCGCACATGATGCGAAAGGGCTTCCTCCAAACAAAAACCCCGAAAACCAGTCAAAAGCTTCGGGGTCCTGTTCTAGGCTGTTCTAAAGGCAGCTTTACGCGGTTGGCTCGGGCTCCATCTCGCCATCTGCACCACCTTCAGAAGTCGGCTTCTTTGGCTTGGCTTTTGGTATCGCGGTGACCGAGCCCTTACCCTGATCCTCATCCGAATCGTCGCCGTTCTCATGTGGAGGCTCGCCGCGCATGACCCGCTCGATCTCATCACCGGTCAGAGTCTCATACTCCAGTAGCCCTTCAGCCAGCCGTTCCCACTCATCCTTGTGCTCAGTCAGGATTTTGTAGGCGCGATCATAGCCGTTTTGGATAAAGAGACGCACCTCGTCCTCGATCAGCTCTTTGGTATGCGCCGACACAGAGAAACCGGTGGTATTGCCACTGTAGCCTTCATGCGCCTCGGCGTAATCGATATTTCCAACCTTGTCGGACATGCCCCAACGCATGATCATAGCGCGGGACAATTGACTGGCCTGCTGAATATCACCCGCCGGACCATTCGAGACATGGTCTTCGCCGTATTTGATGATCTCGGCAGCCTTGCCCGCCATGGTCATAGCCAGCTTCTGGTTGCATTCATCCTTGTGCCAGTTCAGACGGTCCATTTCCGGCAATGACACCACCATCCCCAGGGCACCGCCCCGTGGAATGATCGTAGCCTTGTAGACAGGATCGCATTCCGGCAGCTTCATGCCAACCACAGCGTGACCGGCTTCGTGATAGGCGGTCTTTTCCTTTTGATCCTGCGTCAGCACCATAGAGCGACGCTCGGCGCCCATCATCACCTTGTCCTTGGCGGCTTCAAAATCCTCCATGGTGACAAAGCGACGGCCAACCCGTGCGGCCATCAGAGCCGCCTCATTCACCAGGTTGGCAAGATCCGCGCCGGAAAATCCGGGGCTGCCACGGGCAATGATGCGCAGATCCACATCCGGCCCCAGCGGGGTCTTGCGCGCATGCACACCCAGGATTTTTTCACGGCCCTTGATGTCAGGGTTTGACACAGTCACGTTGCGGTCAAAACGACCCGGACGCAGCAAGGCAGGGTCCAGAACATCCTTGCGGTTTGTCGCCGCCAGAATGATCACGCCTTCATTGGCTTCAAAACCATCCATCTCACCAGCAGCTGGTTCAATGTCTGTTCGCGCTCGTCATTGCCGCCGCCATAGCCGGCACCGCGATGGCGCCCCACGGCGTCGATCTCATCGATAAAGACGATACAGGGTGCGTTCTTTTTGGCCTGCTCGAACATGTCGCGCACGCGAGAGGCGCCAACGCCAACAAACATCTCGACAAAAGCAGACCCCGAAATGGTAAAGAAGGGCACGCCCGCCTCACCTGCAATGGCGCGCGCCAGCAGGGTTTTACCGGTGCCGGGAGGGCCAACCAGCAAAGCGCCTTTTGGAATTTTGCCACCAAGACGCGAGAACTTCTGCGGGTTACGCAGGAACTCAACGATCTCTTCCAGCTCTTCCTTGGCCTCATCAATGCCCGCCACATCGTCAAAGGTGACGCGGCCCTGCTTTTCCGTCAGCATCTTGGCCTTGGATTTGCCAAAGCCCATAGCGCCGCCTTTTCCGCCGCCCTGCATCCGGTTCATGAAAAAGATCCAGACACCGATCAACAGCACAAAGGGCAACAGGGTGATCAGAAACGACTGAAAGCCGGACTGCTGCTGCTTCTCGGCGCGAACCGGGATGTTGTTGTTGATCAGCAGCTCTGTGACTTTAGCGTCAGCCGGTTTGATCGTGACGTAGGTGCCGTCCGAGGTAGAGAAGCGAACCTGCTCCCCATCCAGAACCGCCGTGTTCACCTGGCCGCCTTCAACCAAAGTCACAAATTCAGAAAATGTGCGTTCATTGCTCTGCATCGTGCCGCCTGATCCACTGAACAAATTGAACAGAGCCAGAATCAATACGAACAGAACAACCCAGAATGCAATGTTACGTGCGTTGCCCAAGGAAAGTCTCCCAATAGCCGGGCACCCTCGCAGGGCGCCTTCGTTGCGCATAAAATAAGGAACATTCCCGCAGGTTCAATGCGATAAAAGCGATGCAAAGAACTCTTCTGCACTATTTATCGGTTCTGCCGTTGTTCCATTGGCAAAACCGGCGAGCGGAGCGGCCATTAATTCCGCGCCCTGCCAGAGCGCAGGCGTCGCCTCCAGAACCGGCGCCGGGCGGCCCTGCGCCTGCCAATCCGGGCAGGCCCGCAGCCCCTGGCCGCCCAGAGCGCGCACCTCACAAGCCCCTAGCTTTCCAGCAAAAACACGCCAGTTTTGATCCCAGACCTCACCCGACGAGGCAGACATGTTTTGCACTGCTGCCCCTTCGCGACAAATCCAGATATTGCCTTTGTGATTGAGGATACGACAGCCCGCCAGGGTGGTTGAGCCGCCCCGTTGTGCCGTTGCGACAGCTTCGATCATTGGGGCGCGTCTCGGCGGGTATTGGCCACCAGAAATCCACAAAAGAGCCTGTACCATCAGCCGATGCGAGATTTCATCCGGCAAAACCCGGAATTTTCGCAGCTCTATAACGATGGCGCCGGCCTGAATTTCGACCATGTCGCGTGCCGAAAGATAGGTATACCAGTTCAGCGCCGTCCCGGCCTTGCCCATATTTTGCGCAACTGTTGAGAGCGCCTCGACTGACAGCCCCAGTTCTTCAAGCACCACAAGCGCTTTGCGGGTTCTGATCCGCTCAAAACGCTCATCCTCGTTGGACGGATCGTCAATCCAGTCCAGATTATTGTCCCGCAGATAGGCGCGCAGGGCGGCGCGGCGCAGCTGCAGCATGGGCCTGAGCAGGCAAACGCCATCCTGACTGCGCTGCGACGCCATGCCGGCCAATCCGGTGACGCCTGCGGCCCGCATCAGGCGCATCACCACAGTTTCTGCCTGATCGTCAGCGGTGTGCCCCAGGGCAAGAATCGGCACGTCGTTCTGACGCGCCCAATCTGTCAGCAGACCATAGCGGGCCCGCCGGGCCTGATCCTGCAGGTTGCCAAGCGCGCTTGGCCCCTTTTGCCAGGTCAACAATGCGTGACGGATACCCAATGCGCGGGCTGTGTTTGCGACAAAATCGGCTTCCTGCCGCGATTCCGGGCGCAAGCCGTGGTCCACAGTCACTGCAAGCAATTCAACCGGATCGTTGCAAAAGCACGCATGCAGCAGATGCAAAAGAGCAATGGAATCGCCGCCACCAGACACCGCAACACCGATCCGCGCGGGCAGTGTTTTTGGAAATTGCTGCCGCAGCATCTCCAGCATCGTATCTCTGGCCTCATTTTGGGCACCGGCGCCTGTCATAGGTAGGCCAGTCACAGGGGAGCCTGTCACGGAGGGCCCTGTCACTGGAGGACCTGTCACTGGAGGGCCTGTCACGGGCAGCCCAAAGCAGCCCTCTCGACCACTGCCTGCGCAACAATGCTCTGGCCTGGGAACCGCACGTCCACCTCAGAGAGCGTAATGCAGGCCTGATCGACCTGACCAAGACGGCCCAGAGCAGCCCCCAGTTCAAACAAAGCCTGCGGCGCGGTCTCACCCTCGGCGTTGCCGGTGAAGGCCGCCAGATAGGCGCGTGCCGCCTCGCGGGTGTCGCCCAGCCCATCAAGCGCCTTGCCGCGTTCGAAATCAGCCTTTGGGGCCAGCGGACTACCGGGGTAGGCCTGGGTAAAGATGGCAAATTTCTCAGCGGCGAGCTGATGCTCCCTCGCTTTCAGCGCCAGTTCAGCCGCGTCAAAATCGGCCTGCTCGCCAATCGCCAGCTCCCTGCCCGTTTCGCCAGTCGGCAGGCTGGGTCCCGCCCCGGTCGTCGCCCCGGTCGCCGCCGTGTCACCAGAGGTTCCTTCCCGGCCCAGGGTGGTTGTCTCGCCAAGCGCGGCAATGTCGCCACCTTCAAGCTCCACCAGGCGGAATTCGAGATCGCCAATGCGATTGGTTCCGTCCGCCACGATGCGAATGATACGGTATTCCAGCTGTTCCGTCTGTGCCGTCAGCCCCTGCAATCCGGCCTCGATGGCCGCAACCCGGTCCAGAACAGATCCCTCTGCCGGGACGCCGGAATTGGCGCCACCTGTGGTCGAGAGCTCACGCTTCAGACGCTGAATATCCACATGCAGCACCGTCAACTCCTGACGAATATCCGCCAGCGTCTGCTGGTCCTGTGCCGCCAGGGGCTGCAAAAAGGCCAGCGGTAAAACCAGAGGCAAAACAGGGGTAGCGATGAGACGTGCGGCGCGGAACAGTTGCATCATTTCACCCCGTCAATCCACCCGCCAGCACGGTGACCGCGCGACGGTTCTTGGCGTAACAGCTCTCGGCGGAACAGATCTCAAGCGGGCGCTCTTTGCCAAAGCTCACCACCTGGATCCGAGACCCGGAAATGCCCTGTGAAATCAGGAATTCGCGGGCAGAGTTCGCACGGCGCGCGCCAAGGGCAAGGTTATACTCGCGGGTGCCCTGCTCATCCGCATGGCCCTGAATGGTGACCACATAGTCAGGCTTTGTGGTCAACCATCTCGCCTGCTGCTGTAAAATGGCCTCGGCGTCCGGGGTTCAGGGTTGACTGGTCAACGAGAAAGAGAACCCGGTCGCCAATGGTCTGCTGAAAATAGGCCGGGCTGGCCGGATCGAGATTTGACCCACCCAGGGCGGCGCCGCCCGTATTGCCCGCGCCGGTATCATCCCAGGACGTATTGCTGCACGCCGCAAGCCCCAAGACCGCAACCAGCATAAATGCCTTCTTAAAACCGCTCATGACTCTACCTATTCCTTTGCGTTTCTTGGCGCCAACTTATCACAGCCACAGGGTCTGTTCCATGCAGGTGTTTGCTACCTTGCGTTTTGGCGCCGGATCGGCCTGTGACAGTCTTCTTCTGACGTTCTTCTATTGCAGCAAGGGCGACCAGGCTGGGTCCGATGCCCCATCCGGTGTGCGCACGGGTTTCAGGTTTCGCCCGAGAATATCCACCGAATAGAGCAGTGCACGCCCATTTGCGCCCTGTGTCTCGCGGGTGAACATAATGACCCGGCCATTGGGCGACCAACTGGGGCCTTCGTCCAGAAATGAGGCGGTCAGCAAACGTTCCTCGCTGCCGTCCAGACGCATAACGCCAATATGGAATCGCCCCTTGCTCTGCTTGGTAAAGGCAACCAGATCGCCGCGGGGCGACCAGACCGGCGTGCCATAACGCCCCTTGCCAAAGCTGATCCGCCGGGCTTCGCCGCCACCTGCTGCCATCACATAGAGCTGCGGCGTGCCGGAGCGGTCGCTCTCAAACACGATCTGGCTGCCATCTGGCGAATAAGACGGCGCCGTCTCGATTGAAGGCGCGCGGGTCAGGCGTGTGCGGCTGCCGGTGGCAATATCCATGGTATATAGATCAGTATTGCCGCCCTCGGCCTGCGAATAGACCACCGTGTTGCCATCGGGCGCAAAGCGGGGCGCAAAGCTCATGATGCCGTTGTCCGCCGACAGGATTCGGCGCTGCACCTTGCCCACATCCAGCACATGGATCTGCGGAAAGCCGCTTTCATAGCTGGTATAGAGCACCCGGTCGCCAGTTGGGGAAAAGCGTGGCGCCAGAACCAGCGCGGCACTGTTGGTCAGATACTGCACCCCGGCGCCATCGTAGTCCATGATCGCCAGCCGCTTGCGGCGGTCGTTCATGGGGCCGGTCTCTGAGACGAACACCACCCGACTGTCAAAATAGCCGCTTTCGCCGGTGATCCGGCTATAGATCCATCCGCCACCTTATGCGCCATGCGGCGCCAGCCATCCGTGGTGCCGGTGAAATGCAACCCCGCACCCAGTTCCTTGTCGGCAAAAATGTCATAGCCGCGAAACCCCACGGTGAGCTGTTTGCCATTAACAGAGACAGCTCCGGTGATCAGCGCCTGCGCATTCACCGCTTTCCAGTCGGCAAATTTCACCGGCGCATTAAAATCACTGACGCTGGAGATATGCGCCGTGGCTGGCACCTCACGAAACAGCCCGGTGCCGCTGAGATCAGCCGCGATGACACGGGTGATCTCTGCCGCCAGCTCTGCCGCCGAGGCGGTTTCGGCGATGAAGGTCGGCACCGCATAGGGCAAGGGCTCAATCACCCCGTCGGTGATCTCGATCCGCAAAGGGCCGGTCTGCGCCTGCGCCGGATTTCCCGATGCCAGCGGAACCGTGAGAAGAAGGCTTGCCACAAGGGCTGTCAGTTTGCGCCTCATTTGCGTCGCGTCCTTTCGGGATTGAATGTTATTTCAGTATCAGGTTTTTGCAACACGGATGCAGGGGAAAAATGCCCCCTGCCCCTCTCATAGCCGAGCCCAAAGCGCTGCGAAGTCAATTTTTGGTGTTTCATTTGATCCGCATCTTTTCCGGGTTAAAAGTCATCACAATGTCGCGCCAGTGGTCAAATTTCTCTGCAGGCAGCTGAAAGCCCCTGGCCCCACACCGAATGATGGCACGCCGCGCCGCCTCATAGGCCTGTTGTGCCGCACCGGACGACCCGCCGCTGCTGGACACCAGCCGGATCGTGCCGGTTTTGGGACGACCATCGCGCTCCAGAGACACCGCAACTTCGACCGTGGTTTTGAGCGCGTCTGAAGACAGAGACCCTACATTCCAGCATTTTGAGACGGAAACCCGCAGCGCGTCCCGCTCGCCATTGGTCAGCGGCGGGCCTGCGGGCTCCGGTGCCGCCCCCTCGCCGCCGCCGGCAATGGCCGCCGCTAGGGCGTCTTCGATGGCAGAGTCGCGGGTGTCTTGCGCCGCCGCGGGAGATGTTTCAGGGGATTGAGCGCTGTCGGCGGTCTCGACCGGCGCGGGGCGCTGGGGCCGTGTCTTTGGCCGCATCGAGCGTGTTGGTGCCGTGACAGGTGGTGTTGTCTCAGATGGCGTTATGTCCGCAGGCGAAGGCTCTGCCCTGTCGCTTTCATTGGCCTCGGTGACAATACGGTCGCTGGCCTCTTCGGGAGCAGTCGCCTCCTGCTCAGGCTCATCGCTCAAAGCGCCCTGATCCGCCGTCACCTCAGGCTGGACCAGATCATCAACCGCCACCTCCTGCTCGGGGGCCTCAACAGGCACAGGCGCCACGCGGTCGGCAGGACGTAGCTGCGCAGGCACCGGCAAGGCAGGCACGACAGCGGGTGCGTCGGGCGTGGCGGGCAGCTGGGCCGGGGGCGGTAATGTGACAGTCACCTGTGGTTCCGGCTCTGGTTCCGGCTCGGACACAGCGGTATCTTCTGCCGCAGGCGGCAGCACCGCGACCGGAGGGGGCACCTCGGGGCGCAATTCTGGCCTTACGTCCGGGCGGTTTGGCAGCTCTGGCGGCACTGCCGCGCTCAAAGGCGGGGTCAGGCCACCGGGGGTCTGGGCCAGCTGCGGCGCCTGGATCTGCTGGCTGAGCTTCGCAAAATCCTGCGCTGAGATCACCGCAACCTCGCGCACCTGCAGCGGCAGCGGCTCAGAGGAGAACCAGCCGCCAAAAGCAGCCCAGCCCACCAGCAGGCCGTGTCCAGCAAGAGAGATTTTGGTTCCGGTTTGCACGCCCATGTGAACGCCAGCGCCCCCGCCTATTGATCCGCGCCGCTGGTCGCGGCGGCGTCTCGACCGGTCAGATCAGGCCCCGCAACATCGGTCACCAGCCCAACATTGCCAAAGCCGCCGGCATTCAGCGCTCCCATGACCTGCATCACCTCGCGATAGGAAATTGCCCCATCGGCCCGCAGATAGACCCGGTCCGACGTCCGCTCTGCGGCGATGGCGCGCAGCTTGCCAATCAGCTCGTTTCGCGCCACCGGCGTGGTCTGGATCTGGATCTCACCGCCAACAATCATGGTCACGGTCAGCGGCTCTTCCTGCTCTCCGGGCAGCGCACCTGCCGCGGTCTTTGGCAGATCCACCGGCACACCCACGGTCATCAGCGGTGCCGCCACCATAAAGATGATCAGCAGCACCAGCATGACATCCACAAAGGGCGTCACGTTGATCTCTGCCATCGGCCTGGCCCGCCCCCGGCGACGACCGCGACGGGCCCCACCGGACGAGGGTTGTTGCACCGCAGCGCCCATGGATCAGGAATCCAACTGGCGGCTGAGGATGGTGGCAAACTCGTCCGCAAAGGCCTCATAGCCTCCGAGGATGCGGTCACTGTCGGCGCTCAGCTTGTTGTAAAAGATCACCGCCGGGATGGCCGCCAGCAGGCCCAGCCCGGTCGCCAGCAGCGCCTCGGCGATGCCCGGTGCGACAACGGCCAGATTGGTGCTTTGCTGTTCTGCGATCTCGATAAAGGCGGTCATGATGCCCCAGACAGTGCCAAATAGACCAACAAAGGGCGCAGTCGAGCCCACAGTGGCAAGCACCGACAGGCCGCTTTGCAGGGTTTCGCTTTCTTTGGCGATAGCCACATCCATCGAGCGGTCAATGCGCGCCTGCGCGCCGGGGATCAGGCCGCCATCGCTGCGATGGCTGCGGCGCCATTCCGCCATCCCAGCGGCAAAAATACGCTCGGAGCTGCCAGAGGGGTCAGGCCCCAACTGATCAAACAGCCCGTCCAGCGGCTCACCCGACCAAAAGGCCTGATCAAACCGGGCCGCCTGCCGACGCGCCTGGCGAAAGGTGATGAGTTTTTGCACAATGATGCTCCACGACCAGATCGAGGCGGCGGTCAGCATCAGCATCACCAGTTTCACAGTGAAGGTGGCCCGCGCGAAAAGACCCCACATGGAGAAATCAATCTCCTGCGCCAGCGCCAGAGTTTCTGCTTCCATTTGCCTGCTCTATCTCTGCCGGATCATTCCGGACATTCTCGTCATTGCAGATGCCCCTCAGGGGTCATCGGACCTCAGTCTACAGCCGTCTGTCGCGGCTTTCATTGCATCCAAGGTATCCGAGTTCAAAAGTAAAAGCCAATCAAACAACCGCTCAGGGCGGCAATATTACAGCAATGCGCGAATCTCTGCCGGAAGCCGGGTTGGCCTCCCGCCCTCTGCGGCCACGCAAACCGCCGTGACCTTGGCGCGAAACAGCACGGTCTCGCCCCGCGTAACCACCTGCCCCATGATCAGCCGGGCCGGTGTCACCTTGATCACCTCGGTCGCGACCATGAGCTCATCATCGTATTTTGCCGAGGCAAGATAGTCCGCCTCAACCCGCTGCGCCACCCAGATCACCCCCGCATCGCGCATGGCATTCTGGTCATTACCGAGCCCCCGCACCCAATCGCTGCGGGCGCGCTCGATATAGCGCAGGTAATTGGCGTGATAGACGATGCCACCCATATCGGTGTCCTCGTAGTATACCCGGACGGGAAAGGTATGGGTCATTGGCCTGCACTCCTGCGTTCTGCCTGCACCCTAGAACTGGCCGAATAGGGCCACAAGCCCTGTCGCCGCGCCTCAGCCCGTTCCGTTGCGGCCTCTCTCAGGGAGGCCATCCAGCGGATACTGCGCCAGCACATCATAGCGCGGCCCTTCAGGCAGCAGGGTGGAGCGGTAGAGATTAAAACTCTCCACCGGGACGTCTTTGATAGAAAAATCCCCATGCGCCTGCAGAGCATGGCCGATCTTTGCCAAAGCCCCCGAATCTAACCTGCGGGCAAATCGCAGCAATGTCACATGCGGGCGAAACCGTGCGCGGGGCAGCTCTATCCCTGCCGCCTGCACCCGGGTGCGCAAACGGCTGTGCAACTGGGTGAGGGCCGCATTGGGGGCTATATTGGCACACAGAACCTTGGGAGACTTGCCGCCCATCAGGTCAAGCCCCTGAACGGACAGAGACAGGCCGGGTGCCGTCACCTCGCACAGCTCTTGGTGCAGGGCGTCCAGCACGGCTGCGGGTTGGTCGTCGAGGAAGGCCAGCGTTATGTGCAGGTTCTCAGGCGGGACACTGCGTCCCACCGGGATCTCGGCTTGCAGGTCTTCCATTGCGTCCAAAACCGGATCGGGCAGCGGCAGCCCCAGGAAGGCGCGCATCGTCTCAATCCTGGGGGGCTGCAGGCGCCTGAAGCCGTGCAAACAGCCGCAGCGCATGAGAGGCATCATTGGCCGAGGGTGGCATTAAGCGGTCATAGCCGGCCGCGATGATGGCGGCGATCTCGGGGCGCAGGATGGTGGCGCCGGTCTCTGGCAACACCGCCAGTGGCGAGATCTCGGCAAAAGCCTGATCACTCCAGAGCAGGATGACCTGCACCGCCTGGCTCAGCGCCAGTGTTTCGGCAGGCAGGTCAGCCATGGTGCCCTGCATGCGTAAAAAGACAAAGCTGGCCTGAATGGCGCCCTGCTCGTCAAAGCGAAAGGCGCGGTATTGGCTGGCATTGGCCTGCTGAAGCCGCGCCACCAAAGGCGCAAGATCCGGGATCAGGCGTCCGAGATCTGGCACATCGAGCAACTCGTTCCAGTCGCGAAAGAAGAAGAACATCAGGTTTGAGCCCAGCTCGGGGTCTGTCTCGGCCATCTGGTGCCCGGCAAGTGTGGCCACAGCCTCGATCGCGCCCTTGACCACCTGCAGGGTCTGTTCCTGAACGCCAAAGACGATTGGTGCAATAGGGCGTCCCCAGCGGGCAAACCCGTAGGAGCCATCGCTGCGGGTAAACAGGGCTTGGATTTCTTCCGGTGTCAGGTCCAGGGACATAAGATTTGCTCCATCAAGGCTGAAACGTATTGATCTGGGCTCTATGCCCCGCAGCGCGCAAAACGACAAGGCGAACCGCAAGGATGCGCAAGCTCAGGGGGAGCTCCCGCGCCTGAAAGTGTCCTTGCCTGCGGCCAGGCGCCATTACAGCCTTGGGCCCGGCGCCGCTTGCGCGGCGCACAGGCGTGTTTGGCCAAGGCGTTGCCCCCAGAAACCCGTGCCCAGACTGCCCATTGTCTCGACATCACCTTCTCCCCCGCCGCGCGACAGCGCGGCGCCCGGCCCAAAGGGAGAGGGGCATTCTTGTGAATGCCTCCGAAACGGGCGGGAGCGCTCCGTCGGCGTTTTTGCGACTAAGGCTTCAAAGGTAAGAGCCCCATTTGCGCTGCAGTGCCTTTCCGGCATCAATCCCCTGCCAATCAGCAAAGAACAGGACAAATCCCAACAGATCCGCATCCTCATCCTCATGATCTTAACGCGCCCCATCACCCCGCCCCTGACCTGCGTATTTCAAATAGGCTGCCGTGACCTCTCCCAGCTCATCGCTCATTTTCCCCAAATACCAAACCGGATCCCGGTCAATTTCAAACCGCGCCGCATAGAGATCAGACACCCGGCGCGCGCGCAGTCAATTGCGCCAGATCCACGCCTCGCTCTCCCAAGGCCTGCGCTCCGGGTGAATCGTTGCCACTCTTCGCCACCCCATGTCCTCCAACTTATGGCCTCATCAAATCAGCACAGCCATCAGCCATCAGCCAAACAGATCCGTTGATCGCTGCGGCGGCGCGATCCCAAGATGCGTCCGGGCCTTTTGCGCCAGCATCCGGCCACGCGGCGTTCGCTGGATCAGCCCCTGCTGCAACAGGTAAGGCTCGATCACCTCCTCCAGCGAATCCCGGCTTTCACTCAGCGCCGCCGAGAGCGTCTCGATCCCCACCGGCCCGCCACTGTAGTTCTCTGCAATGAGACGCAGATAACGCCGATCAGCGCCATCAAGCCCCAGTTTGTCAACGCCAAGCCGGGTCAGCGCCCCATCAGCCAGCGCCTGCGTAATGCGGCCATCGCCCTCGACAACCGCAAAGTCCACCACGCGGCGCAAGAGCCGTCCGGCGATCCTTGGCGTGCCCCGCGCGCGCCGCGCGATCTCGCGGGCGCCCTCGTCCTCGGCGGGGGTGCCCCGCTTGCGGGCGTTGCGACTGACGATCTCGTGCAGCTCATCGATGGTGTAAAACTGCAGCCGGGTAGGAATGCCGAACCGATCCCGCAGCGGCGTCGTCAGCAGCCCCATCCGGGTGGGGGCCCCCACCAGCGTGAAAGGCTGCAACTCAATCCGCACGGTGCGCGCGGCGGGCCCTTCCCCAATCACCAGACCCAGCTCAAAATCCTCCAGCGCCGGATAAAGGATCTCTTCCACCACCGGGTTCAGCCGGTGAATTACATCAATGAACAGCACATCACGGGCTTCAAGATTGGTCAGAATTGCCGCCAGATCCCCCGCCTTGGCCAGCACCGGCCCCGAGGTCATGCGAAAATTCACCCCCAGCTCGCGCGCCACAATCTGCGCCAGCGTGGTCTTGCCCAGCCCGGGTGGCCCATGAAACAGCGTGTGATCCATCGCCTCGCCACGCCGCCGCGCACTTTCAATAAAGATGTGCAGATTGGCGCGGGCCTCGGCCTGACCAATAAACTCTGTCAGGCACTGCGGCCGCAGAGCACGGTCATTCTCAGCATGCTGTCTTCTGGCAGCGGTGTAGCGCGCAGGGCGGGATCCGCATCAATCATCTTGCTTTTCCATCCCCTTGGCACTGGCTTGCCTGCACTGCACACCCCCCTGTGCCACCCCATGTGCCACCCCATGCGCCAACCCGTTGGCCAACCCAAAGCGCGTTGTGAGCATTCTCATAACCATTATCCCTTTGGCGCCAGCAGCCGCAACGCCGCGCGGATCAATGCGGCCTCATCGGCCTCGGGCAAGTCTGTGCTGGCCTGGGCAATAGCCGAGGCCGCATCCGACGGGCTGTAGCCAAGGTTGCTCAGGGCCGACAGCGCCCCGGCGGCAGCAGCGGCAGCTCCCGAAGGTTTTTTGGCCGCCGATTTTCGCGCAGGTTTCTGGGCCGGGGCAGGATCAGCCGCCTCAACCACCGCCTCCAGATCGGGGCCTTCCAGAGCCTCGGAGATGCTGCCGCCCATGGCCATCACGCCGGGTGCTTTGTCCTTGAGATCCAGCACAATGCGCTGCGCCGTTTTGAGGCCAACGCCCTTGGCGGCCTTGACGCTGCCCCAGTCGCCCAGAGCAATGGCGCGGCCAACCCCCTCTGTGCCCAGCGTGCCAAGGATCGCCAGCGACACCTTGGCCCCAACCCCCTGCACCGAAATCAGCAACCGGTACCATTCCTTTTCAACCAAAGACGTGAAGCCATAGAGCTGCATCAGGTCTTCGCGCACCACCATATCGGTATAGAGCGACACCGCCTCACCGACACCAGGCAGCCCCATCATGGTGCGCTCTGAGCAATAGACCAGATAGCCCACGCCGCGCACATCAATCAGCACGTGGTCCGCCGCGCGGTAGTCCAGTCGCCCTGTCAGCTTGCCAATCATGCCCGCACCTCTTTTAACTGTCGCTGTTTGGTCCCACCGTAATAGGCGTGACAGATGGCAATCGCCAGCGCATCCGCCGCATCGGCGCCCTTGGGATCAGATCCCGGCAGCTGCAGCCTGACCATATGCATGACCTGTTCCTTGCTGGCGTGCCCTACGCCCACCACAGTCTTTTTGACCCGGTTGGGGGCATATTCCCCCGTCGGCAACCCAGCCTTGGCCAGTGTCAGCAACGCAACACCACGCGCCTGGCCCAGCTTGAGCGTCGCCACGCCGTCCTTGTTGACAAAGGTCTGCTCGATCGCGGCCTGATCCGGCCTATAGGCCTCGATCACCTCGGCGACCTGATTGTGCAGCGACAAAAGCCGCTCTCCCAGATCATCACCATCCGAGGTGCACACCCCGTTCGCCACGTGGCTCAACCGGCTGCCCTGCGATTCGATCACACCCCATCCGAGGTTCCGTAACCCTGGATCAATTCCCAAAATGCGCATGTTCTGCCCGGCCTCTGCCTGATTGTTCAAATTATTTTTTCCGCAAATAGCACAAAAGGCGAACACTTCCAAACGCTTTCACCTCAGCCCTCTGTGCTAAAGAGCCCCAAACCTGTTCCAAAACCGACCCTTTCCCACGGGTGTCGCGACATTTCCAAACGCAATGTTAAGATCTATGCAAAACCCTTGTTTACAGGGCGATCAGCCATGCATTTCCTGCATATGTCTCATGCAATTTCACCCCTTGCGGCGGCAAAACTTCGCGACTAGATGGCGAAAATCGCGCCAACACACCAACCGAAATTGCTTCGGCGCAAAACAGGTCACTCAAATGTAAAGGATGAGGAAATGGCTGCTTTCGACACCACCCGCACCACCTATGGCTCCACCGGCCTGTTTTGCCGTATCGGCGCCTCATTCCTCTCGGCGACTGCCGCCGTGATGTCCTGGAATGACGCGCGCGCCACCAAGACAACTCTGGCCGCGCTGTCGGATCGTGAACTGGCCGATATCGGCCTGTGCCGCGGCGACATCGAAGCCATCGCGGCTGGCAAGCCGGTCTTCTGAAGACACGGATTTTCTGACCCTCCCTGCCTCCTGCTGCAGGGAAACGGTCCAATATGCGCCGCGTGCAACTCTGGCCGCGGCGTTTTTGTTGGCCGCACTCCTATTTGCCGCCCCCCCTCGCCCAAGGTGGCCAATGCCAACAACAACAAAACCGCCGGGTGAGACCGCGACGGTTTGATTGCAGTTTTGGAGTGACCTGCGCCGCCCTGTCAGACTGGCCTTTATTACAGTGTCAGCGGGAAGGTAGTCTCCCACCAAGAAGCCCCCACCAAATTATGTCGCTCTAGCGCAGGATTGGCCCTATTTGCGCCGCCACCCAGACGGAGACCGGATCAGACTGCATAACGAATGCCCCGACCCGTTCCACGGCATTGCCCGTGGTCAGCTTTGCCACCCGTTCATCATAGCTGTCAAAGCCATGAACGCTCATCAAAAAGGCTTTGAACGACATAAAGAAAGCAAGGATGAGCAGAAAGACTTTGCCTGAGACCCGCGAGCGGACCTTATGCGGACGCATAATGATCAGCCCGTCAGATTGCACGTGAGTGGAATACCCCTGAGCATAAGCGGCGTGCTTCGTTTTCAAACGGGCCACACGACCCCGGAATTCTTGATGTTGAACACTCATAAACTTGCCCCGAACTGGCCCCCACCAGCGGATAAAGTTTTATAGATTTGAATTGTGGCAACTTTGGGGCAAATACTTAAAATCTACTTAAAGCCGCCTTCATATCAGGCGTCTCTCTGCAGCAAGAGCGTGGTCCATTCACCAATCACATCGCGGCGTACCAGATTGGCGCCGTTTTCGGCATAAACCGCAATCACGCTATCCGCCTGCTCGTTCAGAATGCCGGACAGAATGGCGAATCCACCGGCACGCAGATTGCCGCACAGATCGGGTGACAGCGCCACCAGCGGGCCTTTGAGGATATTGGCAAAGATCAGATCATAGGGCGCGCTGCCTTTGAGACCAGGATGATCAAAACCAGCCGCCTCAAGACATGTCACAGCGCCCGCCATGCCATTGGCCTTGAGATTGGCCTCGGCGACCTCGACCGCGACCTCGTCAATATCGCTGGCAATGAACTCACCCTCCCAGACCCGCGCCGCCGCCATCGCAAGCACGGCGGTGCCACAGCCGATATCGGCGACTTTGCTGCCGACAAAGCCCTCGTTGATCAGATGGTCCAGTGCCTTGAGACAGCCCAGGGTGGTGCCGTGGTGGCCGGTGCCAAAGGCCATGGCGGCCTCAATCAGCAGCGGGATGCTGCCCTCGGGCACCGTATCGGCATCATGGCTGCCGTAGACATAGAACCGACCGGCTTTGACCGGCGACAACTCGCGGCGCACATGGGCGACCCAATCGGTTTCCGGCAGCTCGGAGACGGCAAATTCCTTGGCGCCATGCAGGGTCGCCAGCAGCGCAAGCCCGGCCTGATCCGGAGCCTCGGTGAAATAGCCCCCAACCTCCCAAAGGCCCGAGCCATCTTCGACCTCAAAGACGCCAATGCCTGTGGGTTCCGGCACCAGACGTTCCATCGCTTCGCCCAGGGCTTCAGCCTGAGGTTTGCCAGGCAGGGTGGTCAGCGCGGTAAAGGTGGGCATGTCGGATCTCCAGCAGGGTTGCCCCCGCGCCTAGGCCCAAGGCGCAGCAAGGTCAAGAGCAGACCCGGTTTTGCAGCACTTTGCCCGCCTAGTTTACCCGGCCGGTTTTGCCCCGCCTCGTTTTGCGCCGCCCTGTTTCGTCTGCCCGGTTTTGCCAGCCCGGTTTTACCCCGTTTCGCGCAACAGTCGCCTTACTCGGCGGCCGCGGGCACGCCATACTTGGAGAACACCGTCTCGTTGCCCGGCTCTGGGTGGCGCGGGATCATGCAGGACAGGCCCAGCGAGGCCAGCGCCATCAGCGCTGCCAGCACAAAGACCGCCGAGGGAGAGACCACCCACAAAAGCCCCAGCAGAACCGGCAGGAACACAGCTGCAATATGGTTGATGGTAAAGGCCACGGCCGCCGTGGGTGCGATATCGGCAGGATCCGCGATCTTTTGGAAATAGGTCTTCAGGGCCAGCGCCAGGGCAAACAGCACATGATCCACCACATAGAGAACAGAGGCCAGCAGCACGCCCCAGCCAAACCAGTAGATGCCGCCATAGAGGGTAAAGACCACAGTCAGGCCGATATATTCAATAATCAGCGTGCGGCGTTCACCAAAATAGGCCACAAACCGCCCCAGCAAAGTCGCCACCAAAATATTGATCACCAGGTTGATCAGGAACAGCGCCGTGACCTCATGCACGTCAAAGCCGAACCTTTCGACCATCATAAAGCCCGCAAAAACCACAAAGATCTGGCGACGCGCACCGGCCATGAACTGCAATACATAATAGAGCCAGTAGCGCCGCCGCAGGATCAGCTTTTTGTTCTGCGGCGTGGGGGAATCGAACTGTGGGTAGGCCAGCAGACAGAACAGGGCAATCAGCGTGGTCACGCCGCCTGCGGTCATAAAGACCATGTTATAGGTCAGATCAAACCGCTCCCAGAGCAGCACAATCAACCCATAGACCACCAGCGTCGAGGCCGATCCCGTGGCAATCAGCCAGCCCAGCATCTGCGGCGCGCGGTCCTTGGGCAGCCACTGCAGCTGCAACGACTGGTTCACCGTCTCATAGTAGTGAAACCCGATCGAGCTGAGCAGCGTGATCATCAGAATGCCGCCCAGGGACGGGAACCAGGCCGTCAACATGGGTGGCAACCCCCAGCATCACCAGCGAGATCAGCCCCAGCACCTGTTCTCGCATGAACAGGATGATGACGATCACCCCCACCGCCAGAAAGCCCGGAATTTCGCGCACCGTATGCAGCAGACCAATATCGGCGCCATCAAACTGCGCCACCTCGGTGACAAAGTTGTTGAGCAGCGCAAACCAGGCGTTGAACGCAATCGGCATGCAGACCGCCATCACAAAAAGCAATGTGGTTGGGCGACGCCAGAGCGGCAGCTCACGCGCCGCATCGAGGGAGAGAGGGTTAAACATGCCGGTCCTCTTAAAGATAGCTGTCCTCTTAAAGATACCAGTGCTCTACGCCTCTTTTGCCTCCGGTGCGAGACCAAAGACGAGCTGCACATGCAGGCTTGCATCTGCGCACATAATCGCACCACAGCCGCATCACAGCCGCACCACCGCCACAGCGCCGCCGCCGCGGCTGATCTGAATCAAGGTCGCCAGAGAGAAACCACATATATGATTTATTGAATTGAACTCAAAAGGGTCATGGTCGTGGATCTGCTTACTCTCATTGAAGCCCTGGCCGAGCGCCTGGGCGAAGCCCCGCTGGCGGCGCTGTTTGGTCTGCTGACCGGCGTCACCTTTGGCGTGGCGGCGCAGCGCTCGCAGTTTTGCCTGCGCGCCGCCACGGTAGAGTTCGCCCGCGGCCAGATGGGCGACCGGATGGCGGTCTGGTTGCTCACGTTTTCCACCGCTGTGGTCTGGGTGCAGGCGGCCGAACTGCTGGGGCTGATGCGGAGCGCTGATGCCCGGATGATGGCGGTGCCCGGCAGCTGGTCCGGGGCCATCATTGGCGGCTTGATCTTTGGCGCAGGCATGGTGCTGGCGCGGGGCTGCTCGGGGCGGCTGCTGGTGCTGGCGGCGACTGGCAATATGCGCTCGATTGTCTCGGGGCTGGTCTTTGCCGTGGTGGCCCAGATGAGCCTCTCTGGCATGCTGTCGCCCCTGCGGGACCGTCTTGCCAGCCTTTGGATCACCTCGGGCGGCCGCAATATGGATCTGCTGGTTGAGGCGGGCCTGCCCGACTGGGGCGGGCCTGCGCTTTGCCTTGCCATTGCTGTGGTGGCGCTGGTGCTGTCGCGGCGCAATCAGATTGGCGCGGCGCGCCTGGTCGTGGCCTCTGGGGTTGGGTTTGCCGTCGCTCTGGGCTGGGTGCTGACCTATGGGTTGTCGCAGGTGGCCTTTGATCCGGTGCAGATCGAAAGCGCGACCTTCACCGGTCCCTCTGCTCATACGCTGATGTTCTTTCTCGACCGCAATGCCGTTTTGGAATTCGACATCGGGCTGGTGCCCGGCGTCTTTATCGGGGCGATGCTGGCCGCCTGGTCTGCCGGTGAGATGAAGCTGCAGGCCTTTGATGACGCCGTCACCATGCGCAAAGCCATGATTGGCGCGGTGCTGATGGGATTTGGCGGTATGCTGGCAGGCGGCTGCGCCATTGGAGCCGGGGTCACGGGTGGCTCGATCTTTGCCGGCGCCGCCTGGCTGGCGCTGTTTTGCATGTGGATCGGAGCCATGGCGACCGACCGGCTGGTGGATCAGCGGGTCCTGTCGGCTGCGCTGTGAAATTGGTAGCCACTTTTTGAGGTGCTGCCTGAGGTGCAGCCTGTGGCCTTTGTCCGCCGAGGTCACCTGCGGGCATTGAGCAATTAGCTCACGGCCCCCGCCACCGGTCAGATAAAGCTGATGTCATCCACCAGTGCGTCGAGATCAAACACGCCGATCAGGGTCAGGCGGTCATTGTAGTCCGCGCCCAGCACCTCACTGTCGCCAAAATCCAGCACAACGCCCTTGCTGTCCACCCGACCAAAGCTGTCGACCAGCTCCTGCGCGCTCATGTCCTCGAAATCAATGGCCGAGAACAAAAGCTCATCCTTGCCCAGCGTGAAATCCTTGATTTTGTCGCTGTCATGGCCAAAGCCAAAAAAGAACGCATCCGCGCCGGCGCCACCGATCATCACGTCATCGCCTTCGCCGCTGTCCAGCCGATCGCGCCCCTTGTGACCCAGCAACCGGTCATTCATAGCCCCACCAAACAGCCTGTCACGACCTGCCCCGCCGAGCAGCCGGTCCTCGCCGCTTCCCCCAGAGAGATAGTCACCTCCGTCCTGCCCCCGCAAAACATTGTCGAGACCATTGCCAATGACCGTATCCCGCCCGGACCCCATCGTGGCGTTCTCAAATTCGGACCCATCCGCAATGGTCAGGTTGCCAATCAACCCGCCGATATCGGAAAAGCTGCCACCATTAAGGTTCAGCCGGTCATTCGTGGTGCTGGGGCGCAGATCGATAGTATCGGTGCCGCCACCAGAGGCCTCAAACAGGGTAAAGGTGATAGGGTCCGCCTCTTCAGTGCTGTCATCGCCATCATCCACCCCGGCATAGAGCGTTGCAAAGTGGCGAGACATGGCCCCGCCCTGCCCCCATGTGGTGTCACCACTGGTCGCGCCAGAGGCGCCATAGATCGACTGAATCGCTGCGACATCCACCAGCATCGGAGCCGCTGGAAAGGCAAAGCTCGCATCTGTAGACGCGCTTTGATCCTGCTGAATATAAGACATGACCGACAGCTGACGGCTGTCATTGGCAAAGGTGGCGCTGCCAGTGTTTAGATTGTAATTGCCCAGATGGCCCAGACCCAGCGCATGGCCGAATTCATGCACATAGGCGGTAAAGGCATAGGAATCGAGCGTCGCTCCGTACGCGGCAATCCAGTTCACATCGACATTGACATTGGCCACCAGGATATTGCCGCCGGTGTCTTCGGAAACCTGATATTGGACAAAGGCGCCGCTTTCATCATCATCCACAACAATATCGCCACCGCTTTCGGTCTCGATAAACTGCACATCCGCCATCAGCTCCCAGGTGTCCAGTGCCCAGCGCGCCAGACGCTGTCCTTCAAAGGTGAGCTCGGTCAGATTGACGGTGATAACATAGTCAGAGGCGTTGCCCGGGTTGGCGGCAAAACTTCGGGGGGTCTCATCGTAGTCCGCCCAGAAGCCTGCGGTCAGATAGTTGCTCAACGCCTCAAAGGTGCCGGTCGGAAGCGGCTCTGGCACTGGGTCGGGATCGGGATCGGGCCTTACCAGAGTGCCCAGGGGACCATGTCGCTGGGGGTCAAAGTTCTGGGTGGCTACGCAAAGTTCACACATTTAGAGCCGCTCTCCAGCAATAGTTTGCACTGTTTGTGACAGCCCCTGCCTCGAAGAGCAGCCGTTTCCCATTTAAGTCAGGGATTACGGTGAGATTATGACCCAGCGCCTGCCTGCTGCGCAACAGCAAAGCCCGCGCCGCGCGCGCACTGTGTCCGTCATGTCGTCTCTGGGCCAAGGGACAAAGGGGTAAAGGGGTAAAGGCACCGCTGTTTGCAAATGTCGGCCTCTGTTTGAAAAACACAGCTCTCTGCCAAACGCCGTTTCAAAAAAAGTTCTGCGGGTCGATGTCAACATTCAGACGCAGGTCGCCCTTCATCTTGAAGGGGGCGGTCCAGCGGGCAATCGCCTCTTGCAGCGGCACGCCTTTGGCGGCCTTGATCAGCAGCCGCACCCGGTGACGCCCCCGCACCCGGGCAATGGGCGCAGGCGCTGGTCCAAACAACTGCGCCCCTACCTGGCGCAACGGGGCGTCATTGCGCGCCAGCGCGTTGCCCAGATCAAAGACCTGCGCCAAATCCGACCCGGACAGGATAATCCCGGCCATGCGGCCAAAGGGGGGCACGCCTGCCTCGCGGCGCTGCTCGGCCTCGGCGCGCCAGAACTCTTCCTCGTCGCCCGTCAGGATGGCGCGAATGACCGGATGCTCTGGCTGAAAGGTCTGCATCAGGGCCTCACCCGGCCGTTCTGCCCGCCCGGCGCGACCTGCCACCTGCCGCATCAGCTGAAAGGTCCGCTCGCCCGCCCGAAGGTCCGAGCCCTGCAGGCCCAGGTCGGCGTCAATCACCCCCACCAGGGTCAGCAGCGGAAAGTTATGCCCCTTGGCCACCAGCTGCGTGCCAAGGATGATATCCGCCTCGCCCGCTGCGATTTCCTCGATCCGCGCCTTCAGCGCCCGGGCTGAACCAAACAGATCAGAGCTGAGCACCGCGATGCGGGCCTCGGGAAACAGGGCGGCGGCTTCTTCGCCCAGACGTTCAATACCGGGGCCAACCGGCGCCATCTTGCCCTCAACCTGACAGGAGGGGCAGACCTCTGGCACCGGTTTGGTCTCCCCACACTGATGGCACATCAGCCGCTTCATGAACCGGTGTTCCACCATGCGGGCGTCGCAGTGATCGCAGGCCACCTGCGTGCCACAGGCCCGGCAGATCGTCACTGGCGCAAAGCCACGCCGGTTGAGAAACAACAGCGACTGCTCGCCGCGCTGCATCCGTGCTGTCATGGCAGATTTCAGCGTCGGCGAGATCCAGGTGGCCGGCGCCAGATCCTCGGCCCGCATATCCACCGCCCGCATCGTTGGCAGCACCGCGGTGCCAAAACGCGCGTTCAAATCGACCCGCTGGTATTTGCCCGCCTCGGCATTCACCCAGGTCTCCAGGCTTGGCGTGGCCGAGGCCAGCACCACCTGCGCCGAGCACATCGCCGCCCGCAGCACCGCCATATCGCGGGCGTTGTACAGCACGCCCTCTTCCTGTTTGTAGGCGGTGTCGTGTTCTTCATCGACAATGATCAGGCCCAGATCGCGAAACGGCAAAAACAATGCCGAGCGCGCCCCAATCACCAATTGCGCATTGCCCTGCCCGATCATCCGCCAGACCCGGCGCCGTTCCGTCATGGTGGCGCCCGAATGCCACTCGGCAGGCGTGGCACCAAAGCGCACCTCGACCCGTTTCAGAAATTCTGCCGTAAGCGCGATTTCTGGCAGCAGCACCAGCGCCTGGCGCCCCTTTCGCAGACAGGCAGCCACGGCTTCGAGGTAAACCTCGGTCTTGCCCGACCCGGTGACACCTTTCAGCAGCGTGGTGCCATAGGCGCCGCTTTGCACCCCCTCGGCAAGGACCGTCGCGGCGGCCCTCTGGTCCTCGGTCAGCTCTTTGCTCGGCAGGTCAGGATCCAACAGCGGATAGGGCAGGTCGCGCGGCGTTTCTTCCTCGCGCAGCGCCCCCTGTGTGAGCAGCCCCTTGACCACCGAGGGCGTCACCCCCGCCATATCGG
>NZ_MWVJ01000103.1 GCF_002087335.1 Pseudophaeobacter leonis
GGCATGCCCCCGGGCCCAACCCCGCCTATCTCTTTGCGCTGGTGGCAGGCGATCTGGTCAATCATCCCGACAGCTTTACCACCATGTCCGGCAAGGACGTCACGCTGAACATCTGGGTGCGCCCCGGAGACGAAGACAAATGCGCCTTTGGCATGGAAGCGCTGAAGAAATCCATGACCTGGGATGACCAGGTCTATGGCCGCGAATACGACCTCGATATTTTCAACATCGTGGCGGTTGATGATTTCAACATGGGCGCGATGGAGAACAAGGGGCTGAACATCTTCAACTCTTCCTGCGTTCTGGCCTCGCCCGAGACCTCGACGGATGCCAATTTTGAGCGCATCGAGGCGATTATCGCCCATGAGTATTTCCACAACTGGACCGGCAACCGCATCACCTGCCGCGACTGGTTTCAGCTCTGTCTGAAAGAGGGGCTGACGGTGTTTCGCGACTCGCAATTCACCTCTGATATGCGCTCGGCCCCGGTGAAACGCATCTCCGATGTGATCGACCTGCGCGCCCGCCAGTTCCCCGAGGACCAGGGCCCGCTGTCGCACCCGGTGCGCCCGGAAGAGTTTCAGGAGATCAACAACTTTTACACCGCCACCATCTACGAGAAAGGCGCCGAGGTCATCGGCATGCTGAAACGTCTGGTGGGGGATGACGCCTACGCGCGCGCGCTTGATCTCTAGGTCGCGCGCCACGACGGTCAGGCCTGCACCATTGAAGACTGGCTCAAGGTGTTTGAAGACAGCACCGGGCGGGACCTGACGCAGTTCAAACGCTGGTACGGCCAGGCCGGCACGCCGCGCCTGAAGGTCAGCGACAGCTTTGAAGATGGCAGCTATACGCTAAGTTTCGAGCAAAGCACCGCGCCAACGCCGGGCCAGCCAAACAAGGACCCCCGCGTCATTCCCATCGCCGTTGGTCTGCTCAATGACAATGGCGACGAGGTGCGGCCCACCACGGTGCTGGAGATGACCGAGGCCAGGCAGAGCTTTACCTTTGAGGGGCTGGCCAGCCGTCCTGTACCCTCAATCCTGCGCGAATTTTCCGCGCCGGTTATTCTGGAGCGCGACAGCAGCAATGCCGAGCGCGCCTTCCTGCTGGCCCATGACAGTGATCCGTTCAATCGCTGGGAGGCAGGCAATGCCTTGGCAAAGGAAACCCGCATCGCGATGGTTCTGGATGGAACGGCCCCCGATGCCGCCTATCTGGACGCGCTGCAAAACCTGCTGCGTGACGACAGCCTCGATCCGGCCTTTCGCGCCCTGATCCTGCAGCCTCCCGGCCAGTCTGATATTGCCCAGACACTGCATGAACGCGGCCATGTGCCCGACCCGCAAAAGATCTATGAGCCGCGGCAGACCTTTGCCCAGACACTGGCACAGCAACTCGCAGACAGCCTGCCGCGGCTCTATGCCGACACAACGGTTGAAGGCGCCTATTCTCCCGATGCCGTCAGCGCCGGCAAACGTGGGTTGAACGGGCGTATCCTGTCGCTGCTCACCCGGCTGGATGGGGGGCAACAGGCCACGCGCCAGTTTGAGACGGCAGACAACATGACGCAACAGTTCACCGCGCTGGCCGCGCTGCTACACGCAGAAAAAGGCGCTGCACAGTCGCAGGCCTTTTTTGATCAGTGGCAGGGTGACCGGCTGGTGATGGACAAATGGTTCGCCCTGCAGGTCGCCTCAGCGCCGCCGCAGAAAACCTCTGAAGTGACCGCCGAGCTGACACAGCATCCGCTGTTCACCCTGAAAAACCCCAATCGCTTTCGCGCAGTCATGGGCGCACTGGCCGGCAGCCACGCGGGCTTTCATCACGCAAGCGGCGCCGGCTACAGCCTGCTGGCCGACAATCTCATGGCGCTGGACAGCCTCAACCCGCAGACCACGGCCCGGATGTGCACCGCCTTCCAGACCTGGACCCGCTATGATGCCGACCGTCAGGCGCTGATCCGCACCCAGCTGGAGCGGATCAAATCCGTTGACGGACTAAGCCGCGACACCAATGAGATGGTGAGCCGTATTCTGGAGGCCTCCTGATGGCCAAAGGGCCGCACAGCGATGCGATCTGATGCCCGGCATGCCAGACAGTTTGCCTGACAGCGATCCCATAGCCGCACAAAGCGCAGACCCAGGCAGCCCCCTGACGCCCTATCATTTTCAGCGTCAGGGGCGATCAAAGGGTTTGGCGCTGGCGCTGGGGCTATGGCTTGCCGCCCTTGGGCTCGGCTGGATCTTGCTGCAGCTCTCGCCCTGGGTGACGGTCCTTCTGGCCCTGCCCACCCTGCCCGCGTTCTGGGAGCTTTGGCGCAATCCCGCTTCCGGCCTGAGCGTCTCTCATGATCAGATCAGTTGGTTCAACGGCGACCAAAGCGCCAGTCTGCCTCTGGAAGAGATCGCCATGCTGCGGCTCGACCGGCGCTGGGACTTTTCCTTTCGAGCCACGCTGATTTTGCACAGCGGCGGCAAAATACGCCTGCCGCCCCCGGCCGTGCCACCGGTGCAGATCCTAGAGGACGCGCTGAACGCGCGGGGCGTTCGCAGCCAACGCCATCACTTCACCAATTTCTGAAGCCCGGCCTCTGCCCGCGTTCAGGCCACAAACACCGGGGCTGGCAGTAAAAAGACGCATAAAAACAGGCGGGTAACCGGGCACAAAAAGGGGCACCTCACCTGCGACCGCCATACATCGGATCAAAGAGAGGCTGCCAATGCGCTCCCCTTTGCCACGGCAATTCCTAAATCCTTACGTTTATCTCCCCATCGCCGCCACGATTGCGCCGCATTGAGAGATCAGTTTGAGTCGCAACGGTTAAGCTGCCAACCTGCAGGATTTTGAATGCTCAAATCTCATGATCATATGTGGACCCGCCTGTCCCAACTCCACAAAGACATCCCACTCTGGGTAGCTGATAGACTCGCGGGCGGCGCATCCGCTCCGACTGGCGCCACCACGAGCTCGACCACGGGCGCCACGCCACCAAAGCTGGGCGGCACAGGTCAAATCAGCCATACAGGCCAAACCTGCCAACTGGCGCAGAGTGATGCGCTGCAAGAGGTGGATCCCGACACAGCCTCCTTTGCCGAGAGCCTTTTGATTCCGATCTGCGGTGACTGCCCGGATACAGACAGCCGTCATGCGCTGCAGGACAAAGGCCAGTTTCTGGCGCGGCAGGAACGCTGGTCCGAGCTTTCGCAGCTGATCCGCCAGGCAGACCAACAGCGCAACTGCACGCCCGGGGGCCTCCCTGCGGCAGATCTGCTTGCCTATGGCGCGCGTGCCGATGTCGTAAACGCCGTGGAACATGCTCTGGCGGAACGCAGCACCAAACCCGATGCCGCTGGGGAAAACCGTATTCTGATCGACGGGGTTATGGCGCTGGAAACCCTGCGCTGCGAACACCGTCAGGACAGCCACCTCACGGCGATTGTCGCGCTGGCGCATATCGACATCGCCTGGATCTGGCGCAGCACGGCACCGCAGGTTACCACCTCAAAGGCCAGCGCAGAGTCGCATCTGCGCCGGGCCAGCGCGCATTTTGAACGCGCGGCGGCACTTTTGGAGCCGCTGAAAGATCAAAGCAAAGACAGTGCGTTTTTGTCAGCCGCACAATGCGCCCTTTTTGCCGGCCAGACTGCCAACACGCTCAAGGTTGCGGACGCCTATGGCGCCCTGATTGACAAAGACCCCGGCAACCCACGCCCGATGCGGGCTCTGGGGGTACAAATGTTGCCCCGCACCAATGGCTGTTATGCCGCGCTGGAGCTGGAAGCCCGCCGCACCGCCATACGGACCAGAAAGGAATGGGGCGCTGGCGGCTATACCTGGGTCTATTTTGACGCCATGGCCCTGGACGAGCAGGCCTGCGAACGGGTGGACGCCAGCTTCTTTCTCGAGGGGTTGCAGGACATATTGCGCACCGATCCAAGCCAGGAAATGGTCAATCTGCTCGCAGCCTATTGTGCGGTGTCGCTGCGCAACGGCCCCGGTGGCGGCGAACAGGCCGAACAGCCTGCCCAGACCGCTCAGGCCCACCAGCCCGCCCAGACCGACCAGGCCGACCAACCCGCACAGGCCCGCCGCAAGATCTCCGAAGCTGCCCGCTGGCTGATCCGCGGCCACCTGCGCGAGCTGCATCCGCTGATCTGGGCCCATGCCTGTGAAGGCTTTGACAACAACGCGCGCATTGCATCCCTGCAGCGTTTTGCCGCCCATGGGCAGGCCGCCGCCCTCCGGTGCATTGCCGGGGTTTTTCGCGACGAAATCGACAGTGGCCACAAGATTGCCTTTACCCCGGAGGGGATTGATCTGGTGTCGGTCTAGCCCCGGCTGCCGCCCCGAAAGACATACGAGACGACAAAACACAAAGAGCCGGGAATACGCCCCGGCTCTTTATTTACTGGCTCTTTTCGTTCACTATCGCGCAAAGACCAAGACTGCCTGCAGCACGCAGCTCTGCGCATCAGGTCTTTTTAAAAGCATCCATCAAGGCCGCCCCAAGGGCACTCGTTTCGGATTTGCCACTGCTCTTGGGAGAGGAGGACATTGCCGCGCGCCCGCCCGCACTACCTGATCTGTCGCCAGGTTTGCCGCCAGGTTTGCGGCCCGCCTTTTGGCCGCCGCGTGGCGCCCCGCCTGCAGCTCCACCCCGGGCATCGCGCCCGGCAGATCCGCGCGCATTGCGTTCGTCCCGCGCCGAAGCACCTCCGTCCTTGCGCATGGTCAGAGCAATGCGTTTGCGGGCCACATCGACTTCGGTCACCGTGACCTTGACCACCTGACCGGTTTTCACCACCTCATGCGGGTCTTTCACAAAATTATCGGCCAACTGGCTCACATGCACCAACCCATCCTGATGCACGCCGATGTCCACAAAGGCCCCAAAGGCGGCGACATTGGTCACCGTGCCCTCTAGCACCATGCCGGGTTTGAGATCCTTCATGGTCTCGACGCCCTCTGCAAAGGTTGCCGTGACAAACGAGGGACGCGGATCGCGACCCGGCTTTTCCAGCTCCGAGAAGATGTCGCGCACCGTAGGCAAACCAAAGGTCTCATCGACAAACTGCTCGGCGTGCAGGCTTTTGAGGGCCGAACTGTCGCCCATGATCTGACGAATATCGCGCCCACAGGCGGCAATCACCCGACGGGCGACGCTATAGGCCTCAGGGTGCACCGAAGAGGCATCCAGCGGCTCTTTGCCGTCGCGAATACGCAAAAAGCCTGCGCATTGCTCAAAGGCCTTGGGGCCAAGGCGCGCGACCTTCAACAGCTCGCGGCGCGAGGCAAAGGCGCCGTTTATATCCCGGTGCGCTACAATGGCTTCGGCCAGCCCAGGCCCCAGGCCGGACACATGGCTCAGCAGCGGTGCCGAGGCCATGTTGAGGTCGACGCCAACCGCGTTCACCACGTCCTCGATTACCGCTTCCAGCGATTTTGACAGGCGGTGCTGGTCCACGTCATGCTGATACTGGCCGACGCCAATGCTCTTGGGCTCGATCTTCACCAGTTCCGCCAGCGGATCCTGCAAACGCCGGGCAATCGACACCGCCCCGCGCAACGAAACATCCAGATCAGGAAACTCCCGCGCCGCCAGCTCAGAGGCCGAATACACCGAGGCACCCGCCTCGGAGACCACCACCTTGGTCGGCGCTTTCACCTTGGCGGGCAGATGCTTGATCACCTCGGCCACCATGCGTTCCGTTTCACGACTGGCGGTGCCATTGCCGATGGCCACCAGCTCAACCCCGTGTTCAGCAATCAGCTTCAGAATGCTGACCTGGGCGCCACGCAGATCATTCTTTGGCTGGAATGGATACAGCGTCTCTGTGGCGAGAACTTTGCCGGTTGCATCAACCACTGCCGCCTTGACGCCGGTGCGAATGCCCGGGTCCAGCCCAAGCGTCGGTCGCGCACCGGCTGGGGCGGCAAAGAGCAGGTCCTTGAGGTTGCGGGCAAAAACATGAATGGCATCGTCCTGCGCGCGGGCCCGCAGATCGCTCATCAGCTCCAGCATCATCGACAGGCTCAGCTTGACCCGCCAGGTCCAGCCCGCAACCTTGCGCAACCATTTGTCACCGGGACCAGTACCGCCCGCGCCCAGTTCTGCTGCGACCATGCCTTCTGCGCGCGCCACGCCCTCGTCCGGCTCGGGGCCGATATCCAGCGACAGCACCCCCTCATTGGCCCCCCGCAACATGGCCAGTGCCCGGTGCGACGGCACATCGGCCCAGCGTTCGGTGTGATCAAAATAGTCAGAGAACTTGGCGCCCTCTTGTTCCTTGCCCTCAATCAGTCGCGCCGTCAGAGGCGCATCAGCTTGCAGGAACTGTCGCAGACGGCCCAGCAGCCCTGCATTTTCCGTCATCCGCTCTGTCAGAATATCGCGCGCCCCGTTCAGGGCTTCCTTGGTGCCCGGCACCGCCTCACTGAGGTACCCAGCCGCCAAAACCTCCGGGTCGGCCAGGTGATCTGCCAGGATCGCCTCCACCAGCGGCTCCAGGCCGTTTTCACGGGCAATCATCGCCTTGGTGCGGCGCTTGGTTTTATAGGGCAGGTAGATGTCTTCCAGCTGCGCCTTGGTCTCTGCCTTGGCAATCGCGACCGCCAGATCCTCCGTCAGCTTGTCTTGCGACTTGATCGCGTCAAAGATACTCGCCCGCCGCGCTTCCAGCTCGCGCAGATACGACAGCCGCTCGGCCAGGGTGCGCAGTTGCGTGTCATCCAGACCGCCGGTCGCCTCTTTGCGGTAGCGCGCCACAAAGGGCACCGTCGCCCCCTCATCCAACAGGGTCACGGCACTGTTCACCTGCTTTGGGGCGGCGCCAATTTCCTTGGCAATTTCACTGGAAATTTTCTGGGCAATACGGGCTGCGGTATCCAAGATGCGTCCTCATTTTATCGGCTCGGAGCGTTTCGGGGCTCTGCTCGGGCGCTCTTCTTAGCCCTGCTGCAAGCCAGCGCCAAGAGCTTGCGTGACGCAGCCACGCACAAACCCGCATCCGCCCCGCATCTGGCAGGTATCAGGCAGGCATCAGGTCGGCATCAGGCCAAGATCCCGGCAGAATCTCCGCACCCTCTTGCCCCGCATGGCCCGCTGGCCTAGAACCCTTTTCAAACCTGATCAAAGGAGCCGGTGCGCAATGCTCGACCTGACATATGAACTCCCCAAACCCAAGGTAATCTCGGGTGCCAAACATGACTGGGAACTGGTCATCGGTTTGGAAGTCCATGCCCAGGTCAGCTCCAATGCCAAGCTGTTCTCTGGCGCCTCGACCAAATTCGGGGCTGAGCCAAACTCAAACGTCTCTTTCGTTGATGCGGCAATGCCCGGAATGTTGCCCGTGATCAACGAATACTGCGTTGAGCAGGCTGTGCGCACAGGGCTTGGCCTGAAGGCAGAAATCAACCTGTGGTCCGCCTTTGACCGCAAAAACTATTTCTACCCTGACCTGCCGCAGGGCTATCAGATTTCGCAGCTCTATCACCCCATCGTGGGCGAAGGCGAAGTGCTGGTGGAACTGGGCGACGGCACCGCGCGCAACGTGCGGGTTGAACGCATCCACATGGAGCAGGACGCGGGCAAATCGATCCACGACATGGATCCCAACATGTCGTTTGTCGATCTCAACCGGACCGGCGTCTGCCTGATGGAGATCGTGTCGCGTCCGGATATTCGTGGCCCCGAAGAAGCCGCCGCCTATGTCGCCAAGATCCGCCAGATCCTGAAATATCTCGGCACCTGTGATGGCAATATGCAAAACGGCAACCTGCGCGCCGACGTCAACGTCTCGGTCTGCCTGCCGGGCCAGTATGAAAAATACCAGGAAACTCAGGATTTCTCTCACCTCGGCACCCGCTGCGAGATCAAGAACATGAACTCCATGCGCTTTATCCAGCAGGCGATCGAGATCGAGGCCCGGCGCCAGATCGCCATCATCGAAGGCGGTGGTGAGGTCGAACAGGAAACCCGCCTGTATGATCCTGAAAAGGGTGAAACCCGCTCGATGCGGTCCAAGGAAGAAGCGCATGACTATCGCTATTTCCCCGATCCAGATCTTTTGCCGCTGGAAATCGAACAGGCCTGGGTGGACGATATCGCCGCCTCGCTGCCCGAGCTTCCCGACGCCAAAAAGGCGCGTTTCATCGCGGATTTCAAACTCAGCGATTATGATGCCTCAGTCCTGACCGCAGATGTGGATTCTGCCGCCTATTTTGAGGCCGTCGCCGAGGGCCGCAATGGTAAGCTGGCCGCCAACTGGGTGATCAACGAATTGTTTGGTCGCCTAAAAGCGGATGAGGCCGATATTGCCAACTCTCCAGTCACGCCTGCGCAGCTGGGCGGTATTGTTGAGCTGATCTCAGCCGAGACCATCTCAGGCAAGATCGCCAAGGATCTGTTTGAGATCGTCTACACCGAAGGCGGCGACCCAGCCGAAATCGTCGAGGCCCGCGGCATGAAGCAGGTGACCGATACCGGCGCCATCGAGGCGGCGCTGGATCAGATCATCGCCGACAACCCGGCCCAGGTGGAAAAGGCAAAACTGAACCCCAAACTGGCAGGCTGGTTTGTTGGTCAGGTGATGAAAGCCACCGGTGGCAAAGCCAACCCCAAGGCTGTCAACGAGCTGGTTGCCAAGAAACTGGGCGAATAGGCCACCCGTTGACTTCTGCTGCACCTGCGCGCTGGCCTCAAAATGCCATTGCGCAGGCGCAAACTGGACATTCCAGCGCCGCCTCCCTCTTGAGGCCGCAGGAATGGCGAAGAGGGCACGCGAATGGAGCAAGATATGCAGGTAACAATTCATATCGGCATGCCCAAATGTGCCTCCAGCACCGTGCAAGCGCATTTTGCGGACAATGACGAGCTGTATCAGAGCAAGGGCTTGCTTTATCCCACGCGGCACCGTCTGAAAAATGGCTATCGTCACCACAACCCATTGTTTGAACCAGACCTGTCTCCCGACACCGCCGTGCAGGACCTGCTGCGCGAAGCCGGGCGTAAAAACTGCGCCCGCATTCTGATTTCCACAGAACGGTTTAGCACGGACACAGAGGGGCACCTCGCACGCATAACCGCAGCCTTTGCCCGCCAGATCGGTACCAAAAACATCACCTGCCTGTGCCTGGTGCGCGATCCGGCCTCGATGCTGCGCTCGAGCTTTCAACAATTTGTCAGGGCCGGCCTCTGGCAGGTGAACCGGGCAAAATTCTATGCCGAGACCGATGGGTCAATATCGGCCTTTTTGCAGTCTTTTCGCGCTGAAAATGGCTTTGATCTGCATGAATATGACAAGATCATTGCCCGCACCACCAAGGGCGTGACGGCTGGCCAGCTCCTGGTCTGGGACATCAAGTCCGGGCCTGACATCCTGACCCGCCTGACGCAGCATTTCGAGCTGCCAGCCGGGCAGGCTCCGAAAAAGCAAAACCTCAGCTTTCCGCCCGCAAAGATCGCCTTTTTGCGGCAGTTTCAGCAGAGCTATGGCCAGGAGATCTACCAACAGAATCGCGCGCCTTTGCTGCGCAAGATTGATCTTACTGGCGTGCCCATGACTGCTGAAGACGCGCTGCGCGACGGGCTCGACATCTCGGATGCGGCCCTGGACGCGCTGTTTCCGACCCTGCAGGACGGCTTTCACAAGGCGCTCGCGCTAAACGGCCAGGCCTTGCCGCTTGTCCCGGCTGAAAGCTAGGCCGCGACCAAGGCTGGCACCTAGACAGTCTCCAAGACTGGCTCCAAGACTGACACCAAGACTGGCGCTTGACGCCTGCGACAACATCGCTAAACCTCACAGGCGTCATCAGGAGACCAGCATGCAAGCGTTCGAGTATAAAGTTGTTCCCGCCCCCCATAAGGGCACCAAGGCCAAAGGCGTCAAAACCCCCGAGCAGCGCTTTGCAAATTCCATCGAGATGACTCTCAATGAACTGGCCGCCCAGGGCTGGGAATATCAGCGTGCCGAGCTTTTGCCCTCGGATGAGCGCGCAGGCCTCACTGGCTCTACCACCAACTGGCGCAATGTTCTGGTCTTTCGTCGTGCCCTTGTCGTTGAGGGCGCGCATACGGGCGCTAGCGCAGCCCCGAGCCTGGCCGCTGAGACAGCGCCGCAAACAGTCCCGGCACCAGTTGCGCCTGTCGCCCCTACTCCTGCATCTGCACCTGCTGCGCCGCCTCTGACCGCAACGGCTGGTGATCCACAGGCCCCCGCAGGCGCCGCGCCCATTCCCGGCGCAGGGGCTGCCAAAATGCAGGCCGATGACGGGGTCGAAGAGCTCAGCCCGGTTGCGGGCATGACGGCAGCGCTCAAAGCCCGGGCGATGATCCGCTCCTCCAGCGAGGACTAGGCCCGCAATCAACAGACCCGACAAACAACGAACCCACCATACAACGGGCCCACCATACAACGGGCCCACATACAACTGGCCAACTAGACAACTGGCCAACTAGACAACTGACCTGCCAGAGGTGCTTCACCGGTGCATCACTGCGGCCCTCGCGCAATCTGCAACGAGGGACTCCGTCTTATTGCCTCTCAGGCTCAGTCACAGCCGATGTCCAGCGCCAGCGCATGGATGCGCGGCACAATATCGCCGAGCGCCTTATGCACGGCACGGTGCTGCTGCACCCGGCTTTGTCCGGCAAAGGCCTTAGAGCGGATCATCACATTAAAGTGACTCTCGCCGCTGCCATCATGGCCTGCATGGCCAATATGGCTGTTGCTGTCATCCACAACCTCTAACGCCGTGGGTTCAAACGCGGCCTGCAGCCGCTGTTGCATTTCCATACGAATGTTCATTTTACACTTCTCCACATTTTTATTTCGCTGCCCCCCTTCAATCTCACGCCCCTTAGACTAAACTGCCTCCTCCGAGTCGAGCAGCTGCGTCTAGAAAGTGCACCCCATGAGCAAATCAGATCCTTTCGGTTTCGACATGTCCGTCAGCTCTGCCAAAAAGAAGAATCCGCGTGGGCGCCGCAGCATGTCTGGCGCCTCAGAAACATCTGTCCGGGTCTGTGACAAGGACGGCTGCGAGGAGGCCGGCAAGTTCCGCGCCCCCAAGGCTCCCGATGTGTTGGATGATTTTTTCTGGTTCTGCCAAGAGCATGTCCGCGAATACAACAACCACTGGAACTTTTTCCAGGGCACCACTGAGGCTGAGCTGAACGCACAGCAGTCCAAAGACAAGGTCTGGGAGCGACATACCAAGCCAATGGGTGATCCCGAGGCCCGCGCCTGGGCGCGTCTTGGCATTGAGGATCCGTATCAGGTGCTGGGCGTCAATGCATCCCAGAACCCAGGTCGCTCTGCCACTGCCGGGCGTCGTCTGCCCGCCACCGAGCGGCGCGCCATCGAGGTGCTGGAAGCCAAGGACAGCTGGACCAAGGCTGACATCCGCAAAGCGTACAAAAAACTGATCAAGGTGCTGCACCCGGATATGAACGGCGGCGACCGCAGTCAGGAAGAGCAGCTGCAGGAGGTGATGTGGGCCTGGGACCAGATCAAAGACAGCCGCAGCTTCAAATAGGCTCTTGCCCAGGCGGGCTATGAAATGAGTATGGGCAGCTGTCGGGCTGCCCTTTTTTGTGGCAAGATGCCTGAAGCTTCAGCGCCAACCAGCCAGGACTTTTGCGCGAGTTTGCCGCCCGGCGATACAGGCGGGGATAAAAACCCGCGAAAAAAACGCCAGTTTTGATCTCAACATCACGTTATTTGGCCCTGTCCTACTCTGGCTCTTGCCCTTATTTTCCAGATCGGGCACCAATCCCACGGATTGACCCCGCAAACGGCGGGAGAGGAACAAGGATCGACTGAGATGACTGACGGCATGCTGGATATGAATGCGAAACCGACCGACACCATTTCGGTCCGCGATGTCTTTGGCATCGACACCGACATGACCATCAAGGGCTTTGCCGAGGGCTCGGAGCGCGTTCCTGCGATTGATCCCACCTACAAATTCGACCCTGATACCACCATGCCCATCCTGGCCGGTTTCTCGCACAACCGTCGTGTGACGATCCAGGGCTACCACGGCACGGGCAAATCGACCCATATCGAACAGGTTGCTTCCCGCCTCAACTGGCCCTCGGTGCGCGTCAACCTTGACAGCCACATCAGCCGGATCGATCTCATCGGTAAGGATGCGATCAAGCTGCGCGACGGCAAACAGGTCACCGAATTCCACGAAGGCATCCTGCCCTGGGCGCTGCGCAACCCGGTTGCGATTGTGTTTGACGAATATGATGCCGGCCGCGCCGACGTTATGTTTGTGATCCAGCGGGTGCTGGAGCATGACGGCAAGCTGACGCTGCTGGTCCAGAACGAGATCATCACGCCAAACCCCTATTTCCGCCTGTTTGCCACCGCCAACACGGTCGGTCTGGGCGACACCACCGGGCTGTATCACGGCACCCAGCAGATCAACCAGGCCCAGATGGACCGCTGGTCGCTGGTCGCCACGCTGAACTATCTCAGCCATGACGCCGAGACCGCCATCGTGCTGTCCAAAGCCCCGCATTACAACACCGACAAGGGCCGCAAGAACATCAGCCAGATGGTGACTGTGGCTGATCTGACCCGCACGGCATTTATGAACGGCGATCTGTCGACTGTGATGAGCCCGCGCACCGTGATCAACTGGGCGCAAAACGCCGAGATCTTCCGCGATGTGGGCTATGCCTTCCGGCTGTCCTTCCTGAACAAATGTGACGAGCTGGAACGCCAGACCGTGGCCGAGTTCTACCAGCGTTGCTTTGACGAAGAGCTGCCCGAAAGCGCCGCAAGCGTCAGTCTGGGCTGATCAGACAAGGACAAGAACCATGCATATTGGATTGATTGGTGGCATCGGTGTTGCGGCCACAGTGGTCTACTATCAACGGCTGACGGCCGCGATGGCCGCCCGCAACCTGCCGCTCCAATTGACCATTGTGCATGCCGATGTTCAGGAACTTATCCGCAACAATCTTGCGGATAACCGCGCGGCACAGGCCGAGGTATATGCCGGTCTGATCGACCAGTTACACGGGGCCGGAGCTGATTGTGCCGCAATCACCTCTCTGGGGGGGCACTTTTGCTTTGACGAAACTGTGCCGCTGTCCTGCCTGCCATTGGTGTCTGCCGTGACACCGCTTGACAGCTATTTTGCCTCTCAGGGGCTGAAGACCGTTGGTCTTTTGGGCACCCGCGTTGTGATGCGGACTGGGCTGTATGGGCAACTGACGCAAACCCGGTTCGTCACATTGGATGATGAGATCGACAGATTGGGTCAAAGCTATCAGGACATGGCCGTCGCCGGGATCTGCACGCCGCAGCAACGCGAAACATTCCTCGATGCTGGACGGCAGATGGTTGCAACCAGGGGCGCCGACGCCATTGTTCTGGCTGGCACCGACCTGAACCTCGCCTTTGACGGACAGGATCCGGGCTATAGGGTGGTAGACGCTCTGGACGTACATGTGGATGTGCTGGCCCGGCTGGCAGCGGGTGACACCCTCCTCGATGAAGTGAGCGCGACAAGATGAAAAAACCAAACGACAACCCTGCTGATCCGTTCAAAAAGGCCCTCGCCGAGGCCACCAAGGTCATGGCCAATGACCCAGAGCTGAGCGTCTCCTACACCGTCGACCCCTCGGGTGTGTCCGGTGACAACATGCGCCTGCCGCAGGTTTCGCGCCGGATGAGCCGCGAAGAGGTGCTGCTGGCGCGTGGCACGGCCGATGCACTGGCGCTGCGCCGCAAGTTCCACAATGAAGCCACCCATGCCAGATACGCCCCGCCCGGTGACATGGCCCGCGATCTCTATGAGGCGATGGAAACCGCCCGTTGTGAGGCGATGGGGGCACGCCACATGCCCGGCACGGCCTCCAACATTGACGTCAAGATCCGCAACGAGGCCATCCGGCGCGGCTATGACCAGATGAAATCCTCTTCCGAGGCGCCGCTGGCGGCGTCGGCCGGCTATTTGCTGCGGCACCTGGCCACTGGTCGCCCCCTGCCGCAGGGGGCGGACAACGTTCATGGAGCTGTGGCGGGGCTCATTGAATCTCAGGCCCGGGACACGCTGGACGATCTGCAGGAGAAACTCGGCGATCAGTCCGAGTTTGCCAAATTCGCCCGCAAAATCATCTCGGACCTTGGCTATGGCGACCAGCTCGGCGACGACCCGGATGAGCTGGACGACAATCAGGATGACGAGGCCGAAGACGACGCTGAAGAGCAGCCCGACCCCGACAGCACCGGCGAGGACGATTCCGACGACGAGCAGTCGGAGGCCGACGCCGAACAGGCGCAGGAACAGCAGCAGGACGAAAGCCAGGCCGAGATCTCAATGGATGAGCTGGCCGATGAGGAGCTTGCGGAAGACAGCGAGATGCCCGATGGCGAAGCGCCGCTGGACCCGCCGCCACCGCCCGCCGCATCCGAGGCCGATCCGGACTACAGGGTTTTTCTGGATACCAATGACGAAGAGATCGCCGCCGAAGATCTGGCAGAGCCCGCCGAGCTGGAGCGCCTGCGCGCCTATCTTGACCAGCAGCTGGAGCCTCTCAAAGGTGCCGTGAGCCGCCTGGCCAACAAGCTGCAGCGCCGCCTGCAGGCGCAGCAGAACCGCTCGTGGGAGTTTGATCTCGAAGAGGGCATACTGGACGCAGGTCGTCTGGCGCGTGTCATTGCCAACCCGACGACGCCGCTGTCGTTTAAGCGCGAAAAAGACACCGAGTTCAGGGATACGGTGGTGACGCTGCTGATCGACAATTCCGGCTCTATGCGCGGACGGCCCATCTCGATTGCCGCGATCTGTGCCGATGTTCTGGCCCGTACTTTGGAACGCTGCAACGTGAAGGTCGAGATCCTCGGCTTTACCACCCGCGCCTGGAAGGGCGGACTGGCGCGCGAAGCCTGGCTGAATGACGGACGGCCGCAGATGCCCGGCCGCCTGAACGATCTGCGCCACATCATTTATAAATCCGCAGATACCCCCTGGCGGCGTGTCCGGCCCAATCTGGGTCTGATGATGAAAGAGGGCCTGCTGAAGGAAAACATTGACGGTGAGGCGCTGGAATGGGCCCACCGCCGCATGTTGGGACGTCAGGAAGCGCGCAAGATACTGATGGTGATTTCTGATGGCGCGCCGGTAGATGACTCCACGCTCTCGGTGAACCCGGCCAACTATCTGGAAAAACACCTGCGCGATGTGATCGCCATGGTGGAAAAACGCAAACAGGATGAGCTTTTGGCGATTGGTATCGGCCATGACGTCACCCGCTATTATGACCGCGCCGTGACCATTACCGATGTGGAACAACTGGCCGGAGCCATGACCGAGCAACTGGCCGCCCTGTTCGACAGCGACCCGCGCGCCCGTGCCCGTGTCATGGGGATCAAGAAAGTCAGCTAGCACCAGCATTGCAACAGAGCGCAGATCGTTCCCTGTTCGCTCCCCCTTGGTGGCACAAAAAAGGAGGGGGGGGCTCCCGCGCCTTGGCCGCGCATCTACAGATGCGCCACAAAGCCTTGGGCCCGGCAGCGCGCTTTCGCGCGCTGCGCTCATGGCACACCAGAGGTTTCATTCGGTGGCTGCGCCGCGCCCTGGCGCGGCGCCCGGCCCAACGGCACAAAAAGCATCTATGATGCTTTGCGGGCGGGCGGGAGCCCCCCCCTTTTTTTCTGAGGGCTATGTCACGCAAGATGAGCATTCTCTTTTGCGCCAGCCCACTCTTGCCAGCACTGCGTGGATTTGAAACAACAAGTGCAACGCATGATGTGGAACGCGCGCGGGTCGCATCAAAGACCCACAGGAGCGGGCCACGTGCACCCAGCTCCTAGCCGTTAAGGACTTCTCCGATGTTTCAGAATTTCGACGTCACCGCGCGTCCCGAACAAGGCCCCCCCCGGCTGCAGGCCCTGCGCGCAGAACTCACCCGCGAAGGCTTGAGCGGCTTTATTGTCCCACGTACCGATGCCCACCAGGGCGAATATGTCGCCGCCCATGACGAACGTTTGAGCTGGCTTACCGGCTTTACCGGCTCTGCCGGGTTCTGCGTCGTCCTGGAAGCCTGCGCCGGTGTCTTCATCGATGGACGCTACCGCACCCAGGTAAAACGACAGGTGGCCGCGCCGTTCACCCCGGTGCCCTGGCCTGAAATGCAGCTCGGCTCCTGGCTCAAAGAGCAACTGCCACAGGGAGGCCGGGTTGACTTTGACCCCTGGCTGCACGCGACCGCGCAGATCACCACCCTGACGCAAGAGCTGGAAGGATCCGGCATTGAGCTGGTGCAATGCGACAACCTTGTTGACCGGATCTGGCAGGACCAACCTGCGCCTCCCATGCAGCCCGTTCAGCCACATCAGCTGGAACATGCCGGCGAGACAGCTACGGCAAAATGTCAACGCCTTGCACAAGAGCTGCAACAGGCAGGTCAGTCGGCAGCACTGATCACCCTGCCCGACAGCATCATGTGGCTTTGGAACATCCGCGGCGCAGATATTCCGCGCAATCCGGTGGCACATGGCTTTGCAATTCTGCATGCAGATGCCCGGGTGGATCTCTTCATGGCAGCCGCGAAACTGACCGACCTTGGCTCTCACCTGCCCGAAACGGTCACAACGCACCCTCCAGAGACCTTTCTAGCCTCTGTCAGCGCCCTAACTGGCGCAGTCGCTGTCGATACCGCCAGCCTGCCCCATATCGTCGCTGAGGCACTGGGCGAGACGCTTGTTGCCGCAGGGGACCCCTGCGCCCTCCCCAAGGCGCGCAAGAACGATGCAGAGATCGCAGGCTCTGCCGCCGCGCATCTGCGTGATGGCGCCGCCGTGGTGGAACTTTTGAGCTGGCTGGACGCACAACCCGCAGGCACCATCAGCGAAATCGACGTGGCAACCCGGCTGGAAGAGCTGCGCCGCCGCGACCCGGCCCTGCGTGATATCAGCTTTGAGACCATATCTGGCACCGGCGAAAATGGCGCTGTCATGCATTACCGCGTGACCACAGAAAGCAACACGCGGTTGGACGCGGGCCATTTGCTGGTGCTCGACAGCGGTGGACAATATCTGGACGGCACCACCGACATTACCCGCACCATTGCCATTGGCACGCCCGGACAGGATGAGCGCGCCGCCTTTACCAGGGTGTTGCAAGGGATGATTGCCATGTCGCGACTGCGCTGGCCCAAGGGGCTTGCGGGCCGCGACATAGAGGCGGTCGGGCGTATGCCTCTTTGGTTGGCAGGGCAGGACTTTAACCACGGGCTCGGCCATGGGGTTGGCGCCTATCTCAGCGTTCATGAGGGGCCGCAGCGGCTCAGCCGGGTCTCAACTGTGCCACTTGAGCCTGGCATGATCCTGTCAAACGAGCCAGGATACTACCGCGAAGGCGCCTTTGGTATCCGGATCGAGAACCCGCTGGTTGTCATACCCGCCCCGGCGCTGGAAACTGGCGATCCAGAGCGCGAGATGCTGAGCTGGCGCGGCCTGACCTTTGTGCCAATCGACCGACGCCTGATTGTCACCGAAATGCTGACCGCTGCCGAACGCGACTGGCTGAATGCCTATCACGCCGATACTGCAGCACTGCTGCGCCCCAACGTAAGTTCAGCCGCGCAATCCTGGCTGGATGACGTCACCCGGCCAATCTGATAACAAAATGTTACATGTTTGCGGCATAGGGATATGTCAAAGACCGAAATGAGGGGAAACAAGATGAGCAGCATCCGTATTCGCAAGGCCGCCGGCACCTGGGTGGTCAGATCCGGCGGTGCCGTACTTGGTGAAAGCAATCGCGCACTGGAGCTGGACGAGGATGGCCACGCGCCGGTGATCTACTTTCCCCGCGAAGACATTGCCATGGCCTTCTTGGACCCAAGCAGCAAGACGAGCCATTGCCCCCTGAAAGGTGATGCCACCTATTTCTCTATCGTGAACAAATCATCGGTGAGTGAAAATGTGGTCTGGAGCTATGAAGCGCCGCTCGAAGAGGTTGCCGAGATCAAGAACCACCTCGCCTTTCATCAAAGCGACTCCGTGAAGGTTGAACAGATCTAAATCCGCAGATGTGAGGCACGGTATTCGGTGTGAGGCACTGTATGCGGCGGCCTTTTCTCAGAGCAGCGACACTGTCCTTAAGGCAAGGCTGTCCCCAGGCAGACCGCATGTCACGCCCGCGCATTCCATTCACGCAGGGGTTTGAGGAGTGGGCGTAGGACAGTGGGTAAACCTGAACCTGAACAGGAACCGACCGCTATAGGGCGGTCGTTTTCATTTCCAGTTCAGGGCTATTTGCATCAAAGATAACATCAAAATACCCGCTGCGGGAGCGGTTCAACAGACCCTTCTCTCTCTACAGGCCTTTCGACGCAATCGGTCTCGCAGGCCAGGCATTGTGCTCTATGTGCATTGTGACAACTGATGACAAACCCGAAAACATCCGGGGTTAAACTCCGGCAAGCGCGCCGGTCAAAGGATCGCCCGGCAAAGGCTACGCCGTACATCGTCCAGTCGCCTTTCAGCACTAAAGACATTCTTCTCCATCGCACATTGGATCGTGTAGTCGATCAATGACTGCAAAGATGCCTGTTCTTTTTCCCGCTCAACGACATGACGTTCTTGCTCGACCTCTTTTGGGGCGAATTCAAAGACACGCATATTCTTCCTTCCGCACTCTAGGAACTATCGTTAGTGTAGGCGCAGATTCGCACATTCCAAGCCAATTCATCAGTAGCTAAGAAAAAATTAACCATTTCGAGATGGCGGCACATCGCCCCTTATCGCACCACTGCGAAAAATTGGTATCTCCGTCTATGATGAAACCTCGGTCAGCAGCGCAGAAGGCTGCCTGGTCAGCAGCCACTCCACGATGCGTCATGCCATAGAAAACTCCGCCACATTCTGAGAGATACGCTGTTTTGCCCTGTGGTCGCGGCAGTGTACCGGATGCCAGAGCCTAGGCCCTCCGCCAGAAGGCCCGCCCCCCGCTGGCAGAGCCGGAGACCCTGGCACCTGCGCCGACCGCGCCCCGCTGCAAGACTGATCTGCAACGGAAATTGCCACCAGTGGCAGGGGGCTAGCACCTGGGCTGAGACATCAACGCCAACATTTTCACCGCCGCGTCCAGTGCGCCAACTGGTGCCTCATCAGGTGGGACCTCGCGGCAAATTGGAGGGTTTCCGTGATAAAGGAACTGCCGGTATTGCTGTGAGCGGGCGCGCAATGCGCTGTTCAGGCAGGCTCCTGAGCCTTGGTAAAACGGCACCGAAATGCGGCGCCCGGGCCACGTAATGCCCTGAAAAAGCGAATAAATATCCGATTCGACATGCAAGTACTGCCTTTAACTGCTCCGTAAAATCCGTTGTAAAGAGTGTCTCGGAAACCCTGAGGGCAAGCAGGCAACATGGTGACAAGCGGACCCTAGGCCTGTCTTTTTGGCAGCTCATTCAGGCGACTGATCAGGCCGTGGCTCTGCCAAAACGGCTGCCAAGATCAGCCCTTGGCATCGGGCGATGTGCCGGTGCCCTGCTCCCTATGGCGTCGACGCAACTCGATCTGATCTGGCGTCACCGCGACAATGAACCCTGCCGCCTGCCCCGGCGACAACAGCAGATCAGCGCAGCGCGTACCTGTCGCAACATGCGACGCACCCCCGGCCTGACGGTATAGAAATGCGCCGTTTTGATCCTCGGTGGCCCCAGCATCCTTTCGCTCAGCACAAAGGGCTGCTCAGCTGTGCTCTTCCGCCGCGACCGCCACCAGGGCCCGGTTAAACGCCTTGAGCGCATCGACGTGATAGATCGCTCACACCAGTATTTCGCCGCCATCATTCCGTTTCACGACTGGCAAAAATGTCACATCCGCACGGTCGAAAACCGGCAGAGCCGCCTCAAGAGAGGCGCCAAAATCCAGAGCGAGGCCCTGTGCCTGCAGCGCCTCAAGGTCCGCGCGCGCAGCACAGCGCGCATCATCCAGCGGGCGCATCCCCGCATCGGCCTGGAGCAGGGCCAGCAGATAGGCCTGCGGCCCCGCCGCACAGTGAACATTTCGCCGCTCAAGCTGCGTCAGGAAAAACGAGCGATCCACCAGCCGCGAGGCCAGAGCGGTGGAAATCGACACGGCCACCATCACGGCGAGACCGATCTGCCAGTCTCCGGTCAGCTCAAACACGATCAGGGTGGTGGAAATGGGCGCGCCCAGAACAGCGGCTGCAACGGCTCCCATGCCGGCAAAGGCATAGAGCGTATGGGTGCCAGACACATCAGGCAGAAAAGAGGTCGCAACCAGGCCAAAGGCCAGTCCGGTAATAGCGCCAATCATCAGCGACGGCGAGAACACGCCCCCCCCCATGCGCCCGCCCATGGTAATCGCCACAGCCGCCGTTTTAACCACGACAAAGACCAAAGCCTGCGACAGCACCAGCCCGCCCGTGAGCGCCAGCTCTGTCGTCTCGTAGCCGACGCCAATGATATGCGGATACCAGATCGCCATGATGCCCAGGATCAGGCCCGAAATCGCCGGGCGCAGCCAACGCGGAATGCGCCAGCTTTCCTGCAGCGCGTCGCCCACATGATCGGCAAAGAAGATTGCCCGCATCAGGAGCACCGCAACAAAGCCGCAGATCACGCCCAGCATCAAAAAGGCAGGCAATTCCACATAAAACTGCAGTGCTCCCGGCGTGATCATAGAGAACTCAGTGACATCGCCATAGGCCAGCCGGTTGATGACGGTCCCCGCCACAGAGGCGATCACAATAGGAGCAAAGGCGTGGACCGCAAAATGGCGCAGCACCACCTCAAGAGCAAAAAGAGCCCCAGCAATGGGGGCATTAAAACTGGCTGAAACGGCCGCAGCAACCGCGCAGCCCAGCAGATCACGCCCGGTGATCCCATCGGCCCTGATTTTCTCGCTGACCCAGCTGGAAATCACTCCGGCCAGATGCACCACCGGCCCTTCACGCCCAGAAGAGCCACCGGTGGAGAGGGTAATAAACGAGGCCAGGGCTGATGCAAGCCCGGCACGGATTTCCAGGCGCCCATTCTGCATGGCTGCGCCTTCGATCACATCCGCAACAGAGCGTACCCGGCCATCCGGCGTGAAACGATCCAGAATGATCCCGACAATCAGCCCGCCTGAGGCAGCGATCAGCACCAGCCAGTACCACGGAAGATCCGCCGCAAGACTGTGCAGGTAGTTGGCGTCTTCTGCACCGTAAACCCAGGCCTGCAGCGAGGAGATACCTTTGCGAAACAGCAAAGCCGCAAGGCCGGCGCTGATACCGATCAGCAGGGCAATCAGCCAGAACTGAAACTGGCTTGGCCCCCTTTGCAGCAGCATGCGCCAAAGATCCCGCCCCCCTGAGAACAGGCTTGCGAAACGGGCTGAGACAGCAATGCGTAGCATTTCGGGCATAGAGGTCCTGTAAAGAATTATTTCTGCGCTACTGAGCCCAAAATTACATAAGAGACCGTAAATATTTGGTTGGCATCCGGCCATTCCCAAAACAATTCATGCAACAACTGCAAAGGGTTTAGCTGGCTAACAGGGCCCGGGCGGCGGCGCGTGCTTCCTGGGTGATGGTATCACCA
>NZ_MWVJ01000104.1 GCF_002087335.1 Pseudophaeobacter leonis
TCCCGTCCGTGCGGCCCGCCTTATCAATGACCGGGATGTGCGGGGCGATCTTGCGGTCCACCAGCCAACCCAAGCATTGGGCCCGAGCCGTAAGCAGTATCCGCGATGATACGCTCGGGATGTAAATCGAACGTGTCTTTAACCCGATCCAGCATTGTGCGCACGGACCCAACTTCAGCTTGTCGGATCGATCTTGTGGCCTCAACGTCGACGATGACACTGTAATCCGTGTCGATCAGGTAGTTTGTCGAATAGCTAAAGAACGCAGGGCCTTTGCGGGCTGCAGTCCACTGGCTGGCGGGATCAGAGTGGGATGTGAACTTGGGTTCCACCTCGGATGCCGCGCCAAAGGCGGCATCATCGAGAACGTCCAGATATTCCCGCACGGCGCGCGGCGCGTCCTCTGGCTTGATGGCAGCAGTGTCCCAATCGTCCTTCGGTGTAGAGTTCTGTTTGTTGGCATCAGCCCCCCTCTCGGCAGATTTGCTATGCAAATCGCCTGCCGGGCAATGGATCAAACTGGCATCTGCCGCAAGCGATGACCACTGACCAAGCCGTCAGCGATGCAGCGTGCCACAGTCGTTTCAAACAAGTGACGCAGCAGATCACTATCGCGGAAACGCCCGTGCCGGTTTTTGGAAAAGGTGGAATGGTTCGGCACGGGATCAGCCAGGTCGAGACGGCAGAACCAGCGGTACGCCAAGTTCAAATGCACCTCTTCACAGAGCCTGCGTTCTGACCTGATGCCGAGACAATACCCAACCAGCAGCATGCGGAGAAGTAGTTCTGGATCCGAGGGACGGCCAGTGTGGCTGTAAAACTCTGCAAGGTGTGGCCGGATGCTGCTGAGATCCACAAACCGGTCAATCGAGCGCAGCAGGTGATCTTGAGGCACGTGATCATCGAGTGAGAACTCATAAAACAACGCGCCTTGCGCCTCTTGCTTCGGTCCCAACATCGCCAATCCCCCCGCATTCACAAGTAAATTGAAACAGTGGTCGGTC
>NZ_MWVJ01000105.1 GCF_002087335.1 Pseudophaeobacter leonis
ATCAAGAAGAGTTTTTCAACAAAATTCGCCCATTTTGCCTGAGTTCCGGCCAATGATTCGCTAGGCACGAATGTCGTGAATGGGTTACGAGAAGCCCTTTGAGGGCCCGGACCGGACCGTTCCGGCACCTTCGCTCAAGAGCCCTGATCACAAAACCCACTTGACGCTTAACTCAGCTATATGCGATCAGATATATATCATCACGAAATGCGCCCACGGGAAACCGGCGGGCGTTTTTGCGTTGTATTCTCTGACATTGGTAAAGGGGCGCGGGATGCCGAAGAAGCCCTGCGCGCATCCGGGTTGTTTTCGACTGATTGAGGTCGGAACGGGGTATTGCGATGCGCATGCTCAATCGGAAAAGCAGGACCGGGAGAACAGTTCGTCACCATCTGCCTTAAGGCCGTGTGAGTAGAGGTCTCCCCAAGCGCCGTGAACGCTTTGGGAAGGCCCAGAGAACGCGCCAAGAAAAGCGTCGCTCAGTCTAATGTGCTGCCCACAGCTCAAAGCTGTTGAGAACAGGGCGCACCCGGCTTCTATCCGACACATCGTAAGATGTTTGATCGCCGCCAAGGGCTCAGGCCGAACGAGCGAGCAGTTCATCCCCGGAGCACATTGCATCGGCGATCGAAATCGTCATCAGCCCTTGCATAATGCGCCTCAGACGCGGTGTCCTGCCAATCGGCTTCTTCTGCGGCCTGATCCTGCCCTTCCCGCAACACAAACTGACCAACCAGCTGATTAAGCCCAAGTGTTTCGGCGTTCAAAGACTGGATAGCAGAGTTCGACTGGTCAACCATGGTCGCATTTTTCTGGGTAACCTCGTCCAGTTGAGACATGCCGATATTGACCTCGTTGATACCCGTCGCCTGATTGGCAGAGACCGCAGAGATACCGGACACCAGCTCTGATATCTGGGCAACTTGCTGGACAACGGCTTCCAGCGCCTTACCGGCTCCGTCAACCTGCTGCACACCATCCTGAACATGGGCCGAGCTGGTCCCGATCAGGATTTTGATCTCCATTGCTGCTTCAGAAGAGCGTTGCGCCAGGCCACGAACCTCGGAGGCAACAACAGCAAAGCCCCGTCCGACCTCGCCTGCCCGTGCCGCTTCGACCCCGGCATTCAAGGCCAGGAGATTGGTCTGGAAGGCGATGTCATCAATCACACCGATGATCTGCGAAATGCGACTGGAAGAGGACTCGATTTCATTCATCGCCGCCAATAGCCCCCTCAACAACACGCCCGCTGTGCTCGACATCACTGCGCGCTATCGCCATAGCGTCCTCGACTTCTTTGGTGTTTTGCGCTGCTGTAGTCACGCTGGTGGCCATCTGTTCCAGCGCGGCCGCAGTCTCCTCGAGCGTTGCCGCCTGGCTGGCGGTGCGCGTCGACAGATCCTCCGACGCATCCTGGATTTCGCTGGACCGGCCCTGAATACCCTTGCTGGCCAAAACAACCTTGGAAATCAATTCATTCAGGTTATCTACGGTTCCATTATAATCAACGCGTAGGGGCTCGTATTCATCGTCAAAAACTTCGGCAATACGATCACTGAAGTTTCCTTTCGACAGGTTTTGCAACCCGCTCCCAAGGCGCGCAATAACGCCTTCACCTACGGCACGTCTGGCATCTTGTTCGGCGAGGGTTTCCACGACACGTGCAGTAACCAAATCAATATCATGGGCAATTTCACCAAAATCATCTTGGCGCATCCGGTCCGAGATTCTTATCTCAAAATTCCCTTCGGCAACATCTCTGAGGGCTATGCGCAAACGTTCAATAGGTCTGGTGATCGTCAGCGTTGTTTTACGCGCATTATGAAGCACCACCAAAATGGTCAGGGCAGAGATACCCAGCAGGCTATAAAGCAAATTCATATCATGTGCCCGCGCGGCCAGAGCGGACGTGCGGGCGAATTCTGCGATGTCTACTTGAAGAGTATGAAGATCCTTCTTCAAGAGGGCACGCTCCTCAAAAAAGGCGGGCAGAGCCGCAAGAGCGGCCCCATTATCCTGGAACCCCAAGGTCTGAATAGCTTGGCTGGAGACAATGAACTCCTCTGCCAGAGGTATGGTTATCTCGGCCAGGGCCGAGATTTCAGGTGAGGTTGGCACAGCTTGCAGCGCCTTGAGCGAGGTCATGAAGACCTGTGATTCCTGTACGAGCTGCTCCGCCAGCGCCGCCTGATCCGCAGCGGATAACTGTTCGCCCTGTAGCAGGCTGTAAACGACAACCCCTTCCATTCTTTCACTTTCCAGGCCTGCATTTAATTCTTGGCGCACCGCCTCAGTTACTGAAATTTGCCGTTCCAGTTCCAGCTCACTCTGCCAAAGACTATAGATTGACAGACTGGCTAGAAATACGATAGACGACACTGCCGTAATACCAGAAATGAGCAATCTTGTATTTATAGGCATATTCCTGAACATTTAAACGCTCCACTAAGTTGCAATAGGCATTCTTTTTTTAGGGCGCACTCCTTAAGAATTCAGAAAAAAACCCAAAGAGATACGGCTTTGATGATGTATCCCCCCCCGACGGAATCGATGTGCCAAGGTGGGGCTGCAATGATCCACAGAAAGGCGAGCGGCCATGTCGGATATTATTACAGTCGGACTCGATTTGGCGAAAAATGTATTCCAAGAGCATGGAGCTGACAGCGCAGGTCAAGCGCCAGAAGAATGATGCTGCTGAAGCGATTTGCGAGGCAGCGCTACGCTCCTCGATGCGCTTTGTGCCGGTGAAGAGCAAAGATGTGCAGGGTGCACCATGGTCTTCCGGGTCCGGCAGCAGCTCAGACATCTGGACCGCAAAAATGCTCGCGGAGAAGCCGTTCCGGCTGGCAACCGTTGCCATGGCCAACAAATCCGCCCGGATTATCTGGGCCATGCGAACCAAACGAAAGGAATACCGGCAGCCGATTGTCTGATCGGGTCAACCTGCCCAGGGCTGCAAGGCGCTTGATGTGATGATGCGAAATGAAGTCAACCAAAAGTCAGGACGCTCCGACCAATGTCGCGGCCCACAGAGGTCGTTGAGCCGAGAGGAACCTTGCTTGCGGAACTCATCCACTGCCCGGCAGGCGATGCTTGCATCGCTGAGAGGGAGGGCCAGTGGCAATCGCCTCGTAAACAGGCCCCTCTCGGCAGATTGCTCCGCAATCGCCTGCCGGGCAGCGAGACACACGACTGTACTGACGGATGATCGCAATCACAAAAATCGCTTGAAATGGAGGAGCCATCCACACACGACATTGAGCGGATTGCCGAATGTTGCGCTGCGGCTTCGCCAAACCTGCCGTTAGACATATCGTGCAGCATTTTTCGGGTCTTGGGGCCACAATGCGGGCTTCGTTGCCATCTGGTTCTGGGCCTCACTTGGCAGCGCCCAAAGCATTGGAAACGCAAAATAGCATTGGACAATCAATACCCGTTCCATGATCCTTGGATTGAAATCGATGGCGCAGAATGGGAGAGAAATATGCTGACACGACGAGCCCTTCTCAAAGCTTCCGCCGGAGCACTGGTCGGTGCTGTATTTGTTCCTGCTCAGATTAAACGAGCCGCTGCCGCACCAAAATATCTCGACGAGCTTATTGGTTACGACGCTCTTGGAATGGCCGAACTGATAAAAACGGGTGATATCTCGGCGCGTGAAGCGGTTGAGATCACGATCCGTCGCATTGAGGCTCTTGAACCGATCGTGAATGCGGTCACCACGCGAACCTTTGAACGCGCGTTTGACAAGGCCGAGACGATATCAAAGGATACGGTATTTGCCGGAATGCCCATTATGGTCAAGGACATGGTCGACGTGGGCGGCGTTCGCAGAACTGACGGATCGCGTATGATGCTTACGAATACGCCTGCCGAAAACGTCATGTATGTCGATGGGGTCGAAGCATCTGGCCTGAATATCATTGCCATGACCAATGTGCCTGAGTTTGCGCAGCTTGGCCTTGTTACCAATAATATGGCTTTTGGACTGTCGCGCAATCCATGGGATCTGTCCAAGTCGACGCTGGGGTCCAGCGGCGGTTCGGGCGGCGGCGGTTGCGTCGGGTATGGTGCCAATGGCGCATGGCACCGATGGCGGCGGCCCGAACCGACTGCCTGCCTGCGCCCAGGGGTTATTTGGCTTTAAGCCAAGTCGGGCGCGGATGCTGCCGGGCGAGGCCGGCGGGGTACACGGTGCGACGAAAACCAACCAAGCGATCAGCAGGACGGTACGCGACAGCGCAGCTCTGCTTGTCCACACTGAAGACCCGAATGGACCGTTTCCGGCAATTGGCCTGGTCACGGGGCCTGCCAATAGGCGTCTTAAAATTGGCTATGCGCCGATGATACGTGGTGGCATTGCTGTTGATCCGGCCGTGGCAGCAGCGCAGGAAAACACGGTTCAGCTGCTGCGCGACCTCGGTCATGACGTTGTCGATGCAATAATTCCAGTGGACCAGGAAGAATTCTTTCGCAATTTCAACGGCGCGTTCCTGCGCCAGTTTGGTGTCGTGGCAGAACAGGCAAGATCCATCTCTGGGGCTTCGGCAGGTGAGTCAGGCCTGCTTGATCCTTTTACGGCCTCGCTGATCGAGTGGGGAAGCAGCTTTTCTGCTGAAGATCAGGCCGCCGGAGCGGCCTATCTGCAGAAAGTTCCCGGACTGTTCGACGCGCTGTTCAAGAACATTGACGTATTGCTCAGCCCTTGATGCCATTTGTCTCTATTGATACCAACGCGTTGTCACCAGGATATCTCGTAAACGATCATCTGCTCAATTTCCTGCAGTCGGGGCTCGCCTATACTGCTGCCGCCAACGTTTCGGGCCACGCCGCGATGTCGGTGCCGCTGAACTGGGACACCAAAAGCGGCATGCCAATCGGATCACAGTTCCAGGCAGCAGCCGGAAATGACGCAATGCTCTATGAGCTGGCCTTTGAACTGGAGCAAGCACGGCCATGGAAGGATCGTTGGGCGCCATACTCCGTGAAATTTATCCCGGTCTGACACTGCGAATGCAATACCCGCTCAAATTATAGAACTTCAAAGGAAGCTGTTTCTCATGAAGGCATCCATATTGTTCAAACCTTTGATGCTCATGTCTGGGCTGGTTTTTCTAGGGCTGTCTGCGGCAGCGGCGCAAGACACGACTGCTTTGTCGGACCAGCGCATGGCAGACAGTCCTGAGGCATTGATAAAAAGCCTTGGCGCTGTCTCGTTTTTGACCCCTGAGGAAATGGCACGACAAGCGGGCGCAGGAGTTGTCCGGCCTGCTTCACCCATTTGATATTCCACAGTCCCCCCAGCTTTTGGATCCCCGCTTTGATCCCCGAGCCCCGATCCTGGCTGCTGACATCTCAGAATATCTGGACCATCTAACCGGGATTTCGATTAAATCGAAGAACGACGGAAACCTGATTTGGGGCCGTGTTCAGGGGACCAAATATGAGCGCGAGGCGTCAGACTATGTTGAGGAGCAGCTGAAGGCCTTTGGCTTTGCTGATGTCCGCAAGGATCTGGTGCCAGCCCGGCGTCCCCTTTGGCATCTGGAGCACTTGGAATTGACTGTCACGGCGGCTTCCGGCTTTAAAGATGGTCAGACCTACAGTTTTTCCAACGCGCTTACGGCCTATCAATCTGCGACGACACCAAAAGGCGGGGTTGAGGCCGAGGTTATTTTTGTTGGTGAAGGCACCGCAGCAGAACTAAATGGGCGAGACCTGACCAATAAGATCGTTTTGCTGCGGACACGTGGCCTACCGGGAGGGTTGTTCCACAGCGCCCGGACCGCCTATTCCCGTATCGCAATTGGTGAGTATGGCCTCCCAGTTGGCGTCGTCGTTTGGTCAGATGTGCCCAATGCCTCTGTTGTTGCGACCCGCGTCGGGGCCATCGGCGGGGGGAAACCTTTGACTGGCCTTGCCCTGGACGGTTATCAATAATCAGGACGGATACTACCTCCGCAAACTGCTGGACCGCGCAACTCCAGAGCAACCAGTTCGGATGCGCCTGGATGTTCAAGGCGAAGAACAAGGCCCAGACAAACGATATTCTTACAACGTCTATGGGGTGTTACCCGGACAAAGCGGCAAATACATTCTACACATCACCCACATTGATGGTTTTCTGTATGCGCAGCACTGCAACGGAGGCGGTGTTGCAATGCAGATGGCAATGGCCAAGCACTATGCTGCACTCCCGGCTGACGCGCGACGGCACGGCCTGATCTTTTTGTTTGTCGGAGATCACGAAAACCCAGGGGTCGGAGCCACTGACAAGTTTGTTGAGGCGAACAGGGATCTTATGGAAAATGATCTTCTCGTCGTATTGCGCCCGGAAAAGCCAGGCATGGTCCAGGAACTGGACGAAGGGTGGATCTCAAGTATCCCCACGAATGTGATGACGCCGCAGATGCTTATGGTGACAAACCGAAGCCCACTTCTGACCGATTTGTTTCAGCAGGCTGCGACGCTCTACAACATTACCACCATGGAGTTTGTCTACCCTGACCCTGCCAGTGACGAGACCAATTTTCATCCCCCATACTTCGATGCGGCGGTGATTTCGGCAGGATGGGCGACGGGCACCCGATACTATCATACAACCGCCGACTACGAGAACAATCTCGTGCGACCGGCAGTTCTAGAAAAACAAGGCCGGGCCTATGCATATGTCATTGATGAACTGATGAAGTACAACAAGGCGGACTTAGAGCAAGGTGGCACAGCTTACACGGCCGAAAAATCTATCTATCAGTCGGATATTTTGAAGTTACTGCTTGGAAATCACTAGTACACCGGGGCAAATCCTCAAGGAGGCTGCATGCCCACCTTGGACAGTGCCAAGAGGAAGGTCTCCATAAAAGGAATAGTTGGAAAGCCTAGAGCACGCTGCAACCAAAGTGTTGTGCACTGTTCGTGGTCTGCTTCGGGCGATATGCACAGCTTTGCAAACTACGCAATCTGCACTCATTTAAACATGGAATTGATTGTAGCAGGGACAACAGTTCCTCCAGCCCAAAATGACCGTTTCCATCAATCGACGGGAAGTTGCGAGCGCCTGCGGCGAATGACTGGTTTCCGCCCTTGGTGTCGTTTGCTGCGCTTGCACACATCGCATCGATGACCGGCTGTAAGGGGCTGGCAACCGTCATTGACCGCCCAATGCAGTGCTTCAGCGCGACGGTTCTGGTGCTGCTAGCGCCGCAAGTCCGCTTGAAGCCGATTTGCTTCTCTTGGACGTAACGGCGCATAGCGGTTTATTTCACGTGACTGAGCCAGAGCGACGCAAGGGCAATACATGATGGAACTTGCCGCTGGCGGTGAATTCGGGCGATGCCTCGCTTTCCCGTACCGTCACTTCGTCCAAGCCGTTTTCGCGAAACACCTGCTTCACCGACGCGATGACCTCTCGAAAGACAGGCTCTGCCGCCGCCTCATCGGCTAGCTGTATGCGCACTTCGAATTCCTTGTCACTGGTCTGGACCAACTGGATACGTCGGGCGCGCTCGTGCTCCAGATCAAAAACAAGCGGCGACAGCGCCACCTCGCCTATACGAACGAGCGTCGCTTGGCGTCCCTGCACCTGAAAACTGCGAAATGGTGATCCGCAGGGGCAGGGCTCTTCATGGAAGCGCACACAGTCGCCGAGATCGTATCGGATGAAAGGCTGAACCTCGTTGGCGAGCACCGTCAGCAACACTGTCGCCGACAAAGTGCCATCGGGAACGGGCTGCATCGCCTCGTCTACCGCCTCCAGGATGACCCAGTCTTCGTTCACATGCTTGCGCCCATGGCTGCACTCGAACGAAAGCGCCAGACACTCTGTGCTGCCATAGGGGTCGCTAATTCCGTATTTTAGCGAGGGGAAAGCCCGCCCGACCCGCACGCGAAGATCGTCCGTGAGCGTTTCTCCCCCTGTGGTGAAGAGCGCAGGCGCAATCTGCAGCCGTCCGGCTTCTTTTTCCTTGGTGAGGATGCTCAGCATGCTGGGGTAGGTCACGACCCAGGCGACGTTCGAGATCGCATTGAGCCTCGCAACGATGCGATCAATCGGCTGCTCGGCCTCGATGACCGTTAAACCCAATCCCTTTGCCAGAACCGGATACAGCCGCTGTACCAATTTGTTGAACCCGTTTCCAGCGAAGTGACCGTGTCCGCCAGTGATCGTCACCCTCACCCCGAGCTTGCGGACATCCCGGATGAGCTTCCAATGATAAGGTTCGAAGCGTGCCATCATAATTCCATAGGCATATTCCACGAAGGATGAGGACAAGACGATGACTGCAGGTTCGCCCGATGTCCCCGAGGTTTGGAAAACGGCGACATCGTCGATCGGCACGCCAACCTTCCGGATATCGCGAAGATGTCCGCGAGCCCGCTCCAGTGGCAGAGACCGGATCGTCAGCCAGCTGGCAAATTCCCTCATGAGATCGGGTTTGCGGGTCACCGGCAGGTCACGCAGTTTAATCTCTCTTGATCGTGGCAAATCCGCGTAGAGCATTCGAAACAAGGGAGAATCGCGACGCGCCTTTTCCACGAGACGCCGCAGATTCCGGAGTTGCTTGGCTTCAATGCGCTTGCGTCCGCCCCAGCCTGTCCACAGCCCGCCGACCAAATATCCCAATGATCTAGTAAGGCTGAAACGCATATCCACTCGCGATGCTTGTTCTTAGTATCCGACGTCAAGACATCGTTGATTGGAGATTACTCTAGGGAGCCACACGTGCATTGACCTCAGTCAAACTAAGCAACTGCGCAAGTTTACCTGTTCGAGCCGTCCCCGTCTGAGTGCGGTCTGCGGATCTCTTTCAGCCCAAACTGTGAATTCGCCGCGCTCATGTCGAACGACCGCCTTGCTGAAATCGTGCTTACAATGTCATTTCGCCCTTTGTGGCAAACAACCTCGGTCAGCTCGCGGCTGTTTACGCGCCGCCGGGTCTCGACCCCGACTTAACAATGCATCTTAATTCTCTTGCGCGACCGTGCCTGAAGAGCAGGATACTCGTAGTCAAGAGGGTGGTGCCCAGTAGAGCCATCCATAAAAATTCCGGCCAGACGGTCTCGATCCCGGCGCCCTTGAAGACGACGGCCTGGCTGGCTGACATGTAGTGACGAGACGGAAGGATCAGAGTTCCGATCTGCAGCCAGGCAGGCTGGCCTTCGATTGGTGTCTCACCTCCCGACAGCATCAGCATTGGGAGGACCGTCAGCATCACCAGGAGCGCAAACTGCGCCATTGAGCGGGCCAGGGTTGCAAGGAAGACCCCCAATGCCGTCGCAGTAAAAAGAAACAGAGCCGTGCCGAGAAGAAACAGAGTTTTCGACCCCGAGATGCTTATCCCCAGTGAGCCCTGCAGCACAAATGTCAGTGAGAGTGCCGTCGCGACCAGGACCACTGCGGCGTTGGCCCAGATCTTGGCCATCGCAATGTCAAAAGGCGTGAGCGGCATTGCCAGCAGGTGCTCGATCGTGCCGTGCTCGCGCTCGCGGATCATGGCGGCACCCGTGAGAATAGTGGTCAGCTACATAATCTGGCCGATCAGCGCGACGATGCCGGCAAAACGTACGGTGTCGCGGTTTGGATTAAAGGCGCTTCGCAGGATAACCTCGACCGGGGACGCGGGTAATAGATCTGCTCCGATCGCAAAGCGGCTGATCTCGGCGTTCAAAATGTTGCTGATATAGCTTGCACCGATCCCGGCCTGTTCCATCGCGGTTGCGTCGATCAGAACCTGAATTTCCGGAGTACGACCGGCGCGAACATCCTTCTCAAATCCGGGGGGCACGGCGACGACGAACAGGAACCGCCCCGCATCCATCTGTGTGGCTCCCGACCCCGGTGTGATCTGGACGACAGGCTGGAACTCTGGCCGAAAGAAAGCCGCAGCAAGCGTCCGCGAAAGGGGTGATTTATCCTCATCCGCAAATGCAATCGATGCGTTGTTGACCGAGGTCGCGACCCCGGTCGCCTCCATAACCGGCGAAAAGGTAAAGGACCAGGCCAGCAGGGCCATCATCACCCAGTCCCGGCGCAGGCTCATCATCTCTTTCAGACCAAGCCAGAAAATGCTGTGCAATCGTCGCATTCACGTCTCCTGCGCGCGCAGTAACAGGGCTGCGATCCCGGTAAACACCGGGCCGAAGCAGGCGAGCGCGAGAATGTCGGGAGCGAGCGCCTCCCAGCCCAGTCCTTTGGTGAAGGCACCGACGTTCAAGTGCAAAAAGTAGGACGACGGCCAAAGTGAACCGATAACCTGAGCGCCTCCTTCAAGCGTTGAGACTGGCTGCAACAGACCGGAGAACTGAATGGTCGGCACAACCGAGGCGATGGCCGTTGCAAAGGTTGCAGCCACCTGGCTTGACGTCATGGTCGCTATCAGCAGCCCATAGGATGTGGTCGCCCAAACATACAAGAAGGCGCCGATCAAAAGCGGGAACGGATCTCCTTTCAGCGGTACGCCAAAGATCACAATGGTCATCCAGACCAACAGCAGGAAATTCGCAAAAGCGATGGCGATATAGGGGATCTGTTTGCCGATCAGGAATTCAAGCCGTGTTGTCGGGGTCACATAGAAATTGGTGATCGAGCCCAACTCCTTTTCCCGCGCGACGCTGACCGCCATAAGAACGGCCGGCAACATGATGAGCAGGATCGCGGGCATAGCGGGAGCCATCGCGGCGATGCTCTCGAAGCTTTGGTTGTAGCGAAACCGCGGCTCGACCCGGGCAATCGCGGTTTGTTGGCTGCCGCTGCTGTCGGCAAGCACGCCCAGAAACGTTTGATGCAACCCTGTGACATATCCCTCCACCGTCTCTCCCTTAAAGGGGATCGCACCATCTACAATCGCGAGCACCTCAGTCTGCTCGCCCGCACTCAACTTGCGCCCGAAATCGGGTGGCAGCTCAACGACCAGCGAGACGTCGCCCGCAGCCAATCTGCTGCGGCCTTCCGCAGCGCTGGCCAAGGGCTGTGTGGGCTTGAAGTAGCGCGACCCCGAGATCTCAGCGATATATGCGCGGCTCTCGGGGCTCTGCGAGAGGTCGAGAACCGCGAAATCCAGCTCATCGATATCCATGGAAATGCCAAAGCAGAAGACCAGCATCAAGATTGCCGACCCCAGGAACGCAAAGGCGAGGCGCACTGGGTCGCGCAGCACCTCGACCGTCTCGCGCCGTGCGTAGGCCAAGGTGCGCCCGAGGCTGCCACCGGTCCCGGCCTTCGTGGCGTCAACCGTGATTTTGGGGGCGATAACGCGCGCCGGTGGCTCTGCAGCTTCCAATACTGCGATAAAGGCGCCTTCCAGACTGTCCGCCTCATGTGCTGCGATCAAATCGCCGGGCGTCCCCTCAGCCAGAACCCGGCCTGCGTGCATGAACGACACCCGGTCGCATCGTTCAGCCTCTGCCATGAAATGGGTCGAGGCAAAGATGGTCACGCCCTCCTTGCGCGAAAGCTCGACCAGGAGGGCCCAGAACGAGTCGCGCGCCTCAGGGTCCACGCCCGAAGTCGGTTCGTCCAGGATGAGCACGCGCGGTTGGTGGATCACCGCGACGGCCAGCGACAGGCGCTGCTTGATGCCAAGCGGCAGCGTCGCGGCCAGCGAATTGCTATGCGAGTCCAAGCCAAAGCGCCCCATCAGTTCGTTGATGCGCGCTGTCCGGTCTGGGATTGCGAAAATGCGGGCGTGGAGCTGCAGGTTCTGATGAACGGTCAACTCGCCGTAGAGCGAAAATGCTTGGCTCATGTAGCCGATCTCGCGGCGCATATCGAGGTCGCGCGCATCAACCGGTCTGCCGAATAGCAACGCCTCACCCGAGCTTGCGGGTAGCAGGCCCGTCAGCATCTTCATGATCGTCGACTTACCGCAGCCGTTCGATCCGAGAAAGCCGAAGATCTCTCCACGGTGGATAGAGAAATCGACGCCGTCGACCGCAGTGAAATCGCCGAAGCGCCGTGTCAATCTGCGGGCGGTGATCACAGGGTCTGCATTGACCTGGCCTAGGGGCACTTCATCGGGCAGGGGGTGCGGCTCTCCACGCGCCTGAAGCTGCCGGTAAGCCGCTTCGAGATCTTTGGCCTCGCCTTTCAAATCCTCCGGGCTGCCCTGAAAGAGTACGTGTCCTGCATCCATCGCAACGATCCAGTCGAAGCTTTGTGCCTCTTCCATATAGGCCGTCGAGACAAGGACTGTGAGCTCCGGGCTGTCTTTTCGGATGGCGGCAATCAGGGCCCAGAACTGACGACGTGACAGCGGGTCGACACCGGTCGTCGGTTCGTCCAGTACCAGCAGCTTTGGGTCATGGATCAGTGCACAGCAGAGCCCAAGCTTCTGCTTCATGCCGCCTGACAATTTGCCCATCAACCGGTCTGCAAAGGGCTCAAGCGCTGTTGCCGACAACAGCGCCGTAATCCGGATGTCGCGCTCCTCCTCGCTCTGCCCGAAGAGGCGTGAGAAGAACTCCAGATTTTCGCGCACCGACAGTTCCGAATAGAGATTGCGGCCCAGCCCCTGTGGCATGAAGGCAATGGCCGAGCATATACGGCGCCGGTGCACCGGGTCGTCGATTGCTCCCGCAAGAACGTCGATCGTCCCAGTTTGCAATTTCTTTGCGCCGGTGATCAGGCTCAGCAGCGTTGACTTGCCGACCCCATCCGGTCCGATGAGCCCGATGAGACGACCGGCAGGCAGGGCCAGCGACAACGCATCCAACGCGGTATGCTTACGATAGCAATGCGTGACCCCTTCAACGCGAATTCCGGATGCAGCACGCTCGGTACTCATTGGAATAACTCAGGCGGAATGCGCCTCTGCAACGCTTCTGGCCATATGCTCCCCGGAGAGAGCCGGATCACGGCGATGCCACGAAGCCCGGTCTTAACATGGGCAATCCGATCCTCCACAAGATCCTCAGGGATACGAACGCGGACGCGAAAGACCAATTGCTCGCGTTCGCTTAGGGTCTCGACCTGTTTGGGTGTGAACTGGGCCTCTGGGGAGACAAAAGTGACGGTTGCGGCAATGGCGAAATCCGGCAGGGCATCAAGCACGATGCGGGCCTCGGCTCCAATCGGCAACAGTCCCGCCTCGCGGGCCGGGAGGAATACTTCCATATAGACGTTTTCGAGACTGAGGAGCGTCAGGATTGGCGCGCCCGCGCCGACGACTTCTCCCGGCTCCGCCAGCCGGTAAAGCACACGCCCCGACACCGGCGCGAAAAGTGAGCTATCCTCGATCTGAGCGAAAATGCGGCGCACCTCAGCCTCGGCAGCCGCGATCTGACTGTCGGAGGTTGCAACTCGGGCCCTGGCTGCAGTCAACACTGCTTCGGCAACCTGGTGTGCGGTTTCGCGGTCCTCAAAGACAGTCTCGGAGATGTTCTGCCCTGCCAGCAACGCCGTGGCACGGTCGAGTTCATGGGCTGCCCGGCGCTGTTCACTCTGACGCTGGGCGACCAGGGCTTCAGCTTCAGCTTTCATCTGGCGTGCCAGTGCAACCTCAGCTTTGGCACGATCATGTGACGCGGACAGCTCATCCGTGTCCATCTGGACCAGGATGGCCCCGGCGGAGACCAAACTGCCCTCAGCCGCCATGACCCGCGACACCCGTCCGGCTCTGGCGGGGGCGATTTTCACTTGTTCCGCTTCAATCCGCCCATTGCCCTGCACAAAGCCAGCTGGCCACTCCGCGCCGTTCTCAGAAACGAACATATACACCGCAGCACCCACAAGCAGGATCGCTGCGGCGGTGAACATTAGGCTAGTCTTTTTTCTCATGGTCAAGCGCCCCGAAATCGACAACGTCAGTGGAGCATATTCTAGGCCATGGCGACATACCTTGCTTTGAATCAAACCAGTGCATTCAAAAGGCAGCGGACATTGTGTCAAGAAAACCGAGCGCTTGTCGAAGGCGGAAGGCGGTCGCCACTGGAATTGCTTAGTGTACGACGGCGTATCTTTTTAAAAGTGATGATGCGGGGCGTTGGCGATGACAAATTGTTTGGGGGAGAGCCTGGGCGATCTGCGGTGGCGGTTGAGATTGGTGCGTAAATCGCAGGCCGGGAGCTGTCGGCCAGGGAGCGGTGCGTTTCTGCTGGAGCAGTCAGCCGACCAAAGCCTGCGCTAAAAGCTATGAGGAGAACTTCAAGCTGTAGAATTTGAATATTTTTGCGGTCCGCCGGATAAAAACGAACTCTGAGGCATTACATTTTCCAACCAAGGCATGTTGTCGCACACTGCCAACAGAGCCCCAAAAGACACATGCGGTGGTGGATATGTTTTAAAAGCTGGCATTTGTTGACATATATCAAAATATGAATGCATTGTTCGTTCTAACTGAGCTCTTCAAAACCATCCGTTTTGACAAAAGAAAACAAGGGACTGCTTGAAATGAACTCACATTGCAAAAAATGGATGCTAGGCACAGTTACACCTGCGGCTCTTTTGGTTCTCACGGCCAGCCTGGCTTCGGCTGATTTGTTGGCCGACGACGTTTTGATCGGGACGAGCGGAGACGGGCTGGTCTTCTCTGACCCGGCCGAAGGAGTTTTGGAGCCCGGAGGCAAGGCGGTTACGTTTACCCGCACCCGCGTTCCGGACGGCTCTGGCGGATTTATCTACGTAGATCCTTTTGAAGAGATCATTACTGACTTTACTGCCCTCTCATCGCGAGGAGATGTTACGAACTGCTTTATGGCCAGCAAGCCGGATGTGTATTGCGATTCAGAGGGCGGCTCAGGAAAGCGGGTCAAGACGCAGCTTACGGGGCGAGGGGCGTTTGATATGCGTCTGCGCACCGTTTCGAGCGCAACGCATCCATCGGTTGACTACTTCACCTTTGGGAAGACCTCGAACCTTACAGGTGCCAGGATTACAAGCCTGTCCCTGCAACTACTTGACGTAGACGGCAATCTGATGGGAGCCCTGGATCCCGCCGATGCAGTCCTGTTCAATCAGAGTGCCACCGGTATCGGGCTGGGGGCCCGACTGCCCGATGGCCTTTTTGGAGCTGGCGGTCAGGAAGGCGAGATCGGATTTTTCTCCAGCGGCCGGGCTCCGCTGGCTCTGACGTCCAATGTTGACACACTTGAGTTTGGCGCCTTGAGCAATGCCGAATATGTCGCAAACTTCGGGACTGCTTTTCTCGACGACACCATGACGCCTGACGGTCTTTTCTGGGACGACAACGCGGATCCAACTGACGAGGCCTCTCTTGTTGCCTGGAACAACCATGCAAACGGCGGCTGGACCTACGGAACACTGGATACTGCGGCAAACCTCAATGCGCGCCTGACCGAATTGGCGACAACCTTGGGCGTTGATGTCGCTGATCTGGGCTATGTTGACGGTGGCCTGGTGCCGGACGAGATCGTGGCCGCTGCAAATGCAAACGGTTTGTTCGCCGTTGATGCTGTCGAGGATCTCAGAAACGCGAACCTGAACTTTACCATGACTGTAGGAGATGTCGACGGTGGCGAATTCACCGTGCGCTTGGTGCCTAGTTTTGCTCCGATCGTAAGCAGCGCGGGATCGCTGTATGAATTCAAACTCGCGGGCTACCTGGATGCGGCAGCAAATGTGCCATATTACGATCTCGGCAATGCGGCTGGGTATCAGACGGCGATCTCTGATCTGATGGCCATGAGCGCGGCTGACCGGAGTGTCGCACTGACCAGCACTGGCTATAGCTTTGCCCCCGCATTCTCAAACCTCGGCTTTGAAATGTCTCGGGACAGGTTGAAACCGTATTCAACCTCCCGTCTCAATCAGAAGGCGGCAGCGAAAGCGTGAGTAGAAATCAGGGTGTTGATCGCTGGAAGATGGGAGATGGCTGGACTGGTCTCATGTCGCTTAGCGTCAGTCAGGCCAGCTATGACGCGACCGCAGGTTCTGTTGGCTATGATGTTGACGTTTCTTCCCTCTCTATCGGTGTTGAGAAGAGCGTGAATCCAGACGCATCATGGGGCGTGATGCTCGGTGTTATGGACGGCAGTGCTGACGTGCCAAACGGTCTCGGTGATATCGATGCATCCGGTGTATCGCTGACAGCATTTGGTCGACTTCGCTTTGGTGACGGGGGCTTGGTCAAGGCCGCGTTTGGCTATCAGGACACGTCCTACGACTCGACCAGAAATGTTCTTGGCCAGCGCGCAATTGGCAGCACTGACGGCTCTCAGGTCTTCGGTGCTCTGCAGGCGGAATACATGCAGAACCTGGGCGCGATGCGTTGGGGCCCCACCGCATCTGTCGAATATTATGATGTGTCGGTCGATGGTTTCACCGAAACCGGAGCGGGCATCTGGAATTTGGACGTAGATGGTTTGTCCGGTGACCTTTTCCTTGGGTCAGTTGGGGTGCGCGGAGAGTATCAACTTGCGAGCCAAGGCGGCGGAACAACTCTTACAGGTGGGGTGGAATACACCTTTGCCTCGGGCAGTGACTTGGCCATTCAAAGCGGGTTTACCGGCCTGCCCGGTGCAGTCTTGCCTGTTCAGGGTGTGGACGACGAATGGGTCGATATTAAGCTCGGGTTTGAAACTCAGCTGGCCGCCGGTGGCAACGGGGAATCTGTTCTTTACGGCGGTTATGCCGGCTCGCTTGGCAGCAACTACGAAAGCCATCGTTTACAGGTAGGGTTAAACTACCTCTTCTAAGGTTTCTGTCTGTTTACGGAGACTTGGCCTGGCACTCACAAGAGCGTCAGGCCTTTTCGTTTGATAAACTGAGCTCATATCAAGGCCCGTTACTAGGCTCTGGTCTCATAGCCAGAATATGACGGTTACCGAAGTCCTGAGCCTGGGAAACCAGGGGCTATGCCCATCTTTGATCCTCCGTTTTCCAATTATGGCGCCGGTCCATTTCAGTGGGAGGGCATCACATCAGCATCAGGTTTTCGGGGGGAGCTCACAGCAATCGCTCTCAGGATTTAGGTCGCGTTCCAAGATGTTCGCTTTCAACGCCACAGGGATTGCAGATTTGGCATTGTCATTATCAAGAAAGACCAGCACGGCGGCCCCGGTCGCACATAACCCATTGCTCCAGACAGCATATTCCATCACGCAGCTGCTCGTGCCTACGCGGGTCGTGCGCCCCGTCACTATGATGTCTTGTGAGAGATTGATCACCTTGAGATAGTCGACCTCGTTGCGACGCAGCACCATGGGGGTGCCATCGCGCGTCGCGTATTCCGGCCAACCGTAGTCACGTAAATATTGCATACGCAACGCCTCGAACCACCTGAGATACACCACGTTGGAGACATGCCCCTGCGCGTCCAGCTCTCCAAAGGTCGTGCGATATCTGACGCCATAGGTCCAGGGCTTGGGGATGCCTTCACCGCGCAACTCGTCAACGGTCAATGGAACGTGAAACTTTAACGTCTGCTCATTAGGAGATTTCAGTTCAGACATATGCAGCCTTGTGTTGAGGGTGGGTTTCGCGCGCGCCGCATCACAATGAAACTTCGTAAATTTGGCGCGCGTCTTGCAGCGTTACCTCACGGGGGTTGTTCACCAGAAGGCGTGTCTGGTTCATGGCATTTGAGGCAAGGCGGTCCAGATCGCTTTCGGAAATTCCGACCTGACGCAGGCCTTTTTCGAGGCCAAGATCCACGTTGAGTTGAATAAGCTGTTCGATGAAATCATCGCAGATCTCCTCGGGCGATCTATTGGTGGCAATGTCGGGGAAAACAAGCGGCGCTAGCTCGGCATAGGCTGTCGCGCACGCGGGGGCATTGAAGCGCATCACTTGGGCGAGGACCAGGGCGTTGGAAAGCCCGTGGGGCACATGAAAAAGGCTGCCGATGGGATAGGCGAGGGCATGCACCGCCGCGACAGGAGAATTTGCAAAGGCTTGCCCTGCCAGCATCGACCCAAGCAGCATGTTCTCACGCGCCGTAATGTTTGACCCATCGCGGACTGCGGTGCGAATGTTCGCACCAAGCAGATCAAGCGCCTGCAATGCAAGGGCCTTTGAGATCGGGTTATTGTTGGGGCTTTTGGAGGTATAGGCCTCGATCGCGTGCACCATGGCATCAACGCCGGTTGCGGCCGTGATATGCGGTGGCAGTCCAAGTGTCAGCTCTGCATCGAGCAGGGCAATGTCCGGCAGGATAATCGGCGAGACGATGCCCTTTTTCTCTTCTGTCCCTGTTGTGAGGATCGAAACCGCAGTGACCTCTGAGCCGGTGCCAGCCGTGGTTGGAACCAGGACCAGTGGAAGGCGGGTGCCTGTCGCCTGATTGACGCCATATGCTGCCTCGATGGGCTGGTCGGAGGCCGCAAGCAGCGCGATGACCTTGGCCACATCCATCGAGCTGCCGCCGCCAAAACCGACGACACAAGCCACGTTGTTTGCTTTGGCTATCTCAACAGCCGCAAGCACGGTTGTTGCCTTTGGGTCCGGCTCAACGGCATCAAAAACGGTCACGTTAAACCCGCGGTCCCGAAGGCTGTTTAAGGCAGGCGCGCAAAGGCCAAGCTTCACAATTCCCGGGTCTGTCACAAACAGGGCGTCACGACTCTCCTGCGCAAAGGGCAGATTTTCGAGCACCTCCCCCAGCCGGGCAGCACCGCCAAAGCTCTGGCGGATGGATGGCGTCGTGTTAAATGTAAAATCTGTCATTTCTTGTCCCTTAGATTTGTAAGCCCTCTATGCTGGTCACTTTTTGAAAATGGCAAGGCCAAGCCATTCTGCAACAAGCGCTGGCGTTTCCTGACCTTCTATTTCGACCGTAAGAATGTTGGTGCGCAACAGTTCGGTTTCGCTGCGGGCCCTGACGTCCTGCAAGGTAAAGCGGCCACGCAGGCGTGAGCCGGCGCGAACCGGCATCAAAAAGCGCAGCTTGTTCATGCCATAATTGATGCCCATTTCTTGCCCCGGCAGCATGGCAAAGCAATCATAGGCAAACCGACTGGCAAGCGACAATGTCAGAAACCCATGGGCGATGGTGCCGCCAAAGGGCGTTTCTTTAGCCGCGCGTTCTGGATCAATGTGAATCCATTGATCATCCCGCGTTGTCTTGGCGAAATCATTGATCATAGCCTGGTCGACAGTGATCCAATTTGAGACGCCGACCTCTGTTCCAATAAGGGCTTCGCTTTGTTGCAGAGCGTCTTGTAGCGGGGACATTGTTCCGTTCCTTCCAGGTGATGCAGCAACGTGCAGGATCTGCGCGTTCTTTACTGGGTCCTTAATGCACTCGGTCTTTAAGGGACGTGGCGGGCGCGAGTGCCGCGCATGGCTGGGCATTCGGTTTGCGCCACAGGGGCAGTCGCGTTTGCCTGCCTAGTCCATTGTCACCACTACTTTGCCCAAAACCTTGCGATCCTGCAGCAGTTGCAAGGCCTCCCCGGCTTGCGCCAGCGGATAGGTTGCGGAGATCCTCGGTTTGATTTTGCCCTCGCCATAAAGACCAAAGAGGTCCCCCATGTTTTCAATATGGTTCTGCGGTTCCTGCACGGTATGAGCCCCCCAGAAGACACCGACAATTTGACTGCCCTTCAGCAGTGTCAGATTGAGTGGAATGCTGGGAATGCCTGCGGGAAACCCAACCACAAGATATCGACCTTTCCAGGCCAGCGCCCGCAGGGCAGGTTCGGCGTAATCACCACCAACCGCATCATAGACAACATCAACGCCGCCGCGGCCAGACAGGGCCTTGATCTGGTTGGAGAACTCTTTTTGTGCCGCACGATCTGCCATCTCACGCGAGTATATCAGCGTTTCATCTGCCCCCAGATCGCGGCAGAACTGCGCCTTTTCTTCTGATGAAACAGCCGCGATAACCCGCGCCCCGGCGGCTTTGCCAAGCTCGATGGCTGCAACACCCACGCCGCCAGCGGCGCCAAGAATAAGCAATGTTTCCCTGGGCTTGATTGCGGCGCGGTCTTTCAGCGCGTGATGCGAGGTGCCGTAGGTCAGAATAAAACACGCGGCTTCATCATAGGGCATGCTGTCCGGAATTTGCACCACTCGGCTGGCATCGGCGACGACTTCTGTTGCAAAGCCACCAAAGCCCACAAGGGCGATCACCCGATCACCGGTCTTTAGGTGTGTGACACCGGCGCCGACCGCGTCAATTTCACCGGCGATTTCACCTCCGGGAGCAAAGGGGCGAGGGGGTTTCACCTGATACAGATCGCGAATGATTAGTGTGTCGGGGAAATTGACACCCGCAGCATGGACCCGGATGCGGACCTGATTTTTGCCGGGCTCTGGTGAGGGCATCTCTTGCAGGGTCAAGGTCTCTGGTCCGCCGACCTCTTGGCTTAGCATGGCTTTCATCGTGATAATTCCTCGTCCCTTTTTTCGTAAAACTGGGACGTGGCGTCGCCTGATGTCAATCGCAATTCGTCAATTCATTCTGCATAGCGGAACGTAAGTCCGCATTTTGGTCGCGATTGTGGGGTGCGTTTGTGGGGGAGGGGGCGCTTGCCGCCGGGATTGCAGCGCTGTTTGCTGGGGCTTTCGGGAGGACTGATGAATTTGATATGGGATTTAAAATGAAACGTGCGCTGGTCTGGGCCAAATGGCTGGCTAGACTGTAGCGATCAAGCACAGAAGGTTGCAGCCAACAGGGGATTTTAATGGATAACATTCGATTTGACGGACGCGTCGCGATTGTGACGGGCGCAGGGACCGGCCTTGGGCGCAGTCATGCGCTTGGGCTGGCGGCGCGCGGTGCCAGGGTTGTCGTGAACGATCTGGGGGTGTCGCAGGACGGCACCGGCGCTACGTCTGAGGCATCAGAGGCCGTTGTGGCCGAGATCAGGGCGATGGGCGGCTGGGCCATGGCGCATGGCTGTGATGTTTCCGACGAAGCAGGCGTCAACGACATGGTGGCGCAGGCAATGGATCTGTGGGGGCGCATCGATATCTGCGTCAACAACGCGGGCATCCTGATGGACAAAACATTTGCCAAAATGGAGATGTCGGCCTTTCGCAAGGTGGTGGATGTGCATTTGATTGGCTCAGCCAACGTTGCACATGCCTGCTGGCCCATCATGCGCGCCCAGCAATATGGGCGGGTGGTCTTCACCTCTTCTGCCTCTGGTCTCTATGGCAATTTTGGTCAGTCCAATTATGGGGCGGCTAAGGCGGCGATGATGGGGCTGATGAATGTGCTGCATCTGGAAGGCGCGCGCGACAACATTCGCGTCAATACGCTGGCGCCGACTGCGGCCACCCGTATGACAGAAAACCTGTTGCCCCCGGAAGCCGCCGCATTGCTCGCCCCTGAAACCATCACGCCGGGATTGCTGTATCTCGTGTCAGAGGATGCCCCCAGTCATGTTATCCTGGGCGCAGGTGCCGGAAGCTATACCCAGACCCGGATCTACGAGACCCCGGGGATTACGCTTTTGGACGAGGCCAACACGCCGGAAACCGTTGCGGCACAATTTGCACAGATCACCGATCCAGAAAACCAGACAGAGATGGCTGACGCCTTCAGCCAAACCAAAAAATACGCCCTCAATGCAGCCCAGGCCCGCGGCCTTAAGCTGGATTGGTAACTTACACAAAAAAGGGATATTCACATGCGTGACGCAGTTATCGTATCTACCGCCCGCACGCCGATTGGCAAAGCCTATCGGGGCGCCTTCAACAACACCACGCCACAGCAGTTGGCGGGCCATGCCATTGAGCACGCCGTTGCGCGGGCGGGCGTTGATCCCGCCCTGGTGCAGGATGTGATCCTGGGTGCTGCGCTGCAACAGGGGCACGCTGGCGGCAATATCGCGCGACAGGCAGCGATGCGCGCCGGTTTGCCCGTCAGTGCTGCGGGCATGTCGCTGGATCGTCAGTGTGCCTCTGGTATGATGGCGATTGCGACCGCCGCCAAACAGGTTGTGATGGATGGTATGGACATCGTGGTCGGCGGCGGTGTCGACAGTATCTCGATGGTGCAGACAAAAGAGCTGCGGATGAAGGCCGACCCCTGGCTGATGCAGCATAAGCCTGACATCTATATGTCGATGCTTGAAACGGCAGAAACCGTTGCCGCGCGCTATGGCGTGAGCCGTGAAGAGCAGGATGCTTATTCAGCCCGCTCGCAGGCGCGCACCCATCAGGCGCAGGAAGCAGGGCGTTTCGATGCGGAAATTGTGCCGCTGACCTCAACCATGATGGTGCAGGACCGCGAAACCAAAGAGATTTCAGAACGCGAAGTCAGGCTTGAAAAAGACGAAGGCAACCGCCCCGGCACATCAGCCGAAAGCCTTGCTGGCCTCAACCCGGTGTTCAAGGACGGCATGACCCTGAAAGAGGGTAAATTCATCACCGCTGGCAACGCATCCCAGCTAAGCGACGGCGCCTCGGCCTGCGTGATCATGGAGGCGAAAGCTGCGGAAAAAGCAGGGCTTGAACCGCTGGGTCGCTATGTCGGCGTGATGGCTGCGGGATGCGAGCCTGACGAAATGGGCATTGGTCCGATCTATGCCGTGCCGCCCCTGTTGCAGGCGCATGGGCTTAAGATGGATGATATCGGCCTTTGGGAGCTGAACGAGGCCTTTGCGGTACAGGTGCTTTATTGCCGCGGCAAACTGGGCATTCCTGACGAGTTGCTGAACGTCGATGCGGGGCGCGATTTCCATTGGCCACCCCTATGGCATGTCTGGCGCGCGGATGGTGGGACATGCGTTGATCGAAGGCAAACGCCGCGGTGCCAGATACGTTGTGTGTACCATGTGTGTTGGCGGTGGCATGGGGGCTGCCGGTCTGTTTGAAGTCTTGTAGCTATATGTACAGGGGGGCAACACGCGCCGCTTTCGGGTCTACTGCCAACCAGGCTGGCAACCAGGCTGGCAACGAGCCACGAGTGTGAGGTGAAATCCTGCGAACGCCAGTGTCTTTTGGCTGTCGCCCCTTTCGGCTACTATCTTGTGTTCGGAGTCTTCCCTATGGCAGGGAGCATTAAGGCGTCTTGAAGCGTGGGTTGGAAAGAGTTCTGTCCAATCCCGTGCGGACGCTGAAAAGGATGGGGTTTTGTGCTGGTCTGTTTGTGCTGGTCTTGCAGAACAGGGCCGTGATGCGTTGACGCAGGGATAGTCGGGTGGTGGTTGGAATGGCAAACGACGATACGGACAAAGACAGAAACTTTGTCACCGCATTGGCGCGCGGCTTAGAGCTTTTGAGCTGTTTTCGCGACGGTGAAGTCAGCCTGACAAATGCTGAGTTCTCTGAGCGGACCAACCTGCCCAAGGCGACGATTTCCAGATTAACCTACACGCTTTGCGAATTGGGCTACCTCGTTGCCGATCCTGCTGCCGGGACCTACCGGCTGGGGGCTGGTGCCTTGAACCTGGGGTTCAGCGTTCTGTCGGGGATCGATATTCAAGACCTGGCACAACAAGAGATGCTGCGGCTTCGCGATGGGCCAAACTCGTATATTTCCGTCGCTTTGGGCGAAGTGCATCAGCTTGAAGTCGTCTATATCGCATACGTCAGATCACGTGAACGCGTGGCACTGGTCGCCAGCGTCGGCATCCGTCTGCCGCTCTTCACCTCGGCAATCGGGCGCGCCATTCTGATCGGCCAGGACGGCGACGCCCGCGAAGCCGTGTTTGAGTTGGCTGGCCGCAAAAGCCCGGAGTTCGAAGCCGAAGCTCGCCTGCAATATGCCGAGGCCAAATCGTTTTATGAGGTCAAAGGCTTTTGCACGAGTTATGGCCAATGGCGCAAAGACGTGAATGGTATCGCTGTTCCGGTGTTCTCGATGAATGGCAGCCGGGTTTATGGCCTGAATGTTGGCGGTCCCTCGTTTCTTGTGAAGCCCAAAGGGCTTGAAGCTGTCTATGCGTCACGTCTGATTCAGGCGGCGAAACAGATCAGCATTCAATCCCCCAACCGGAAGTTGCGGTAACCGGTTCCGCAGTGCGGAATCATGTGGCGCGGGATGGCGAAGAATCGGGTGATTCTACCAAAACCCCCTTTCGAAAATACGGAGCGTAACTTTGTGCGGCGGGGCATTGACTTTCGGGTTGCGGACCTTTTTTCCTCTGACAGTTAATTTCAAAAAACAACATGAAAACAATAGGTAAAATGGATCGTGCAGGTGATTTTTTCGCGCAGTCCAGGTAAATGAACGTGCTTACGGAAATCGCCAAAATGATTTGCGAGACGAAACGTCGAGTCCAGAGACTTGACTTAAACCGACACTGTGCAAGTCTTTCTTCACTATTGATGCGGGCTTCACAGGGTGGATGAGGCACGAGATCGTTTTTTGGGAGGAAAACATGAAGAAAATGGTTAAGCTTGGCGTTGTTTCAACGCTTTCTTTGGTGATCGGTGCATCTGCTGCCTTTGCCGAAAATATCAAAATTGCCTTTATCGATCCTTTGTCCGGCCCCTTCGCGAGCACAGGTACAAACGGGTTGCACCAGTTTGAATTTGCGGCCGACCATATGGTCAACGAAAAGGGTGGTGTCCTTGGCGGCACAAATTTCGAAATCGTTGCGTTTGACAACAAGATCAGCCCGAAAGAGTCATTGATCCAATTGCAGGTCGCGATTGATCAGGGCATTCGCTACATCGCCCAGGGTAACTCTTCTGGCGTTGCCAACGCGCTGACCGAAGCAATTGCAAAGCATAACCGCCGCAACCCGGATAGCCGGGTTCTTTTTCTGAACTATGCGGCCGTTGATCCGGCTTTGACCAATGACAAATGCAACTTTTGGCATTTCCGTTTTGACGCCAATGCAGACATCAAAATGGATGCGCTCACGGATGTGATGTCTGCTGATGAAAGCTTGAAAAAAGTTTATATTATCGGCCAGGACTATTCCTTTGGTAAAGCGGTTGCGGCTGCAGCTGTCTCCAATCTGACCGACAAACGGCCTGATGTTGAGATCGTTGGCAATGAGCTGCATCCGATCGGTAAGGTGAAAGATTTCACCCCCTATTCGCGCAAAATCGTTGCATCCGAAGCAGATGCTGTCATCACGGGCAACTGGGGCGCGGATATGCTGGGTCTGGGTAAGTCGCTGATCGAAAATGGCTATGATGGCCCCATCTTCACCTATTACGCAGCCGGTTCAGGTATCACAGCTGCCTTTGGCGATACCGCAAAGGGGCGTATTCGCTTGATTTCTCAGGGTGCCATCAACCCGATTGGGTCGGATACAGCACGCGAAACCTACAATGCGTTCAAGGTGAAGTACCCGGAGGGCAACATCGACCAGAGCCGTATCTTTAACGTGATCGGCATGTTGTCGACCGCCATCGAAGCCGCAGGCACAGCCGATGATGTTGTGGCGGTTGCGAGCCAGCTGGAGGGCATGGAATACGATTCCATGTGGGGCACGAAACTGTTCATGCGGCCACAAGATCACCAGATCATCCAAAATCTGAACGTCGGCGTTCACACGAATGACGACGTTGAGTTCGATTACGACAATTCCGGCTATGGCATTGTGACAGAATCGACGGTTGAAATGGCGTCCATGGACAGCCCGACAACCTGTAAAATGAAGCGCCCATAAGGGCAGCTTCATCGCCGCTCTGCAATTGCAGGGCGGCTCCTTCATCTCAGATCAATACCAACCCTTTGGGGGACCGATGGAACTCATCCTCGTCAACTTAATCGACGGGCTTGTCACCGGATTGCTTTTGTTCATGCTTTCGGCTGGCCTAACGCTCATTTTCTCAATGATGGGCGTTCTTAATTTTGCCCATGCGAGTTTCTATATGTTGGGCGCGTATTTTGCCTATCAAATCAGTATTGCGCTTGGATTTTGGGTGGGTTTGCTTGTTGCCCCGCTCATTGTCGGCGTTCTTGGCGCAGGCGTTGAAAGATACGGGCTGCGGCGTGTTCACCAATATGGGCATGTGCCAGAACTGATTTTCACATTCGGTCTGGCGCTTTTGATCGAGGAATTGGTGCAATTCGTCTGGGGCAAAAACCAGATGCCTTACAACATTCCCGAAGTTCTGAATTTCACCGCCTTTTCCATCGCTGGAAACTCGATCCCGGCGTACAAGATTTTTATGATTTTCACCTCCGTCGCGATCTTCATTGGCTTGCTGTATATTCTGACGAAGACGCGTATTGGAATGATCATTCAGGCGGCTCTGAGCTATCCGCGCACGGTCGAGTCTCTGGGCCACAACGTGCCATTGATCTTTATGGGCGTGTTTGGCGTGGGCACCGCATTGGCGGGCGTGGGTGGCGGGATCGCAGGGCCGGTGTTGGGAACCTTTCCCGGTATGGCATTTGTTCTTGGCTCCATCGTTTTTTTGACCATTGTGATTGGCGGGCTGGGCTCCCTTTGGGGCGCACTTGTGGCCTCTTTGCTGATCGGCTGGATTACCACCTTTGCCAAGTCCTACAATCTCGCCATGTCCGACATTCTAATGCGATTGGCATATCGACCCCCGAAAATCTGAGCGAGCACGCTCTGCGTGATCTGTGGACCGTTACCAGCCCGCAGATTGCAGATATTTTGCCCTACGTCTTGATGGTCTTGATCCTGATCTTCCGACCTGCAGGCCTCTTCGGAAAGCGTGAATCATGACCCAAGACCTGACAACAGACCCAAGCAAGCCCGCGCAGCGGATGCGCGCAGGCTCCATGACGCTTACCTTTGGGCCCTGGCTTCTGGCGGCTGTCTCGCGCTGATGATCATGCCCTATATATTCACGTCCAACTCCGCGCTGACCATTATGAACCAGATGTGGATCACCGTGATATTTGCGCTTGCCTACAATATGTTGCTCGGGCAGGGTGGCATGCTGTCTTTTGGCCATGCGGTCTATGCCGGCGTCGGTGGCTTTGCCTGCATGCATATCATGAATGCGACTGACTTTTTCGCGAGCTTCCCGCTGCCTGTGCTGCCTGTCTTTGGGGGGCTTTTTGGCGCCGGGCTTGCGATGATCGTCGGGTCCTTCTCGACCCGGAGCGCCGGAACCGTATTTGCAATGATCTCTTTGGGAGTGGGCGAGCTGATCGCTGCCAGTTCAGTGATTATTGTTGCGTTTTATGGCGGCGAAGAGGGTATCTCGGGTGACCGGACATATGCGATGCCGCTTTTTGGTAACGAGTTTTTGCAGCAGATCAATGTCTACTACCTGACATCCTTTTGGGTGCTGCTGTCGGCCGCATTGATGTACCTTTGGTCGCGCACCCCGGTCGGGCGCATGGCGAACGCTGTGCGAGACAATCCGGAACGCGCCGAGTTCCTGGGCTATTCGGCCCGTTGGGTGCGCTTTTACAGCTTTGTGGCGTCAGGCTTCTTTGCCGGTATTGCGGGGGGGCTTTTCGCGATCAACTATGAAATCCTGACCGAGGAAAACCTGAATACAACGCGTCAGGTGTCATCCTTCTGGTGACGTTTTTGGGCGGGGTTGGCTTCTTTTTCGGGCCGATCATCGGGGCGATTGTCTTTACGCTGGTCCAGACGGTTCTCAGCCTTCAGACCGAGCTGTGGGCGTTTTACGCAGGGTCGCTCTTCCTTGCGACTGTGATGTACTTTCCAGGCGGTCTGGCCGGGTTGATGATGATGCATGTGCCGGTATTTAAGCTAGGGAAGGCCAGGTTATTGGTCATGCCCTACATCAAAACATTAATCCCCGCAGCGATCGGAATATTGGGTTTTTGCGCGCTGGTTGAAATGACGTTTCACTTTCGTCATGCCGCACGGGGAGACAATGAAATGACGTTGTTCTGGACAACCTTTGACAGCCATACCCTGCTGCCATGGCTCATCGCCATCGCGGTTACGGGCGTTGGTATTGGTATCGCCAAGCGGACTGCACCTGCGTTGAAAGACGCCTGGGGCGAAGCGAACTCGGCAGGAGATGTATCATGAGCGTACCTGCGCTAGAGCTTACGGGTCTGAAGAAGAGTTTTGGACAGGCCGAGATCATTCGCGGCATTGATCTGTCGATTGGCAAATCGGAACGTCATGCGATCATTGGACCAAACGGGGCGGGGAAATCCACGCTGTTTAATTTGATCACAGCGCGCTTTGCGCCAACAGCGGGCACCGTCAAACTGCACGGCCAGGATCTGCTTGGATTGCAACCTTTCCAGATCAATCGCATGGGCCTGTCGCGCTCGTTTCAGATCACAAATATCTTTCCGGCGATGACAGTGTTCGAAAATGTTCGTTGCGCGCTGCTATGGGCGCAGGGGTACAAATATTCCTTCTGGAATCTGGTCAATAGCTCGCGCCAGCTGACCGAGGGGGCGGATGCTATTCTTGAACAGATCAACCTGTTGGAGCGCCGCAACCTTCCTGCCGGCACGCTAAGCTATGCTGAACAACGGGCGCTTGAAATCGGCATAACGATCGCTGGCGGTGCCGAGGTCATCATGTTGGATGAACCAACCGCCGGCATGAGCCATTCGGAAACCGACTATATCACAGATCTGATCATGAAGGTGACCGAGGGAAAAACGCTGATCATGGTTGAGCATGATATGGGCGTTGTGTTCGGCCTTGCTGATCGCATTTCGGTGCTTGTCTACGGAGAAATCATTGCAACAGGAAAACCAGCAGACGTGCGGGCCGATCCGAAAGTTCAGGAAGCCTATCTTGGTGCAGCTCTGGAGGCAGAACATTGATCGAAGTCACTGACATGCACGCCTATTATGGCAAATCACATATCCTTCAGGGTGTTACACTGAAGGAGCAAGAAGGCGAGATTGTTGCGCTGCTGGGCCGCAATGGCGTTGGGCGCTCGACCACCTGCAAGGCAATCATGGGCGAGGTAGAGCCGAAAGGCTCGGTCAAATTCAAAGGGCAGGAGATCGCCGGGCGCAAGGCTTTTGAAATTGCCAATATGGGCATTGGCTATGTTCCGGAAAACAGGGATATCTTTCCCGGCCTGACCACCCGGCAGAACCTGACCTTGGGGTTGAAGCCAGGTCAAAAGGACGGTGCTGGCCGCTGGTCTATGCAGATGATGTTCGACATGTTTTCCAACCTGAACGAGCGGGCGGATGTTGAGGCTTCGGTTCTGTCAGGCGGCGAGCAGCAAATGCTGACAATGTGCCGCACGCTGATGGGGGACCCTGATTTTGTGATGATTGATGAGCCGACCGAAGGTCTTTCGCCGCAGATGGTGCAAAAGGTCGCGGATGTTCTGAAAGGGATTGCAGACCGGGGTATTTCCACCTTGTTGGTCGAGCAAAAGCTCTCGATTGCCATGGACATCGCGCACCGGGTTTATGTCATGGGGCATGGTCAGGTTGTGTTTGAGGGCACGCCTGCAGAACTGAAAGAGCGCGAGGATGTGCGCAAGGAGTGGCTGGAGGTATAGCGCCTGCTATCTGCAAGGTCGGGCTGCTCTATCCGACCGTGCGATCCATGAATTTCGATGAGAATTCAAATGGATCGCCCGAGCGGCCGGTGGTGCCACCTAGGCACAAGAGCGCTGCGGACGCGATTTCTCATCGCAGCTGGTGATGGAACTCGCGCGCGAAAAAACCGATCTTGTTGCGCTCAAGATCGGTTCAATAAGACCCGTTCAAAGCTCGTGATCTCCAAAACGGCGGTTCAGTTTGCGCATGCCACCAATCCACCGGTCATAATCGGCGGTCTTGTTTGCCATGTAGTCGCGCACCTCTTCATGGGGCAGGATCAGGAAGGTTTCATTGCGGATGGCGTCTACGCAGATTTGCGCCACCGGTTCGGGCTCCATCATGCCATTGATCGCCGCCACGTGATCAATGGCCGCGGGTCATTTCTGTGCGCACCGCTTGCGGGCACAAGACAGAAACTTTGATGCCGTCATCGCCATGACTGATTGCGATCCACTCCGCCAGCCCGACGGCGGAATGTTTGGTGACCCCATAGGAGGCTGAGCCAATTTGGTTCAGCAACCCTGCCGCCGAAGATGTGTTCAACAGGTATCCGCCGCCACGGGTGGCCATAAGGGGCGCAAGTTTGCGCGCCGCCCAAACATGGGCCATCACATTGATATCCCAAGAGCGTTGCCAGTCGCCGTTCGGGGTTTCCATGCCGCCACCCACAGCGATGCCTGCGTTGGAAAAGAACAGATCAATCGGGCCGATGTCTTGCTCGACCGCGTCTACCATCGCGCTGATCTGCGCTTCATCTGACACATCGACGCGAAAGGCATGGCCGCCGATGTCTTTGGCCGTTTGCGCAGCCCCCTCGCCATTGATGTCTACACAGACAACATGGCGGGCGCCTTCGGCGGCAAAAGCCCGGCACAGAGCCCGGCCAATGCCGCTTGCGGCGCCTGTGACGACGCAGATTTTGTCTTTCAGCTCCATATCAAGACCCCATGCTGGATCCGCCACAGACGGTAAGCGCCTGTCCGGTCATGTATTTGCTTGCGTCTGATGCGAGAAAGACGGCGATACCGGCAAAGTCTTCGGGTTCACCTAAACGGCGCAGCGGGATTTCACTTTGGTATTTTTCGGCCACTTCGGGATTGTCCCATAGCTCCCGCGCGAATTCGGTTTTCACAAGGCCCGGACAAATCGCATTAAAACGGATGCCCTTTGGCCCGAACTCGGCCGCGAGGTTGCGTACCAATCCGATCAACGCAAGCTTTTAGACGCCATAGGTGCCAAGCATGACCGAGGGCTTAAAGGCGCCGATTGACGAGGTGAACGCCATCGAGCCTGCCCCTTTTGCAATCATGTCAGGCGCCACCATTTGGGCAAGCCAGAGATTGGACAGGACATTGGCGTCCATTGTTTTGCGATAGGCCTCATCGTCGATTTTTGAGGTTTTCCCGTAGTAGGGATTGACCCCCGGCATTGCCGATCACAATGTCGATTGGCCCTGCGAGCGCATGGGTCTTGTCCACGAGCGCCTGCAGCTGATCCTTGTCACCGACATTGCAGGACACTGCATATGCGGTGCCTTTGCCGCGGGCATTGATGCCCGCCGCTGCTGTGTCCAGCGCCTCTTGCTTGCGTGCAGAGATCACCACCGTGGCACCGTGATCGGCGAGGGCTGTTGCCATCGCCAATCCCATACCTTTGGACGCGCCTGTAAGCAGTGCGACCTTTCCCGTCAGATCAAACAGGCTCATCCCATGAACCCTCCTGAACCGCGGGCTTGGGTGTCGCCCTTGATGGCGTCCTGACGGGAATTGCTGTCTTGGTAGGTCTTTACCTCGTGACGGGCGATGACGTGGTGGTGCACCTCGTCTGGCCCATCCGCATAGCGCAACGTGCGCTGTTGCGCGTACATGCCGGACAGCGGCGACCACTGGCTGATGCCCGTTGCCCCATGCACCTGCATCGCCTGATCGATGATGTCACAGACCTGCTCTGGCACCTTGGCTTTGATCATGGACACCCAGATGCGGGCTTCTTTGTTGCCAAGGACATCCATCGCCTTGGCCGCTTTCAAAACCAGAAGACGCATCGATTTCAATTTCGATCTTGGCACGGGAAATCGTCTCCATGTTTTTGCCCAGGTCGATGATCTTCTTTTTGAACGCGACCCGGTTCAGGCCGCGGTCAATCATCAGATCAAGCGCGCGTTCCGCCTGTCCAATCGAGCGCATGCAGTGATGAATGCGGCCGGGTCCAAGGCGCACCTGCGAGATTTCAAAGCCGCGGCCTTCTCCCCACAGAATGTTTTCTTCCGGCACGCGCACGTCCGTGAACCTGCTGTGCATATGGCCGTGTGGCGCATCGTCATGGCCAAAGACATGCATGGGGCCAAGGATTTCGACGCCCGGATGATCCATCGGCACCAGGATCTGGGATTGCTGCCGGAAGGCTTCGGCATCGGGCGAGGTTTTGACCATAACGATCATGATCTTGCAGCGCGGATCACCCGCGCCGGAAATGTAGTATTTCTCGCCGTTGATAACCCATTCGCCGTTCTCCAGAACCGCCGAGGTCGAGATGTTGCGGGCGTCCGAGGATGCCATATCGGGTTCGGTCATGGCAAAAGCCGAGCGAATTTCCCCCGCCAGCAGCGGCTTGAGCCATTGCTCTTTTTGCTGCGCGGTGCCGATGCGCTCCAGCACTTCCATATTGCCCGTATCCGGTGCCGAGCAGTTTAGTGTTTCAGAGGCCAGTGGGTTTTTGCCAAGCTCTGCCGCGATATAGGCGTAATCGAGGTTGGACAGGCCTTCGCCGGTTTCAGCATTGGGCAGAAAGAAGTTCCAAAGACCGGCGTCACGGGCCTTTTGTTTGGCGGCTTCCATCAATTCCAATTGCCCCGGCGCATAGGACCAGCGATCTTTGCGTCCTTCGCCAAGGCGGTGATATTCTTCGGTCATCGGATCCACGTTCTCGCGGATGTGTTTGATCACGGCGTCCAAAAGCGGCTTGGCCTTCTCGGACATTTCCAGATTGTTCAGACTGGTTGGAGCGGAGGTGTCGGACATTTGCATGTCTCCTTTTGGCAGAATTACTCGTTCACCCACTTGGGCGCACGAGTCTCGACGAAAGCATTGACGCCTTCTTTTAAATCTTCGGTTTTGGCCAGATCGGCGATGACCTCGCGGGAATAGGCGATGCTGCCGGCCATGCCGTCCCGCAGGGCCATGTCGTTCAGCACCCGTTTGGTGGCTTTGACCGCCGAGGGGGACACCGTGCAAAGCTGCTCGGCCTTTTCCATCGCTTTTTCCATCAGCTGAGCATGCGGATGTATTTCGTTGATACAGCCCAAAGCCAGCGCCTCAGTGGCAGTGATGGTGCGACCGGTGAACATCACTGCCTGCGCCGCCAGCCGGCCAATGTAGCGCGACAGGCGCTGAACGCCCGATGCGGCGGCAAAGAAGCCGACCTTGACCTCGGGCAGGGCAAATTTGGCGTTTTCCGAGGCCAGGATAATGTCACAGGACAGCGCCGTTTCAAATCCGCCGCCCATCGCAAACCCATTGACGGCAGCGATAATGGGCTTTTCCAGATCAAAGCGGGACGACAGCCCGGCAAAACCGGTTTCGGTCATTTTGGCCTTGCTGCCACCTGTTGCCGTGGCCTTTAGATCGTTGCCTGCCGTGAAGGCCTTGTCTCCGGCGCCCGTCAGCACAGCAACCCAAAGGTCTGGATCGGCGGCAAATTTATCCCAGCAGTCAGCCATTTCGTTGTGCATATCGACATGCACGGCATTGTAGACTTCGGGTCGGTTCATGGTGACCACAAGGATATGCCCCTTGGTTTCGGTTTTGATGAAATCATAGCTCATACGATCAAACCTCCGGTGTCGATCTGGGTGAAGGCGCCACCCTCAGCCGCCAGTTTGCGCAGTGTCTGCGCAGGCGCAAAGGCGTCATCCTCGGTGCCAAGCTTTTCCATCCGGGCCAGAACCGCTTTGGCTCCAACCATGTCGCCGTAAAACATCGGTCCCCCCTTGTCGGCCGGCCAGCCATAGCCGTTTAGCCACACCACATCGATATCAGAGGGGCGCTGCGCCTTGTTCTCCTCCATGATTTTCACGGCTTCGTTGATCATGGGGTAAATGCAGGTTTCAACGATCTCGTCGGGGCCCATCGTTGCGGGCTTTGCACCGGTGATGTCGCGGATGATCCCGGCGGTGATCTCCGAGGGTACTGGGCGGCGTGCCTCGTCATAGTCGTAAAACCCTGCCTTGGTCTTTTGGCCGCGCCGGTCCAGCTCACACAATGCATCGCGGATTGGGTTGTCGGTTTTGGCGCCCTTTGACCAGCCGATATCCAGCCCCGCAAGATCGCTCATCTGGAACGGGCCCATCTTAAAGCCAAACGCGTTCAGTGCGGCATCAACATCCCAGGGCATCACCCCCTGATAGACCAGTTTGTTGGCTTGAATTTGACGCGCAAACAGGATGCGGTTGCCGACAAAACCTGGGCACACACCAACAAGCGTTGCGATTTTGTTGATATCTTTCGCCAGCGCCATGCAGGTCGCAACCACATCATCCGCTGTATGTTTGGCGCGCACGATTTCCAGCAGTTTCATCACGTTCGCAGGCGAGAAGAAATGCAGCCCGATCACGTCTTGGGGCCGCTGCGTCATCGAGGCAATTTCGTTGATATCCAGTGCCGAGGTGTTCGTGGCCAGAATGGCTCCCGGTTTCATAACGCGATCCAGTTCGGTGAAGATCTGGCGCTTTAGGTCCATGTTTTCGAACACAGCCTCAATCACAAGGTCACACTCCGCAAGATCAGCAAGCGCGAGGCGGCCATCAAACCGTGCCATGCGGGCCTCGACTTCGTCCTGTGGGAAACGACCCTTGTCTGACGAGCGCTGGTAGTTGCCACGCACAACGTTCAGGCCGCGATCCAGCGCCTCTTGTGTGGTCTCGACAATGCGCACCGAAATGCCTGCGGTGGCAAAATTCATCGCAATGCCACCGCCCATGGTGCCGGCACCAATGATGCCAACGGTCTTGATCGGGCGTTTTTGGAGTGGTCTCGTCCAATCCGGGCACTTGCCAGGCAGCGGTGCCAGCCTCGGCGATATAGCTGCCGATTTCTGTTTCGGTTGGGGTATTCATTTTTAGGCCTCTTTATTGTTCAGACAGGCTGTACGGATCGCACGGCGGTCTATTTTGTCGGTTGCACCGCGCAGCAATATGTCGTGCTGGGTCCACAGGTGGGTGGGCATTTTGTATGTCGCGAGATGCCCATCAAGAAAGGCGACCATGTCTTCCAGGCTAAGCTGGGCCCCGGCTTTGAGCTGCACAGCCGCGCCCACCGCTTCTCCCAGCCGCTCGTCAGGCACAGAAAATGCCGCTGCTTCCAGAACGTCGGGATGGTGGTGTAGGGCGCCTTCAACATCCAGGCAGGCGATGTTTTCGCCGCCACGGATAATGATGTTCTTCTTACGGTCCAGGATGGTCACAAAGCCATCCGCGTCGAGCACACCCAGATCGCCAGTGCGCAGCCAGCCATCTTGCAGAACCTCATCCGTTGCCTCTGGTTTATTCAGATAACACCGCATGTTTGCGGCACTTTTGACAGTGATCTCGCCCAATGCGCCCAGGGGGACGTCATTGCCTGCGTCATCCAGCATGCGGAGCTCTTGCAGGGGGGGATGCAGTTTGCCGGCACTATCGGGGCGGGCCTTGTAGTCGTCGCCGATCATGCCAATGCCCAGGGCGTTGGTTTCCGTCATGCCCCAGCCCGTTGCGACCCCGGCATTGGGAAAGGCTTCGGCCAGTTTTGCGACCTGTGCGCCGGGCCGTTTGGCGCCGCCGGCCCCAAGATAATCTATCGACGGAAGCGTCTCGCCCATCTTGAGAGCAGCAGTCATCAGTTCGGCGGATTGCGTCGGAACCCCCAAAAAACGCGTGATATTATTGTCCCGTATCAGGCGGACTGCCTCTTCCGGATCCCACTTGTACATCAGTGTGATCTTGGCCCCGGCCGGCAGGCTGAGCAAAAATAGCGGGTGGGTTGCCGTCACATGAAAAAGCGGTGTCACCACAAGCGCTGACGGGCGCAACGGCTCTGGGGCCTCGGGTTCCGGCGGGGTGATCAGCGGCGCGGTCACCGATTGCATCAACCAGCTGAACACTGCGTTGAGCGCGCCTCGATGGGTTTGCACCACGCCTTTTGGCTGGCCCGTCGTCCCCGACGAATACATGATGGCAAAATCATCATCGGTGTCGATATCAACCACCGGGGCGGTCTCGGCACGCGCATTGCGTTTGAGAGCGCTGAGGTCATGTGCGGTTTGCCCCTCTGCGTCGCGCACACCAATCAGGGTCAGATCCCGTGTGTCGCAAAGTGGCAGCAACCGTTCCATGCGCAGCCCGTCTGCAAAAATCACATGGGCTTCGCTGTCTTGTAAAGCATAGTCCAGCTCTTCGCTTGTCCACCACGCGTTTACAAAAACCACGACCCCTCCGATCGAGGAAATCGCCAGAACGAGCATCAAGAGTTCGGGATAATTCCGCATGGCAATGGCGACCCGGTCACCTTGACCCAACCCCAGCTCATCCCGCATTGCATGCGCCAACTGGTTCACCGATTTGGTGAATTCGGCGTAGGTATAGCTTTCGCTCTCATAGGCCAGATACTCAAGCGCGCCATCGCCGTGCTGTGCCCAACCGGCCGCCAGTAGCCCGGGAACCGAGCCAGGGATGGCCTTGAATGCCTTTACGGTCACACCACGCACATCGACGTCATGCACTGCAAACGTTGGGATGGTGGTCATCACATGCTGTACGGCTTCTTCAGGTGTCATCGCTGTCATTGCAGCTCTGGAAATAGATACATGTTCCCCTCCCAAGGAAAATGCCGACTGCGCCTTCTCAGAGTGTAGCCGACGTTCTCGTTGCCAGACTAGGGAGTCGATTGCTATCTTCCAATACCGCAGAACGGAACGTCATTCCGCATATTTCGCGGATGCGGGGCCAAAGTCACAGTGGTTGAGCCGCGAATCTTGCTGGGGTCGGCCAGCTCACAATGCCCTCCTGGCAAAATGTTGACTCGACGTTGGGGCGGCCGCTCGGTGTAGGCCTGCCTGACAATAGACCTCGCCTTAGACGGTTTGTCCCAACAGGTGGAAGGTCATGGGGCCGCATGTGTTGGGATTCCTCATGGCCCAATCCTCTGAGCCCGAGAAGATGCGTAAGACTAATTATTGTCTTCCATCAGTTGGCTCATGTCGCGACAGATGGGTAGTCCTTGCCAACCCAGTGCTGCAATTTGGCTGCAAACTCCTTTTGGAACGCCAGGGGGCCGCTTTTCTCCATGTAAGGCTCATCATAGATGCCGATGAAAAGTGTCAGGTTCAGGAAGAAATGCGCGCCCATCTCAAAAAGCGCGACGTAGTCGTGATTGATCAGCGCGTTGCGCTCTTGTGGAGTGAAGCCGTTTACGGTCGACATTTCTGCATCGCTCAGGCGTGGCCCGATGGATTGTTCCCATATGGCGACGAAAGTGTGCGGATCTTCAGTGTAGCGCTTGAGGTATTCGGGGTCGCGATCCACTGTGAACAGGAATTTATTGACGTAATACTTGCTCATGCTGCGGTCTCCTTTGGATACCAGGTAAAGTAGGCTTCCATGGTGTGAAACAAATCAAGGTTGTCTACGTAATCCGCGCCTTCGGGGCCGGCCACACCCAACATCAGGATGAAGTTGAGGAAGCCGTGGGTGGCGTTGCCGCTTTTGGCCATGCTTTCATGATCGACATTGGCAAGGATCGCATCGATATCACCGTTGCGCAGCCACTCGATCGCCTGACGGTCAAACTCAGGGTCCGGCCCGGTTTCCATGAATTGACGCGGCCCGCCCAATTCTAACGACAGGTGGCCTGTGCCGATGGCTGCAACACGCTTGTCCGACGGGTAGGCGTCAATCGCTTTGCGGATTGCGCGGCCCAGATTGTAGAACCGCTTTGGCGAGGGCAGGGGCGGCGCAAATATGTTTGTATAGATTGGCACGACGGGCAAATCATTGTCCGGGCGCACGGTGATGATGGGGCAGATGATCGAATGGTCGATCTTCAACTCGTTGGAAAAGGCAAAATCAAAGTCCTGGTCCATCAGGTTCTGGTGCATAAAGCCAGACATGTCTTCGTCGCCTTCCAGCACGTATTTCGGAATGCCGAATTCTCGTTCTTCATTGTAGAATGTCGCGTCATAGCGCGGCGCCTTGCCGATCAGGAACTGGGGGCAGTTGTCCAAAAATATCTGGTGAAAGTGATCGGAGCCGATCATCACCAGAATATCCGGTTTGGTGCGCGCCAGTGTTTCACGATAGGCTTCAATCTTGCGTTTCCACTCTGCCGCCTGCGGCATTTGCTGTTCCGGCGGCATCGTCGTCGCTTTGAGGTAAAACGGGTGGTGGGTCGAGGCCAAGGTAGCAACTAGCTGAGCCAAATTCTCACTCCTTCATCAATGGGCTGCCCCAGGCGGGGCCTGTTCATAAGGCGCCCCCGCAGCACGCGGCCGGGGGCAGTTGTGCTTCAGGCGAAAAGGTCGCGCTCAACACCCGCGGCTTCAAACAGATAGTCCCGGCTTGTTTCCAGCTCCCCCCGCAGGCGTTCGATGTCAAAGCCCAGCATCTGGCCTTGCCATTTCTTCACCTGGCCGGCGACCATGACTGTATCGACATTGCTGCGCTCCATCAGGGTCACAACGGCACCGGGGACATTGTTCAGCGGCGCCACGTTGAGGGCTTCGGCGTCCAGCAGAAGGATGTCCGCCTCTTTGCCCGGCGTCAGAGACCCGATCTTGTGATCCAGTTTCAGACCTTCAGCACCGCCCATCGTGGCGTGGCGGATGGCCTGCATGCAGTGCATGAGGTCGGGATAGTCCTGACCCGACAGCGCCTTTTCGTTGGCGAACATGCGTTGCAGCGTGATCAAACTGCGCATCTGGGTGAAGAAATCCGCCGTCATGGTGCATTCGACGTCTGTCGACAAAGAGGTAGACAGACCCATGTCGATGGCTTTTTGGATGGGGGGCGTGCCGTGACGCATGTGCATCTCGATGGGGACCGAAAGCGAGATATGCGCCCCGGCGTCCTGGGCGTATTTCCAGCCATCCTCAGACATGCCTGTCATGTGGATGAAAATATTGTCGTCGCCGAACATGCCTGCAGCGCCCAGTTCGTCAAAGGTTGGCTGCATACCAAAGGTGCCAACCACGTGCAGCGCAATTGGCAAGTCCAGTTCGCGACCGACCTTCCATGCGGCTTCATAGCCGGGCAGATAAATTTCGCCGCCCATGACCATGGTGGTCAGCTGGTCATCAGACGAGAAATACTGCTGTTTGATGCGCGCGGCATCTGCCGGGTATTTAGCGCGCTCGCCCCAGCCTTCGAAGTAGCCAAATACGCCACGACGGCCCGCATCACGAAGACCTTCAATGGCGGCGTCTGAATGTTTCGGGGAGTGGTGGATCTGGCTGACGTCCATTACAGTTGTCACACCGGCATCCAGCTGGGCGATACCGCCGAACAGCTCGTTAATATAGACGTCCTCGGGGCGGTAGTGCATCGAGAAGCCCTGCAAGATGGTCTCATAGTAGTTGGAGGCAGTTGCCGGGCGGCCATCATTCACCAGAATGCCGTTGGACAGTTGGCTGCGCAGGGCGGTTTCAAACTGGTGGTGATGTGTGTCGACAAATCCGGGCATGACGATCTTGCCTTTGGCATCAATCACCGCCGCGTCGGGCGCGTCAATGTTGGCGCCGACGGCGACGATGGTCTTGCCATCAATCAGCACGTCGCCAGTGGCAAAGTTGCCGACCGCATCGTCCATCGACATAACTGAGCCGCCTTTGATCAGCACGCGCCGACCGGGTGCGCCGACACCGTCAGGCAGTGTGGCGGCGGCCGCTTGTTGCGCCTGCGCTGTGCCTGCAATTGAAATGCCGGCTGTGCCAGCAACACCGGCCGCAGCACTTGCCTTAAGAAAGTCGCGCCGCGTGGGGCAGGGCAACTGGGGTTTGTTCGGATCGCACAGTCTACACATCTTGGTTTCCCCTCCTGAAGTACCTTTTCTATTGCCCGATAACTGACGCCAGCGCGGGATAGCGCGTGAGGGTCTGAGCAATGCTGGATGCAACGGTTCGCAGTTGCGAAAGCCGTTCGTTGATCAAATAGTCGGCATCAATCATGCCGCTGTAGCCTGATGTATTCAGGGCTGCGATTGTCCGGCCATCCACAGCGCGGATTGGGACAGCCAGGGCGGTGATGCCATAATCAAGCTGATCTACGGTTGTTGAATAATGCGCTGCGCGGACCGCCTCTATTTCTGCACGCAATGCCACGGGATCGGTGATTGTCTTTGAAGTGAGCGGCTCAATCACGAGATCGTCAAAATAGGCGTCAAGTTCGGCGGCTGGAAGACCGGCAAGCAAGACGCGGGCAAGCGAGGTAGCATAGGCCGGATAGCGGGCCCCAACAACCGCAGCTGCACGGCGCGCACGTTGCACAGAGCTATGGGCAATGTAGATCACATCCTTGCCATCAAGGGTGCCAACAGATGAGGCGTCACCAAATTTTGCCACCAAATCGCGCAGGAACGGCTGCAGCACCTCATCGATTCGGGCCGAGTAGTAGAACGCAGACCCCAGGGTCATGATTTTGGGGCGCAGGTGAAAGCTTTTGTTGTTCTGCCCGACATAGCCCAGTGTCTTGAGCGTTATCAGGCTGCGTCGGGCCGCCGCCGGGCTGAGCCCAACCTTGCGCGCGACTTCGCTCAGGGTCATTTCGGGACTGGAGACATCAAAACTTTCGATAATTGCGAGACCTTTGGCCAGCGCCTCGACAAATTCGGCTGGTTTTTCAAGCGCGCTTTTGCTGTTCTTTACCGTCGCTTTAGACGCTGCTTCGCCGTGATCTTTGCAGCGTTCTTTTTCGGGCTCATGCATGCTGCACCCTGTTCAAATTCCGTGTCATCTGCGGCTCCCTTTTCCATCTCCACTGATCTGCCGTGACAATGGCAAAAAACACCGAGCTTGACGAAACCATAATTCGCTGCAATTCTTTCGGCAAGAGAAATTATTTTCGGTATGCGAAAAAAGAGGAAGCGAAATGCGAATAGGCAAGCAAAATCAGGCTTTAACGGCAATCGCGACATCGGACGCCGACACGATCACGGTGCGGGGCTATGACCTGTGCAGTGATTTGATTGGTCAGATTGATTTCAGTGACTACTTCTGGCTGCTGGTGATTGGTCAGAAACCAACACCTGCCCAACGCAAGATGCTTGATGCGTGTCTTGTCGCAATTGCGGAACACGGGTTGGTGCCCAGCGTTCAGGCCGCGCGCATGACATTGGCGGCAGGCCCCGAGGCATGGCAGGGCGCGATGGCCGCAGGTCTGCTGGGCATGGGCTCTGTTGTGGCGGGCAGCACCGAGGTGTCCGGGCAATATCTTGCGCAGGGGATGGCAAAGGCAAAGAGCGAAGGTTGCGACCTTGAGACCGCAGTCATTGCAAGCCTGAACGAGCTGAAGGCGGCGCGCAAGAAAATCCCGGGTCTGGGCCATCCACAACACAGCGAGGGTGACCCGCGGGCAATCAAATTGCTGGATCTTGCAGACGAGCAGGGGGTGTCGGGGCGCTATGTGGAAACACTCCGCATGCTGGCCAAACACGCGCCGGGGATTATCAACAGACCGCTGCCAATCAACGTGTCCGGTGCAATACCGGCAGTGATCCTTGATGCAGGCTGGCCGTTGGAGGCCCTGAAGGCCGTCCCGCTTCTGGCGCGCACAGCCGGTCTTGCGGCGCATCTGTACGAAGAATCACTGCGCTCCATCGGGTTCATCATGTCGCATCAGGCCGATGTGGCGATTTCATACGATGGCGCGGCATCGAAACCCTCCAGTTCAAACTCCTGAGGCGGGCATTATGGTCAAAATTCTGAACAATATCCGTGTGATCGAGATGGGGACATACATCACCGGCCCAGCTGCTTCGATGCATTTGGCCGACCTTGGTGCGGATGTCATCAAGGTTGAACGCCCCGGTCAGGGGGATCCGTTCCGTGCCTTCAAGGGCGGGCTCTATTCGCCGCACTATCAGACATACAACCGCAACAAGCGGTCAATTGCGCTGGATACAAAGCAGTCCGGTGATGGCGCGACGTTTCGCGACCTGATCGCCTCGGCGGATGTGTTTATCCAGAACTTCCGCCCCGGTGTTGCAGAAAAACTGGGGGCTGGCGATGAGGAGCTGCGCAAGATCAATCCCTCTTTGATCTATTGCGCGATTTCCGGCTTTGGCAAATCCGGTCCCTATCGCGACCGCCCTGCCTATGACACGGTTGCACAGGCCGCGAGCGGATATCTGCGACTGCTGACGCCGCCAACCAATCCGCGGGTTATCGGCCCTGCGATTGCGGATTCCGTGACCGGCCAATACGCCGCGATGGGGATCATGGCGGCCTTGATTGAGCGCGGCAGTTCCGGCAAAGGGCGCAGGCTGGATATCTCGATGCTGGAAGCGATGACGCATTTCAATCTCGATAGCTTTTCGCACCATTATTCCGCAGGCGAGGTGATGGGCCCGCTGTCGCGTCCGGTTGTCTCGCAAAGTTACACATTCGAGTGCAGCGATGGGAAATGGATTGCGATCCATTTGTCGTCGCCAGCCAAATTCTGGGAAGGCTTCCTTTCTGCCACAGGGCAGCAGGCGCTGAAGGATGATCCGCGATTTTCGGAGCGTTTGGAGCGGATCAAGCACCAGGACGAGATAATCGAGATCATGACGCCAGTCTTAAAGTCTGCAACGCGCGACATCTGGTGCGCGCGTCTGGAGGCGGCAGAGGTTCCGCATTCGCCGGCCTATGATGCGGATGAGGCGCTGGAAGATCCCCAGGCAAAGCATCTGCGGATTGCGGTCACGTCAGAGCATCCCGAGATGGGCCGCTTTACCACAGTGCGCCCGCCCTACAGCTTTGATGACATGCCCGAATATGAGGTTCTGCCGCCCCCGACGCTTGATGAGCATGGCGATGAAATCCGGGCTGAACTGCAGCGTGAGAACAAAGCCAGCTGAACACAAATCGCGACAAGGGAGGAGCGACAAAATGAGAGAGGTGGATAACCCCAAATCGGTGCCTGCTGCGGATGTGCGCGAAGCCAGCAGTGGGATGCTGCAACAGCAGCTCTACGCGGTCTTTACCACGCCGACTGATGGGCTGGGTGCGGTCTTTGCCAATCTTGTGGCGCACCTGGAATTTCAGGTCGGGCTTGAAAAAGAAGGCATCTTGTTCGCGGCCGGGCCTTTGTGGACCGACGACGAAGACCATTGGGAGGGCGAAGGCATGGTTGTCATCCGGGCCAGTTCACGCGCCGAGGCCATTGCCATCGCAGAACGCGACCCAATGCACCAAAGCGGCGCCCGTAGTTTCACGGTGCGACCGTGGATGATCAACGAAGGCTCAGTGAGCGTGCGTCTGAACTACTCAACGCAAACTTTTGAAATCAACTGAACATCGAGGGAGGAATACGATGAGAACTTTTCTGGGAACAATGACGGCGGCGATAGCCTTTCCTGCGGCGTTGCTGGCGCAGGAGACAATTAATCTGACGGTGGCCTCGAGCCACCCGACCGTTGTGCCATGGGTCGGCATGATCCAGACGCATTTCATGGCGCGTACGGATGAAATTCTTGCCGAAAGCGGCGACTACGAAATCGCATGGAACGAAGCCTTTGGTGGCACGCTCTACAAAGCGAATGCAACGCTGAGCTCGGTCGAAGAGGGCATCACCGATATCGGTTGGGTTTTCTCATTTCTGGAAGCCGCGCAGCTGCCGCTGAGCCAGGTCTCGACGAATACACCCTTTGCCACGGCGAATCCCCCGGTTTTGCTGGACGTCATGGAAAAGCTGTTGGAAACAAACGACGGCTTTCGCTCCGAATGGGAAGATCATAACCTTAAGGTCCTTGGGCTGACGGCGACAGATCTGTACGACATCTACACCAAGGAGCCGCTGACAGGCATTGCGGACATCAACGGGATGAAGCTTTCAGCTCCCGGTGTTTTGGGCAGCTGGCTGCGCGGCACAGGGGCCAATGCTGTTGATGGGGCTTTGACCACATTCTACACAGATGTTCAGACGGGTGTATCTGACGGCGCTTTGACGCTGGCGCTAGGTGCCATGCCGATCAAGCTGTACGAGGTGGCCCCCTACATCAACCGTTTTGATGCCGGTGCGGCGTTTTCGGGGGCTGTGGCAATCAACCGCGACACATGGGACAGCCTGCCTGAGCCCGTGCAGAACGCCATGATTGAGGCCGGTGCCTATTACCCCGAAAGCCTCGGTCAGGATATGGTCGACCGCCACGAGCTGATGATGAACATCATGGTGTCGAAAGGCGCGGAGCAGTCGCCTCCCGTGACGATCGTCTCAATGCCTGCTGGCGAACGTCAGGCCTGGGTCGACATGCTGCCTGATCTGGCTGGCGAGTGGGCGGCGGCTGTGGATAAGCAGGGCGCTGCGGGAACAGAGTTCCTGGCGGAATACATGAACGGGTTGCGTGCTGCGGGTGAAACCCCTGCGCGTGACTGGGACAAGTAACGGTCCGGACCTGTGAAAACTGAAAACAACCTGAACAGTGCCCGCGGATCGCGCGGGCACGGCAGCCACGGTATTATGCGCATCTGGTCACGTGTCGTGGAGGGGCTTGCAGTTATCGGAACACTGATGATTGGCGTTCTGATGATCATCATTTGCGCAGATATCGTGTTCCGGAACCTGCTTGGCGCCTCTTTGCCCCTGGTGTCTGAGCTTGGGGCATTGGTGCTGGTCATGATCGTCTATCTGCAACTTGCAACGACAGTGCGGGCCGACCGGCTGGCGCGGACCGAAATTTTCTTACCGGCTTTCAGACGGCGCTTTCCGAAACTGGGAGGTCTGCTGGCAGCCCTGTTTGATCTGGTCGGAGCTTTCATGCTGGGCCTAATCGCGTGGTCAACGCTGCGGATTTTTGAAAAAGACTTCAGCTCTGGCGAATTTATCGGTGTCACCGGTATCGCGACACTGCCGACATGGCCCTTTCGCGCAATGATCCTGCTGGGTGTGACTGTTGCTGCGGTTGAATTCATCATGCGTGCCGCAAGCAATCTGCGGACGCGTGATACAGGAGAGGCGCCCAAATGACCCCTATTGAAATTGGCACGTATGCCATCGGCGCATTGGTCCTGTTGATCTATATCGGACTACCCATCGGCATCGGGATGCTACTGGTGTCTTTTGCAGGCGTGGCCTTGATCCGCAATGAGGCCGTTGCGACCCGCATGATCGGTGCTGTGGCCAACGATGCGCTGCAGGAATACCTCTTTGCGGTGGTGCCTCTCTTTGTCCTCATGGGGCTGCTGGTGACAGTGTCAGGCGTGGGCAAGGATACCTTTGATGTCTTTGAGCGATTGCTGAAACGCGTCACTGCCGGGCTTGGTATTGCCACCGTTTTTGCCAATGCTGTGTTTGCCTCGATCACGGGAATTTCCATCGCATCCGCGACCGTTTTCAGCCGTGTGGCCGTGCCTGAAATGACACGACATGGCTACACAAAGAAGTTTGCGACAGGTGTGGTGGCCGGCTCGTCCGTGCTGGGTATGATGATCCCGCCATCGTTGTTGATGATTGTGTATGCCGTATTGGCCGAAGAATCCGTCGGGCGCATGTTCTTGGCGGGCATTGGGCCCGGGCTTTTGCTGGCAGTTTTGTTTTCAGCGACGATACTTTTGCTGGCAAAGACGCAAAAGGATTTTGTCTTTGCCGATACCAATGACAGCAGCGAATTTCACGACATTACCGCAGGCGAGATCGTCCGAAAGTCCGTCCCAATCGTCAGCTTGATGCTGTTGGTATTGGGCGGGCTGTATGGCGGGTTCCTCAACCCAACGGAGGCCGGAGCTGCCGGCGCGTTTGGCGCACTTGTCATTGCGGTGTTGCGCAGGTCTCTGGGGGGTGGAACGTTTTGGAAACTGTTGGTCGAGACGGGGCAAATCACTGTGTCTGTGCTGCTATTGATCATGGCTGCCACGTTCTTTAGCCGCATGCTGGCCTTGTCTGGGGTGCCACGTGAGCTGGCAGAGTTCTTTCTGTCTGGTCCTGTCGGCCCCTTTGGCTTTTTGCTTTTGTATCTGCTGATCATCATCGCGCTGGGGTGCCTGATCGATTCTATTTCGATCATGCTGATCATGCTGCCGATTGCTTTGCCGGTGGCCAATGCGGCTGGGTTTGATCTGATCTGGTTTGGTGTTCTGACCGTTGTGGCCGTTGAAATCGGACTGCTGACACCGCCTTTCGGACTGTCGGTTTATACGATCAAATCCGCTATGGATGACCCTGACCTTAAAGTAGGCGAAATCTTTCGCGGCGCTTTTCCGTTCATTCTTGCAATGCTCGTCTCGCTGGCGCTGATCATCGCCTTCCCTTCAATCGCGACCTGGCTCGCACGTCTGTAACAAAATAGAGAACAAATCGAATGACCAATCTCCTTTTCGTAATCGGAAGCCTGCGCGCGGCCTCTGCCTCTATGGCGACGGCGCGCGCGATTGTTGACCAGCTTGGGGCTGAGGTGTCGTGCAGCTTTGCCGACATTGGCGGCTTGCCGCACTATAATGCCGATCTGGGCGAGGTGCCCGAGGTGACACATCTGATCAAGCAACTGCACGAGGCCGATGGTCTGGTGTTTGTGACGCCTGAATACAATTACAGCATTCCCGGGGTTCTGAAGAACGCGATCGACTGGGCGTCGCGGCCTGCGTTTGACTCTGTCTTCAAGGACAAGAAATGCATTGTCATCTCTGTGTCTGGTGGATCCCTCGGGGGCGTGCGTGCGCAATCGCATCTGAAATACATTCTCAATGGCATGCTTGCGCAAACCTATACCTGCAAAGAAATCGTGATCCCGATGGCCAGTGCCAAGATCGAAGAGGGCAAACTGAACAACACTGCTGCGGTTGATTTTATCACAGAGAATATGCGCGGCTTTATTGCCAGTTTCTGACCCATGCGGGTCACGCCCGCTGGGTATAGACGTGGAAAACTGACACAAGCAGCTCGCGTAACTTTATAAAAAACCGCGTGCTGTCGTGAGGCTCTGACAGATGCAGGACTCGTCTCTGTTGCACATGTTGCGGGACTGAAAGCTATCGCCGAGTTGCGGTTTATCTGCACCGGCGATGGTGAGGCAAAGCTGTGTTTGGGTCTGCTTTGTTGTCTTAACGCTCATCCCTCGGGCCCGCTCTTTTGAGAATGGCATATAGCACTTCAGGTTGGGGAAATCGCTTCACGAGATGTCTGTCTTCCGGCCTCAGGAAATCCCCAAGAACCATCGTCCCGGCGGCATAGCCCGAGATGAAGATAAAAGAGGTTCTTGCCTCTCAGGTTTCCATTGACCTTCGAGTCTGCCAGTGACTTTAGGGCGATGCGGCGTCCGGTGCGCGCTTTGTGTGCAAGGTCCATGTTTTAATTCCTCAGTTTTGATTCCTGTTTTAAACATGGAGGCTTTCGCGGTTTGGCGTCAGGCTGACATCGGGATAGGTTGGCCCGAAATGGTGCAGGCACATATCCAAAAGGGTAGGCTTGCGGCGAGCAAGTGGCCTCAGGCTTACGAGCTCGTCCTTTGCGCCACACTGCCCGCAGCGCAGCCTTCGGGCCTGGCTGCTGCGGCACTTGGGTGCCGAGGCTGCGGCGAGGTTCACGCTCAACTGGTCTGTTGCGTATTTCAAAAAATCATCGATGGCAGCGTGATCACCGGGGCAGATGTGAGCCACGCGGTGTGGAGTGTTTGCGCGCAGGGTTCCTGCGCGGTTCTGCGCGAGGGCAGCGGGCAGCTGTGAGGGCGGCCAGATGCCTGATTGGGATGCGAAACGCTCATAATATTCCATTTGTGCATCATTTCATCGTCAAATCTTTCTGTTTAAATTCATAATTTTACGTGTATCACTCACATATATCTCTAAATTTTCTAGACATATGTACTAAAAAATTGCTACGTACCAAGGCCTGACCACCAGGATACAATTGCCGGTCAGGCCTGCCGCCGAATGGGAGGGCGTGCCACATATGGGAGGAAAGAATATGAAACGTTTTACAACCGCAATTTTAGCCGCAACCATCGCGGCGGCCGCACTGCCGGCGTTTGCGAGTGATAACCTGCGGATCGCCTACATCGACCCACTTTCGGGCACCTTTGGGGCCACCGGGAATCATGGTCTGAAGCAGGTGTTGTTCGCAGCGGATGAGATCAACAAGGCCGGTGGTATCAACGGAGAAACGGTCGAAATCGTTTCATTCGACAACAAGATCAACCCCAAGGAGTCGCTGGTTCAGCTGCAAAAAGCTATTGATCGCGGCATTCGCTATGTCATGCAGGGGAACGGCTCCTCTGTTGCCTCCGCGCTGATTGATGCGGTGGACAAGCACAACGAACGCAACCCCGGCGATGAAGTCCTGTTCATCAACTATTCGGCCGTTGATCCTGCGCTGACCAATGAAGCCTGCTCGTTCTGGCATTTCCGCTTTGACTCTCACGCGGGGATGAAATGGAAGCGGTCACGGACTGGATTGTCGCCAAGGGTGACATCAATAGCGTCTATGTTCTCGGCCAGGACTATTCCCACGGTCAGGCGGTTGCAGCCGCAGCGGTTAGCCAGCTTGCCGTAAAGGCGCCCGCGATTGCGATCGCCGGCAATGAGCTGCACCCGCTGGGCAAAGTGAAAGACTTCACGCCCTATGTGCAAAAGATCATCAGCTCTGGCGCCGATGCCATCATTACCGGCAACTGGGGGTCCGACCTTGTGCTGCTGGTAAAGGCTGCGACAGATTCCGGCTGGGATAAGCCCATTCTTACCTATTATGGCTCTTCGCTTGGCTCGGCGACCGCCATGGGCGAAAATGCTGTCGGAAAAGTCCGTCAGGTCTCTGAAATTGACGTCAACTTTGCGTCTGGTGATGCCGCACAAGAAGCCCGTATCGACGCGTTTGACGCGCAGTATGGTCCCGATGAGTTCTATGCCTACCACCGGATTTTCAACGCTTTGACATTCCTGGATCTGGCCGCTGAAAAAGCAGACTCGCTTGATCCAAAGGACGTTGCATTTGCGCTGGAAGGCCTCGTGTATGAGGGCCCTTACGGTCCTGTTACGATGCGGGCCGAGGATCACCAGGTCCTGCAGGATTTGTTCATCACAACCTTCGCAAAAGATCCCGCGCGTGGCGTTGAAGGGCTTCCTTTGGGCTGGGCGATGGAAGACGAAAAAGTCGATCGCGTTGCCGCAAGCAACACTGCAAGCGCGACAACCTGTGAGATGACGCGCCCTGCCAACTAAGCGCCGCTAATCCGGACAATTCAAAAAAGGGCGCTGCGCCTCATTTGCGCATCGCCTTTGTCTACTTGATGGGGTATCCATGGAAACGATAATCTTTTCCCTGATAAACGGAACGATCTACCGGGCTGCTGCTGTTCATGCTTTCAAGCGGGCTGACCCTGATCTTCTCGATGATGGGGGTGCTCAACTTTGCGCACGCGAGTTTTTACATGTTGGGCGCGTATTTTGCCTACACAATTTCAGAGGTTTCAAACTTTTGGCTGGCCTTGATTTTTGCCCCGATCCTGGTGGGGCTGATCGGCGCACTGGTTGAGAAATACGGCCTGCGCCGGGGGCATGTGAACGGACATGTGGCCGAATTGCTTTTCACCTTTGGACTGGCCTATCTCATTGATGAAACAGTCAAAATCATCTGGGGTCGCAGCGCTGTTGATTACCGCGTCCCAGAGGCGATGGATTTTCCGTTGTTCATGTTGTTTGGCCCGCAATATCCAGCCTATCGCATATTCTTTTTTGTGGTCGCGATCGCGATGCTCGCCGCGCTTTGGTTCATCCTGAAACGCACGCGGGCCGGTCTGATCATTCAGGCGGCCCTTTCGCATCCACATATGGTTGGCCAGCTCGGCCAAAACGTGCCGCGGATTTTTATGACCGTCTTTGGCGTCGGCTGCGCGCTTGCGGGCCTGGCGGGGGTGATCGGTGGCAACTATCTCGTGGCGGATCCTGCGATGGCCGCGCAAATGGGACCAATTGCTTTGTTGTGGTTGTTGTCGGCGGGCTTGGCTCGCTTGAGGGCGCCTTTCTTGCAGCCATGATCCTTGGGCTGCTGCAGACCTTTGCGGTCTCAATCAACGCAAACTTTGCGGATATATTCGGCTTTATCGGGCTCGATGCCACCTCAGAGGTGGGACGTATAACGATCGCCTCTCTGGCACCGCTGATACCTTTCTTGATGCTTGTTCTAATTCTGATGGTTCGCCCGTCAGGTCTCATGGGGGATCGTGAAGTATGAGGAATACTATCGATCAAAATTTCCGCTCGCTGGCGCCAACCGCGTCTGAAAAGTTTCGCATCAGGGTGCTGCCGTTTATCGTCTTTGCGGTTTTCCTGCTGGGTGTTCCGCTTCTGGGGCCATCGCGCACGGCGCTGTCACTGATGAACCAAATCGGTATTTTTGTCGTCTTTGCGCTTAGCTATAATATGTTGTTGGGTCGCGGCGGGCTGCTGTCTTTTGGCCATGCGGTATACTTTGGCCTGGGTGGCTATGCGGCGGTGCATATGATGCGCGCCGTTGAAGGTGCCGAGACGGGCATTCTTGCGGGCTTTCCGGTGTTCTTTGTGCCGATTGCAGGCTTTGCTGTGGGCGCCCTTGCCGGGGCTATTATTGGCTGGCCTTCGTGCCGCAGGGCTGGCACGCCCTTTGCGATGATCTCGCTTGGGATTGCCGAACTGATCGCCGCCTCTGGCTTTATGTTTGCCTCTATATTTGGCGGTGAAACCGGTATTTCCGGGGATCGCACCAAGGGGCCGGATTTCCTCTATCTTTCGCTCAAATCCACCTCGGATGTTTATGTGTTTATCGCCTTTTGGTGCTTTGTTGCCATGATCGCGATGTATGCCTTTACGCGCACGCCGCTTGGCAAGATGTCTGAGGCGACACGCGACAATCCTGAGCGCGTGCAATTTGTCGGCTATGATCCGCAACGGGTGCGCTATCTGGTGTTCATTTTTGCCGGTGGGTTTGCCGGTCTTGCAGGCGGCATGTCTGCGGTGAACTATGAAATTTTCACCCCCGAAGCCCTGTCGCTGGCGCCCTCCGGGATGGTGCTGTTGATGGCCTATATCGGCGGTACCCGCCACTTTGCCGGGCCGATCCTTGGAGCCGTGGTTCTGACCTATATGCAGTCCAACCTGTCGGATTACTCCGAGGCATGGCTGCTGTATCTTGGCTTGCTCTTTGTCGCCATCGTCATGTTTGCCCCGGACGGCATTGTCGGCGTGATCGACAAGGTTGTCGCCGGGCTTCCTGACGCGGGCAGCACCTATCTGGGGAACAAGCTGACATCTGCCGTGGGCTGCCTTCTCATGCTTGCGGGCCTGATTGTGATTGTTGAGGCGGCTGTGCGCTACAGCAACGGCTATGGCGAGGTGTTTGAGCCGTTTGGTCTGCATCTCGGGATGGGAAATTTCCTGACCTACGTGCTGGCCTTTGGGCCGATGGCGCTTGGGGTTGCTATGTTGCGCTGGGTGTCAAAAAGGGAGGAGCTGTAGATGAGTGTTTCAGCAGTTGAACTGACCAATGTTCGGAAAAATTTCGGCCCGGCCAAGATCATTCAGGGCGTAAACCTCTCGATCAAAAAGGGCGAGCGGCACGCAATTATCGGCCCAAATGGCGCAGGAAAATCCACGCTGTTTAACCTGATATCCGGTATGTACACCTTGTCGGATGGATCTGTGGCTCTGAACGGCGCGGTGATTTCCGGGCGCAAACCGTTTGAGATCAACCGGATGGGCCTTTCGCGCTCGTTTCAGGTCTCAAACATCTTTGCCAATATGACCGTGCGTGAAAATGTGCGCTGTGGCGTGCTCTATTCCATGGGCTATGGCTATTCTTTCTGGCGCAATATTGGCCGTCTGAAAGAATTGCAGGAAAAGACGCTTGAGATCCTCGAGATGGTCGGCCTGGCCGACAAGGCAAACCTCTCTGCGGCCCTTTTGCCCTATGCCGACCAACGCACCCTGGAGGTGGCAATCACGATTGCGGGTGGCGCAGAGGTGATCCTGCTGGATGAGCCGACAGCGGGCATGAGCCATTCAGAAACAGATCGCGCCGTTGAGCTGATCGAGAAGGCAACCAAAGGCAAAACGCTGCTGATTGTCGAACACGACATGGGCGTGGTCTTTGGCCTTGCCGACCGTATCTCGGTTCTTGTCTACGGCGAGATCATCGCCACAGGAAAGCCATCCGAAATACGCGGCAACGCCAAGGTACGCGAAGCCTATCTGGGCGATGAGGCCGACGCACTTGAAGAGGGGGCTGTTTAATGAACGCCACACCCAAGCAAACAACAGCTGCCACCCCGATGCTCGAGGTGACTGATCTGCACGCCTATTATGGCAAGAGCCACGTGCTGAACGGCGTCAACATGAAGATCATGCAGGGCGAAGTGATTGCCCTGTTGGGGCGCAATGGTGTTGGGCGCTCGACCACGGCCACAGCGATTGTTGGCGAGGTGCCTCCTGTCGGGGTCGATCAGGTTCCAAAATCAGGAAATCGCTGGCCTTGAAAGCCATCAAATCGCCAATCTCGGCCTGGGCTATGTCCCTGAAAGCCGTGATATTTTCCCAACAATGACGGTGCGCCAAAACCTGATGCTGGGCATCAAGGACATGAAGCGTCCGGGGAAATGGTCGATCGAGCAGATGCTGGATATGTTTCCCAACCTGCGGGCGCGTGCCGATAATGCGGCTGGTGTTCTGTCGGGCGGCGAAAAGCAGATGCTGACCATGTGTCGCACGCTTTTGGGCGACCCTCAGCTCATCATTATTGATGAGCCGACCGAGGGGCTGGCGCCAAAAATCGTGCAGCAGGTTGGTGATGTGATTGCAGAGATCGCAAAGTCAGGCGTGTCGATTCTGCTGATTGAGCAAAAGCTTTCAATCGCCCTGAGGATCGCTGACCGTGTCTATGTGATGGGGCATGGCGACATCGTATATGAGGGCACACCGGCCGAGTTCGTAAAGCGAAGTGATGTGCGTTCGGAGTGGCTTGAAGTCTAGGGTTTGATCTGATCTGAATAAAAAAGCCCCGCGCCGGTGAAAACCAGCGCGGGGCCTTTTTTTTGGGGTCTGCCAGGGCGGGGTCTAGAAGATTTCAAACAGACCAGCTGCGCCCATGCCGCCGCCAACACACATGGTGACAACGCCATATTTGGCGCCCTGGCGCTTGCCTTCGATCAGCAAGTGGCCGGTCATCCGCGCGCCGGACATACCGTAAGGGTGGCCGATTGAAATCGAGCCGCCATTTACATTCAGGCGCTCGTCCGGGATGCCAAGGATGTCCTGACAATGCAGCACCTGCACCGCAAAGGCTTCGTTCAGCTCCCAAATTCCAATGTCAGAAACCGTAAGCCCGAACCGTTTGAGCAATTTGGGCACCGCAAATATCGGGCCGATGCCCATTTCATCGGGCTTGGTGCCGGCAACGGCCATGCCAAGGTAGCGCCCCAAAGGCTGCAAGCCGCGTTTTTCTGCCAGTGACGCCTCCATCACAACGCAGGCCGAGGCGCCGTCAGACAGCTGGCTGGCATTGCCGGCTGTGATAACACCGTTGTCGCGCACGGCTCCCAATCCGTTGAGGCCCGCAAGTGTGGTTGACGGCCGGTTGCCCTCGTCTTTTTCCAGTGTCACATCTGCCCAGGAGATCTCGCCGGATGCCTTGTCTTTTAACTGCATTGTGGTTGTGATCGGCACGATTTCGTCGGCAAATTTACCCGCGTCCTGGGCGGCAGCTGTCCGCTGTTGTGACTGGAGCGAATAGGCATCCTGCCGGTCGCGGCGAATGTCGTAGCGCTGCGCCACCATCTCGGCTGTGTCGAGCATGGGCATGTAAACATCATCGTGCATCTGAACCAGCGCGGGATCTTCGTCAACACGCAGCTGGTTGGTCTGCACCATCGAGATGCTTTCCACGCCGCCGGCAACGACGACGTCCATGCGATCAACCACCACTTGCTTTGCTGCGGTGGCAATCGCCATCAAGCCTGATGCGCATTGGCGATCCATGGTCATGCCAGAGATTTCGACGGGCAATCCGGCGCGCAATGCGGCGGTGCGACCGATGGTGTGCTGGATGCCCTGGGGCAGGGCACTGCCGAACACACAGTCGTCGATTTCCTTTGGGTCAATCTGGCTGCGTGTGACAGCGGCCTTGATCGCATGGGCGGCAAGGGCGGTGCTGGGGGTCGCATTGAAGGCGCCGCGATAGGCTTTGCCAATGGGGGTACGGGCGGTGGATACAATGACTGCGTCGCGCATTTTATACGGTCTCATTTCTGTGTTGCATGGCTTTGTTCAACTCGCGTTCGATCTGGGCCTGGCCGGTCTCGGGAACAACCTGTCCGGTTTGATCGGAAATTTGGTCCCATTGGCTCATGATCATTTCGGCGGCGGTTTCGGTGTCTGTTGTGAAAATGCCCTGGCTCAGCGTGATGTCGGCTTGCTCAAAGCCGCCGGCACCGGCGCAGATGATCTTACGGGTTGGGGCGTCTTCGCTGACCAGAGCAAGAACCGCAGGGCTGACTTTGCTTGGTTCCAGAGCTTGCAGGATGTCGTCGGGGAACAGGCCGTCAAGCATACGTGTCGCGGCAGCGGGGGCCAGGCAATTGACACGAATGTTGCGAGATATCCCCTCAAGCGCCAGGGTTTGCATCAGGCCAACCAGCGCCATCTTTGCCGCGCCGTAGTTGGATTGGCCAAAGTTGCCGTAAAGGCCAGAGGACGATGTCGTAAACACAATGCGGCCGTACTGGCGTTCGCGCATCCCTTCCCAGGCGGCCTTGGCGCAGTGCACAGCCCCCATCAAATTGACGTCAAGAACGGTGCGAAAATCTTCGAGCGACATTTTGGCAAACGTCTTGTCGCGCAGGATGCCCGCATTGGCCACCACGATATCAACGCCGCCCCATGCGGCCTCGACCTCGGAAAACATCTGTTCGACCTCGGCGGTTTCCGTCACCGAAGCCGTGCTCGCCATTGCTTCACCGCCTAGGTCGCGAATTTCCTGCGCCACAGCTTCCGCAACCGAGCCTTCCCTGCCCTGGCCCTTTATACTGCCGCCAATATCATTCACCACAACCTTTGCGCCATGGCTTGCCAGCAACAAGGCATGCTCCCGGCCGAGGCCGCGCCCGGCGCCTGTTATCAACGCAACCCTACCCGCAAGATCAGTTGGTTTCTTCATGCTTTTTCCTTTGAAACTAGATCACAGCTCTTCGAAATCTGCCTGTCCGAACGCGGAGTGCAGATGGAAGGCATTCATATTTTGGTGCTTTGTACTATTTTATCCGCAGATGATCGGCGTGCTCTGAGGGTGCGTCTGTCTGGAATTTGAGTGCCGAATGTCCCAGATTAGCCTCCAAGTGCAAAGTGTGCGTTCGGAAACGCTGCTTGGACCCTAAAACCCAGGCTTTTGATAGTCAACTTTTTTGTACAAAAGTACTAATTTAAATGTTGAGATCGTTTTTGATAAGGCCTCTGACAAAGAAGGCTATTTCTTTGCGCGCCAAAACGAGGTCAGAATTCCGTGCTCCAGTGGAGAGAAGGCGGATAAGCTTGCCCGTATAGGCCGCCTGAAGCAGCAGGGCATCAATGGGGCGAGGTGCGGGCGTGATGGCCTGAAGCAGTTGGCTCCAACCCCGCATCTGGTCAGAAATTCCGCTCCAAACCATGGGTCGCAGCTCTGGCCGGCGGGCGGCTTCCACCCAAATGGCCAGCGAAGCAAGGTTGTTTGCACCGTTCTCGGTTGCTTCGCGTTGCAGTATCATGGGGGTAATGTCGATCAGCTGGTCGGCATCAAGCGCCGTGAGATCAACATCTGCAATGACATCATGCATGCTCTGTTTTGAGCTCTCGAACAGTTGTTCTTGTGCGGCCCGAAGCAGCAGGTCGATACTCTTAAAATGATAAGACGGGGCGGCAGGGGTAAGGCCGGCAAGCTGTGCGATTTTCCGGTGCGTAATGGAGGCTGTGCCTTCGTGATTGAGGAGCTCAATCGCGGCATCAAGGATCACCTGGCGGGTTTGGTCAGATTTCTTTCCGCGGCTCGGGGTGCCCGATTTCGGACTGCTGGTCTGCCCCGGTGGCACCTCAACCGCCCAGGCGACCAGCGGGTCAGCCTTGCGCGCAAAGACATCATCCACCTGCTCGGCCGATAGGCCAAGGGCGCGGCTGATGAACAAAAAGCCAACCGTAAGATCAATGCCGGATCGTGCCGTTTCGGCTGGATGGGCTGTTCCAAGCGCTTTGGTAATATCAGTCCAAAGCTCCATGAGCCGGTCGTGCCACTTTTTGGAAAGCGTCAGGCTGTCTTGGTTGCGCGCCGCATCAAGGGTGATTTCAGCCCAAGCCAATGTGCCGAGGCTGTGTTTGCCGGTCGAGGCCTGGACGATGCGGGCGATCAGCTCACCCACGCCTTGATTGGTGTTCTGGTCTCTTAAATAGCGCTTGGCGACGGCGGCAAAGGCATCGGAATAGCCCTGCAGGATCTGGTTTGATGCGATGCCAACAATGTCGGATTTTTGGTTGAAGTAATAGGTTGTCGAAGACAGCGACACGCCGGCTAACTTTGCAACCAGCCGGTGATTGAGGTCGGCGATGCCTTTTGTTGCGAGCAATTGGATCGACGCCTCCGTGATTTTATCACGTGTTTCCTGGGATCGCTTTTGCTTTGGCTTGCGCCCAGCAACGGCCATCTCTATCGCGTCGGTCTTATTTGCATTCGTCAAGGGCATCACATCTTGGGTTGTTTCCTCTAGCCGTTATATTCGCAACGGGGATAGGCCGCCACCCCCGTTGGGTTTTGCTGATCTGCACCGGCAACAGGGACCAGCCCCAGTCCCCGCATTTGGCCACAGCTACGGGGCAGGGGAGCTGCCTCTGATTTGCGCAGGACGTAGAAATATGTGTCGCGCAGGTCTGTCTTCAGGACCTTGCCGGTGGATCCGAGCGGCAGTTGGTCGACAAAAATGACCTTATCCGGGATTTGCCACCGCGCGACTTTGCCCTCGTAGTGCTGCAAAAGCTCTTGCTCTGAAACCGCGGCATTTTGTGCCTTTACGGCGATAATGATTGGCCGTTCGTCCCATTTTTCGTGATGGGCAGCGATGGCCGCTGCAGCCTGTACGCCCGGATGGGACACCGCAACGCCCTCCAGTTCTCCGGTCGAAATCCATTCGCCGCCCGATTTGATGATGTCCTTGGCACGATCCCGGATCGTCAGGTAGCCATCGGGGTCGATCGAGGCGATATCGCCGGTATCCAGCCAGCCACCGGGGGCTGCAGACTCCTGATGGCCGTAGTAGTGGTCAATCACCCAATGGCCGCAAATCTGCAGATGCCCAGCTGTTTCGCCGTCCTCGGGCAGGACCATGCCGTCATCGTCGATGAGACGCCTCTCAAGCCCAAAGGGCGCGCGGCCTTGTTTTAGCTTGATCGCGTTGAGATCTGGCTCGGACAGCTCGTCATGTTTTGGCAACAGGTGGTTTATCGCGCCCATTGGGCTTGCTTCTGTCATGCCCCAGGAGTGAATCATGTCTACGCTGAACAGCCGTTTGTACGCATTCCTCATCACTTCGGTCATCGCGGCACCGCCAACAATCGCTTTTTTAAGCGAGCTGAGCTTGTCCGGGGCGTCCTGTGCTGCTTTGAGGATGCCGGCCCAGATTGTCGGGACGCCAAGGCCAACGGTCACCTTGAACTGATCAATCAGGTTGGTGAGGGTTTCCCCATCAAGGTTCGGCCCTGGCAGGACCAGATCGCAGCCGCATAGTGCGGCGTTATAGGGCACGCCCCAGGCGTTGACGTGAAACAGCGGCACAACCGGTAAAACGCAATCTGTCGCGTCAAATCCCATAAGATCAGGCTGATTGCTGCAAAGCGTATGCAGAATTGTAGAGCGATGCGAGTATAGCACCCCCTTTGGTCGCCCGGTTGTGCCAGAGGTATAGCACAGGCTCGCGGCGCTGTTTTCATCAAGGTCTGGCCAGTCAAAGCTGCCGTCCTGCGCGGCGATCAGGTCGTCATAGAATAAAAGGCCTTCAATCTGCGCTGCGGCTTGCGCGCTGCGTTCGCCCATCAGGACCCCGCCCATCAGGACAATGGCGCGCACGCAAGGGATTTGGTCGCGAATTTCGGCAACAAGCGGCAGGAAGGTCTCGTCGATGAAAAGCACTTCGTCTTTTGCATGGTTGATGATGTAGCTGACGTGCTCTGGGCTCAGGCGTGGATTGACCGTGTGGCACACAAAACCAGCGCCAGAGAGCGCGAAGTACAGCTCCAAATGGCGCAGGTTGTTCCAGGCCAGGGTGCCGCAGCGTGATCCCGGTGTCGCCCCAAGGGCTTGAGTTGCCTGCGCCAGGTTTTTTGGCCCGCTCCTCGACCATCGGCCAGTTTGACGTTGTGATCTGTCCGTCTGTCTCAACCGACACAATGCGGGCGTTTTGGTGGTAGCGCGCCGCGTGCGTTAATAGCGCGTGGGTGGTGAGTTGGCAGGTCATCATGTTTCCGAGCCCTGGGTATTCCCTTTTGTTATTCCCCCGTTGCGGTGGGGCGAATTTATCCGATGAGGTCGCTGAAAACGTAAGGGTGTGTCGCCAGATCTGTTGCCAGGCGCCCTATCCTCTGGGGTCTTGTTGCAATCTCGCCCGTCATTATCAGTACGAATGTACAAAATAAAGATGGAAAATATTCACCATCCATATGTGGTGTGAAAAATTCGCTGAATTTTAGAATTTTAGGGGGAGTTTCGCGGCGCTTCTTAGTAGTACAAAAAAATAAATATTGTTTTCTCTGCGTGAAAGTCGGCCAGGCTCGGTGAGCTCCAGCTCGGAAGCTCGGAAGCTCTGATGCAAAGAATGGCGCGTGAAGGAGGGAGGAAGAGGGGGTGTGAACGGGGACGTGAAGGGAGCGCGCGGCCTTGGCTGCCCCCCCCCGACGTCACTTTAAGATGGCACAAGCAGTCAAGCCTCGGCCCTGTGCTCGCCAATCACCTGTGCTCGCCAGCCGCCAGCCGCCAGCCAGCCGCCAGTCGACTGGCAGCTGTCAGGTCAGCCCTGGATGGATCAAAACCCGCAAACTGCGGGTCTCTTATGGGCAATCTCTGCAGGCCGCGCAGCCCCATCGGGTCACTGCCTGGGCATCCCTTTCGGGCGCATCAGTCGTTTTTGGGCCGCTATTCGGAAGGGCGCATTTGGCGCGCCATAGCCTTTATAGCCGCCACGCCGCTCTACAATCTCAAAAAACATTCCGCCTGTGTAGGGGCGGGAATAGAGCTGAAAGAACGCGCCATCTGCGTCTTCGTCATAGAGAATATTGGCAGCTTTCAGCTCCGCCAGCATGGTCGCAGACAGATCAAAACGCGCGTCCAGGTCGGCGTAGTAATTTTCCGACATCGGCAGGGGTTCAAACCCTGTCTTTGCCATCGCGGCTGAGGTCGTAAAGATATCGTTTGTCGAAAGGGCGATGTGCTGCACGGACGCCCCAACGCTGTCGGCCAGGAAATTCCCGGCCATGGTGCGATGGGTTTCTGCGCCATTTAGGGTGATGCGGAACGAGCCATCGGCCGTTTCCAGCGCCTGACTGCGCACCAGGCCGTCCGGGTCGACAAAATCCCCCATGGTGGATGTCTGCATCTGGAAAAGCGTCGTATAAAACAGCGACCAGCTGAGCATTTCATCATAGCTCATGGTCTGGGCCAGGTGATCAATCCGAGACAGGCCTGCGCCTGTCTCGGCATCCTCAGGGGTGGTCGCGACAAATTCTACCGACCACACGTCGTTCAAACCGCTGGTTGGGTCTATGAAATGCAGAACACTGCCGCTTTGGCCGCGGATCGCCGGAATGTTCAGCTCGCCCGGGTCGGTCGCCTGCTCAAACGGGGCGGCCCCCAGAAATTTCGCCCGTGAAACCGCCTCGGCCGCCGCATCCACAGAAAGCCCGATATCGCAGACGGTCGTGCCATGCATGGTGTAGGCGCTGCTGGCATAGCCAGAGGTTTCGCGGTTTATGATGATCCGGATGTCTCCCTGCGTCCAAAGCGAGAGCTTTTTTGCGATGTGGGTGCCGGAGTGTTGAAAGCCAAGCGTTTCCAGAAGCGCTTCGAGCGTTTCTGCTTCTGCGCCGCGGCTGGCGAATTCAACAAAGGCCACGCCTTCAACCTGGGCGCGCTGCGGGATTGCAACCAGACCTTCGGCTGCTATCGGCTCTTGCCGCCGCACGTCGTCCATCAGGGCGACAAGAGAGCGATGCCCGTCTTTGGCAATGGTCTTGGGGTGGCCGCCCCGGAACTGGTCGTTGAAAATTTCCAAAGACACAGGCCCGCTGTAGCCCGTCGCCATCACTGCTTTCATAAAGTCGACCACGGGCAGATCGCCTTCGGCCGGCATGTTGCGAAAGTGGCGCGACCAGTACAGCAGGTCCATGTCAATCAAAGGCGCATCCGCCAGCTGGACAAAGAATATCTTGTCGCCGGGAATTCTGCGGATCGTTTCGGGATCAATCTTGCGGGCGAGGGTGTGGAAGCTGTCCAGGATCAGGCCAACGTTTTTATGGTCGGGGCGGCGCACAATTTCCCAGGCATCGCGGTGATCATTGACGTGACGCCCCCAGGCCAGCGCCTCGAAGCCGACGCGCAGATTCCGTTTGGCGGCGCGCTCGCCCAATTCATAAAAATCTGCCGCAGCACGGTCGATACCGCCAAGCGCCTGCGGGTGACAGGACGAGCACACCAGTACCAGATCCGTGCCCAGCTCCTGCATGAGATCGAATTTGCGCTCGGCGCGGTCAAATGCCTTTGCGCGCAACGGCTCGGGCAGGCCTTCAAAGTCCCGGAACGGCTGGAACAGGGTGATCTCAAGCCCCATGGAGCGGATCGGATCGCCAACCTCGCGGGGGTTGCCGTCATGGGCGATGAAATCCTGTTCAAATATTTCGATCCCATCAAAACCTGCAGCCGCAATCGCTGCGAGCTTTTCTGGCAGGTTGCCTGAGATCGACACCGTGGCGATGGAGGTCTTAATGCCTCTTCTCCCTGAATGGCCTGGCGCAGCTGGTCTGGGTCCAGATCAGTCGAGGTAAAGATCTTCCAGGCATCCATCCCCTGGCCAAAGAACAGCTCGTAGCCGGAAATGATTGTCAGATTAGCCTGGGCTGCATCCTGCAAAAACTGCGTATCAACAGGGGTGTAGACCGCATCAAAGGCCCAGCTTGCCCCCTGCATCGATGCCGCAGGCAACGGGGTGCCGCCAATTCCGACCATGCCCAGCGGGGTGCAGTTGATGATCCCGTCCGCACCAATTGCAGCGCTGGTCGCGTTGTCGGATGTCTCAATCACGGTCTCGGTCTCGGTCTCAAGGTCGCGCAGCGCCTGTGCCAGCGCCTCTGCCTTGGCGGGATCCAGATCAACGCAGCGGATGGTTTTTGCCCCCAGCGCCACCAGCCCAAAGGCCACCGCCTTGCCGACGCCGCCAGTGCCAATCAGGCAGACCGTGCCCGGGCTTTGGGCGCCGCGCAGCCTGCGGTACGCATGCATGAAGCCGGTATAATCCGTGTTGAACCCCTTTGGCCCCTCAGCGTCCAAAACGACAGTATTCACAGCCCCTATGGCGCGCACCAGCGGATCGGGAACGGTCACTTTGGACGTGACCAGATCCTTATAGGGGTAGGTGACATTGATGCCGCGAAACCCACCGTGTTGTGCCTGCTGAAATACCTCGTCAAAGGTGAGGTCCATGTCTTTGGGGATGACCCTGTCATAGGTGACCTGCAGCCCCGCCAGCTGGCCGGCCGTGCGATGCAGCCGCGGAGACTGGGACCGGTTGATGTTGTCGCCAATCAGGCCAAGCTTGATCAGTTCTGAAGGGGGGAATGTCATCACAGTGCCTTTCCAAACAGGCGGGTTTGTATGCCGGTCCAGACCGGCGTCTGGCTGACAAAAATCAGGATCACTGCCGCGAACAGAACCAAAGAGAGGGGGCTTGTGAGGATGCCCTCAAAAAAGCGACCCAGGTCTTCGCGTTCTGAAATGATGGCGCGACGCCAATTGTCATCAAGCAGACGCGACAGGATGACGCCCAGGATCACCGGGCCCAAGGGGTAGCCATAGTGACGCATGAAGTAGCCAAAAACGCCAAAGCCAAGCATCCAGTAGATGTCTGTGATGGAATTGTTCACGGCATAGGCCCCAACAACCGACAACAACAGGATCAGAGGAATAATCACGGACCGGGGCATCTCGACGATCTTGGTGAAGATCTTGATGCCGGTAAGACCAAAGATCAGCATAAAGATATTGGCCGTGAACAAGGCGCCAACAATGAACCAGAACATGTCGGGCTGATCAATCATTAGCATCGGGCCTGGATTAAGTCCGTGGATGAAGAGCGCACCAATCATGATGGCGGTTACCGCATCACCAGGGATGCCCAGGGTCATCATCGGAATAAAGGCGCCGCCGACGGCCGCATTATTGGCCGTTTCAGGCGCGACCAGGCCTTCCATCGCGCCGTCGCCAAAGGCGGGGCTGGGCTCTTTTGTGACCCGTTTTGCGTGATCAATAGGCCATCAGGGCCGCGATATCGCCGCCGGTTCCGGGCAGGGCGCCAATCACCACGCCGATAGAGGAGGTTTGCAGCGACAGCGGCAGGTATTTTTTGATGGTGCCAAAGGAGGGAATGATCCTGTCGATCTTCTGGCGGACTGCTGCGCGGTTGACGTTCTGCAGCTGCATCAGCGCTTCGGAGACGCCAAACATGCCGATCATCACCGCAATAAAGGAAATCCCGCCTTCCATGATCTGAAAGTCAAAGGTGAACCGCTCTGTAAAGGTGAGCGGGTCGCGCCCGACAGCCCCGATGGCGATGCCAAAGGCGCCGGCAAATATCCCTTTGATCATCGATCCGCTGGACAATGAGCCGACCAGTAAAATCCCGAGAACCGCCAGCAGCATATATCGCCGGCTGAAATTTGATCGCAAACTCGGACACAAACGGCGCCGCTAGGGCCAGAACCAGAATGCCGACCAGGCCGCCAAAGAAAGACATGACCGTGGTGACGCCGATGGCCTGGCCCGCTTCGCCGCGCTGGGCCATGGGGTAGCCGTCTAACGCTGTGGCAATCGCCGAAGGTGCTCCGGGAATGTTCAGCAAAATGGCCGTGCGCGAGCCGCCATAGACGCCGCCCATGTAGATGCCCACCATCAACGAAATTGCGGGGTAGACCTCCCAGGAGAAGGTAAAGGAAATCAGGATGGAGACCGCCATAGTGACCGAAAGGCCTGGGATCGCTCCAATGTAGATCCCAACAAAGGTGCCCAGTCCGACAAGGAAGAGCAGCTCTGGCTGGGTGAAGACAGTTAAAATCGCGAGAAATGTATCCATCGGAAAGCTCCTCCTAGATCAGGTTGCGGAAATACTGGATGAATTCGGCCTCGGGCAGGATCCCGGCAGGCAACAGCACGGTAAAGACGACCCGGAAAACCACCCAGATCACCAATAAGGAACCAAACGCGACCGCGAGGGTGTAGCCCCAGCCCCGCCGGGCCAGCACCTTGATCGTAACAGTCAGAAACAGGGCGGCCGTGAGGACAAATCCGAGCGGCTGCAACAGCAGGCCAAACACAATCAGAAACCCGATAAACAGGATCACTGTTCCCGGCAGGATGTCTTTGGAAACAGTTTCACTCGTTACTATTGGCAAGCGGGCGGTGCGCAGAACCACGCCTAAACCCGCTATTGCCATCACAAAGGTCGTGGCCATGGGAATAGCCCCCGGCGCGGACAGGGCTTCAAAGCCGGAAATGCCATAGGCGCTGTACAGCAGAAACAGGCTGGCCGCTGTCAGGAACAGGGCAAAGGCCAGCTCGCCGGGCCGCCGCATTTCAACATATCCGCCTGGCGTCGCGTCGGATGTGCCGTCGTGATGATCTGTATCACCTCTAAATTCGGGATCCATGATCCTCACCTCCCTGGAGTAAAATCCGGGTTTCTCCCCCCGGAACAGAAAATGCCGCCCAGCATCGTTTCACTCTGGGCGGCACCATGTTTGGCAGTCCCGAAGGCCCACCATCCGACAAGGTCGGGCTATGGTTTATGGACGGGCGATGCCGAACTCTTCAGGCGAGGCCTTGGCCAGGCCCGCGTCCTGAAGCAACCAGGCTGTGCCCTGCTGCCATTTGGACAGGAAGGCCGTGGCTTCGTCGCCGCTGATTCCCATCATTGTAAAGCCGCGGTTGTCCATCAGCTCTACGAAATCGGGATGGGCTGCGCCCTCGGAATAGGCAGCGCTCAGTTTCGCCACAACATCGTCTGGTGTGCCGTTTGGTGCGAAGACGCCAAAGAACGGGCCCCAGGGGAGATATGTGCTGTAGCCCTCATTGTAGGAAGTCACGAGCGGCACGTCTGGCAGTTTTGCGTTTTGCTCAACGTCAAAGATCGCAATCGGCTTCATCGCACCGGCACGGATGCTTTCGATTGCCGCGCCCAAAACCGCCGGCATCACGTCAATTGCTCCGCCCTGCAGCGCGGTCAGTGCGGGGCCGTCGCCATCATAGGGCACAGCGATGACATCGAGCTTGCCTTCAACCGTGTTCATCATCGCGGTGACAACCGAAGGCACGCCGCCTGGCCCGGTAGAGCCCAGTCGCAACGCGCCGGGATTTTTGGCGATATAGTCCAGCATGCCGGCATAGTCGTCGAACGGTGCATCGTTATTGGCCACGAGAATAGGTGTGCCACGCGCCAGGATGTTGATTGGTTTGAATTCAGAGTAGTCTTTGTCCCCAAGGCCCATCACTTTGTAAAGCAATGGGTTTTCGGCGCCCATGAGCAGGGTGTAGCCATCCGTTTTGGCCCCTGCGACATGGTTGAGAGCGATAGCTCCAACTGCGCCGGTCATGTTCTGCATCACAACCGTGCCACCAAGTGCGGCTTCGGCGTGGGGGGTTACAGACCGCATCACGGTATCGGTGGATCCGCCAGCACCCCATTGAATGATGCCCTGGATTTCTTTGGTTGGGTAATCCTGAGCCATTGCAAAGCTAGTGCTCAGTCCAAGCGCAACAACTGCGCCAATCAGTTTACGAGACATTTTTGTCCTCCCTAAGTGTTCTTTTCTGGCCGACGATTCGCTCCCCGCTTCGCCGTCACTCCGTCCTTTATGTACCTCGGGGTTAATTTGTCAATTGCAATGTACCTGGGAGTTAATTTCGTGGTACCTCAGGGGGAGAATCACAAGAACCTGAGAGGTGGGCGAAATGGATAGAGGCACGGGCCCCGCAGACAAAAAGCGGAAGACCTCTTGGAAAAAAGACCCTGAGGCAGTCAAGGAGAACATCCTGACCATCGCCACAGAGGAATTTGCGGCGCAGGGTCTTGCTGGCGCGAACATCAACGAAATTGCCAAGAGGACGGCGACCTCTAAGCGCATGATTTACTACTATTTCGGCGACAAAGAAGGGCTGTATCAACACGTCCTTGAACGGGTGTATTCCTCGCTGCGCAACACCGAACAGGCGTTGAATGTTGCAGATCTCGACCCTGTCCCGGCCCTGCGCCGCCTGACCGAAGCGACGTTTGATTCACATGTGAACAACCCCCAGTTCATCCGCCTTGTGATGATCGAGAACATCCACAATGCAGAGTACGTCAAGAAGTCAGAAATCATCCCAAAGCTGAACAAGGCCATCATCGACAAATTAGCTGACGTTTGTGAGCGGGGCAAAGCGAGTGGCGTTTTGCGTCAGGATGCTGACCCGCTTGAGCTCCATTGGATGACCAGCTCCGCGAGTTTTTATAATGTCTCCAATGAGGCGACGTTTTCGGCGTCATTTGGCAACAGCCTCCACACGGTGGAGGGGCAAAAGAGGTTGCGCCAGCGCGTTGTCGATATGGTTCTTGGCGCGGTGGTTATTGGCTATCAGCCGAATGAGCTGCATTCCAATTGACCTAGCCCCAGCCCACCTAGCCCCAGTCCGCCTATTCAGTCCATGCGGGAGGGTGGAAATGCGCTGCGCGAGCGGTTGAGGCGGTGATGCCAGGGCGGCGCATCAGATCCGCTGGAAACATAGCGACACTGCGCGCACGCAGATCCCCAGCCTGCATGAACCGCTTGCTCACAGACATTTCTGGCGGGCCTTCGGGAACTTCTTGCTGGCTCTCTCAAACCCTGGGAAGGAACACCCAGAGCAAGGCTGCGGGTTTCTGCCGTTGACTATCGGCTCAGAGCGTTGAAGTTGAGGCGGTCTGGCGTCTTGGGAATCCGGGCTCCTTTGGGAGGCGGATCCTAGGCATGGCGAAACCACTCACAGAAAGAGACCCCTTCGAATGGACCTCCCTAAAGCGATCATATTTGATTTGGACGGCACCCTCATTCACAGCGCACCTGACCTGCACGCCGCCATAAATGTAACGCTTGCCGCCCTTGGGCGTGCGGCGCTTGAGCTGCCTGTGGTGGTCTCTTTCATCGGCAATGGTGTGGAAAAGCTGGTTGAGAGGAGCCTCACGGCCACCGGCGGCTATGACGCGGCGTTGCGGGCACAAGCGCTGGAGATCTTTCTGGAGGCCTACGGCCAGAATATGACAACGCTGACCCGCCCCTATTGCGGGGTTGTGGCTGCACTTGGCGCCTTTCAGCAGGCTGGCATTGCGCTGGGCGTTTGCACCAACAAGCCCATTCAGCCTGCCCGTGACATCTGTGAGCGACTGGGGCTGAGCCGGTTTTTCAAGGTGATCTCTGGCGCCCAGGACGGTCTTGCGAAGAAGCCGGACCCCTGCGCCGCTTTTGCGCTGCATCAGTGAGATGGGGGCAGAGCCTGCGCAGGCGCTTTATGTCGGTGACAGCTCTATTGACTATCTCACGGCGCAAAATGCCGCCGTACAGTTCCGGCTGTTTTCCAATGGCTACCTGAACGCGCCATTGCCGGATCTCGCTGAGGCGGACCGCTTTGCGGACTGGACGGCGCATGGCATTCAGATAGGCGTGACGATTTGACACAATCCTTCTGGCAAAACTTTTCGTTTCGGGTAGTTTGATCCTCTAGGGAGGATTTCTGAATGAAACTATTGAACTCATTGATGTCTGGCGCCGCCATGGCATTTGCACTTTCGCTTGCCGGACCTGTTGCTGCGCAGGATTGCCCGCGCGGCGACCTGGACAAACAGTTTTGCGATGTTGATGGCGACCTGAATTGCGGACACCCCCACGGATCCGGCGGATCAGGTTGACCCTGACACGTTGATTTTTGCCTATACACCCGTCGAAGACCCCGCCGTCTACAAAGCGGCCTGGTCCGATTTCCTGACCCATCTGGAGGCCGAGACCGGCAAATCGGTGGTGTTCTTCCCGGTGCAAAACAACGCAGCCCAGATCGAGGCTATGCGCTCAGGCCGGCTGCACATTGCGGGTTTCAACACCGGGTCCAACCCTCTGGCGGTCAACTGTGCGGGCTTTAACCCCTTCACAATCATGGCGTCCAAGGACGGCAACTTTGGCTATGAGATGGAAATCATCACCTATCCGGGCTCCGGCATTGAAAAGGTCGAAGACATCAAAGGCAAACAGCTTGCCTTCACCTCGCCGACCTCGAACTCTGGCTTCAAAGCGCCCAGTGCGATTTTGAAGGGTGATTTTGACATGCTGCCCGAGCGTGATTTTGAACCGGTCTATTCCGGCAAGCACGACAACTCGATCCTGGGTGTCGCCAACAAAGACTATATGGCGGCCTCGATCGCCAACTCTGTCAAGGCGCGGATGCTGAGCCGTGATGTGATCACCGAAGATCAGGTCAAGGTGATCTACAAATCGCAAACCTTCCCGACCACGGGGTTTGGCACGGCGCATAACCTGACCCCAGAGCTGAAGGGCAAGATCCAGAATGCCTTCTTCAACTTTGACTGGGAAGGCTCCTCGCTGCAGGCCGAGTTTGAAAAGTCGAACGAAGGTCAGTTCCTGCCCATGACCTATAAGGTCTTTTGGGAGGTGATCCGCAAGATCGACGCGGCCAATGGCGTGAGCTACTCCTGCGAGTAATTAAACCTGATTTGGCGGGTCCTTTGGCCCGCCTTTTCCAACAAAAACATTTGGGGCGGGGGGGCTTTCATGCTGCGGCTTGAGAAGCTTATTAAGACATATAAAACGGGCGATCAGGCCCTAAAGGCGGTTGAACTGGAGGTGCCTGAGGGGCAGGTTCTGGCCCTGATTGGCCCGTCGGGCGCGGGTAAATCGACGCTGATCCGCTGCATCAACCGGCTGGTAGAGCCCACCGCAGGCAAGGTGTACCTTGGCGATGTTGAGTTGACCGACCTGTCTGCGCGCAATCTGCGCCGCGAGCGCCGCCGCATGGGGATGATCTTTCAGGAATACGCGCTGGTTGAACGGCTGACTGTGATGGAGAATGTTCTGTCAGGGCGGCTGGGCTATGTCGGGTTCTGGCGCAGCTTTCTGCGGCGCTATCCGCAGTCTGATGTCGACGAGGCCTTTCGCCTGCTCGACCGCGTCGGCCTTGCCCATATGGCGGACAAACGCGCCGATGAGCTGTCCGGCGGCCAGCGCCAGCGTGTTGGCATCTGTCGCGCCCTGATTCAGGACCCGGCGCTTTTGTTGGTGGATGAGCCGACAGCCTCGCTTGACCCGAAAACATCGCGCCAGATCATGCGGCTGATTTGTGAGCTGTGCAAAGAGCGCGGTCTGGCCGCGATCATCAATATTCACGACGTGGCCCTGGCGCAGATGTTTGTGCAGCGTGTCATCGGCCTGCGCTTTGGTGCGGTCGAATTTGACGGCGCCCCCGAGGGGCTCACGCCTGACGTGCTCACGACGATTTACGGTGCAGAAGACTGGGAAGCCACCATCGAAAAAGTCGATGAGGACGATGCTGAGGTCACGTCAGGAGCACGCCTGTAACTGAGCTGGAGACCTTGATTGGCAAGCCGTGGCGCAAGCCCTCCTTTATCAAACACCCCTGGCTCAGATGGACGCTGATGCTGGGCTTTCTCGCCTATCTGATCGCGGCCTATCTGACGATCGAGGTGAACTGGTCACGGGTCTACGAGGGGTTGGAACGCGGCAAGAAATTTGTGCTGGCCTTTACCAGCCCGGATTTCACCACCCGGTCGTCGGACATATATGAGGGCATGGTGGAAAGCATCATCATGACCATTGCCTCCTCGGTGGTGGGGATTGCCATCTGATCCCGATTGCGCTGGGCGCGGCCCGCAACATTGCCCCGCTGCCGGTCTATATCATTTGCCGCTCCATCATTGCGGTGAGCCGCGCCTTGCAGGAGATTATCGTCGCGATCCTTCTGGTGGCGATTTTTGGCTTTGGCCCTCTGGCGGGCTTTTTGACGCTCAGCTTTGCCACCATTGGGTTTTTGTCCAAATTGCTCGCCGAGGATATCGAGAGCATGGACAAGGTGCAGGCCGAGGCGATCAAAGCCACGGGGGCCAGGTGGACCCAGTGGATCAACTACGGGGTGCAGCCGCAGGTGATGCCACGTCTGATCGGGTTGAGCATCTATCGTCTTGATATCAACTTTCGGGAAAGCGCGATTCTGGGGCTGGTGGGGGCAGGCGGCATTGGTGCCACGCTGAACACCTCCTTTGACCGCTATGAATATGACACGGCAGCGGCAATCCTGCTGATCATCATCGTGATCGTCATGGCGCTGGAATACCTGTCCGGCGTGATCAGAGCGAGGGTGCAGTAATGCCAGTGCAAGATTTGAAAGGCCAAAAGATCTGGCAGCGTCGGACGGGCCGCGAAAGCCTCGTCCACTGGGTTCTTTGGCTGATTGGTGTGGCTGTCTTTGCCTATTGCTGGCAGCAGATCTCCGCCTCAACCACCTGGTTCTTTGTCTGGGATGCCCCGCGTATTGCCAATGACATCTGGACCCGGGCGACACCGCCGCGCTGGGAGTACATTGCGCAGCTGGGCAAGCCGATTTGGGACACGCTGAATATTGCAACCCTGGGCACCATCATCGCATTGCTGCTGGCAGTGCCGGTGGCCTTTTTGGCGGCCCGCAATACCACCGCATCACAGCTGTTTATACGGCCGATTGCGCTGCTGATCATCGTGTCGACCCGCTCGATCAACTCGCTGCTCTGGGCACTGCTGCTGATTGCGATCATCGGCCCCGGCGTGTTTGCCGGCGTTATTGCAATTGCCATCCGCTCGATCGGGTTCTGCGCCAAACTGCTGTATGAGGCGATCGAAGAAATCGACCAGACGCAGGTCGAGGCGATCACCGCCACAGGCGCGTCCGCTGGCAGGTGATGGCCTATGGTATCGTGCCGCAGATCCTGCCTGCCTTTGCCGGCATTGCGGTGTTCCGCTGGGACATCAACATCCGCGAAAGCACCGTTTTGGGCCTGGTGGGCGCCGGTGGCATCGGGCTGCAGTTGTCCTCGTCGCTGAATGTTCTGGCCTGGCCTCAGGTCTCGCTGATCCTGCTGGTCATCCTTGCGGCCGTGGTGATCTCGGAATGGGTGTCGGCCAAGGTGCGCGGAGCGATCATTTGAACGCGGATCAGGCTTTTGCCGCCTACGAGCGGGTGCGCCACCGACTGCCCCCCAGTCTTTCCCCCAGCCTGCCTGCGGGAGCGTCAGGGGCTGGCTGCCAGAGGCTGGCGAACCTTGATGCTCTGGCCGATGATATTGACGTCTTTCTGCTGGACGCCTTTGGCGTGCTCAATATTGGCGATACGGCAATTTCCGGCGTGCCAGAGCGTATCGCAGGGCAGCAAAAGGCCGGTAAGCGGGTGCTGGTTGTGTCAAACGCAGCCGGGTTTCCGCATGGCATGCTGATGGAGAAATACGCGCGCCTCGGCTATGATTTTGCGCCTGAGGATGTGATCACCAGCCGCAAAGCCACCCTGCAGGCCCTGCACAGGGCGCCGCCGATGAAATGGGGTCTGATGGCGACCGAAAGCCTGGGACGCGGCGATATCGAGGCCTTTGATATGGACTATCTGGCCGAGGATGCCGCGGCCTATGACGCGGTTGACGGGTTTGTGATGCTGGGCAGTGCGGTCTGGACGGAAACGCGCCAGTCCCTTCTGGAGGCCTCGCTGCGCGCCAATCCCCGGCCTGTCTATGTCGGCAACCCAGACATCGTCGCCCCCCGCGAGGCGGGGTTTTCGATAGAGCCCGGACATTTTGCCCACCGTCTTGCAGATGCGACAGGGATTGAGCCGCAGTTTTTTGGCAAACCCTTTGGCAATATCTTCGATCTGGCCTTCACCCAGCTGCAAGAAAGCGATCTTGCGCGCACCGTGATGGTGGGAGACAGCCTGCACACGGATATTCTGGGCGGTCAGGCAGCGGGGGTGAAAACAGCCCTGATCTCTGATTATGGCTTCTTTGCAGGCAAAGACCTGGCAGAGCCGATTTCTGTTTCCGGCATTCAGCCTGACTATATCCTGCAGCAACCCTGAGGGGGCGTCACAGTAACCAAATCTGATCGGGCGCTTTGCCCAGGACCTCGATAAAGAACAGGGCCTCGGTAAAGGAAATGTCAATTCTGTCTGGATAGTGTGCAGGCTCTCTGCGGATTCAGACAGAAGGCTGATATGAGCACATCCAGAAGGTTTCTGACCCTCACATCGTTGAGCGCGGCTGCATTTGCGTGGCCCCTGCTGCCGCTTGCTGCGGCAGAACAGTTTTCCATCGTGAATGAGGGCTTTTTTAAGCAAGGCGCTTCTGCAACGCAGCCGATACTGGCGCGTCACGCCCCCGCGTCGGTGTTGGAGGCGGAGCCTGCCTCACAGGGGCTTGAGGCAGAGATGGAGGCGGTGCAGACCAGCCTTGCCAGTCTCTTTACCGGCCGCAGTGGCACCAGCCTGTTCCGGGCGATGCCGCGTGGGGTGGCCAAGGGGGCCGTCAAAAAGCTGATGCAACTGATTGCCAGCGCCGAGGCAGGCAGCGCGCAGTATGATGCGGTGCAATATGCCGCCACAATCAAACCGGGTAAGCGACCAACCGCCATGACGCTGGGCGAGGTCTATGACTGGATCGCACGCACTCCGGGCCAGCAACACGCCATTGGGCGCTATCAATTCATCCCGGCGACCCTGCGGCGTTTGGCCAGACATGTTGGCGCCAAACGGGGTGATTTGTTCTCGCCGAAAATGCAGGACCGTCTGGCGCATCAGCTGCTTGAAGAGGCGGGGCTAAGTGCGGTGATGGCACAGGAGATGGATCGCAAAGACTTTATGCATAACCTGGCCAAGATCTGGGCCGGTCTGCCCACCGCCAGTGGCAGGTCCTATTATCACGGTCTGGCCGGCAACCGGGCGGTGCTGAGCTGGGAGCGGTTTGACGCGAAATGGCGCGGATTTTCCCAAGTTGAGGCCAAAATGGCGGGTTGTGGCTGTTGACGCTCCTGTCAATCCTGCCAGCCGCGATGTGTCGCCGGATCAATCGGTCGGCAGAGCTTTGGCATAGATCCGGTGCATCACCAGCGCGGTCAGATACATCGGCACCTGATAGCAGCCCAGAAAGATCAGCAAGGGATCGGTGGTGCTGGCCGGCAGGGCGATGAGGAACAGAGCAAAGTTGCGATTGCCCGCAACCACCGCAGTAGGCACGGCGAGTGGCGCTGCACCACGCCACATAAGCCAGCGAAAGCAGGCGTATTGCAATCCAAAATTGGCGACCAAGGCCACGGCCATCCACTGCGCCACCAGCCAGGGCGCGCTGTTTAGCGCCGGGCCAAGGGCCGCCATCAGGCCAATCACAATCACGGCCAGCGCCAGAATGGTCAGCCCGTCCACCGCAGTGGCAGCGCTCTCTTTCAGATTGCGCACGAACCAGTGACGGCAGGCAAAGGCGAGGCCCACGGTGACAGCAATGGTTGCCGTCAGGCGAAGCGAGGCCACCAGAACCTGCTGCAGATCACCCAGCGCGGGCAACAGCAAGAGCACCGGCAGAACGGTCAGGGGCATCAGGGCGGTGCCAAGGATCATCAGCCGAAAGGCAGGCTCGGGCGCGTGGCCGAGCAGCAGGGTGATATTGGGAGCACCAGTCAGTGAGGGCGCCGAGAGCATCAGGATAATCGCAGCCGCCAAGGGGGTGGCCAGCAGTCCAAACCCGTAAAAACAGCTCAGCGCCAGCAGCGGCAGCGCCATCTGCAGGATAACAACCGCCTTGAGGCTGGAGACACCATCGCGCAGCCCCCCGAGCGCGCGCTTGGCCCCGATGCGAAAGGCGGTGAGAAACAACAGCCCGGCCACCATTTGCGGCAGCCAGGGTTTGAGCACTGTGGCCAGCTGCGGCAGGGCAAACCCGGCCAGCAATCCCAGCACCATCGCCGCCCGTCCATGACGGGCGACTAAACTGAGGAATGCGATCATACCGGCCTCTCTATCCGCCCGAACTATCCGACTGATCTACCCACCTGATCTACCCGCCTGACGGGCCGCTGCGCAGGTTATTGGGCAACCAGGTGGCAAGCTCGGGCCAGGCCACAAGGATCACCACCATCAACAGCATCAGCCCAACCATGGGAATGGCGGTTTTGGCGATATACGAGATCTCGTGGCGGGTCATGCTTTGTAGCACAAACAGGTTAAACCCGATCGGCGGCGTCACCTGCGCCATCTCGACCACCACCACGATGAAGATCCCAAACCAGATGACATCAATGCCAGCCTGACGGATCATCGGCTCCACTATGGCCATGGTCAGCACCACCGACGAAATCCCGTCAAGGAACATGCCCAGCACCACGTAAAACAGGGTCAGGGCAATGATCAGCACCAGCGGCGACAGGTTCATCTGATCAATCCAGGCCGCAAGCGCACGGGGCAGGCCGGTAAAGCCCATGGCCAGCGACAGAAACGAGGCGCCCATCCGGATCAGCGCAATCATCGCCGAGGTGCGGGTTGCGCCCATGAGCGAGTCGCAAAATGTCGCCCAGCCAAGCGAGCCCTGAAACAGCGCCAGCGTCAGCGCGCCCAGAACACCAACGGCGGCGGCTTCGGTGGCGGTGGCGAGGCCCAGATACATCGACCCGATCACCACAGTGACCAACATCAGAACCGGGATCAAAAAGCGGCTCTCAGACAGCATTTCGCCAAAGCGCATGGCGGGCTCTGGTTCGGGGCGCTGGTGCTTGGCAAAGAAATGCCAGCCCATGATATAGGCCATGAACAGGCTGGCGAGCAGCAACCCCGGAAAAATGCCGGCCATGAAGAGCTTGGTAATCGATTCATTGATCGACACACCGTAGACGATCAGCGTCAGCGAAGGCGGGATCATCAGCCCCAGCGTGGCCGCCCCCGCCAGGGTGCCGACGATCATATATTCCGGATAGCCACGTTTGCGCAGCTGGGGGATCGACATTTTGCCGACGGTGGTCAGCGTCGCCGCAGACGAGCCTGACACCGCCGCAAAGATGGTGCAGCCGGCGATATTGGTGTGCAAAAGTCCTCCGGGCAGCCAGCGCATCCAGGGGGCCAGGCCGCGAAACATGTCCTGCGACAGGCGGGTTCGATAGAGGATCTCGCCCATCCAGATGAACAGCGGCAGCGCCGTCAGTGTCCAGCTTGAGGCACCGGTCCCGATGGTGGTGATCATGGCGTCACCGGCGGGGCGGGTGGTGAACAGCTCCATGCCAAACCAGGCCACGCCCATCAGCGCCAGACCAATCCAGACCGAACTGCCCAGAAGGGCAAACAGCACAAAGACAAAGATGAGGGTTGTATAAATCTCGCCCATTATTCCACGGCCTCCGAAGTAACGCTGGCCCGGCGGGTGATCAGCAGACGGCAAAGATAATCCCACAGCGCCAGCGCCAGCAGCACGGTGCCACTGGACATGGGCAATTGCGGCAGCCATACGGGCGTGTAGACCCAGTCGGACCCGGTCTCGGCCCAGAGCTTGCCCCACTCGCTTGGGGCGGTGGGGAACATGGCAAAAAACGACAACAGCCATTCAGGGGTGAAATCCTGCCCCTGGGTGCGGTCATTGAGCATTTCGGACATGATGTTGGTTTTGATGGCAAAACGGGCAAAATATGTGGCGGTTATGGCGGCGATCCACATGGCAAAAGCATCCAGCCACAGGCCAAAATGATGCCCCATATTAAGGAAGATCGAAACCCGGATATGCGCACCGCGTGTCAGCGCATGCGCCAGCGCGAAAAAGGAGGTCGCGGCCATAGCATAGCCTGCGTATTCGGTTGAGCCGGGAAAGGTCAGACTGCTCCAGCGGGCGACCATTTGCGCCACAATGAGCAGCAGGATGGTCACCATAAAACCCGAGGCCAGAACGCCGGAAAATAGATAAATGCGATCAAACAGCCGTTGCAGAGGCTTCAGTGCGCGGCCCAAAGGCTCTGGGGCGACAAGGCAGGCCAGTGCTACAATGGTAGGTAGTACAAAAAGCCACGCCCAGAGCGGCAGGCCCAGAAAAGGTTGCCAGTCACGCATAGGCCATCCCCCGAGAATTTTGGAAAAATGACGGCCCCCGTCATAAAAGAACAGGAGCCGCCAGCTGAGTGGTTGGGATCAGTTTGCGTTATAGGCGTCCAAGATGGCTTTGCCATCGTCGCCGGCCGCTTCGAGCCAGTCGGCGGTCATCTTGGTGCCGATTTCCTGCAGCTCTGCCAGGAACGCGGGGCCTGCATCGGTCACTTTCATGCCGTTGCCTGAGAGCTGCTCAAAATACCAGTTGGCCAGCTCTTCTGATTTGGCAGAGCAGGCAGCACCGGTTTCATCGGCGGCTTTTTGCACCTGGCCCTGGGTCTCGGCGCTCAGGCCTTCCCAGACCTGCTTGTTCACCATGACATAGTTGCGCGGCAGCCAGGCGTTGACCTTGTAGTAGTGGCTCAGATGCTCCCAGACCTTGCGGTCATAGCCGGTGGAGCCAGAGGAGATAAAGGCTTCGGCCACGCCGGTTGCCAGCGCCTGGCTCAGCTCGGCGGCTTCGACCTGAACCGGGATCATGCCCAGTTTCTCGGCAAAGGTGGCGGTGGCCGTGTTGTAGCTGCGGAACTTGATGCCCTGGGTGTCACCGGATGAGCTGACTTCCTTGTTGAAATAAAAGCCCTGACCCGGCCATGGGCAGGTATAGAGCGCCACCAGGTTGAGATCGGAGAGCTGGCCATTCACCTTATCCTTGGCGGCGTGCCACAGCTTTTCGTTTTCTGCATAGGTGGTTGCAACAAAGGGCAGGTTGTCCCAGCCCAGCAGAGGGGCCTCATTGGCATGGGCAGACATGAAGCGCTCGCCAATCGGGGCCTGACCGGTCTGAACCGCACGCTTGATCTCACCGCCTTTGAACAGCGAGCCGCCGGCATGCACGGTGATGTCGATGTCTCCGCCGGTGTAGTCGCGCACCTTGTCAGCAAAGACCACGCCCATTTCGGAATGAAAGTTGGTCGCGGCATAGGCCATGGGCATATCCCAGCTCTCTGCCGAAGCCGTGCTGGTGGCAAGCGCCAGTGCAGAGGCGGTAAAGGCCATTTTGATGGAGGTATTGGCAGTCATGATAGTCTCCCTGGAGGTTGGTTTATTGTTGTTGTTTTTTAAGGTTGTCGTTTTGTCGGTTTTTTATGTGTCAGTGTAATGTTGTCTTGTCTTTTTGTGTCCTGGGCACGCGTCAGGCGAAGCGATCAGGCTCAAACGGGCGCATATCGAGGTTCATCGGCTGACCCGTGATCAGGCCTGCGACCATTCTGCCGGTTTTTGCCCCACCTGTCAGGCCAATGTGGTGATGACCAAAGGCGGTATAGACGCCGGTCTGTCCAACCTCGCCAATCAGCGGCAGGCTGTCTGAGGGGGCAGGGCGAAACCCGAGCCATTCTTCCTCTTCTGCCGCCTGCATCTGCGGAAAGGTCTCTGCAATGGTGCGGCGTAACAGGGCCAGTGGTGCCTTTGACGGGGTTTCGTCCAGGCCGCCAAATTCGACCACACCTGCGCAGCGTAGCCCCTGATCCATTGGGGTCGCAACGAATTTCCCGGCCGCAACCATCATCGGATAGCGGGGGCGGATATTTGGGGACTTAAAGACGATGTGATAGCCACGTTCAGCCTCCAGCGGCACCTTCAGTCCCAGTTTAGCCATCAGGGGTTTGGACCAGATGCCAGCCGAGATGACGGCCTGATCGCACGCAAAGCGTCCCTGATCGGTCTCTACGCCGGATATGCGCCCGCCAGAGAGGTCAAAATTCTTCACCTCGGCCTGAATGAACCTGCCGCCCATCTCGACCAGCAGCTTGACCAGATCCTTGACGTAATGCGCCGGGTTCAGGATAAAGCCGTGGTTCTTGTTTATTGCCAACAGAGTGGTGTTGGAGCCCAGGATTGGTTCATGTTCCTGCACGGCGGCGCCTTCGATGATTTCGGGCACAAAACCGGCCTCGCGGCGCAGCTCCCAGACATAGGAATCGGCCTGAAACGCGGCGCGGTCCTTATAGGCAAAGTTGTAGTCGCTCTCCTGGACCCATTTTGCCGCCGGGGTGCCAGCAGTCAGCGCCTGATGTTGCTCAACACTGTCGCCGACGATATGGGTGAGCGATTTTGCAATGCGCCGGGTGTCGCTGTCATTGGCATGCGACAGATACTTTACCAGCCAGGGCAAAAGTCTGGGCGTGTAGCCCCAGCGCATAAACAGTGGAAATTTGGGATCCAGCAGGTATTTCGGCCCCTTGGGGATCAGGCCCGGCGTTGTGACCGGAACCATGGCGCAGCTGGCGAGAATACAGCCATTGCCATAAGAGGCCCCCATGCCGGGCTCTCCCTTGTCGATCAGCGTGACCTCATGGCCTGCGCGCTTTAGCCAGAGCGCAGTTGCAGCGCCGACAATGCCTGCACCAATAACAATTGTGTGCTGCTGGCTCATCTGCAAAGGCCGCGCGTGCCTTGCGTGCCGCGCTCACCTGGGTCGAAAGATGTGTTTTTCACGAAGGTCCCCGTCATGTTTTTTGGAAACCATGCCTATCGGGCGGTATCATTTCAAATATAAACTTCGATGCACTCCATAATAAAAAATGATATGCTCAGATATGAACCTTCGTTTTAGACAGCTGCAGGCCTTTCATGCGGTTATTGAAACCGGAACCGTCACCGGTGCGGCGGCACTTTTGGGGGTGTCACAGCCAGCTGTGTCGAATCTTTTGTACCAGCTTGAGCGGCAAACCCGGTTCAAGTTGTTTGAGCGCGACAGAGGGCGGCTGCGGGCGACGCCGGAGGCAAATCTGCGGTTTAGTGAGATCGACACCCTGGTGCGCGGGTTTGATCATGTGACCCAGGCGGTGATTGATCTGCAAAACAAACAGGCGGGTCAGTTGCAGGGGGCTTCGCAGCACTCGATGTCCTTTGGGTTTATGCCGAAACTGATTGCCCGCTTTGCCCGGGATCGCCCGGATATGTCGATCTCTTTTCAGTCGCAGTATTCCTCTAAAATTCAGGAGTGGGTGATGTCGGGGCTGTTTGAGATCGGCATTTGTGAGACGCCGCTGCTGCATGACGGGCTGCAGGCGCATCCGATCCGGGTGGAGACCCGTGTGGCCCTGCCCGAAGACAGCCCACTGGCGCGCCATGATGTGCTGACGCCCGCGCTGTTGGAGGGGGCTCCGTTTCTGGTCATGGGGCCGGATCACATGACGCATCGGCGCACCCGAGAGGCGTTTTTACAGGCGGGCATCCCGCTGAAGACGCGGGTGCATGCGCAGCTGTTTAAAAACTTGCTGAGCTTTGTGAAAGAGGGGATGGGGGTGGCAATTCTCGACCCGTTTGGGCTGGATTTTGACCGTGAAGGCGGCTTTATCACCCGACCGGTTCGCCCGCAGATCCTGATGGAGATGGCGGTGATTACCTCAACCTCGCGCCCCTTGTCTTCAATCGGACAGGAATTTCTGGCGCTGCTGAAGCAGGAGCTGGAGCCCTATTGCGCCCCCTGAACATGGATGAGAGAGGGGGCGAGAGGGGGGCGCTCCCGCGCGGATCAAGGCAATCAGAGATTGCCCGGATCCCCTTGGGCCTGGCGCCGCGCTGACGCGCGGCGCGGTCGGCGTTCTTTGTTGATGGTGGTGCGGAACAGAGTTTCGGGCCTTGGGTTGTGAGGCTTTGGCTCTGGGACGACGGCAGGCAGTCTTCTGCCCATTCGGCAAAGGTATCCAGTACGGCTCGTCCGGCTATATGCCAAAGGCTCTGCCCGTTCGGCAAGGCGCCCAGGGCTCCGCCCGTTCGGCAATGTGCCCGGGGCTCCGCCCGTTCGGCCCTGAAAGGCTCTCCCAGAGCCTTTCCGAGACGGGCCCCACCCCATCCAGCGCCGGACCGGGGCGTTGCTTTCCTCCAGCGCCTGGCAGACGACATCCACCAGGGTGGGGCCATCATGATGTACGGCCTCGCGCAAGACGCGGTCAAGATCGTCGGGATTTTCCACCCGCCAGCTTTTGACGCCGTAGGCTGCGCCAATGGCGGCGTGGTCGGTGCGGTTGAAGTCGACATTGTAGTAGCGCGCGTCTTTGTCGGCGAACTGGCTCGCCTTGATCCAGCCGAAACTGGCATTGGAAAACACCACAAAGGTGATAGGCGCGCGGCTGCGGCAGACGGGTTCCAGCTCGCCCACCGTAAAGCCAAAGGAGCGTCGCCCATCAGGGCCACGGTTTTTGACGCAGGTCGGCCATACCAGGCCCCCAGCGAGGCCGAGAGCGCATAGCCAAGGGCGCCATGCGCCCGGTTGGTGATAAAGTAGCGCCCGGGTTGCTGCAGCTGGTAGTAGGCCGAAAAATAGGGGCAGCTGGTGCCGGGATCTGAGACCACGGTGGCATCCGGCGGCAAAACCTTCATCAGCGCATCCACCACCCGTTCGGGGCGGATCGGTGTCTCGGTGCTTTGTGCCAGATGGCGGAATTTTTCAAACTTGCGCGCCTTGATATCGGCAATTGCTGCAGCGCCACCAAAGGTATCCGTGCCTTGGGCGCGCTGGTCCAGCACTGCGTTGACCTCGGCCAGGGCGAGACGCAGATCCCCTACCACCCCCACTTCGGTGCGGTAATTTGCGCCAATCACCATCGGGTCATTGTCGAAATGCACAACGCGGGTGCCTGGCAGCGGGGCCTCCCAGCGCGAGGTGGTGGTAGAGCCTGCGCGACAGCCCATAAAGATCACCAGATCGGCCGCCTGCATCATCTCCCAGGTCTCATCAGTGCCGCCATTGGAGCCCACCACGCCGAGGCAATTGGCATGGGTATCCGCAAGTGATCCCTGACCCGAGATCGAGGTGGCGACCGGAATATCAAGCCGGGTTGCCAGGCGGGCAAGCTCTGCCATCCCCCCCGCAATCACCACGCCACCGCCACAGATGATCAGGGGGGATTTGGCCGACAGGATGGCCTCAATCGCTGCCTGCGCCGCGCCGGGCTCTGGGGATTGCGGGTAGGCGGGGTAGCTTTGATGTTTGGGGTCGGCCCAGATATCACGGGCATCGACGCTGTCATATTGCACATCATAAGGCAGGCCAAGATGCGCCGCCCCCGAACGCCCGGTGGTCATCGCCTTAAAGGCGGTGCGCACCATGCGGGGAATATGCTGCGCCTGTTTGATCACCGTGTTCCATTTGGTCAAAGGCCGCATCAAGGCTTCCTGGTCCACCTCGGTCAGGGGGTATTTTCCATAAGAGGCCACCGAGATATCCGTGGTGATGCCCAGCACGGCATAGGAACTTTCCGAGGCCTCGATCAGGCCGGGCAGAATATAGGTGGCGCCGCCGCCTGAGGGCCCCTCGGCCACCCCGGGGCGGCCGGTGACGCGGGAATAGCCGTCAGCCATATAGGCGGCGCTGCGCTCGTCGCGGCTCAGCACATGGGTGATGCCATGACCCAGCCCGTGCATCGCGTCATAGAAGGGCAGGGTGGTGTCGCCACACAGACCAAAAATGTGACGCACGCCATGGGCCTCCAGCATCCGTACCATGGCCTCTGCGCCGTTCATTTCATTGCTCATGCTGGTCTCCCTTCATCGCTACGCATCTTGACGGTCCGTGTCGCGGGCGGCCAGTCGGGGCTTGTCGTGCCCGTCGTGCCGGTGCCTGTTTCGCCTCTGCGCCAATATTGCGCTCATAACTGTATACAGTTTGGAATTCATTATTGCGGACAAGTCAAGCCTGCTCTAGTTAGAAGGGCAAATGCGTGCGGCTTGGAATATGGATGGGGCGGGATGACAAAGCGCGAAAGCAATGTTGATCGGGTCTATGAGGCGCTGCGTCAGATGGCGGCGGATTTTGCCTTTAAGCCAGATCAGCGCATCAACGAAAGTGCTTTGTCTGATGTGCTGGGGGCCAGGCGCACGCCGCTGCGTGAGGCGCTTAACCGGTTGGTGGCCGAGGGGTTTTTGACCTTTCAGATCAACCGGGGATTTTTCTGCCGCCCGCTGACACCCAGCTATATTCTGGATCTGTATGAGGCGCGTGTTGCTGTCGAGTGTGAAGCGCTGCGGCTGGCCTGCCTGCGGGCCCCGGACAGCGAGATCGCGGCCCTGTCGGATTATCTTGACCGGATGGAGCCCGACTATCAAAGCGCCACAGATCCGGTGGAATTGCTGGCGCTGGACGAGAGTTTCCACAACCGCCTGGTGCAGCTATCCGGGAATTCCGAGCTGCTGCGCATGCTGCAGAACCTCAACGGCCGGATCCGCTATATTCGACTGATTGACCTGAAACGGATGCGCGATCAGGCTGATGGCGCGGCGCCGGGGGATGTGTCTGCCCATAAACGCGTCCTTGAGGGGCTGGCAGCGCGCGATGTGGTGGCGGCAACGGATGCCCTGCGCAGTCACATTGAAAAACGCCGCGAAGAGGCCACCGAGGCGGTGCGTATTGCCTTTTCTCAGCTTTATGTGCCGGACGATTAGGACGGCCAGATCAGAGCCAAAAGAGCCAGTGGCGAAACCGAAGGAGACGGGTATGGAGCATGGTGGCAAGACGGTCTACGGGGCCGCTGTGGGGATCTTGATGCTGGAGACGCAGTTTCCCCGCATTCACGGCGATATGGGCAACGCGCTGAGCTGGGATTTCCCGGTGCATTACCGGGTGGTGCGCGGCGCCACTCCGGATCTGGTGGTGCGCCACGACCCGACGGCGCTGGTCGATCTCTTTATCGAGGCCGGGCGTGATCTGGTGGCCATGGGCTGTGACGGCATCACCACCAACTGTGGCTTTCTGGCCCTGATCCTGGATCAGGTGAAACAGGCGCTGGGCGTGCCGGTTGCGACCTCCTCGCTGATGCAGGTGCCGATGGCGCAGGCTCTGTTGCCGCAGGGCAAACGGGTTGGCGTTCTGACGATTTCAAAGCAGACTCTGACACCGGCGCATCTGGTCGCGGCGGGGGCTCCCGGCGACACACCCGTGGGCGGCACAGATGGGCTGGGCTGTTTCAGCCGCGATATTCTGGGCGATGCGCTGCAGATCGATTTTGAGGCCTGCCGACTGGATATGATCGACGGCGCGCGCGCCTTGCAGGCAGAGACCCCTGATTTGGGCGCCATCGTGCTGGAATGCACCTATAGGGGGCCCTATGCCCGTGATATACGCCGTGCCACTGGCCTGCCGGTGTTTTCGATCCATAGCTTTGTGACCTGGTTTCAGGCCGGGCTGATGCCGCGCCGCTTTGACGTCGAACTGGATGATCCACGCTGGTAGTGCTCAGGACCCTTCGTGCACAGGACCTATTGTGCACCGGAGGTGTCGTGAACAGGACTTGGAATGGAGAGGCTGGTCCTGAACGCGCCTCAGCTGAGCATCAGCAGCCAGAACCAGACAGTGAACACCGAAGCGGCGGTGGCAATCAGCACGGATGAGGCGGCCACCCGTTTGGCGCGGCCATACATATTGGCAAAGATATAGGCGTTGAAACCAGGCGCCATGGCAGCGTTAAGCACGCCGGAGCGGAACAGATCCTGCTTCACTCCCAGAGTGCCGCCCATGATCCAGACGATGCTGGGATGCACCATCAGGGCTGTGACACAGACAAAACCGATGGCGCGCAGATCGCCTTCGGGGCGGTACTGAACCAGCACGCCACCCAGGGCAAACAGCGCCGTTGGCAGCGCCGCCTGGATCAACAGCTGGAGGGCTGCATCCACTGTCCCCGGTATGGTCAACCCTGCCAAATTAACAGCAAATCCAAGGGAGATGCCAAGGATCAGCACGTTTTTGAACATGGCCGTCAGCACCGATGAGACCGTCTTGAGGCTGCCTGCGCCGCGGTTTTTCACCACTTCCATCACCGTGATGCCGAGCCCGTAGCAAAAGGGCGAGTGAAAGGCGATGATCGCATAGTTGCCGGTGAGGTTTTCCGGCCCAAAGGCGCGCTCGGTAATTGGCAGGCCCAGCAGGACCGAGTTGGAGAACAGGCAGCAAAATCCGATTACGACAGCGTCTTCCCAGTCGCGTTTGAACAAGAGCCGCGCGCCCGTCATGCCAATGCAAAAACAGATCGCAGCCCCGGTGTAAAAGCTGATCAGGAGGCCAGGATCAAAGCTGTTGGAGAGATCCAGATTGGCAATGGCGCGAAACAGCAGGCAGGGAATTGCAAAGCCCTGGGTGAACTTCATCAGCCCATCAATCTGCGTCGGTGTGAAATAGCCTCTTTGCGTTGCGGCATAGCCCGCAGCCACCACCAAAAAGACCGGCAGGATGACGTCAATCAGACTTTGGAGCATGGGATTTTCCTGTCGGGAGCCGGGCAGGACCAAGAATTCAATCAGGTCTTCAGCCCGGGATACACATTGAGCCTAATAAGTTGCGCCCAATAAAATGGCGATACCAAAACGATGTCTTCACGGACAAATTTCTGCGGCCAGATACCGATCTGGCGACAGGGGCTGGCTGTTACAGCGGGCAGTGGAGCACCAGCCCATCATAGGCGGGCGGGATGTGGTCGGGGGTCTCGGACGCCAGGGTGGCGTAGTCGAGATCAATATGCATATTGGTCAGCACGGCCCGCTTTGGCTGCATCCGCTCGATCCAGGCCAGGGCCTGATCCAGATTGAAATGGGTGGGATGGGGCGTGCGGCGCAGCGCATCCAGCACCCAGCAGTCGAGCCCCTCCAGCGCCTCGGTGGCCGCTTCCGGAATCTCGATCACATCCGGCAGATAGGCCAATGAGCCAATGCGAAACCCCAGCGAGTCCATCGCGCCATGATTGACCTCAAACGGCAAGAAAGGGATCTCACCACCGGGGCCATCAATCGTGAAGGCGCCATCAATGGTGCGCAGATCGAGGATCGGCGGATAGGGCGAGCCTTCGGGCTGTACAAAGGCATAGCCAAAGCGCGACAGCAGGGCGTTTTGGGTCTCGCCGTCGGCATAGACCGGCACACGGGTGCGCATGTTGAAGACGATCATGCGCAGATCATCAATGCCATGCACAGGGTCGGCATGCGAATGGGTATAAACCACCGCATCCAGACGTACGACATTGGCGTCCAGCAACTGGCTGCGCATGTCGGGCGAGGTGTCGATCAGCACCGATGTGGTGCCACCAGGCCCGTCGCGTTCGACCAGCATCGAGCAGCGCCGCCGCGTGTTGTGGGGATTTTCCGGATCGCAGTCGCCCCAAGGGCCACCCAGACGCGGCACGCCGCCGGACGAGCCGCAGCCCAGTATGGTATAGCGCAGCTCTGCCATCAGGCTGCGGCCTCAAACTGCGCCGCTTTCCAGAACAAACGGTCAAAATTGGCCTGCGTCTGGGCGGCAAAATCGCTGTAGTCCAGGCCAAAGGCCTTGGCGCCGATCTGTGCCGTAAAGGCGCTATAGGCCGGCTCGTTGCGTTTGCCCCGATAGGGCGGCGGCGCAAGATAAGGCGCGTCGGTTTCCACCAGAATACGTTCCAGCGGTGCACTGGCAAAGATATCGCGCAGCTCCTGGCTTTTGGGGAAGGCGGCAATGCCGGACATCGACAGATAAAACCCCAGATCCAGCGCGGCGCGGCCGAGTTCGGCGGAAGATGAAAAGCAATGCATCACACAGCTATAGGCACCATTGGCCATCTCTTCGCGCAGGATCCGCGCCATATCGTCGTCAGCTGCACGGGCATGGATGATCAGCGGCAGCCTGGTGTCGCGCGCCGCCGCAATATGAATGCGAAGCGACTGCTGCTGCGCCTCGGCGCTTTCAGCGGTGTAGTGGTAGTCGAGCCCCGTCTCGCCGATGCCGACAAACTTGGGATGATCCGCGAGGGCGACCAACTCGTCATAGCTGGCCATGGGTTCCGAGGCGACGCTCATCGGGTGGGTGCCGGCGGCGTAGAACACCGGGGCATAGGCCTCGGCGATGGCGCGCACCTGTGGTTCGTTCTTCAGCTTGGTGCAGATCGTCACCATGCGTGTCACGCCTGCTTCCTGGGCACGGGCGATCACCGCGTCCAGTTCATCTGCAAAATCCGGGAAGTCCAGATGGCAATGGCTGTCGGTAATTTCTGGGGGTGTCTGGGGGAGAGTGCTCGTCATGCCTGCCTCAAATTGTCTTTGGCCGGATCCTGGCGCCGCCGGTAAAGGTCAACGGGACGCGGTCTCCTGCATCTTGAAAACCGTATCTAGGACAAGTGAAGCCGGGTCAAGGTTCACCGCCTGACCGTGGCGCGCCCGCGCCGTGGCCTCGGCAGAGAGATCTGCCCAGTCGCGGCCTTTTTGCGGATCAGCCGCCAGGCGCGCCAGTATCGCGCCTTCGCCCTGTGCCGCCTCGGGCAGGGGGGCATGGCCGGTGGCACCGGTGCGGGCGAGACGGGCCAGGGCGATTTCGATCAGGGTGAGCAGCAGTTCAAATTTCTCCGAGGCGCCGCGCTGGGCGGCGGCCTCGGCCAGGGCCATGGCGCGCTGGCGGTCCAGTCGGGGCATCGAGCCGAGGATCTGCATCAGTTCGGCATAGATCCTGAGGCCGCCAAGGTTCAAAAGCCGCAGCGCCGCCCCGACAGAGCCTGCCGCAAGGGCCGCCAGATGATCGGTGTTTTCAGGAAATTCCGCCCCCGCCTGCGTCAGCGCAGATTGCATGTCCGCAGGCGACAGCGGGCTCAGCCGCAGGGTGCGACAGCGTGAGCGGATCGTTGGCAGCAGCCGCGAGGGCTGATGCGAGATCAGCAGCAGAGTGGTGCGGGCAGGCGGCTCTTCCAGCATCTTGAGCAGGGCGTTGGCGGCGCTGGTGTTCATGTCGTCAGCCGCATCCACAATCACCACCCGACGGCCGCCATCGGTGGCCGAAAGGCCAAAAAAGCGGTTGAGTTTGCGAATATCATCCACCACGATCTGGTCGCGCAGCTTACCTTTGTCGTTGTAGCTGCGGCTGATCGGGGCCAGTCCCGGCTCGGCCAGGGCATGGATACGGTGCGAGACCGGGTGCTCTGGATCAATGATCAGCGATGTGACTGGGGGGGGGCGCCAAACAGCCCGTCTTCGGCGGCAGGTGTCGCCAGAAGGAAGCGGGCAATGCGCCAGGCAAGCGTGGCCTTGCCAATGCCCTGCGGCCCGGTCAGCAGCCAGCCATGATGCAGCCGGTCAGAATTAAAGGCGCTCAGGAAGTCCTGTTCCGCCTGGTCCTGGCCAAAAAGCTGTTGGGTTTCGCGCGGATGCGGTGCCCCAGGTGCCTGATCGGCACGGGGCAGCTCTTCGTCCGTTTTGACCTTGGGAGCCCGGCTCATGACGGCGTTGACCCGGAACCGGTGGCGCGCTTGCCTTGTGCCTCGGCTGTGTTGGCCAGTTCGTTTCTTGCCAGTTCGTCTCTCTCCTGGGCAGTCTCTTTTAGGGCAGCTTTGGTGTGGCGCAGAATCTCGGCGGCGACGGCATCAATGTCCTGTGCGCCGTCGACAACTTTGAAACGGCTGGAAAACTCCTGCGCCAGAGACAAAAAGCCCGCCCGCATTTTCTCCTGGAGACCGATGCCAAAATCCTCAAACCGTTCCTCGCTGCCCTGACGCCCCTTGGCCCGTGACAGACCCGTGGCAGGGTCCATGTCGATGAGCACCGTAAGGTCCGGCTCGCAGCCGATCATCAGCTGGTGCAACTGGTAGACAGTGTCGCGCAGATCGCCACGCGACAGCCCCTGATACATCCGGGTGCTGTCGGCAAAACGATCGCAGATCACCACTTTGCCTGCAGCCAGCGCGGGCAGGCTGGTGCGCTCAAGATGGTCGCGGCGGGCAGCGGTGAACAGCAAGATTTCGGTCTCGGCAGACCATTTGTCGGGATCGCCCTCCAGCACCATGCGGCGGATCTCTTCGGCACCGGGAGAGCCGCCGGGCTCACGGGTGAGAACAACGTCATGACCGGCCGCGCGCAGCGCCTCGGCCAGGCGCTTGCACTGGGTGGATTTTCCAGAGCCGTCAATGCCTTCAAAGGTCAGAAACAGGCCTGAGGCTGAGTGTGGGTTTTTCGAATCCATAGGAGAGGTTACGGGCTTATTCAAAGGCTTATTCTCAGGCTTTTTCACGGGTTTGATCACAGGCTGGGCTGTTGGTTCGGTCACTGGGACGCCTCGGGGCCATTGATAAGACGTCTGGACAGGACCTGAGCGGCAGTTTTGACGCGGACAAAGAAGCCTCCTGCAGAGACGTCGTTTTCTGCCACCAAAGGCAGGCGCATCTCGGGAAGGCCATCGGGCTGCAACACCAGTTCGGCCAATCTCTGCCCCTTGCTCACCGGCGCATTGATCGGGCCGCTATAGACCACCTCGGCGGCGATCTGTTTGCCCGACAAGGCCGGGAGCAGAATTTCCAGATCGGTTTCAGGCACCAGCCCTACCGATTGTGCAGATCCACGCCAGATCTCGACGCGGGCGACCGGGGTGCCGGCTGTGGCGATGGTCTTTTTGTCAAATTGGCGAAACGACCAGTTAACAACGGCCTCGGCCTCCTCTGCGCGCGCTTTGGTGCTGTCCAGCCCGGAGATGACAAAAATCACCCGGCGGTCGCCCTGAACTGCCGAGCCAACCAGACCATAGCCCGCCTCGGTGGTGTGGCCGGTCTTTAGCCCGTCGGCCCCGATGCCAAGCCCCAATAGCGGGTTGCGGTTGCGGGTGTTTGAGGGCGCGCGGCCGTCAAACGCAAATGACTTTTCAGAGAACAGTGGGTAGTATTGCGGAAAGTCTTCGATCAGGTGCTCTGCGAGGATGCCAAGGTCGCGCATCGACATGCGGTGGCCGACGGCGGGCCAGCCGTTGGAATTGGCAAAATTGGCATTCATCATGCCCAGCTCTCCGGCGCGTTTGGTCAGATACCGGGCAAACCCCGCCTCGGTGCCATCGGGGCTAAGCGCTTCGGCGATCACAGCACAGGCGTCATTGCCCGAGAGCACGATGATGCCGCGCAAAAGGTCTTCGACCCTCCCCCGATCAGTGGTGTCCAGAAACATGGTCGAGCCGCCATAGCTCATGGCGTGGGCACTGACGGGCAGGCGTTCATCCAGGGTGAGCCGGCCATCGCGCAGCGCCTCAAAGGCGACATAGAGCGTCATGAGTTTTGACATCGAGGCCGGCGGCAGTGGCACTTCGGCATTTTTGGACAGCAGCACCGTATCGGTGCCCTGATCCAGCACAAAGGCCGCGCGGGCCCGTGTATCAAAGGCGGCGAGCGGTAGCGCCGTCAGGCAAAGCCCGAATCCGGCGGCCAATACGAGTCTTGCTAAGGGTCTGACCATTGGTCTCACGCCTGCGATCTCCTGGGGCTTGGGCTGGGGGCTTGGGCTAAGGGCCTGGGCCGGGGTTTGGGAGTGGGTTAGTTGGTGACGGCATAGGCATCTGTAAAGCCGGCGGCTTTGACGCTTTTTAACAAATGACTGCGCTCCGAGCTGGATTGAGCGGGGCCTACCACGACGCGCCAGAAGGGTTTGCCATTGCTTTTTTGCGTCAACACCAATGGGATCAGCCCGGCGTTGCGCATTTGCGCGGCGGTGTTCTTGGCGTTGCTCTCGACGCTGAAGATGCCGATCTGAATAAAGGGTTTACTAAGCGGCGAGCTGCGCGTGGCCTGAGTGGCCTGAGTGGCCTGAGTGGCCTGAGGCGCTGTGGCGACAGGGGCTTTTGCCGAGGCCTTTGCCGACGCGGTTGGCGCGGCATCAATTGCGGCCGCAGCGCCAGCAATTGGGTCCAGAGACGAAGCTTCTATCGACCCTGTGTCAAGGGCGGCAGTGGCAGCCTCATCCAGGGGGGTATCTTGCGGCGTTGCGTCGGGTAGGGCTGCCTCAGGCAGCTCTTCGGCTTCGCGCCGCAGGGCCGTCACGTTCAGCTCAACCGGGGCTCCGGCCAACATCCCGAGTGCGGCGGCGGCGTCAGATGAGCTCTGCAGGCGGGGGCCGGGGATTTCGCGTTCACGACGGAACAGCGCCCCAATGACAAATTTGCCGTTGGTATTGTTTGCGAATGATCACACGCTCTGGCTCTTTAGCATCCGGATGCGCCACCCAGACGCCGCCCAGTGAGGGGCGACCATCCCAGAGCCCGGCCTCGGTGACCTGAAACACGTCAGGGGCCTCGACATCCCGTTCAACCAGTTGCGTACTGCTCGACCCTGTCACCTCGGCTTCTGTTGCTTTTGGTTTCAGGAAGGACAGGCCCGCGCCGTCTTCACAGGCGGCAAGCGCCAACAGCGAGACCGCAGCAAAGGCGAAGCCCGCCCTTGGTTTCCTTTTCGGCATAGGTCGTGTCATGGCTGTTTCCTTGCCTGTGCTCATTTGTGCCAAAACGGCTGCGCCGGATTTCCCGGTCATCACTATGATTTGCCGGATGATAGCCTGCAGCGAGTCGCATGAAAACCCTATGCTGGAGCGGCATTTGCGAAAGATGTTTGATTGGCATGATCCCGCGTGTTGCCGACTTGATCTGGGCCGCCGCACTGGGCGCATCACTGGCCACCGCACCGGGCACTGCACCGGGCACTGCACTGGGCGCATGTGGACCCGCATATGGTGCGGGCAGGGGCGCTTGCAAAATTTCCTCTTGCGTGTCGCGTTTCAGCGTCTTAAACCGCCATCAGATCGGGGAGGTGGCAGAGTGGTCGAATGCGGCGGTCTTGAAAACCGTTGAACGTGCGAGCGTTCCCAGGGTTCGAATCCCTGTCTCCCCGCCACTCACGAACAAAAGTGGGTACCCCTGAGGGGGTGACCTCATCCGATGCAATGGCGCGTTCAACCCGTGACCGCCGCCCGCGAATTTGGATGGATTTGTTGCCAACTTTGATTTCGTCAACGAACGATCGCAAGTAACCCCGTTTGGCAGCAACCGACTGTTTGGAAAGTGCAACTTGCATGGTAGAAACAAAGTTGGAGACTCTTGCGAGTGTAGCGCGCGCTTCTGGGGCGACTTCGGTAGCTACTTGGTCGCGCTCTTTTTGCGCTCTCTCAAATAACTCTTTGGCTTGCTGGAACCGTGCCCGGAAATCTTCGTCCGATGGGTCAACCAATTCCGTAGTTACCATGGAATACAAGTTGTCGAGGCTACGTTTTGCTTCCAGAACTGCGGCCTCCCGATCCGCAAGACGCTTGGCAATGTCCTCCTTGCATCGTGTTTGACGGTGTCGCATGGGCTGCAAGAGATCATTGATTTTGGTCATGGAAAACAAGTCTGACAACAATCTGTCTGTTACCAATTCGTCCAACGCTCCCATCGGTACGCGATGTCCCTCGCAGGATGTCGGGCCTTCACGCATCCTCTTGGAGCACGCATAGTATCTATATCGACCGTTTTTCCCTGTACTTGTAGTCATTCCACCGCCGCACTTTGGACAAGTGACAAGGCCGGTTAGGAGAACTTCACCTGTTGAAACGCGTGGCGGCATGCGGCGAGGGTCCTTGGCCTCCATGTTTCGCCGAAGCAGGTCAAACCGGGATCTTTCGATGATCGGTGGAACTGGAATCGGAATTTTGATGCCACCATCTTGTTTGCTGTTAAAGACGTGTTCACCAGCAACAGTAGTTTTTGAAAGAATCCTGTGAACGACAGCGGTGCACCATTTGTTGTTTCTTCGGGTTCGGTAGCCGCGTTCGTTCAGCCAGCTCACAAGATCCACGACACCCAATGGTCCCGATTGACCGTCACCAAATAGGGCAAGATTAAACATCAATCTCACATCGGCAGCCTCTGCCTCGTCAATGGCGAGTTTCTTCCTATTAGGTTTGCCCTTCCTTTCTACCTCGATGATTTTGTATCCGTACGGCGTAACCCCACCGTTCCAATAACCTTCTTGAGCGTTGTATGCCTGACTGCGAGTTACATGCTTGGACGTCTCATTGGAGCTGTACTCGTCGAACAACCCAAGTATTCGGCGGGTCAGCTGACCTTCAGGGCTATCGTCTGTCTTCTGGGTCAGGCTGATCACCCGAATACCCATCTTGGCGAGGGAGCGGATATGAAGTTCGGAATAGACTTCATCTCGGTAAAAGCGACTGTATGAGTGAACGATGATGAGGTCGCACCCAAGACCTCCTCGTTTAATGTCATCAAGCATCGCCTGAAAGCCGGGACGCTTGTCATCACGGCCGCTTTTAGCGTCCTTGTACTCGCCAGCTACTATATAGGCATGGTGCTTGCAGTGATCTCGAAGCTGTTTACGTTGATCCGGAAGGGAAATGTCTTTTTTGGCTTGCTTGCCTGTCGAGACTCTCAAGTAAATGACAGCGCGGCTGCCTGGCGGCGCGACAAATTGGTTTTGCACGGCAGATCCTCCATTTGGAATCGCAGCTTGAACGAAAAATGTAAGCAAGATAAGGGCACACAATAGCCCTTTGGTGATTCGAGGTGCAAGCAAATGTTCACGTTTGTTCCTCTGACGTCTTTGGCCGACGGGTACGATTTCTTGGTGCAATTCGAATTGAAAGCACCAGAGAAATGCGCCCGGACCAAATCCGACAACACGCGTGCGCGTTGGCTGAAATTCTCAATTCCAAAGAAAATAAAGTAAAATAAACAGCCTGTTAGGAGGGTTGAAACTTGCGTAACCTGAGTTCATCTATCCAGTACACAGGGCAGATTCCCCGTGTCCATCTCTTGAGTAGGCATTCGGCCTGCACGGAACCTGTCGTCTTTCAGGTTTCCACCGACACCTGCGAACCGCATTGGCGGGATCGCCCCGGTATGGAGATGAGACACGATGTCTTGCGACCCTACTACCCATGTGCCGAAGTGAATGCCTTCGGTGAAAAACACCCATCAGAAGGGGCGGTTCAGCGATACGTCCCGATTTTTCGTCATGAACGAACTGAAGTCAGTCCGTTTTGTGGCGGATGACGAAATCCGGGCCCTCGAAACTTTCTATCACCAGGTACTGTATAATCTGGTGGATGCGAAGAAGAAGGGTAATAAGCCACAAAGGCAAAACCGTGACAAAGCAAACGGTCGGGCGCCATCTTTTGGGAAAGGCGGCCGAAATTGAGCTACCCCTTTGGCAATGCCCTTTCTGAAACCGAATCCAACGCAATCGCCTATGGGCGGGTCTCAACCAATCGTCAGGCAGAGCACGAACTTTCGATCGCAGAGCAGCTACAAAGCATAAACAGATTCTGCGAAACATGGGGGATCAACGTTGTTCACGAATACAAGGATGCGCACACCGGTCGTGAAATGGACGGTCGTTCAATCGATGAAATTGTCGACCTGATCGAAAGCGGTACCGAGTCGATAAACATGCTGATCGTCCATTCCTTCAGTCGTCTGGCTCGGGATGCATTTGCACTCGAAATGCTCCGGCGCAAGCTCGAGAAATGCGGTGTTCAGATCATCAGCATTACGCAGCCCATAGATGATACGCCGACCGGTGATCTGCTTCGTCAGGTGATAAGTGCATTCGACGAATACAATTCGAATGAAATCGCCAAACATGTCACACGAACCATGAGGTTCAATGCGGAGCAAGGCTTTTGGAACGGAGGCATTCCCCCCTTCGGGTATTGTGTAGACGAAGCTGGCAAGCGGGGCAAAAAGACTAAGAAAAAGTTGGCGGTGGATGCCAATGAAGCCGAGGATGTTCTTCTGATCTACACGCTGTATCTCGACGGTGACGGATAATCCGGTCCTTTGGGGGTCAAGAAGGTCGCGCAATGGCTGAATGCTGCTGGCCGCCCTCGTCGGGGAAAATACTGGAACCACTGGTCAGCTTCATCGGGTCCTGACGGATACCATTTATATCGGTGAGAATGTCTTCGGGAAAAAGAAGCCGAAGGATGAGCAAATCATCGTGGAGGTTCCCGCCATTATCGAAGCTGCCATCTTCGACAAGGTTCAGGCGCGGTTGCGTAAGCATCATCCAATCAAGACCCCTCCCAGGGAAGTTAGCAGCCCGATCCTGCTCACTGGAACCGCCCGCTGCGGACATTGCGGCGGCGGGATGATCCTGTCGACGGGGAAAAGCAACCAGTACCGGTACTGCACCTGCAGCAACCACAAGCGGAAAGGCAAATCTGTCTGCGATGGGCAGAACGTACCGATGGAAGTGCTGGATGGCATCGTGACAGACGCATTGGTGAGTGCCCTCGATGATATGAAGCGCAGCAAACAAGTTCTGGAGGCGCTTTCCCAGCGCATGGACGCCCGCAACATCGACGAAAGGTCCCGGACTGCCGAGCTTAACCGCGTGATGAAGGACAAGGAGCAGGCTGTTGTCCGCCTTTACCAGGCGATCGAAAAAGGTGTGTTCGATCTGGATGACGAATTGTTTCGGGTTCAATATCAGACGGCATGCTCGGAACGAGATATTGTTCGTGCCAAGCTCGATGCACTGACCCGCGACAGGGATGTGCGCATGCAAATGTCCCCGACGCAGGTGGCTGAATTCGGCCATTTCCTCAGAAATGCGCTTCGGGAAGGACCTGTTGCGTTCCGGAAGCAGTATATCAAGACATTTCTGCATAGTGTTGTCGTGTCGGGTGATGTGATCCATCTCGTGCCCCGTGATGACGCAGAAGAACCCCCTGACGTTCATAGCGGCAAGAAACCGAAAAAAATCTGATGTGATGCGTTCGAACCTTCAGGGGTTTCTCGGTGAACCCCATGAAGGTTTCGATCCCGACCACATCCAAAAAGCGCCGGAAAGGAGAGAAAGGCGCTCTTGAGGCCGCCAATGGTTGGCGAGCCATTAGCACAGGAGGTAACCATGTGCTCATTCATCCCTCGTCCCCTCGCCGAGCTCCAAGAGTTCGCCAGGTTTCATTACGAGCCTCTTCAAAACGCTGCTTTGCTGCTGGCTGGTCCGTTCGCACTGAAGCGCGTTCAAACGCTGTTGGATGACGTTCTCAGTTCGGCAACGATCACACGCCGGCTGCAAGTGGGCGTCGTTGATGTCCACAAACTGCTTTCGCTCTACCACGTGAATAATCCGGATCGGATCGAAGCTGCGTATTTCGCCGAAATCGACATGTGCGATCCCTTCATTGAGGACATCTGTCTGATGACTGAGGCGCTCACCGACATTTTGTATCGACTCGACCTCGATCCCGGTCAGCCGCTGGCTGACTATCTAATTGCCGCCTGACGCAGGCACAGGCCAGCCGAGATTTCGGCTGGCTTCTTGAGGGCAGGCATCCTGCCTGACCCATTGCGAAAGGAGCAAATATGTTCGAGCAAACATTGGAAGAGCTGGCATTCGACTGCCTACGTGTCGGGCGTCAGCTCGGCAGTGCCTGCGAAAACGCCGATATTTCCGTCCCGCCGGAAATGGCCAAAAATTTCCATCAACTGATGGAACGCCTCTCCGAAGGCGAGATCCTGTGCATCAAGGAATTTCAGTCCCTCGAAGAGCTTCGCTTGCTGATCAGGGACGCCATGAACGACCTGCGTCCCGGATTCGGGGATCAGGAATTCACCCGCTCTTCGGAATCATACGACATCATGCATCGGGAGCTGAAGCTCCTGCACGTTGCGATGGTCTACTATGAACAACTGGTCTACCGCCACAGTCTGGTGCAGGACCGGCTGACTGCTTTTCGCTGGATGCGCTTCAAGGAGCGCCAGGCGCGGTCTGGGACCGGCTAAACCAGGGATTCAGCCCGGAGCGGCCATCTTACCCAAATCTCTTCTTGACGCGCGCCGTGCCCAGCTTTCGGGGCGACCACGTCATGAGGTTCTCGATGTCTGCTTTCCAGCCCCTGCGCCGAGGGCCAATTGTCGGCGCGGGACAGTCGAAGGCAATTTGTCCTATGTGGCGAACTTTTCAGCGGGTACGTATTGATATCTGCCCTTCGCGTTGGGATCTGCGCTGTTCACGTGGGATCGGAATGGCAAGACTGGTCATTGAAGTGTTTCTGATCGCTCCTGCGCTCGAGCGCTATCATCAACACTTCTGGCAAGAGGCTTGGTCATTGGCGTGAGACTGGGTTTCCCGCCCCGCCATGAGGTGGCCTTTTAAGGGGTAGCGAAGCAATGGGAAGGTAGCGCGGTGGAAGGTCCGGGTGCAGGGAGTCGAGAACGATAAGTAGACCATTGATGACTTGCCTGGGTTTCGTCCCGGGCGATTTTTTTGGGACTGATCGATCGCTGATTGCGGATGACTTCACCTGCCAATAGGTTGGTTGGCAATAAGAAAGAAAAAAAGTGACTCCATGCTCACAAGCACAATCCGCATTGAAATCGACCAGATCTGGAAGGCCTTCTGGTCCGGGGCTGTTTCCAACCCACTGTCGATGACCGAGCCGCAGCCCTTTCTTTCGTTCATCAAGCGATCGGTAGAACCGCACAACCTGTACCTTGTCGCAAGGAGGTTTGGTGACGTTTTTTCCGTTAGAATATGACTTAGCTCAAAGAAAAATTACAGGATTTGCCGAAGTGTTAGAAACACCCCCGCATTCTTCAAAGTGGACCGAGCTCATTGGTGATTGACGATCTAAATCAGATTGAGAGGAACCTGGATTCCGCTTGGATTGCAGACGGAGCGTCTCCCTTCATCGCCGACTTGGTCGTTTCAAATGACATCTTCGACTCCGCCCGACGGGTCGCACGACAGTACCCGATAACGATGTTGCTCCATAGATTTCCAACTCTCGGTGTCTGGGCTGTCCTCTATCCGCTTTCGAAAAACTATGAAGCGGCCAGTCGCGAGGTTTATCCGCATCTTGAAGATTTTTTCGGAAAGCCGATCTGTGCTGGTGATAAAGACCTCTTGAAGTCCCGTTTCCGAAAAGCTGCAAGACATATCGGGATTCCGGTGCCCAGCGGTAACCATCCGACTCAGGTTTTTTTCTCCCCTCTGGGTGTGCCTGAGCCTCAGCATGACCGACTTGCGCGCGCCTTTCTTCGCACGGCTACTTACAAGGGCCCACCTGCCATCGAAGATACAGTTGCTTCACGTAACTGGCAGCGTATTGCTGTTGTTGAGTATTGCCCAAGCCAGAAGCGTCTATATGAAACCATCGTCTTCGATGAATCTGCGCATTATGCGCGTCGCTTTGATGCCTGGCGACGAGGAGAACCTGGACAGGGCAAGGGTGAACGAACCCTGTTCAAGGCATACGATGATCAGGCGAGCCTGATGGGGCGGAAGAAATCTGATTTCGTAGGACCTCCATCTCTGATCTGGCAAAGAGACCGGCTCGGCCTTGCAGCAGAGATTTCCGCAAAGCGGCAGGTCATTGCGTGCGGGGCTTTCCCGACACAAATTGCGAGCGGCAAGCGGATCACGATCAACCCGCCCTGGCCGGAGACCGTTGAATGGACCTCTGGTTCTATGTCGGTTGATGTACCTTTTGCGCCGACCGCACTGGAAGTTCTTCTCTTCGACGCAGACAGCGGAGCGCTCCTCCAGCGTATTGCGCCCAAAGACCAGCTCGTGGAGGTGCCAGCCTCTCGTCTTGTCGCTCTAAGTAAGGTGTATTTCCAAAGCCCTTCATTTGGATCAGCGATCTCTACAGCTGACCCAGAAATTTTTTCAGCCTGGATTGAGTGTGGCGAAACGCTGTGCTTCGAAGGTCGAGCCGATCTCAAGATTTCCCGGCCGGTTGATACGTCTATCTGGTTCGACGGATCAGTACTCGGAAGAAACGGGAGCACTGCCCTCTACGCGAATGACCTTAATATCCTGATGTGTCTGGATCCGGATGTTGGCGGGCCGACACGAATTGTCCGCGCAACGATTGAAGGTGTTGCGCGCTTTGTGAGTATCAATGTTGACGAGAACAATCAGGCAGCAGTTGCTTTCACGGCGTTCGGGTTTCAAGCCGAAATCGACCCAGGACGGGCGGCCTTTGAGGTTCTTGTGCCGGGAGCAGCAGGTGATCCAAATGCGCGTGCTGATCTAAAGGCTCAGTGCTGGGTCTGGCCCGGAGTTCCACCTCAGTCAGGCGACCTGACCTTTGCGCCAGTTCCCAGTAACTACGACCAGGCACGAAGCGCCGGACTTCATGTTGATTCCTATGGCCGCCTTTCGGTCAATGAGCATTCCGACATTGAGACGCCCATTCTTGGCTTGAAACAAACCGACAGGTCTCTCGAATTCGATCTCGTCGCGCGAAGCGAAAAGCTTTGGCAACAACGCGTTGATCGCGGTCACCGCGTCTACGTTCCCAAAGGAGACACCCTGCAGTTCGGATACGACAACCGCCACGACACACTTCTCTTGCGGTGCTTTGATCGCGATGCCGATCTCATCGTGCTTGTAGCACTCATAAAGCGTCCGTTCATTCAGCGGCAGACTTTTGAGATCGGTGCTGAAAAGCTTGAACTGGATACCGGAGACGATCGCATTGCGATAAGGCGCGCCGATGGACATGTCGAAAGTCTGACGCGCCTCAGGCGCGTAAATGACACCGGCGCCCTAAAGGTCAAAGAAAAAGAAAACCTCATCACCTTCTCTATCCGCCCCAACGAGGATGTCGAAGGCCTTCGCGTTGCACTCCAGCCGGTCAGTGGAGAGCTGGTGGAGGGTGACTACCAATTGGGGCACATGCCTGCCTCGAAACCGGTGATCCCTGGGATCAGCGTCGAACAAAATTCGGTGGACCAAATGACCAGTGTCGAGATCCAGGCCGCAAAGCTAACACGTCCTGCACGCCTTCTGTTTTCAAGCCTCGATGAACAGGGAGTTGCCTCAATCATTCGGGATGCCTCCTTCGCTCCGGTTGCGATTGGCCTCTCTGGAGTTATCGCGAACCCGAGTAGGGCTGATCTCGCAAAGCTCGCCAACTTCCTCGCTGAGCCAGAGGCTGAGGGTCTTGGTGGACAGTTGAGCCGCACTCTATATCCAAGCTACCGATCTGCCTTCGACACTATTGGTTCGAACAGGACAATCGGGTCGGTCAAGCCGGCGCTTAACGTGGTGAGGGGCGATGGCGGCACGGCGCGGCATGACATTGTCGGCGTAGCACCTTGGGTTTTTGAGGCGCCACTACCGGCTTTGACGGGGTTCTTAGAGGGAACTGGGCTTTCTTCTCTCGATCAAATGCACGTCATTCCCGCGCCAGAACCGCGACCCGATCTCCGCGTTCAAGATCCTCTTGCGGCTTGGCTTTCTCGCGTGAATTCAGAACACGACCTCCCTAAATCGCTCGACGGGGAAGCTCTTCAGCACGCCTTCCGGGCCTTGCGGTTCAGGATGCAGGAACGGGATATGAAGGACCTCCGAGATGACGGGCCTATAGGAAACGCTGCACGCATCATCTGTTCCGCGCATTCCGAGAAAATAGACGAACTGCGCGCCCTTTGATACGGAAGGTGGAGGTGATGTGTTTCCGGCCAAAGTTGCAGTTCAAGTCGAACGCTTCGCCCGGGCTGCCACACACCGCCGCGCCGGTGATTTCATGGCCGATCTCTCGTCACGAACAGGGCTTGCCCAAGAGGACTTGGGGCCCGCAATGACCATGATGATCCGCGCTGGCATTCACTTCTTCGTCTATTTTCGAGCCCTTTGGGCGAACGCCATGACCGTCGAGGTTTCCACTAAATGACCATTCTTGATCCCAATTCTTATCGCGAGAGCTTGAACCAGACACTTGCACGTTTCGTTGCTACATCATCACCGATCAACGAGGTGCGAGCGCCGCGGCTCGCTGAACAATTGCGAGAAAAGATCGGATCACTTCAATTCGTAAAAGGGCCGTTCGTTGAAACCCTTCCCGACTTTGAAAAGGGTCGAAGTCTTGAGCAGCTTCACCAAGCCAGTATCCTCGACCCGCGTTGGATCGCCTTTGGAGAAAACGATGCGAACGTCTGGACCCGAGCGCTCCATGCGCACCAGGAAGAGGCGATGTTGCGCGAACCATACGTGGAGGCTTGGGGCGGACCGGTTGGCTTGACGGCAACGCCCGGCGGCGGGCAACGGAAACTTTTACGTCTTGTTCCTGGCGGCATTGCCATTGAGGAAGATGAGGAAGACACTGACGACAGTACGGGACAGGTCATCTACTTCGACCCGAATACCGGGAGCTGGATGGAGGAAGAGGCCAGCGGTGGTGTTGCTCTTGAGAGCGTCGAGCTCAGGGAAGATCCTGATGATGGTGCACTCTACATGCACAGGTGCGCGGCCTGTAATCACCGCTCCTCTCGCTATCCCGAGCCTATCACTACTGTCAGGCCAGGTGACGAGGCTCTTGCCGCCGTTGCCGCACAGTCGATTCTCGAAGCGATGCCTAAGCGTGACCACGGTGACAACCCACCTATGAGTGGTCGAAACCTATTGGTTTTTTCTGACAACCGACAGGATGCTGCGTTTTTCGCGCCTTTTTTTGAGCGAACCTCAAGGCAGCAAGCGCTGCGCAGCGCTATCCTGCGCGCCGTTGACGCCAACGGGGAAATCGACATCGACAATCTTGTCACCGCTGTGCGCAATGAGCTTCGAAGAGACGGGCTACGTCTCTACCGGCCAGGCGTTTTAGCAGAGCTTGAAACTGGCACAAACGAAAGCCTTCGCCTGAAGGCCCTGATCGTTGCCGAACTGACTACCTTGGGGCGCGGCCGGCTCGGCCTCGAAGGCTTTGGTCGCCTTGGCGTAAATTACGTGGGTTTCGACCGCGTGATTGCAGCCGTCGAGAAAGCGATGCCTGGAAAATTGAGACCTTATGCCGAGGCCTTTGCGAGATACGTTCTCAAGATGATCCGTGATTATCGTGCAGTTTCCGATCAGCACTCAAGCATGATCGACCTCGATGATGAGAGCATTTGGACACGCATCGCTGCTCAGCCATCACGGTGTTTTACGCGAGAAAAAAATCCCCGCGCAAAGGTCGCAATGAATCTGGTACCTGCTGGAAACCGGCCTAATCGGTTCACGGCACTAATCAAAAAAATGGCAACGGCGACCGGTGAAAATCTCAAGAATTCAGATGTCCTCGACGTCATCACCGCCTTCTGGAAGGCCATGGAAACCCGCAAATGCCGCGACGCGATTGCCACCTGCGGCGCTCATGCCGTCATCCCACCTCGCAAGAATGCCCAACCGTGGAAACCCACGAGCACCGGGGCCACCGCCAGAAACGAAGCGATCAATGCCTCGCGATATCTGGGACGTGCTATTTGGAGAAAGTGGAGCGGATACCACCGCCGGAGCCGTATCGAAACGAAGATGCATTGTTTGAAAAAAACTGGGCCAGCGCCTTGTGGCGCGTTACTTCGACAGGCGGGCCGCTGAAATCCAGGTCCGCATCTTCTGCTCTGAAATTTGCTGTGTAGCTGTGCTGTGAACAGCTTGAGTTCCTGTCAAAAGCCATACTGAGCCAAGTGCTGCAACACTTCCGATAGGAGGCCAGTGTTCAGACCGAAGCCTTTCTAATGGCTCGGTCCACCGCATTCCATGCTTGTCTTCGGGTGACCGAGGTTACCCCCTGAACTACCGTGACAAAGTCTTGGCGATTTGAAGCGACGGCCTCGATCCCAAATTCATTGATCAATCTCTCTGCTTCAATCCGCTGAGTGCTGAGTTTTGGAGATCTTGCGTTATGCCAGGAAAATGGTCCTTTTATTTCAATGTGATAGTAGTTCTCACTTTTATCCCACTCGGCCCGCCACCAAATCAGCCCCTTACGTGACTTTAACACACCAGTCAAAAACAGGTCGGTTTTCGAGTTTCTCACTCAAGTTTCCCACGTTGATGATCCGTTCCCTAAGACTCTGAGCCTCCTTTGCCAGGCGTTTTTGTCTCGCACCCTTCGAATATTTGTGAACCATCGACAGGCTTGTGAACCCGTCCTTTGCGCCACACTGGCCGCGGCGCAGCATTTGCAGTTTTGGCTCGAAGCAAACCTGCAGAAATCTAACGCTATCGCGTCGTTGTTTTTGTCGTGCTCAGAGGTGAGGGTTTGATGCACTGGGTGATCCGGAGTGCGACGGGTCGGCTGAATTATGTCTAGAAAGGGCCTCTGGAATAGGGTAGCGCTATGAGTTCCTGTTTCTTGCTCGCTGTCGCAAGTATTTGCGCCTAGGGGCGTATTTACTTCTGCGAAGACTTTACCGTTTGGATTTCCTGGATGTCGTTACCTGCCAGCCCGCGCGCCGCATTAAATTGCGATCATACCTACTTTTATGACGCGCCTTTGGCCCTCCCGGTCGCCAATAATGAACCGGCTCCCGGCTGCGGGCATTTGCAAGCAAGGTTGAAGCCGTGAGTGATATCGCAAATAACCAGAAAGGCGACAAAGGCCCCTTGATGCTACTGTCTTCGGGCTTTTCTGATTGGCTTGAGGCGGCTGACGTATCGCTGGCCTCACGACTTATCAGGCGGGCCGTTTGTTTTTCATTGGCCGCAAAACCGATGGAGGCGTGCGTGCCCATGAGCGCATGATCGAACAGTGCCAGGGCCTGTGGACGGATGGAAGCTCGCTCTGGGTTAGTGGCCTCTACATGCTCTGGCGGTTCGAGAACGTGCTGCGCAATGGTGCGACCACGCCGGTGGGCGCAGATAGCAAGTTTGTTCCCGTAGAGGGGCGGGTGGTCGGGCGCACGGATGTGCACGACATCGGCCTTGGTGAAATCGAGGGCGTCCGGCGTCCGGTTTTCGTCAACACGCTGTTCAACTGTCTCGCTACGATCAGTGACACGGCAAGCTTTCGACCCATATGGCGGCCGAACTTCATTAGTGCTCTGGTTGCAGAGGACCGCTGCCATCTCAACGGGCTGGCAATGGAGGGAACCCGACCCGCCTATGTCACCGCCGTGAGCCGCTCGGATGTCTTTGACGGCTGGCGCGACCGTCGGCACGATGGCGGTGTTGTGATTGACGTAGCCAGCAATGAGATCGCAGCCAGTGGTCTGTCGATGCCGCATTCCCCACGCCTGTACGATGGGAAGCTGTGGCTCTTGAATTCGGGGGCCGGTCAATTCGGCTATATCGATCCAATGGATGGCAGGTTTACGCCGGTCTGTTTCTGTCCTGGCTATGCCCGCGGGCTCGCTTTCATCGGGCGGCATGCTGTCATTGGCCTGTCGCGTCCCCGTAATGGTGGCGCGTTCTCTGGGCTGGCACTTGATGAGCGCCTCTCCGAAAGGGACGCATCGGCGCGCTGTGGGCTACTGATCGTCGACATCGACAGCGGCAGCGTTGTTGAATGGTTGCGGTTCTCGCATACGATTGACGAGCTCTATGACGTTGCGGTCTTGCCAGGGGTACGATCTGCCGAAGCGATCGGCTTCAAATCCGACGATATCCAGCGTGAGATCACGATCGAGCACCCTTAAGCCCGGCGGTGCGACGCCTTGGCGTTCATCTGATGATACAAGACCTGTGCGCTGCAGGCTTATCGCGGGCTACGGTTGGTTCCCTGCGCCCGCAGCCTCGAGATGCGCAAGGGGGGCTGTCGAAACGCCTCGCGAACTACGGGGTTTCATCTTTGATTGATGTGACTTGCGATATTTTAATCATGTGTGCTATTTGCATTTCAAGTGTTTTGAATTTTCTTTTTTTGCGAAATCAGGATGATATCAGACATCGCGCGAAATTAGCTCAGGTATTGAACGGAGATCGCCGCAATGGCTCAGTTTAACACAACCTCGTTTGGTATTGGCATCAGTCCAGTTTCCAATGCCACTGCTGATCTGGACGGTGACGGTGACCTGGATCTTCTGGCCACCAACTATATTAGCGACAACGTTTCTGTGCTGCTGGGCGATGGGAGTGGAGGCTTCGCGCCGACCGCTACTGTGCCGGCCACCAATGGCCCGCGTCAGGTCGTGGTTGGGGATCTCGACGGCGACGGCGATATCGATTTTCTCGCCTCCAACTATTCCGGCAACGATGTCACGGTTGCGCTCAATAACGGCAGCGCCGCTTTCAGCGTGTCGTCCGTCGCAGTGGGGAGCACGCCTCGCGGTCTGGCCACTGCTGATATTGATGGCGACGGGGATCTGGACATTGTTTCCGTCAATTACGGTTCAGACAACCTGTCTGTCGCGTTGAACAACGGCAACGGCACCTTTGCAGCGGCCACCACGGTTGCGAGCGGAGGAGTCCGACCGGTCCAGATGGTCATTGCGGATTTCGACGGCGACGGTAACGCTGATCTTGCAGTCACCAACAACAGTGACAACAACCTCGGCATACTGATTGGAAACGGCGACGGGACCTTTAACGCGGCGACGCTTGTCACCACTGGTTCTGGCCCTCGGGGCCTGACGACTGGTGACGTAAACGGCGACGGGCATGCCGACCTTGTGGTCACAGATTTCAGCGCAAATACTGCCTCGATCCTGCTCAACAACGGCAACGGCACCTTTGCCGCGCGCACGACGGTTGCGACCGCAAATAATCCCTATGATGTAAAGCTGGGCGACCTCGACGGCGATGGCGACCTCGATATGGTGGTCAGCAATTCCGGCTCCAGCTCTCTGAGTGTGTTTTTCAACGATGGCGCGGGTGGCTTTACCGCGGCGAGTGATTCGCCTTTCGCGGTCGGCGTCTCTCCCGGTGGTCTGACGCTGGGCGACTTCGACGGTGATGGCGACCTGGACATCTCGAGCGCGAACTTCGGCTCGAACACCGCCAGTATCCTGATCAATACCATGTCGCGCTATTCGATCGCCTCCGCCGGTTCGGTGTCGGAAGGGACGGCTGTGGGGGCCGGTGGGGTTCTTGCCTTTACCGTCAGCCGCACAGCCACGTCGGAAGCAGAGGATGTCACCTATACCCTCAGCGGTACGGCGACAGCTGGCACCGACTATACCGCTCCGAGTGGCACCGTCAGCTTTGCCGCAGGCCAAGAGACTGCAGAGATCCAAATTTCGCTTACGCCAGATGCCATCAAGGAAATGAGCGAAACCATTGTTGTAGACCTCACCGGCGTTAGCGGCGAGGGTTTCATTGCCGCCTCTGCTGCCAGCGCCACGGGCACAATCGCCAATGACGATCACAATACCGTCTCTGGCGGCGACACCGATGATTACCTGGCCGGGACCGGCAACAGAGACTTTCTCTTCGGCAACGGGCAACGACGTGATCATCGGTGGTGATGGCAACGACCGCATCCTGGGCGGCGCCGGCGATGACAAGATTTTTGCGGGCGCCGAGGATCAGGGCAATGACGTGGTCTTTGGTGATGCCGGGGACGACGTGATTTACGGCGGTGGCGGCAACGACTATCTGTATGGCGGGTCGGCAGCGACACGATTTATGCCAGCAAGGGTGACGACTATCTCTGGGGCGATGTCGGCAATGACATTCTCTATGGCGGCCAGGGCCGTGATATTCTGCGCGGCAATACCGGCAACGATAAGATCTACAACGGCGCCGGCTCAGATACCGTTGATGGCGGCAAGGGCGCTGACACAATTTTTGGCGGCGCTGGGAATGACCTGCTTTATGGTGGCAACAAGCACCGCTCGGGCGGGGATGGGGCTGAGGATGTGTTCATTTTCACCGCGACCAGTGGCAAGGATAGAATCGTTGATTTTGAACAGGGGATCGATGTGATCAACCTGCGCAAACTCGATGTTGATTTCTCCGACCTCGTCATAAGCGACGGCAATGTTGTCACGATTGAGGGTATCGACTCGTCCGATCTGACTATCACCGTGAGCGGTGCTACGCTGACCGAGAGTGATTTCCTTTTCTAGCCGATATAACGTCGCCAACTGGGAAAGGGAGCCGAGGGGCTCCCTTTCGTTCAGGCTCTGGATTCAGCACCTGTCATAGCCAGTTGACGACGCTTGCGGCGGGCTGCCTCTGTGTGGAGCAGCAGACAGGCTCGCAAAGCCACTCTCCACGTTCACCATACATTCTTGATATGAGGCGGGGAGGCTGACCTATCGCCTGCCTCGTTTGTCTCATGACAGGCGGGCATAAAGCCCGTTTTGGGCGCGCAAGTCGTCATGTGTGCCAGCCTCAACCCTTTGCCCTGCCTGCATAACAATGATCTGATCGGCATGTCTCACGGTTTCCAGGCGATGCGCGATGACCAGCGTCGTGCGCCCCTTTGAAAGCTGCTCCAAGGCCTGTTGGATCTCACGCTCCGTCTCTCGGTCCAGGGCCGAGGTCGCCTCGTCGAGAACCAGGATCGGCGGATTTTTGAGAAAGGCGCGGGCAATGGCGACGCGTTGTTTCTGACCACCGGACAACATCACACCGCGCTCGCCTACGACTGTGTCGAGGCCATCGGGGAGACGCGCGACAAGCGCGCTCAACTGTGCGTTCTCGACCGCGGCATGCAGTTCGGCCTCGCTGGCGCCTAGCTTGCCGTACAGGATATTGTCACGCAGGGTGGATCCGAACAGGAACACGTCCTGCGACACCAGTCCAATCTGCGCGCGCAGACTGTTCAGGGTCATGTCTGCGATGTCGATCCCGTCGATGGTTATTCTGCCGCAAGTTGGGTCATAAAACCTTGGCAACAACGCCAAAAGCGTCGTCTTGCCAGCGCCGGAGGGGCCGACAAAGGCCACGGTTTCTCCGGCCTTTATTGTGATCGTGACACCCTGCAGAACGGGTAAAGGGCTGTCATAGGCAAAGGACACATTCTCGAACCGCACCTCGCCCCTGAAAGCCGGCGCCGGGCCTGCGTTCGGGCGGTCGCTCACATCGCATTCGGTTGCCAGCAGCTCAACGTAGCGCTGAAAGCCTGCGATGCCACGCGGATAGGTCTCGATCACGGCAGCGATTTTTTCCAGTGGGCGGAAAAACACGCTCACCAGCAGCAAAAAGCCGACAAAGCCTCCCGTGGTCAAGGTGCCCTGCAGCACAAACCCCGCGCCTGCGACCATCACCACGACCTGCACGAAACGCAGCCCCATATATTGTATGGCGCTGGCTTTTGCCATGATCGCATAGGCCGATAGTTTGGTGTCGCGATATGCGGCATTGTCGCGGGCAAACAACTCTTCTTCGTGGCGCTCATTGCCAAAGGCCTGCACCACGCGGATGCCGCTGATTGCCTCTTCCAGCCGGACGTTAAACGCCCCGACGCGGGCGTAGATATCGCGCCAGGAGCGGGTCATGCGCGCGCCGTATACGGCGACAACCCAGACCATCAGCGGCACAATCACAGCCGTGATCAGGGCAAGGGTGACATGCAGGTTCATCATCAGCAAAAAGGCCCCGACAAAGGTCATCACCGCGATGAAAAGGTCTTCTGGGCCGTGATGGGCGACCTCGCCTATTTCTTCGAGATCGCGGGTCACACGGGCCACCAGTTTGCCGGTGCGGGCGCGCGGTCATACCAGCGCCACGACAGGCGGGTGAGATGCGCAAAGGCGCGGCGCCGCATTTCCGTTTCGATCTCAATTCCCAGCCGATGGCCCCAGTAAATCACAATCCCCATGAGCAGCGTGTTGAAGGCATAGACCAGCAACAATCCGGTCGCCGCCAGAACGGTCAGCCCCCAGTCCCCCAGCGGCAAAAGGGGGTCAATAAACGCGGTGATGGCGAGGGGGAAGGCAAGTTCGAGAAGGCCGGAGAGAACGGCAGAGCCGAAATCGACCCAGAACAGGCGTGTATGAGGGCGGTAGTATTCAAAAAACTGGCGAAGCATAGGGCTGGCTTTCGGATGACTGGCTTGCAGATGACTGTCTTGCAGATGACTGGCTTTGGGATCAAAGCGGGTGAACAACGGGGCTGGGCTGGGCATTGATAACCTGCATGGGCACGCCATAGATACGCTGAAGCGCCTCGGGGCTGAGCAGCTCTTTCACGCCGCCCTCAAGCACAACGCGGCCTGCGTCGAGCGCGATGACATGATCGCAGAACCTCACGGCCATATTGACGTCATGCAGGACGACAACGGCCGAGAGTGCGCCTGTGTGCACCGTCTCACGCAACAGGCCCAGCACCTCGATTTGGTGGGCCACATCCAGCGCAGAAATCGGCTCGTCCAGCAGCAGAGTGCGCGCGCTCTGCGCCAGCATCATGGCGATCCAGCCGCGCTGCTTTTCTCCGCCTGACATGGTATCCACCAGTTGGTCGCGCTTATCCGTGAGGCCGCATCGCGCAATCGCTGCGTCAATCAGGGACTGGTCCTCAGGTCCGAGACGCCCCAGGGCACCGCGCCACGGATAGCGCCCCAGCGCCACAAGTTCACTGAGCAAAAGCCCCTCGGTTGCTGGCGTCACCTGCGGCAGAAAGGCAAGGTCGCGGGCAAAATCCTTTGCCTTCCAGTCCCGCAGGTCTTTGTCGGCATACTGGATGGCGCCACTGCTTGGCCGGGTTTGCGCGGCGAGCATTTTCAGCAGCGTCGATTTCCCGGACCCGTTGCGCCCGACAAGCGCCGTGATCCCGGTCTCAACTGACAGGGTCAGGCGATCCACCAGCCGTCTGTTGGGCACGTCGAAGCAGACATTGTTGAGCGAAAAAAGAGTCATGCGTGTCTCCGTCCAAGAAGGGCCATGAACAGCCAGGGCGCGCCGATCAGCGTGGCAAAAAGCCCAAGTGGCAGATCATAGGGGTAGCTGGCAGTGCGGGCGCCAAAGGCCGCCAGGCTCATCAAAAGGGCGCCCAGACACCAGCTCGCGGCGAGAAAGGGAGCGGGGCGCAACAGGCCAAGGCTGCGCGCAATATGGGGGGCCATCAGGCCAATAAAGCTCACCGGGCCTACCAAAACGCTTGCAGCGCCGGTTGCCAGTCCCGCCGCAAGCACAAGGCCCAGCCGCACCCGCCCAAGCTGCATCCCCACACCCCGGGCGACATCCGCGCCGAGGGGCAGGATCTCGAACCACCGAGCGAGCAAAAGTGCAGCCCCCAGCCCGACCGCGGCCAGGATGGCCAGGGCCAGTGCACCGGCGACAGTGGCGCGTGCCGCACTGCCTGCAAGCCAGCCCAAAAGCGTCCAGGCGCGCGGATCACCAGAGGCCATGATAGCGGCCAGCAGCGCCGTGGCAAAAGCCCCAACCGCCAGACCCGCCAGCAAGAGCCGCGCCGGGGCCATATCGGCGCGCATGGCATAGGCAGACAGAATAATCAGCGTCACCGCAGCCCCCGTGGAGGAGCCTAAGGCGAGGGCAAAGGGCGACGGGGCAGGGGTCAGAAACAGGGTTGCGGCATATCCCAGTGCCCGCCGCCAGTGACGCCAAGAACCTCGGGGGCGGCCATGGGATTGGCGGTGAGTCGTTGCAACACCGCACCCGACAGCGCCAATAGCGCTCCGGCAGAGGCAGCCGCCAAAATGGCCGTGGCGCGCAGGGGCCGGAAGGTGGCGGCGATGGCGCCGGAGATCATCCCCCAGCCATCGGGGCCGCGACCGCCAAACAGGCTCAGCACCGTCAGGATGAGCGTCGCACAGGCCAGCAGACCACCCCGTCTCCACGGGTGTTTGGCACGCGGCGGCAGGGTCTCATTGCGTTCGGTTTCGGGCGGCACGATATGGCGCAGTTTGGGCAGCAACGCGATCAGGAGCGGCCCGCCGATCAATCCCGTCAAGGCGCCGGTTGGCAAGGCAGGCCCGCCAAAGGCCACAAGCGCTATGAGCCCGCTGTCAACGACAGACAACAGCACCGCCCCCGCTAGCGGTGACGCCAGCAGCACCTGTGCGACAGAGCGCGCCCCAAGACGCCGCACCAGCGCCGGTGCGGCCAGGCCGACAAAACCGACGAGGCCAACCTCGGCGGAGACCATGCCGGAGAGAAACACTGCAAGCGTCAGCGCAGCGAGACGTATCAGGCCAACCCGCGCGCCCAGGGCTTTGGCCGTGGCGCCGCCAAGGCTGAGAACCACCAGCGGACGCACCAAAAGTGCGGCCCCCATGCCGCCAAGGATCAGAACCCCGATGAGCCGACACACCCCGTGCCAGCTGTCTTGTGTCAGCGCGCCGCCATTCCAGATAACCAGCGACAACAGGTAGTGCCCTTGTCCCAGGGTGAGGGCGGTTGAGATGGCAGAGGCGAGCATCCCCACCAGCATCCCGGCGATTGTCACGGTGACGGGGGCAAAGCCACGCCGGGCCGCAAGGGCCATGACGAGCCCGACCGCCAGGGCGCCGCCAATCAGCGCCACGGGGCCGCGCCCAAGCGCCAGCGCCTCGGGCCAGATCAGGGTGGCGAAAACCAGCGAAAGCTGGGCTCCGGAGGCGACACCAAGCGTGGTCGGATCAGCCAGCGGATTGCGCAGGACCACCTGCATCAGGGCCCCGGACAGGCCCAGCAAAGCGCCAATGAGCAGCGCCAGCACCGCGCGCGGCATCAGGCCAAAGGCAAAGAAAATCTGTTCAGGCACAAGGCCATCCGGATCGGCCAGGGGCAGGACCCATTGGGAAAAAGGCAGCGCGTTCAGGGCCGCAACACTCCACAGGCCAGTGGAGACGAGGCCAGCGGAGACGAGGGCAACCAAGATAAGGGCAGCCGAGCCGGGGGCGGCAACAGACAGCAGGCGGCTCATGCGGTTTCCAAAGCGGTCACAAGGTTATCGGCAAAACGCAGCGCCGAGGGCGCGCCACCAAAGGGGTGGTTGTCGTTCAGCTGTATCACACGTCCGGCGCGCACCGGGTGCAGCGCGGACCAGAGGGCGCTTTGCGCGATGGCCCGGCGTGCAGAGACAGGCAGCGGCCCGGCAATAACCAGCCGCGCCTCGGGAAAGGCGAGAAGTTTGGCCAATGGCACAGGCGCGTTGAAGCCAAATTCAGTGTCGCCGCTCCAGGCATTTGACAGGCCAATGCGGGTCAATGCCCCGCCATAGACGCTGTCGGTGCCGTAGATTTGCACGTGGCGGGCGTCTCCGACCGTCATGAGAATGCAGGGCCTGCCCGCAAAGGCCGCGGCCCGTTGTGCCAGGTGATCGAATGCCGCCTCGTACTGGGCGCGGATCTGTTGGCCATGGCGGCCAAGACCCAGATGCACGGCCAGAGATTCCAGCGCCGACAGGACCTTGGGCAGGGCGGGGTCGTTGGGGACAAACAGCGGGCGCGTGTAAACTGGCGCGATCCGCTGCAACTGCGGCTCAATGAAGCTGTAGTAATTCGAGGACAGGATCAGATCAGGGGCCACGAGGCTCAGCGCTTCGAGATTGGGGGCACCGCGCAGTCCGAGGTCGGCGCAGTCCGGTGGCAGGGTGACGGCAGAGGCCCGGATGAACTGCCGCTTTTCCGCCAGGGCCACCAAAGGCAACTGCAGGGCGGCAGCCGTTTCCGCCATCGCCCAATCGATTGCCGCGAGGCGCGGCTGGCTGGTTGCCCAAACAGGTGTTGCCACAAGAGCCGAAGCTCCTGTGGCAACAAACGCACGACGCGTCAGGGTCATCAGCGGCTGTTTTACCACTTTTTGGTGAGCGTGGCCGAGACCGTGCGACCGTCGCCAAAATAGGTGGAGAAATAGCCCACCGATGACACATAGGCCTCATCGGTCAGGTTGGTCACATTGAGCTGAAGTTCGGTGCCGTTGCCAAAATCATACGAGACGGCGGCATCAAACAGGGTGACGGAGTCAAGACTGTTGGCGTTGGCATTGAAGGCGTAGCGCTCGCCGATGTAGCGCGCGCCGGCCCCCACAGTCAGACCCGCAAGTGGCCCGCTTTGGACTTCTTTCGAGGCCCAGAGCTTAAACGTGTTTTTTGGCGTCAGGCCCAGCTCATTGCCATTATTGTCGCCACCGATGATTTCGCTGTCTGAATAGGAGTAGCCGCCGGTGAAGCTCCAGCCATCGGCCAGATTGGCGCGCCCTTCCAGCTCTAGCCCACGGATGCGGGATTTGCCAACCTGATCATAGACCGTCACGCCTGCGCCATTCTGGACATAGACGGCGCGGTTCTCTTCGTCGAGCTGATAGAGCGAGGCGGTGACATAGGCGTCGATCGTTGCAGGCAGGTATTTTGGCCCCAGTTCCCACTGCTCACCTGTGGTCGGATCAAGCGGTGCACCGTCATCGCCAGGCTCGGCAAAGCTTTGGAATGAGGTGCCATAGGACAGATAGGCGGACACCCCGTTGTCCCAGACATAGCCAAGGCTTGCCTGGCCTGTGGTGGCACTGTCGTCGCGTGTCAGATTGGTTGTGCCGGGATAGCTGCCGACACCGGGAATGGTGTACAGCGTCTCGGACTGGCCTTCAGCCTTGTTCTGGTCGTGACGCAGGGCCAGGCCCGCGCGCCAGTTGCCAAATTCCAGCTCATCGCCAAGATAGATGCCAATCTGTTTCACCGTCACGTTTTTATCGGCAGACCAGCTGGTGCCGTCCTGAACCGCTGTGATCGGGGTATAATCCGGATTGGCGTAATCAAGGGCAGCCTGACCGTAGTAAAAGATGCTCGACGCGGTTTCCTCAAACCGGCTGGCATCAATCCCAAGGGTCAGGTTGTGCCGTACATTGCCGGTGTAGACATCGCCTTCAAGCCGCAGGTCGGTGGCGTAGGAGAGGACATCCTCGTCCTGCAACAATTGCGTACGGGCCACATCGTTGCCACTCACAGCGCCGACAGACAGGTTGGAATAGGTCCAGTCGAATTTGGTGAGCCCCGTGTTGCTCACAAGTCGCCAGCCATTGGCGAACTCATGGGTGATCTGAGCCCCCAGATTGAAGGTCTTGCGATCCCCGTATTCCAGCGCTTCGTTGCCGAAATAAAAGTCGCGCAGATCTTCGTTCGAATGCACGCCAACCAGTGCATTTGGCACGCCAGAAGGCGAATCCGGGTCGTCATTCTGGTAGGAGCCCAGGAATTCAAAGGTTGTGGCGCTTGTCGGACGGTATTTCGTGGCAAGACCCAGATAGCCACCGGGATTGTCATATTCGCTGATGCCCAGCACCCGGTTGCCGGCCTTGCCAACAAAGCGATAGGCAAACTGGTCGCTCGCCACGCGGTTGGCATCGCCAAATGCATAGTAGGACCCGTTGCTGTCAACGTGCAGCCCGGCCTCGTTTGTATCGCCATCGAACTGCGCGCGTTTCTGGATCAGGTTCACAAGGCCAGCCGGTGAGCCCGCGCCATAAAGCACCGAGTTCGGGCCGCGCAAAAGCTCTACCCGCTCCATGCCATAGAGATCCAGCGAGGGTGCTCCGTAGTCCGGCCTGGTTGAGCGGCTGAAATGCAGCCCGTTCAGATAGATCTGGTTCTCCAGGTCCGCGCCCCGGACCGAGATCGAGTCAAACCGCGGGTCGGCGCCATAGGCCTCGGTCACAACGCCCGCAGAATACCCAAGCGCCTCTGACAGATTGTTGGCCGCCGTGTCCTCAATCTGATCCGTGGTCACCACGGTGACCGATGCGGGCGTTTCCAACAAAGAGCGTCCGCTTTTTGTCGAGGCCGTGGTGCCTGCCGCGTAGCCGACAACCGGGCCGGTGGGGTCTTCTTCGGACTGGATGATGATCTCATCAAGCTCGATGATGCTTTGCGCCTGTACAACGCCGGCCATAAGGGCCAGCGCACTTGTGCCGAGCAGGAGGGAAAATGTGAATTTCATGTCAGTGACTCTCGCTGGTCATTTTCCTGAGTGTTTAAATCAACTATTAAACGCCGTCTTGAACGGTTCCGCCGTCATTTGTGCCAATCCGCCGCAAAGGTAACTCTTGTGTGTCGCGCCGCCATTGCGAGGGTGGCACGCCAACGGAGCGGCGAAACACCCGCGACAGATGGGCCTGATCGGAAAATCCCGTGGCCACCGCGATATCAGCCAGAGGACGCTGCGGGTCTGCCATCATGGCCTTTGCGGCGGCAACGCGACACTCTGCGATCCAGCGTTGCGGCGAAAGCCCGGCCGATTGTTTGAAGACGCGGCTGAACCAGCTCTCAGACAGCCCCACCACCTTGGCAAGTTCGGCCACGCCGACGGATCGGGCTATGGTTTGTGTCATGTGACGCTCAAGCGCGGCCATGTGCTGTGGCGGCAGGCCGCCGGAGGTGTGCGCCGGGGCGTTCAGCGGTGGCCCAATGACCGCCCCCAGCAGCGCCTGCAACAAACCTTCCAACACAAGTGCGCCCCGTTGGGGGGCCTCGACCTCGCCGGCGGCAAGGCGGGCCAGGGTCAGCAAGGCGCTGTCGTCGGGGGCAAACATCGCTTTGTGGGGGAGGCCCTGCACACCAACCGCCATGAGCCGCGCCTGCAGGGCGGCGGCATCAAAATGAAAATCGATATGGCTGAGGGTCTGCGCTTTGCCCAGCCTGCTCCAAAGCGGCACACCTGCGGGGACGAAAAACGCGCGGGTGCCAGGCCCGCCGACGGCCCCTGCCGCAGTTTTCAGCGCCATCAAGGGCGGCGTGACATCCAGGAAAATGACGAGACGCGGATCAGGCGCGGTATAAAACCCGCCGCCGCCTTGATCGCCTGCGACATGCCAGACATCGGCAACCGCGCCCGAAAGGGGCCGGAACCTCAAAGGTTTGAGCGTGCGTAAATGACGGGTCTGCGCCTCCATACGGGGGAGGAACGCCCGCGGGACGCGCAGGGATGGCAGGGGTGCGGAGGGCATAATGAGAATTGGTGAGACGTCTATGAGGGTTAGTTTTTTCTTACCTGACAAAAACAATAAGATAAGTCAATGCTGCCGATAAACATGGTTAAGGCCTAAAGCAACAGAGCTCTGAGCCCCCTGCGCAGTATGGCCAACTGTATCTGCGCCCCGGTTTCAGCCTGGCTTTTGCCCTGCTTGGCTCGTCAGTCATCGCAGTAGACAGGCACCGCAGCAGGCCGGCACCGCAGCAGACAGGCTAGCTGGATGAAATCCGCTCAGGGCCCGCGCGTGACTTTGCATCGGCCACTCACCGGCTTTTCTGACCTTGGTCAATGCGTGGCTATATCTTTGGGAGGGAGCCGACTGCTGATACCTTCCGGTTATCACGCTGTATTAATGGGGAGAATATCATCCGGGGGTAGCGAGGTCGGCAAGCCCAAGACGCGACAAAGCCCCGGTGATTTACCGGGGCTTTGCTGTTTACATCAGGCTGCAGAATTAGCCGAAGAGGAACAGGTCCGAGTTGGACAATGCAGCGAGACTGACATCATCGAAATCCAGCGTCACGTCGTCAAATGTGACCCGTGTTCCGGTGCCAGTTTCGGTGAAACGCAAGTCTTCGTAGCGGTTGGCGCCAGTTTCAATCTGAATCAGATCCCGGTTGACATTAAAGTCGGTCAGCGTGTCATGGCCATCACCAGAGCGGAAGGCAAACACATCGGCCTGGCTGCCGCTCGTGAGGACGTCATCGCCCTCACCGCCGCGCAGGGTGTCATGGCCGCCACCACCAATCAGCCGGTCATTGCCGCTGCCACCATGCAGGTAGTCGGCATTTTTATTGCCAATCAGACGGTCATTGTCATCTCCCCCCGCGAGGGTGTCGCTGCCCTGGTTGCCGCGCAGAACGTCATTGCCATTGCCGCCATAGATCAGGTCATTGCCGGTGCCGCCATCCGCAGTATCATTTCCGGTCAACAGGCTGATTTCGTCGCTGCCGCCGCCAGAGTCGATCCGGTCATCTCCCCGGCTGCCGGTCATGTTGTCAGAGGCACCTGGTCCCTGCTCGACCATGGGATCCTCCGGATCGGGGGTAGGCTCTGGATCGGGCGTAGGTTCCGGGTCAGGGGTTGGCTCCGGGTCGGGCGTAGGCTCTGGGTCAGGCTCTCCGGGGATGCCTTGGCGCAGATCGATCACCTGGTCGTTCAGCCGCAGGAATTCGACCGAGTTCAGGGTGTCGGTGCCAAAGCGGCTGGTAACCTCGATCCCTGATGAGGTTTCAGCCAGGGTAACCTGAGAAGAATGGGCCCGCAGGACAAAGGTATCTCTGCCCGAGCCGCCATACACAGTGTCGTCGCCCTCGCCGAGCTCGATGACGTCGTTGCCGGTGCCCGTCATCCAGAACTCTGGTGCTGAACTTGCAGAGGTGACGCGGGTATTTCCCTCAAATACTTCGTTGTTTAAAGTAATGAGTGACGCATTTCCGTATGCCAGCAGGCCCATATCCAGACCAGATACAGAGGCCACGGCTGTGCCATATTGCGCCAGGGATATGCCTGTAACCGTCCAGCTGTAGGCTGAACTGCTGCTGAAGTCCCCGGTGATGGCCCAAACGTGGCCGTTGTCCCCAACCATTTCAATGCGAGAGGAATTTATCTGGGTTACTGTGGGGTCTGTTGCGTCTTCGTGAACAAAGAGGTCGTAGAAGCCATGATTGCCGCTTGAATCTGCTATAGTCACAATGGTCATTTTAAAAATACCCCAATATTTCAGTGTGTTGAGTGTATTTCTAATATACTTAAAGTTTATTGCAAGACTTATTTAACACTTGGTTAATACCGGCCAGTCACGGGATCTTAGACCGCGCTGAAGAACGGCTTTGGCGGAGTTTTGCGTGGTCGGGCAGATTTCAGCGCTCCTGCACTGCCAGATCAAGGGGGCGCGCGGTGCTGCGCCGTGTCTTTGTCAGAGGCTCGTGGCTGCTGCTCATTGGTTGTCGGTCATTGGTTTTAACGGCGGCCACTGTCTTGCCGAGTGTGGCGCGCAAGCGGATCTGTTCCTGCTCAACACGGGTCTCAACACGGGGCGCAATTTTGGGCGCAGTCTGTGCCGCAGTCGCCACATGCTGAGTGTCAGGTTGTTTTCCTTTAGGGCGGGATGCTGATGATCGGAGCGCAGTTTGCCTTTGCGCTGGGCACTCTCACAGGCTTGCAGGTCGGCCTGCCGCTGTATCTGTAACTGTATCCTTATCTGTAGGTCGCGGGCCTGAGGGGTGACCAAGCGGGGAGGCCGCAATGGACCCTCCCGCCCGAGGCATATTTACGCGCGGCGCTAGTCGTTAAACCCCAAAAACCGCGTGGTGTTTTCAATCGGGCGTCGCCGCGAGACAACCGAATTCGCGACAAACGCGTCATCGGGCCAGCCAAGTGCTACACAGGTCAGAATGATCTGATCCTCCGGGATATTTGCCACCTCGCGCACCACGGGGCTTTGCATGATGCCCTGACCATTGATCACCGCCCCGAGGCCTTTGGCCCAGGCGGCCAGTACCAGACCATAGGTCATCGCGCCGGTGTCAAAATGGGCGATTGTATTGTCCAGAAGGGCGCGGTCAAAGCAGACAACAATCGAGACGGGCGCGTCGAACTGGCGAAAGCCGCGCATGACCCAGTCCTGCCGGCGCTCCTTGTCGTGGCGCTCGATGCCCATGGCCTCAAACAGCTGAACGGCGATTTCGATCTGACGGGCGCGGTGCTCTCCCTCATAGGCGGCGTATTCCTCGATATCCCGGCTGGGAGGCGTGCCATCCAGCATGCGGTCCGTATTGCCCTGGCGCACGCGTTCAAGCGGCTCACCGGTCAGGACATGCAGATGCCAGGGCTGGGTGTTCATCGACGATGGCGCGCGGTTGGCCAGTGCAATGATGTCTTGCAGCAGCTCCTGCGAAACGGGGTCTTTGGTAAAGCCGCGGATAGAGCGGCGTTCTTGCATTGCCTGTTCGAGATTCATGACTTGCCTTTATATTTGCTAAGGGAGGCCGCTACGCAGGGGCCGTGAAGAGTGGGCGTCTTGCCAGGTCTGGACGGGGCAGGCTTCGTTCCAAGCACCCTATGGCAAGACCAAATGAGGTTCTGTCAGGACCTTAAACGCAATCAGGCTGGCTTGCAGAGTGGCTTTGCGATGTGCCGTCCCGGCACAAACCACCGCCACCACGCTGCCATGACATCACCGCCACGCCGTCGCAAGGCGGCACCCGCGGCCATAAACGCCTTGACCAACAGGGATACTCAGGTAGGCGTGCTAGACAGTTGACAAGACTTAGGTGCTTTTGCAGCCGCATTTTCGTGTCGCAAGGCAAAGAGGTCAGGACCTGGCAGGCGGTAAGACGACATGAGTGACAGCGCTGAGACATCATCCTGGTGGCAGCCTTCTCTGGCGGGGCTATATATCGGCGCGCTGCTTTGCATCGCAACATTCTGGCCCTCGCTGATTCCGCGGCCCTGGGCGTTTCAGGGCGTGTTGTCAGGGCTGGTTTTTGCGCTGGGCTATGGGCTTGGCGTGCTGATGATCAGGATCTGGCGCTATCTTGAGCTGCCCTTGCTGACGAGCCGCTGGCGCCGGGTGATGGCCCTTGCGCTGATATGTTCCAGTGTGCTGCTGGCAGGCTATGCGTTCTGGAACGCTGCCCAATGGCAAAATGTCACGCGACGGCTGATGCAAATGCCTGAAGTGGAAGAAAGCTATTATGCGCAGATTACGGCAATTGGAGCAGCCACGGCCCTGTCGCTGATACTGGCGGCCAGCGCCTTGTTTGCAGCGCTGAAATGGGCGGCGCGGCTACCGCTGTATTATGTGCGCCGCCGGGTCGCCTCACTGGTGGGGGCGGTGTTGTTTCTGGCCATACTGACAACGGCGGCGAATGACACCCTGATCAAAGGCGCCATCAGCGCCCTCGACTCTGCACAGGCGGCGATCGACATAACCGACCCGCCCGGTGCCGCCCCGCCGCAAGAGCCAACGCGGTCGGGCAGTGCCGCCTCTTTGATCGACTGGGAACGTCTGGGAAAGGCGGGCAAACTGTTTGTCCACCAGGGCCCGCGGGCCCGCGATATCGAAGCCTTTTCAGGCGCCCCGGCGCAGGAGCCAATCCGGGTCTATGTGGGCTTGCGCTCGGCGGATACCGCCCGCGATCAGGCCCGTCTGGCGGTGCGGGAATTGCAACAGGTTGGAGCCTTCTCCCGGCGCTTGCTGGTTATTGCCACCCCTACGGGCACCGGCTGGCTGCAAAACGGCGCGATTGCGCCTCTGGAATATATGCACGATGGCGATATCGCCACGGTGGGGGTGCAGTATTCCTATTTGCCCAGCCCGCAGTCGCTGATTTTGCAACCGGGACTGGCGCAGGAGTCTGCCACCCTCGTTTTTGATGTGATCTACAATTATTGGAAATCCCTGCCTGTCGAGGCCCGCCCAAAACTCTATCTCTTTGGGTTGAGCCTGGGCTCGCTGGGATCCGAGACCTCGCTGCCGCTTTATGCCTATGTGAGTGATCCGTTTCATGGCGCGCTTTGGGCAGGCCCGACCTTTCGCAATCCTTTGTGGAAGCGGGTGCAAAGCAACCGGAACGCAGGCTCGCCCGCCTGGCAGCCGCGATTTGAAAACGGCGCCCTTTTCCGGGTATTTGGTCCGGGTATGACAGGCGCAGATCAGAGGCAGGGCTGGAGCCCGATCCGCACGGTTTTTCTGGCGAACCCCTCGGATCCGATTGTGTTTTTTGAAGAAAACATGTGGTCACATCAGCCGGACTGGATGAGCGACCCGCGAGGAGGCGATGTTGCCGAGACCTTTACCTGGGTGCCGCTGGTCACCTTTTTCCAGGTGGCGGTGGACATGCTGTCGGCGGCCAATGTGCCAGCCGGGCACGGGCACAACTACGCGGTGCGCGACTATGCCGAGGCCTGGGCGACAGTGACCGCGCGCGACGAGTGGAGCCAACAGGACACCCGCCGCCTGGAGGCCCTGATCGCGAATGAGGACTGGTGACGCGGGCAAGGTCAGGCAGGGTCTTGGCAGGGCAAGATCAATGGCCGATTGACTAGGGTTTCACGTCCACGGTGTAGGGCTGCAGGCTTTCCAAAAACGTGTCGACAAAATCCAGCGACAACAGTGATCTGCTGCCAGAGGCCGGCCTGAGGATAGAGAGCCAGTGAAAGATCTCAGGCTCAAACGGGCGCATCTCGAGGCCTTTGGAGTTGAACTGATCCGCATCCAGAGCGCTGACAACCGAGACCCCCTGACCCTGTGCCACCATGATGCAGGCGGTCGAAAACTGACGCACCTCCACCCAGGAGTTCATCAGGACGCCGTAGTCGGCAAAGGCCTGCGACAGGCTGGTGAAAAAGGGACTGCCCTTGCGGGTGTGGATAATGCGTTCTTCCACAAGATCCAGCGGCGAGATGCAGTCCAGGCGGGACAGGCGGTGGCCGGTTGGGAAGATGCACACGGTTTTTATCGCAATATCAATGTGCTCGACAGCGGGGTGGCCGGAAAACCCGTCTGTGATGCCGCAGTCGTATTGCTCGCCGATGATCCACTCCAGGATACGTTCCGGGCGGTCTGGCTCAAGGGTTAGGTTCACCCCGGGACGCTGCTGCAGAAACTGCGCCAGCATTTGCGGCAAATGCGAGCTGGCAAAGCCCGGAAGGCAGGCAATCCGCAAATGCCCTGCGGTGCGGTCCTTCAGATCCCGGTTCAGCTCTTCCAGATGACGCAGGCTGTCGAACACGCGGCCAACCTCGGACAAAAGATAGCGGGCCTCGCTGGTGGGAATCAGCATTCCGTCCTTACGCCGAAACAGCTCGATCGCAACCGAGTTTGAAAAGTCGGACAAAAGGCGACTGGTGGCCGGTTGTGAAATCCCCAAAGATTTCGCGGCGCGTGTCACCGATCCTGTCTGCGCAACCGCCTGAAAGGCTTCGAGCTGTCTCAGTCTAAATTTCAAGGGCTTAGAACCTATCTGTCTCAATTCTTATCAAATTATATAACATTGTGTTATGTGGATTGTCAAAAAACTTTCGCTTGCATTATGTGCAGGCTTGCTCATTCTTTGCGCATCAAATGAACGGGGAGAACACAATGTCTATCAAATCGCTTCTTTGCACGTCGGCCATTTTGGCGACAACAATGACCGCAGCCTATGCTGAAACCGAGGTTCAGTGGTGGCATGCGATGGGCGGCGCCAATGGTGAGCGCGTCAACAAAATCGCCGAAGATTTCAACGCGACCCAAAGCGACTATAAGGTGGTTCCTGTCTACAAGGGCAACTACACCGAAACCATGACAGCTGCGATTGCGGCGTTCCGCGCCAAAGAGCATCCGCAAATCGTGCAGGTTTTTGAAGTTGGCACCGCCACCATGATGGCCGCCAAAGGCGCGATCTATCCTGTTGAGCAGCTGATGAAAGACACCGGTGAGGCCTTTGACGGCGACGCCTTCCTGCCCGCAGTTGTGTCCTATTACGAGACCCCAGAGGGTGAGCTGCTGTAGATGCCCTTCAACAGCTCCACACCTGTCATGTGGTACAATAAAACCGCGCTTGACGCGGCGGGTGCATCGGTTTCCAAAACCTGGGATGATGTCAAAGTGACAGCGCAAAAGCTGGTCGACAACGGCATGGATTGCGGCGTCTCCTTTGGCTGGCAGTCCTGGGTCATGGTTGAGAACTTCTCGGCCTGGCACAACATGGAAATGGGTACCAAAGAAAACGGTTTCGCCGGCTTTTACACCGAGTTCAGCTTTAACAACGAAGCGGTCGCGGCCCGTCTTGATGGCATCGCTGCCATGACCGAAGGCAACCTGTTCAAATACGGCGGCCGTCGCGGCGACAGCCTGCCCATGTTCACCAGCGGCGAATGCGGCATGTGGATGAACTCCTCTGCCTATTATGGCTCGATCAAAACGCAGTCAGAGGTTGAATTTGGTCAGACCATGCTGCCCCTCGACACCACGGTTGCGGATGCACCGCAGAACTCGATCATTGGCGGCGCGACACTCTGGGTTCTGGGTGGTCATGACGACGCTGAATACAAAGGGACCGCGCAGTTCCTGACCTATCTGTCCTCGCCTGAGGTGCAGGCCTGGTGGCACCAGGAAACCGGCTATGTGCCAATCACCACGGCGGCCTATGAGCTGTCCAAGGCGCAGGGTTTCTACGAGAGCAATCCGGGTACCGACACCGCCATTCAGCAGCTGAGCCTGAACAAACCAACCCCCAACAGCCGCGGTCTGCGCTTTGGTAACTTTGTTCAGGTGCGTGACGTGATCAACGAAGAGCTGGAAGCTGTCTGGGCCGGTGACAAAAACGCCACCGATGCGCTGAACGCGGCGGCCGAGCGTGGCAACACCTTGCTGCGCAAGTTCGAACGCGCTGCAAAATAAAGCAGTTACATAAATTGGATCATGCCGCTCAGGTCTGGGCGGCATGGTTTCGTTTTACACGCGGCACTCTTTACACGCGGCACTAATGGGGCACCACATGCTGAAACGCGTCCACTTTCCTTCTTCACCCTTGCCATACATGCTGGTTGCGCCACAGCTGGCGATCACGCTGGTGTTTTTTATCTGGCCTGCCAGTCAGGCGATGTATCAGTCGCTGTTGATCGAAGACGCCTTTGGGCTTGGCTCTGAATTTGTCTGGTTCGAAAACTTTGAAGTCCTGTGGCAGGACCAGCATTATCTTGATGCCTTCCTGCGCACGGCAGTGTTTTCCGTGCTGGTTGCAGCGCTGTCGATGGGGACTGCCCTGATCCTTGCCGGGTTTGCGCAGCGTGTCGTCAAGGGCGCAATGTTTTATCGCACCCTGCTGATCTGGCCCTATGCGGTGGCGCCTGTGCTTGCGGGGGCGCTCTGGGTGTTCATGTTCAACCCGACGCTGGGGATCTTCCCCTATTTTCTTGAATTTGTCGGGGTTGACTGGAACCACTACCTGAACGGCAATCAGGCAATGGCGCTGGTTATTATGGCCGCGGCCTGGAAACAGGTTGCCTATAACTTTTTGTTCTACCTCGCTGCGATGCAGTCGATCCCCAACAGCGTGATCGAGGCCGCCGCGATTGATGGCGCGGGGCCCGGACGCCGGTTTGTCACGATTATCTTGCCGCTGATTTCACCGACGACGTTTTTCCTGCTGGTGATCAACATGGTCTACGCCTTTTTCGAGACCTTCGGCATCATCCATGCGGTGACGCAGGGCGGGCCGGGCAGCGCGACCACGATCCTGGTCTACAAGGTGTTCAACGACGGCTTTGTCGGGCTTGATCTGGGAGGCTCTGCGGCGCAGTCGGTGATCCTGATGGTGCTGGTGGTTGCCATGACCGTGGTCCAATTCCGCTATGTTGAAAGAAAGGTGGAATACTGATGGTTGAAGATCGCCCCCTGACGTCAATCCTGACGCATTTTGTACTGATCCTGGGTGTCATCGCGATTGCGCTGCCGATCTGGATCACCTTTGTCGCCGCCACCCATGATGAGCTGCGGATGAACCAGGTGCCGCTGCCATTGTGGCCCGGCACCCATCTGTTGGATAACCTGACACAGACGCTGTTTGGCGCCGGTCTTAGTGGCTCGCAAGGCGCGCCGGTCTGGCTGATGCTGCTCAACAGTCTGGCCATGGCGATGATGATTTCCTTCGGCAAGATCGCGATCTCACTGCTCTCTGCCTTTGCCATCGTCTATTTCCGCTTCCCCTTTCGCATGACGTGCTTCTGGATGATCTTTATCACCCTGATGCTGCCGGTTGAGGTGCGGATTCTGCCGACATTTGAAGTTGTTGCCAACCTTGGCATGCTCAACAGCTATTGGGGTTTGTCGATCCCGCTGATTGCATCGGCCACCGCGACCTTCATGTTCCGCCAGGTGTTTCTGACGGTGCCGGATGAGATGCTGGAGAGCGCGCGGATTGATGGGGCGGGGCCGATGCGGTTCTTCTTTGACATCCTGCTGCCGCTGTCGCGGACCAATATCGCGGCGCTGTTTGTGATCCTGTTCATCTTTGGCTGGACCCAGTCCTTTTGGCCGCTGCTGATCACCACCGACACCTCGATGACCACCATCGTCATGTCGATCAAGCAGATGCTTGAGGCGGCCGAGCAAAGCCCGCAATGGAATATCATCATGACGACGGCGCTGCTGGCGAGGATCCCGCCGATCTTTGTCGTCATCTCGATGCAAAAGCTCTTTGTGCAGGGCTTGACGGAAACCGATAAATAGGACGCCCTCAATGGCCGAAATTAAACTTACCGATCTGACCAAATCCTACGGCTCGACAGAAGTGCTGCACCATGTTGAGGGCGACATTAATGATGGAGAGTTCATTGTTATTGTCGGCCCGTCTGGCTGCGGGAAATCAACGCTGTTGCGCATGGTTGCCGGGCTGGAAACCGTCACCTCTGGCGAGATCCGCATTGGAGACCGCCGGGTGAACGAGCTGGAACCCTCGGCGCGCGATATCGCCATGGTGTTCCAGAACTACGCGCTTTATCCGCATATGAGCGTGCGCGAGAACATGGCTTACGGGCTGAAGATCCGCAAACTCTCAAAGGCAGAGATCAACAAGCGCGTCGAAGAGGCAGCCGAAATTTTGGAGATCGGTCAATACCTTGACCGCAAGCCGCGGCAATTGTCAGGTGGGCAGCGACAGCGTGTCGCCATGGGGCGGGCCATTGTGCGCGACCCGCAGGTCTTTTTGTTTGATGAGCCGCTGTCAAACCTCGATGCCAAGCTGCGGGTGCAGATGCGGCTGGAAATCCGTAAATTACAGCAGCGCCTCGGCGTGACCTCGATCTATGTGACCCATGACCAGGTTGAGGCGATGACCCTGGGCGATCGTCTGATGGTTCTGAACGGCGGCTATGTCGAACAATTCGGCACCCCGATAGAGCTCTATGACCGGCCGGCCTCGGTCTTTGTGGCAGGGTTCCTTGGCAGCCCGGCGATGAATTTCATCCCCGCCATAGTCGAGGCGGACGGCGTGGGTTTTGCCCGCCGGCATAAAACTGGAAGGCGCACTGGCGCATCAGGGTGAGGCGCTGCTTGGCCTGCGCCCGGAGCATCTGGTGCCGGATGCGCCGGGGCCGATCACAATTGACGTCGATATTGGTGAACAACTTGGCGCCAATACATTGCTGCACGGCACTCTTTCGGGCACAGATCACGCCATGGTGGCCTCTGTGGCGGGGCATGTGACCACATTCAGCGGGGCGCAGCACCGGTTCTCAGCGGCCTTTGAGAACCTGCATCTGTTTGACACCGAGACACAAAAACGGCTGGCGGGCTAATGCAATACCCTCAGCTAGAGGCGTTTTCCGGTGGCGATGGCCTGATACGGGTCGTTGGCCACCGGGGCGCGCGCGGCATCATGCCGGGAAACACCATGGAGGGCTTTGCCTTCACGCTGGCCTGTGGCGTGCGCCTGCTTGAGTTCGATGTGGCCATGACCCGCGACAACGTGCCGGTGATCACCCATAACCATAGCCTGACGCGCTCTATTGTACGCGATCAAAATGGGCATTGGCTGCGCGAGGAGGCTAAGGTTTCGGATCTCGACTGGGCTGATCTGGCGCAGTTGGATGTGGGCGGGCTGGACGGCAATAGCGCCTATGGCCAGCGGTTTCCGGATCAGGCGTTTTTGTATGGCGCGCGCATTCCGCAGTTGCGCGATCTCTGTCAGCTGGTGGCCGCGCCGGGATTTGAAGACGTGCATTTGATGCTGGAAATCAAATCAGACCCGGAAAAGATGCAAGACGCCACAGCCCGCAGTGCCATCGCCCGCGCCGTTGTGGCCGAGGTACGTGCGCGGGGCCTGTCTGAGCGCACATTGATGCATAGTTTTGACTGGAATCTGCTGGCGGAATGCGCCCTGATTGCGCCTGAGATGCCCACCTCCTTTCTGACGCAGCTGCCGCGCAATGCGGCGGATATCGGCGAAGACAGTGCCAACAGGGCCTGCCCTGATCTGACGGCCCCTGGGGTGAGTGTGCCCGATCTGGTGGCAGAGGCAGGCGGTGCGCTGTGGTGCCCTCATTATCTCGATGTCACGGCGCAGGATCTGGCACGGGCCCGCGCGCTGGATCTGCGGGTGGCGGTCTGGACGGTGAACGAGGTGGCAGATATTGACCGGATGATCGGGCTTGGCGTTGATGCCATCGTGTCGGACTACCCCGGCCTGGTGCAGCGCCGTCTGCTGGCGCATGGCCTGACCTGGTCGCAGCCCCCCAACGCGTCTCAGCGCGATAACACCCTCGGGCTGCGCCGATGTTATCCCTGCGCGTGCTGGCCTGCAGATGTGAACCCGGCTTCGCAGAAATCAAGCAGCGTCTCAAGCAGATCGCTCTCGGCAGAGCCAGCTGACAGGGCCTCAATCCGCCAGCGCGAGGTGCACAGCGACAGCATCGACGAGACGGTAAAGACAAAATGAGTGCTGAGCGTCTCGCGGCTGGCCTGTGGCAGCACCTTGGATATCTCATCGAGAAACACAGCCACCGTGGGGTCAAAGCAAGCTTCTGAGATGTGACGCCAGCGCGGATCTGACGACACATGGGCAATCAAGCGCCCATAGGCAGACCAAGGCGCGCCGCCATTCAGGGTCTTGTCGATGAAGGGCGTGATAAAACAGCTCAGGGTCTGGCGCAGCGTCAGTGCGCCACTGGCCTGCATCTGCGCCTGCATCTGCGCCAGTGCCTCCAGCCTGAGCCGGGACAACTCGTCGGCGCGCCGGGCCACGATAGTGGCAAACAATACCTCCTTGCTGCCGCCGTGGTGATTGACCAAAGCACCCTGCACCCCTGCCATCCGCGCAATGTCGCGAATCGAGGCCCCCTCAAATCCACGCTCGGCAAACAGCTGTTCCGCCGCATCAAAAATGCGCTCCCGCGTGGCAAGCGAGCGTTTGCTGGGGGCTCTTTGCCGCTGATTTTCTTGTACTTTACCAGTCATGTCAGAAATAGCTTGCCCTATTTTTAACGTACGTTCAATCTAAAAGGCAGCAAACAGGCGCGAATGGGAGAGAGCAATGACGAAAACGGGGAGGGCGACGCCGGATGGCGCTGTCAGCGAGAAATTTGCGCTGATTGGTGCGGGTCCGATGGGGCTGGCGATGGCCAAGGTTCTGAAAGAACAAGGCATTCCGTTTCAGGGGTTTGAGCTCCATTCCGCTGTGGGCGGGCTTTGGGATATCGATGCACCGCAGTCGACCATGTATGACAGCGCACATTTGATTTCGTCGAAAAACATGACACAATTTGACGACTTGCCCATGCGCGAGGAGGTGGCTGAATACCCCTCACACCATGAGATGCGCCGCTATTTCCGCGATTTTGCGACGCATTTTGATCTCTACAAGCACTACGCCTTTGGCTGTGAGGTGACATCCTGTGAGCCCTTGGGCCAGCAGGGCGAGGGCTGGCGCCTGTGCTGGCGCGATGAAAATGGTGCCGAGCACAGAGGTCTGTTTGCGGGCGTGCTGATCGCCAATGGCACCCTGGCCGAGCCCAATATTCCCAGCTTTAAGGGCGCGTTTGCGGGCGAGATGATCCATTCCGCGAAATACCGCGATCCACGCCAGTTTCCCGACAAGCGCGTGCTGATTGTCGGGGCTGGCAACTCGGGCTGTGATATTGCGGTGGATGCCATTCACCACGGCCTGAGCTGTGATATCTCGCTGCGGCGCGGCTATTATTTTGTGCCAAAATATGTCTTTGGCAAACCAGCCGACACCCTGGGCGGCGCCATCCGCCTGCCCATGTGGCTAAAGCGCCATGTCGATGGCTTTATCCTGAAATGGTTTGTGGGGGATCCGCAGAAATACGGCTTTCCCAAGCCGGATTATAGGCTCTACGAGCGCCTCCCGGTGGTGAATTCTCTGATCCTGTTTCATGCAGGCCATGGCGACCTGAAGGTACGCCCCGACATTGACCGCATTGAGGGCAAGACGGTGTTTTTCACCGATGGCAGCCAGTCGGACTATGATATGATCCTGACGGCCACCGGCTATCTGCTGCACTATCCCTTTATCGACAAAGAACTGCTCAACTGGCAAGGCGCTGCGCCGCATCTGTATCTCAACTGCATGCATCCCAGCCGCGATGATCTCTTTGTGCTGGGCATGGTCGAGGCCTCGGGCCTGGGCTGGCAGGGGCGGCACGAACAGGCCGAGATGGTGGCGCGCTATATCAAGGGCATCAAGGCCGGATCCGCCAGCGCGCAGCAGCTCAAGGCGCAAAAATCCGCAGGATTTCAGCGCGCGACCGGTGGCATGAGCTACCTGAAACTGGCGCGCATGGCCTATTACGTCGACAAAGCCACCTATCGCAAAGCGGTCACCGGCTGGATCGCCAAACTGGCGCGAGGTGCGGCATGAACACGCTGGACAGCACGGTCCTCAATTTCAGCACCTCCAGCCTGCTGCTGATGAATGCCATTCTGGCGGTTGTGATGTTTTCGATCGCCCTGGATCTCAAACCACGCGACTTTGGCCGTCTGGCAGCTGCACCCAAGCCGGTTGTGACCGGGCTGATCTCGCAATTTGTTGTGCTGCCGGTGCTGACCTATCTGCTGATCCTTGTGGTGCAACCCCGGGCCTCAATTGCGCTGGGACTGATCCTGGTGGCGGCCTGTCCGGGGGGCAATATCTCTAATTTCATCACCCACAGGGCTGGGGGCAACGCGGCGCTTTCGGTCTCGATGACGGCCTTTGCCACTGTGGGGGCGATCCTGATCACGCCGCTGAACATCGCCTTTTGGGGACGGCTTTATGCGCCCAGCCGGGAGATTTTGAACACGGTGCAGATCGACCCGGTTCAGGTCGCCATTACCGTCAGTCTGATGCTGATCCTGCCGCTCATTCTGGGGATGGTGCTGAACGCGCGTTATCCAGAGCTGGCAGACCGGGTGCGTCGCCCAATGCAGAACCTGTCGATGCTGATCTGTCTGGCCTTTGTGGTGCTGGCGCTGGCGGCGAACTGGGGCTTTTTCCTCAGCTTTGCGCAATGCGTGGGCGTGCTGGTGGTCGTTCACAATGCGCTGGCCTTGGCCGGAGGCTATGGCACCGCCACACTGGCGGGCCTGTCCAGTTATGACCGGCGCGCGATTACAATTGAGACGGGCATTCAAAACTCGGGCCTTGGGGCTGGTGCTGATCTTTGGCTTTTTCAAAGGCCTTGGCGGCATGGCGGTGGGGGTGCCCTCTGGGGCATCTGGCACGCGGTGTCCGGCATTGTGCTGGCCCGTATCATGGCCCGGACGGAGGCGACACGATGACCAAGATACTGATCACAGGCGCCGCTGGCGCAGTTGGCTCGGCGCTGTTGCTTGAGCTGGCAGAAGAACAGGGGATCGAGGTGCTTGCAACCGACGTGGCCCGGCCCGCAAACCTCCCCGAGGGCATAGGGTTTGAACCCCTTGATGTGCGTGGCAATGATCGACACGAGGTGATCGGACGCGAGCGGCCCGATGTGGTGATCCATCTCGCCTCTATCGTGTCGCCGACCACACGCGCCTTTGCCCATTCGGTTGATGTCGTCGGCTCCCGCAATGTGATCGCCGCCTGCAGTCTGCATGGCGTGACACGGCTTGTGGTGACCTCATCAGGGGCGGCATACGGCTATCACGCCGACAACCCGGTGCCTTTGGTTGAAACGGACGCTCTGCGCGGCAATGTGGAATTTGCCTATTCAGATCACAAACGCCAGGTCGAAGAGATGCTGGCCGAGGCGCGCAAAGCAGTGCCAGAGATGCAGCAGGTGGTGCTGCGGGTGGGCACGGTGCTGGGCGCGGGGCTGGAGAACCAGATCACCGCGCTGTTTCACAGACCCGGCCTGCTGGCGCTGAGGGGCTGCGAAAGCCCCTTTGTCTTTATCTGGACGCGTGATTTGGCGCGTATTCTCAAACGCGCAGCAGGCGCGGGGCCAGAGGGGATCTTCAACGTGGCCGGTGACGGCGCCCTTGGGGTGACGCAGCTGGCTGAGGCGCTGCGCAAGCCCATTCTGCGCCTGCCTGTGTGGTGTCTCAAACTGGCGCTTGGCATTGCGCACCCATTAAAACTGTCGCGCTATGGGCCAGCGCAGGTGCGGTTTTTGCAGTATCGACCGGTGCTCGACAACAGCGCCCTGAAGTCTGAGTTTGGCTATGTGCCCGAGCTCACCAGCGCGCAGGTTTTGCGCTTTGGCAAAAGGCGGCGGGGCTATGACGGGAAAAACGGCCCTTATCACCGGCGGCGCCGGCGGGCTGGGTCTGGCGCTGGATGCGGGCCTGCGAAAGCGGGGCTGGGCAACCGTATTGATCGACCTGCCGGGCCCGGCGCTGGAGGCACTTGCGCCGCTTGAAAATCGTCAGACCTATGGCTGTGATTTGACCGACACGGAGGCAATGCAGGCGCTTTGTGCCGAGATCCGACAGGCGACAGGCTCGATTGATCTGGTGATCTACAACGCGGGGCTGACCTGGATTGGCGATTTTTCTGATCTGGGAGATCAGGCGCATAGAAAGGTGTTTGATATCAACTACTTTGCTGCCGTCAATATGGCGCAGGCGCTGCAGCTGGACCTGCGCAAAACCCAGGGCGTGCATCTGGCGGTCTCATCAGTGGCCGGGTTTTGCCCGCTGTATCGCCGCACCGCCTATGCGGCCAGCAAACACGCGCTGGAAGGGTTTTTTAAATCCCTGCGCTCGGAAGAAATGCCCCATGGCGTGCGCTGCGTGATCGCGGCCCCCAGTTTTGTCGCCACCAAGATCGGCAACCCGGAGGCCGCGTCATCGGGGATTGCCCGCCCGGGCTCGGCGCCGGATGGGGTGGACTATATGCAACCCGATATGGCGGCACAGCAGATATTGGATGGCTTAGAGCGCGGCAAAGCCTTTATTCCGGTGGGGCGCATCGCGCGCCTGTCCTGGATCATCAATCGTCTGTCACCACGCCTGTTCGAGATCCTTATGGAGCGCAAAATCCGCAAGGGGGGCTGATCAAAGCGCCGGGAAGGTGAACCCGGCACAGCCTTTCAGCGCGGCTCCGTCATCAAGGATGCAAAACACCGGGGCTTTAATGTCGGGAAACTGTGGGTCCGGGCGACTGAATTCCGCAACAAAGGCCTCTTTTGCCGGGCTGCAGAGCAGGCTGCGGGCTACGGTTCCGGCAAAATACAGCCCACCCCGGGGCATAAACCCTTTGAGCAGGTTGCGGGCCAGCAGAGCCAAGATCTGTGCATAGAAATCGAGAAAGGAGGAGATTTCGGGCTGCTGCGCCCTGGCCATGATCTCGGCTGCTGGCAGGGCAGGACTGTCAGGTGAGGCCGCAGCATAAAGCGCTTCAAAGCCGCGACCGGAAAAGCAGCACTCTACCGTGCGAAACTCTGTAAGAAACTCGGTGCGGAGCTCTGCGGCCATGTCTCCTGCCATATCTCCTGACCGGGCGGGCAGGTGGGCAGCCAGTCGGGCAGCCAGCGCCTGATACACATCCAGCGGCAGGGCGACATGGCCATACTCGGAATCCAGACAGATCGCACCATTTGAGGTGACGGTGAGGGGGCTGAGATTAAAGCCGGTGCCAATCCCAATAACCAGCTTTTGCGGATGCGTCTCGGCGTCGCCCAGGCTGTGTACCTGGGCCAGATCGGGGCCTTGCAACATCGGCAGGGCGTGACCCAGCGCGCTAAGATCATTGAGCACGTGAACCCGAGCTCCGTTGAGCTGCGCTGACAGATCCTGCGCCGAAATCCTCCAGCCCCGATTGGTGAGCTTGGCCACATCTGCGCTCACAGGGCCGGCAACGGCAATGACCATCTCCGAGATCTGCGGCGCATCTTCCTGCGCAAGGTATGAGGTCAGCAGATCTCGGAAACTGCCAAACTGTTCATTTCGGTAGTTTTTCGCGGCGCCAAAGGACAGGCCGCCCTGAGCAACCAGTGCGAGGCGGCAACAATTGCCGCCAAGGTCTGCAACCAAACGCGCCATAATCAGTTCAGCCGCTCGCCGGTATCCGGCGCAAAAAAGGAAACCTTGGCCAGATCAAAGGCCAGATCCAGCATGGCGCCGGGCTGGGCCTTGGTCTCGGCGTGCAGCCTGGCGGTGACCTGTTTTCCGCCGAGTTCTGAAACCACATAGGTGTCGGCGCCTGCGGGCTCGACCAGGTCGATGCGGCACTTGGCGGCCTGCACCGTGGCGCCGCTGCGAAACCCGGCCTCGACGATATCTTCGGGGCGCAGACCCAAGATGACATCGGCGGGCCGATCGTGGCCATAGCTGGCCTGCCGCACCACAAGCGCGCCTTCGGCGCGGGCGATTTCGATTTGCACATCATCGCCCTGACGCCGGGTGCGGGCCGGGATCAGGTTCATCGCAGGCGAGCCCATGAAATCAGCGACAAACAGATTGGCCGGGTGGTTGTAGATCTCAGCCGGGCTGCCGATCTGCTGCACCACGCCGCCTTTCATCACCACGATTTTGGTCGCCAGTGTCATGGCCTCGATCTGGTCATGGGTGACGTAAACCATTGTGGCACCAAGGTTTTGATGCAGCTTTTTGATTTCACTGCGCATGCTGACGCGCAGCTTTGCATCCAGATTGGAGAGCGGCTCGTCAAACAGGAACAGTTTGGGGTCCCGCACCACCGCCCGCCCCATAGCGACCCGCTGGCGCTGCCCGCCCGACAGCTGTCCGGGGCGGCGGTTCAGCAGTGGCTCGATCTGCAACTGCCGGGCCACCTCCGCCAGCTTTTGCGCCTGGGTGGCGGCGTCCACCCCGCGCACCTTCATGCCAAAGGTGATGTTTTTGGCCACGGTCATGGTGGGATACAGCGCATAGGACTGGAACACCATGGCGATGTCGCGGTCCTTGGGGCTGACCTGCGTCATGTCGCGCCCACCAATGCGGATGGCGCCGCCCGAGATCGGCTCAAGCCCGGCGATACAGTTCAACAGGGTGGATTTGCCACAGCCGGAGGGGCCGACCAGCACCAGAAATTCACCGGGGTCAATCGCGACGTTGACATCGTTCAGGATCTGCACCGCGCCGTAGTTTTTGCTGAGGTTCTGGATGTCCAGGATCGGGGTCATTGCATTAGCCCTTTTACAGAGCCGGCGGTGAGGCCGCGAATAAAGTATTTTCCTGCAACCACATAGACCAGCAGGGTGGGCAGTCCGGCGATGATCGCGGCCGCCATGTCGACGTTGTATTCTTTGATACCGGTGGTGGAGTTGACGATATTGTTCAGCGCGACCGTGATGGGCTGAGTGCCGGCCTGGCTGAAGCTGACGCCAAACAAAAAGTCGTTCCAGATCTGGGTGAACTGCCAGATCACCGTCACCACAATGATCGGCAGGCTGAGCGGCAGAAAGATCGACCAGAAGATGCGGAAAAACCCGGCGCCGTCGACCTTGGCAGCCTTCACCAGATCACTGGGAATGGTGACATAGAAATTGCGGAAAAACAACGTGGTAAAGCCGATCCCATAGATCACATGGGCAAAGATGAGGCCAGGAATGGTGCCCGCCAGCCCCATCAGCCCCAGCATCCGGGCCATCGGCAGCAGGACCACCTGAAAGGGGATGAAACAGCCAAACAGCATGGCTGAGAAGATCAGATTGGCGCCGCGAAAATTCCACTGGGCGATCACATAGCCATTGGCCGCCCCCAGAAAGCTTGAGATCAACACGGCCGGCACAGCCAGCAGCACCGAGTTCCAGAAATAGGGTCGCAGACCTTCGCACTGTATCCCGGTGCAGGCGCCGGACCAGGCGGTGCGCCAGGCCTCAAAGGTCACGTCGCGGGGAAAGGCAACAAGGCTGCCGCTGCGGATTTCCTCGAGGCTCTTGAGCGAGGTTGTGACCATGACAAACAGCGGCATCAGGTAAAACAGCGCAAAGAGCCCCAGCAGGGTGAACAGCAGCCAGCGCAGGGCGGTCTGGCCATACCGAGACGGCGCCGGGCGCGTGTCCGGGCTCATAGTTGGGGCAGGGTAGCTGTAGTCAGTCATGTTTCGCCCTCAGTTCGGAATAGAGATAGGGCACCACGATGGCAAAGACGACGCCCATCATCACCATGGCAGAGCTGGCCGCCTGGCCGATGTCGCCGCGCGAAAAAGCCATAGCATACATATAGGTCGCAGGCAGGTCGGTGGCATAGCCGGGCCCGCCGCCGGTGAGGGCCACCACCAGATCAAAGCTTTTGATCGCCAGATGGGCCAGCACGATAAAGGCAGACAGGAAAATCGGCGCCATCGAGGGCAGGATGATGGCGGAATAGATCCGCCAGCCGGGGATACCATCGACCGGTGCGGCCTTGATGATCTCACCGTCAACGCTGCGCAACCCCGCCAGAAACAGTGCCATGACAAAGCCAGACGCCTGCCAGACTCCGGCGATCACCACGGCATAAATCGCCATTTTGGGGTCAATCACCCAGTTGAAGGTGAAGCTCTCAAATCCCCATCCCCGCACCATGGCCTCGATGCCCAATCCGGGGTTCATGATCCATTTCCAGGCGGTCCCGGTCACGATCATCGACAGCGCCATCGGGTAGAGATAGATGGTGCGCAGCACGCCTTCGACGCGGATTTTCTGGTCCAGCAGAATGGCCAGCATTAGCCCCAGCAGCATTGAGATGCCGATAAACAGCGCGCCAAAAATGAACAGGTTGTCCATCGCCGTCTCCCAGCGCGGCGAAGCAAACAGACGTTTGTATTGGATCACCCCGTGCAGCTCGTATTTTGGCAGCAGCTTTGAGCGGGTCAAAGAAATCCAGGCGGTCCAGGCGATAAAGCCGTAGACAAAGATGAGGATCGCCACAAACGAGGGTGCCAGCACCATCTTGGGGATCTGCCGTTCCAGCCATGCGATCATTGGATCGTGCCCTTTGAAGTCGTGTGTCGCCCCGGCATATCAAACCGGGGCGAGGATGTCTTGTGAGACAAGGCGGCTGGGCTCAGAGCGAGTTTGCCACGGCGTCAACCAGCATGGCCACGGCATCTTTCGAGGACATATCAGAGTTGAAATGTGCTGTGACGACATCGGTGATGGCGCCGGACTGGGCGCCGCGCATTGCCATGCCGTGGGCATAGCTGGGCAGCAGCGTGCCGTCCTTTGAGCTTGAGGTCATGTCAGCGGCGGAAAGATGCGCGCAGCTGTCGAACTCTTCCATCGGGACATCAACCCGCGCCGGGATTGAGCCCTTGTTGAGGTTGAACACCTTCTGAAAGTTCTGCCCGACGATCAGCTTGGCCAAAAGTGCCTGACCGTCCTGCTTGTCATCGCCTGCAACATCGAACATGGCAAAGCTGTCGACATTGTAGAGAAAGCCCGCACCGGGTGCCGAGGCACAGAGGAAGTCCTGACCGGGCACCTTGCCGGCCGCGAGGAATTCACCCTTGGCCCAGTCGCCCATGATCTGAAAGGCGGCCTCGCCATTCATCACCATCGAGGTGGCAAGGTTCCAGTCGCGACCGGGGAAATTGCTGTCCACATAGCCGCGCATCTTGCGCATCTGGTCAAACACCGCGACCATCTTGTCAGAGGCCAGCATTGCAGGGTCCAGATCGACAAAGGCCTGCTGAAAGCCATCGGCGCCCAGAATGCCAAGAGCAACCACTTCAAAAACCGTGGCGTCCTGCCAGGCCTGACCGCCATGGGCCAGCGGGATCACCCCGGCGGCCTGCAGCTTGTCTGCAGCGGCGTTGAACTCATCCCAGCTGGTTGGCATCTCAATCCCGTTGGCCTTGAGGATCTCGGCATTGGCCCAGAGCCAGTCAACCCGGTGCACATTGACCGGTGCGGCGCACCACTGGCCTTCGCATTTCATATGCGCCGCGATGGACGCGGGCAGCACCTTGTCCCAGCCCTCGGCCTCGGCCACGGCGGAAATATTGGCAAGCACACCCTCTTCATACCATTCCTGAATGGCTGGGCCTTTCAGCTGCACAGCTGTGGGGGCGTTGCCAGAGAGCACGCGGGCGCGCAGGGCCGTCATGGCCGCGTCACCGCCGCCGCCTGCCACCGGCATATCGGTCCAGGTGCCGCCATTGGCCGAAAACTCCTGCTGCAATACGGCAACGGATTTGGCCTCGCCGCCCGAGGTCCACCAGTGCAGGACCTCTGCCTGTGGCCCGGCCTGGGCAAGGGATGCACCTGCAATGGCCAGCGCCGAGGCTGCCGCTAATACGGATCTTCTCATGTCTATTTCCTCCCGTTTTGGTCAAAGGATCCCTCCCGGATCCCGAATTTGCGCCCTGGGCCCTGTTTGCAACGCCCCGGACACAGCCGCCGCCTATGCTGCGGCGCGTACTGCTGACAGCCTGCGCCGACAGCGGGCGCTGTCGCAATGGTTGAGCGTGGCTCAGACAGGAGCCGGGCGAAGAAAACAGCCGGTTCCGTTACATCTTGTTACCTTGCAGTTAACTGTGGCGGCGAAATGGGGCAGTCTTGGCCAAATCCCGGGTCATAACCCTGGCCATATCCTTGGCGTTTTACCCCAATGCTGCAAGGGCACGGCCAACAAAAGACTTTAGACAGAGGCAGACGATATGGCGATTCCCCGGCTTTTGGTGGTCGATGACGATGCAGAAACCCGCAGCATGCTGACGCAGTTTCTACAGCAAAACGGCTTTATCGCGCTGCCCGCCGAAAGCGAGGCCGAGATTCGCAGCCATATGCAGGCGGGACGGGTGGATCTGATCTTGCTGGATGTGATGCTGGGATCAGAGAACGGGGTCGAGATCTGCGCCCGGCTGCGGGCTGAGCAGGATGTGCCGATCATCCTGGTGTCAGCGCTGTCGCAGGATCATCAGCGCATGGCCGGCTATGAGGTTGGCGCCGACGACTATATCGCCAAGCCCTTCAACCCCGAGCTGTTGCTGGCCCGCCTGAGGGCAGTGTTACAACGCGCCAGTCGCAGCGCCTCGCTGGTGTACCGCCGCCGTCTGGCGCTGTTTCGCTTTGGCGGCTGGACCTATGACGGCAAACGCGACGAGGTGCTGTCGCCGCAGGGGTTTCAGGTGGCGCTGTCGCAGCGCGAGACCAGCCTGCTCAAGGTGTTTTTGGCCAACCCGCATATTCCGTTGCAGCGCGAAGAAATCCAGGCCGGGCTGCAGGAAAACCATGCCACTGGTCCTGTGGCCGAGGGCGAAGGCTCGGGGCGGGCGATCGACATGCTGGTGGGGCGGCTGCGCTCTAAAATCGAGAGCGACCCGAAGGAGCCGCAGTTGCTGCGGACAGCCCGCGGCATTGGCTATGTGCTGGCGATTGATGTCAGCGAGGAGCCGACAGAGTGAGGCGCGGGCTTAATCTCAAGACGCTGGCGCGTGTCTGGATCCTCGCAGGCTTTGGGCTTGGGGTTTTGAGCGCGGCCCTTTGGCTGCACTCAACCCGGGTCTGGCAGGAGCATCTGCTGCGCAATCAGATGGCGGGGGTCTTGTTGTATCACTCCCTGCAGGGAGAGGCGCCGCTGCCTGCAGGGCTGACGGGTGTGCTGCTGCCGGCGGCCTCTGGGCCAGAACAGTCGCAGAGCGTGGCACAATGGATCCGCGAACAGGCTGACATGCGGGGGCCGGGGTTTGTGACCGAGGTCTCAATCCAGACGGCCGGGCTGAACACAGCAGGCCGGGTGAGACCGGGTGTCGGGCCAGGGACTACAGGGGGGAACATGGTGGGGACACCGGGGGAGACCATGCTGGGCGGCACGGCGCTGCGTTTGGTGATCCTGTCCGACAGTCGCCGCTATGCGGTTGCAGATCTTGAGACCGCCGCCTTGCAAACTGCGGCTGAAAAACTGGGCGCGGTGACCCGGCTGTTGGCGACCTATTGCAGTAACGCCATCGTCTTTGCCCATCTGGGCGAGGCGCCATGGCAACAGATTGAGGGCGCAGAGCTCTGGGGCTGTGCTGCGTCCCCGCGCGATCTGCGTTTGCCTGCGGTCCTGCTGGCGGCGCTGGGGCTGGCCATCGCGTTGAGCCAAAGCGCTGAGGTCACCGCGCGCTTTGGCGCGTTTGCCGAGCTGCTGCGGCAGCGGCGCTCGGTTGGGGGGCCTGACAGCTATTCCACCCACGGCCCCCCAGAGCTGCGCGATATCGTGACGGCGGTGAACGCGCATCTTGCGGGGGCCCGGGAGCAGATCGCCAAGCGGGCAACGGTTCTCTCTGGGGTCAGCCATGATCTTGGCACCCCTGCCACGCGCCTGCGGCTGCGCGCCGCCCTGATCCAGGACAGGGAACTGCGGCACAGGCTTGAGGCGGATATCGACAGCATGACCGGCATGATCGAAAGCGTGCTGACCTATCCCCGTTCCGAGCTGAGCCTGGAGGTGCCGCGCCAGATTTCGCTCTCGGCGCTGGTAGAGTCACTGGTGGCGGATTATCAGGATCTCGGCAAACCGGTGACCTATCTGCCCTGGCGACCCGAGGGGGTTCCGGGGGCGCAGTCGCTGTTTTCCGCGCGTGCCGGGCAGACTGCACAGGCAGCACAGACGGGACAGGCAGCGCAGGCAGGTCAGGCAGCGCAGGCAGGTCAGGCAGCACAGGCGGGTTTGCCGGATGCGGGGCGGGTGGTGGGCACCGCACGCCCCATCCTGTTGCAACGTGCGCTGACCCATCTGGGGGACAATGCCCTGAAATATGGTCGCCGCGCCGAGGTGCGGCTGGAGGCGACCTCGCAGAGCGCCGTCATTACGGTACAGGACGAGGGCTCCGAGCTGACTGTTGCAGAGATCGAGGCGGTGCTGGCGCCGTTTCAGCGCGGTGCCAACAGTACCGCAATCGACGGGTTTGGTCTGGGGCTGACCATTGTCGCCACCGTGGCCGAGCAGCATGGCGGCCGCCTGCGCTTTGAGCGCGGCGCGCGGGGACTGCGGGCAAGACTGGAAATCCGGCGCAGCTAGCGGCTCTGGCCGCGACCTGCGGCTTCCGTGCGCTGTAAGCAGCCGGATCTAGCGGCGGTCGATCAGCGGATTGGGTTTGGCAAAACCCTCAAGATCCTGCTGATTGCTGATGGTGATCTGCCTGCCCTTTACGGTGACACCATAGGGCTGCAGGCTTTTGAAGGCGCGGCTGAGGTTTTCTGAGGTCATGCCCAGCACCGAGGCCAGGCGGCGCTTTTCGGCGTCCAGAGTGAAGGTTTGCGCGCCACCGGTGCGGGCCTGCAGGCGCAACAGATAGTTTGCCAGCCGTTCCAGAGAGGTGCGCAGCTTGAGGTCTTTGGTGTTCTTGATCACGCCGCGATAACACTGCGCCAACTCTCCGACGAGGGCGCGGGCGAACTGGCTGTCCTTGTCAAACACCTCGCGCACATCCTGGCTGGGAATAAGGGCGATGCGACTTTTCTCCATGGTGCGCGCTGACATCAGATAGGGCGCGTCCTTGATGGTGGCGGCCAGAATAAAGGTCGAGACCGGGCGCACTGTTGCCATGCTGGTTTCCCGCTCGTTCCAGCTGGAAAACAGATCCACCGACCCCGACAGCAGAATGTGCAAAAAGTCGCTGGGGTCGCCTTCGGACATCAGCTCAATCTGAGGGGGGAAGTTCTGCACATCAGAGGCGCGCAGCAGCTGTTGGAAATGCTCATCTTCCATAGCGGAAAACAGGTGCAGGTCCCGGATGTTGTAGAGATCTGAATCGGGCATACCTAGCGTCACCAGCTGAGAAGTCGTTCGCATGTTGATCGCGCATCCACTTGATAAATGTCAACTCCTAGCTTGATCCATGCCTGGGCTGGCTTTGACTTTCAGAAGGGAGAGACGTGACATAAGTCTGTAACCCATTTATTTTGAATGATTTTTCTCCGTTTTATGATCTGGATCAAACTGGCTGGATCAATAAGGGCGCAGGTCTCTCCCAAAGCTCGCCTAAGCGGGTGTTTCGTAAAATTCGGAGGGACACCGATGGAAATTCAAAACAAGGCGACAAGCCTCTGGCGAAATTTCTTCAATGTCCGGATGGTTCAAATCCGGACATTCCACATGACGTGGTTCGCCTTTTTCTCGTGCTTTTTTGCCTGGTTCGGCATCGCGCCTTTGATGATCATCGTGCGCGACGAGCTGCAACTGACCAAATCACAAGTGGGCTGGTCGATCATCGCCTCGGTGGCGGTGACGGTCTTTGCCCGTTTCTTTATTGGCTGGCTCTGTGACCGGATCGGTCCAAGGCTTTCCTATACCTATCTGCTGATCTTTGGCGCCTTTCCGGTGGCCGGTATTGGCCTGGCGGACAGTTTTGAGACCTTTCTGTTCTTTCGCTTGCTGATCGGCGTCATCGGCGCCGCCTTTGTGATCACCCAGTATCATACCACCGTGATGTTTGCCCCCAATGTGGTGGGCACAGCCAATGCGACCTCGGCCGGCTGGGGCAACCTTGGCGGCGGGGTCACCCAGTTCGCGATGCCGATGGTGTTTTCGGTCTTTGTGGTTGGCTTTGGCTTTTCCGAGGCCGTTGGCTGGCGCCTGTCGATGATGGTCGTGGGCTGCGTGATCTTTGTGGTTGGCATTGCCTACTACTTTCTCACCCAGGATGCACCGGACGGGAATTTTAAAGAGCTGCGTGAGAAAAACCTGCTGCCGCCGAAAAAGTCGGTGACCGGCGATTATTTCCGCGCCATGACTGACTACCGCGTCTGGGTGTTGTTCCTGATCTACGGCTCCTGCTTTGGCATTGAGCTCACGGTCAACAATGTCGCGGCGCTCTATTTCTATGACTACTTCGATCTCAGCCTGGGGGCTGCGGGGGGTGTTGCGGCCTCATTCGGCCTGATGAACATCTTTGCCCGCACCCTGGGCGGCATCTTTGGCGACAACTTCGGCGCCTTGTGGGGCCTCAAGGGCCGCAGTTCTGGTTGTTTGTTGTGCTGTTGGGCGAGGGCTGTGCGCTGATGGTGTTCAGTCAGATGCAGGTGCTGTTCCTGGCGCTGCCGATGCTGATCATCTTTTCGCTGTTCACCCAGATGGCCGAAGGCGCGACCTATTCGGTGGTTCCCTTCATCAACAAAAAGGCCCTTGGCGCCGTTGCAGGCGTGGTTGGCGCTGGTGGCAACGCTGGTGCGGTGGCTGCGGGCTTTTTGTTCAAGGGCTCGATGGAGTGGCCTGATGTCTTCTTTGTCATCGGTGTCACTGTTGCCTGCGCCTCGGTTCTGGCCTTCTTTGTCCGCTTTACTGAGGCGCAGGAAGAAGAAGAACGCGCCAATCTGGAGCACGCCCATCTGGACAGTCTGCGCCTGCGGGCACAGCGCGCCAATACCGCGCTGGCCCAGTCGGTAGCGGTGGTCGAAGAGTGGAACGCCAAGCACCCCGACGCAACAAAATCTTAAAGTCTAAACTGGTGGGCCATCTCTGGCCTGCCGCAACCTCATCACGAGGAGGAAAAACGTGGGACAAGACCTGAGAAATTATACCCCGGAGGACGAGAGCTATTGGGCCTCAACCGGGAAAGCCATCGCCACCCGCAACCTGTGGATCTCGATCCCGTCGCTGCTCTGCGGTTTTGCGGTCTGGCTCTATTGGGGCATCATCACCGTGCAGATGATCAACCTCGGCTTTGCCTTTGAAAAATCCGAGCTGTTTACCCTGGCCGCCATTGCCGGCCTGACCGGAGCGACGCTGCGGATCCCCTCGACGTTCTTTATTCGCATTGCCGGGGGGCGAAACACCATCTTCTTTACCACCGCCTTGCTGATGATCCCCGCCGTGGGGGCCGGTATTGCGCTGCAAAACCCCAACACGCCTCTTTGGCAGTTCCAGATCCTGGCGTTCCTCTCGGGTATCGGTGGCGGTAACTTCTCCAGCTCGATGTCCAATATCTCGTTTTTTTATCCAAAGAAAATCCAGGGCTATGCGCTGGGCATGAATGCGGGTCTGGGCAACTTTGGTGTGACCACCATGCAGATCGTGATCCCGCTGGTGATGACCTTTGGCCTGTTTGGTGGTGATCCGATGATCCTGGAGAACACCTCGGGCACCCTGATCGGCAAGATCCCTGCGGGCACCGAGACCTATATCCACAACGCAGGCTACGTCTGGTTGCTGCTGCTTATTCCGCTGGCCTTTGCCGGATGGTTCGGCATGAACAACATCCGCGACGAAGATGTCAGCCCCGACATTCCCAGCCCTGTTGGTGCCTTTTCCACCATCACCTTTATGCTGCTCATTGGCTTTGTGACCGCCGCCTTTGGGCTGTGGCTGATGCTGCCGGCCAAGGTTGGCGGCTCTGGTTTCATGGTCTCCAAATGGCTGGTGCTGCCGATCGTGATTGCGCTGACAGTGTTCTTGCTGAAACTGATCCCCGGTCAGATCGGTCAGAACCTGACACGCCAGTACAGGATCTTTGTCAACAAACACACCTGGGCGATGACCGTGATCTACACCATGACCTTTGGTTCGTTCATCGGCTATTCGGCGGCGCTGGCGGCTGACCATCAAGGTGGTCTTTGGCTTTCAGCACCTGATGGTGGACGGAGTGCTGACCCATGACACCGTAAACGCCAATGGACCCTCAGCCCTTATGTTTGCCTGGATGGGCACCTTTATCGGTGCGCTGATCCGGCCCGTGGGCGGCATGATTGCCGATAAACTGGGCGGTGCCCGGGTGACCCAGTGGATCTCCTTTGTCATGGTGGGCTCGGCGCTGGGCGTCGCCTACTACATCCAAAAAGCCTATTCCTCGGCCACGCCAGAGCAGTATTTTGTGCCTTTCCTCGGCCTATTCCTGATCTTGTTTGCCGCCACTGGCATTGGCAATGGGTCCACCTTCCGCACCATCGCCTTTGCCTTCAACAAAGAGCAGGCTGGCCCGGTTCTGGGCTGGACCGCAGCAGTCGCAGCCTATGGCGCCTTCATTATCCCCAAGGTGTTTGGCGAGCAGATGAAAGCCGGAACCCCTGAGTACGCGCTTTACGGTTTTGCCGTGTTCTATGCGGTCTGCATCGCGATCAACTGGTGGTTCTACCTGCGCCCCGGCGCCTACATCAAGAACCCCTGATGAGACCCTAGCCCGCACACCCCGGCCACCAGCTGACCACCGGCTGACCACTGGCTGGCCGGGGCCCGCCCGCCAAACGTCCGCACTTTCCCGCTACCTCAAGGAGAAACCCCATGAGCCATCTGCTCGACAGGCTAAACTTCCTTCAGTCCAAAGAACTTGAAACCTTCTCCAACGGCCACGGCCAGGTCACCCGCGAAAATCGCGACTGGGAAGACACCTACCGCAATCGCTGGCGCCACGACAAAGTGGTGCGCTCGACCCATGGGGTGAACTGTACCGGGTCCTGTTCCTGGAAGATCTATGTGAAATCCGGCATCGTGGCCTGGGAAACGCAGCAGACAGGCTATCCGCGCACCCGTCCCGATCTGCCCAACCACGAGCCACGCGGCTGCGCCCGGGGTGCCAGCTACAGCTGGTATCTCTATTCTGCCAACCGGGTGAAAAACCCGCTGGTGCGCGGCCGTCTGATGAAGATCTGGCGCAAGATGCGCGCCACCATGAGCCCCATTGACGCCTGGACCAAGCTGCAGAACGACCCGATCCTGCGGGCGTCTTAATAGAGACCCGCGGTCTGGGGGGCTTTGTGCGCGCCACCTGGGACGAGGCCACCGAGATCACGGCGGCGGCCAACCTTTATACCACCAAGACCTACGGCCCCGACCGGACCTTTGGCTTCTCACCGATCCCGGCGATGTCGATGATCTCTTATGCGGCCGGCTCGCGGTTCCTGACGCTGATGGGTGGTGTGTGCATGTCGTTCTACGACTGGTACTGCGATCTGCCGCCCGCCTCGCCGATGATCTGGGGTGAGCAGACAGACGTGCCTGAATCTGCCGACTGGTTCAATGCAGGCTACCTGCTGCTCTGGGGCTCCAATGTGCCGCAAACCCGGACGCCGGATGCGCATTTCTACACCGAAGCCCGCTATCGCGGCACCAAATCCGCCGTCATCTGCCCCGACTATTCCGAGGCAGCCAAATTTGGCGATGTCTGGCTCAACGTCAAACAGGGCACCGACGCCGCATTGGGCATGGCCTTTGGCCACGTCATCCTGCGCGAATTCCACCTGGACCGGCAGGCCGAGTATTTTGAAGACTACTGCCGCAAATATTCCGACTTTCCCATGCTGGTAAAGCTGGACGAAAAAGACGGCCGCCTCATTCCGGGCCGCTTCCTGCGGGCGGATGATCTGGATGGTAAGCTGGGCGAAGACAATAACCCCGAGTGGAAAACCATCGCCTGGGACGAAGAGAGCGGTGGTCTGGTCGCGCCCAATGGCTCGATCGGCTATCGCTGGGGCGAAGACGGCGAATGGAACCTGCAGGAAAAAGCCAAAGAGGCTGACACCCGCCTGAAAATGACGCTGATCCTGGAGGAAGATCACGACGATGTTGTGGCTGTGGATTTCCCCTACTTTGGCGGCGAAGCCACCGAAGCCTTTGCGACAGATGCGGATCACCCTGATGTTCTGACCCGCAATATTCCGGTGAAAACAATCCAGACCGCTGATGGTGAGGTCAAGGTCACCACGGTGTTTGATCTCTACTGCGCCAACTACGGGCTGGACCGCAATCTGGGCGGTGACTGGGTTGCCAAAGACTATGACGACGAGATGCCCGGCACCCCGGCCTGGGCCGAGAAGATCACCGGTGTGTCGCGCGACAAGATCATCCATGTCGCCCGTGAGTTTGCCCAGAACGCTGAGAAGACCGAAGGCAAATCCATGATCATCATCGGCGCTGCGATGAACCACTGGTACCATATGGATATGAACTACCGGGCAGTCATCAACATGCTGGTCATGTGTGGCTGTGTCGGCCAGTCCGGCGGAGGCTGGGCGCATTATGTCGGGCAAGAGAAACTGCGGCCGCAAACCGGCTGGCAGCCGCTGGCCTTTGCGCTGGACTGGGGCCGCCCACCGCGTCACATGAACTCCACCTCGGCCTGGTATGCCCACTCTGATCAGTGGCGCTATGAAACCCTTGAGGCCGATGAGATCCTGTCGCCCACCGCCCCCAAAGGCGACTGGGACATCAACCTCATCGACTATAACGTGCGGGCTGAGCGTATGGGCTGGCTGCCATCGGCACCCCAGCTAAAGACCAACCCGCTGGAGGTGGCAAAACAGGCCAAAGCCGCAGGCAAGGACGTTGCCAGCTTTGTGGCCGAGCAGCTGAAATCGGGCACATTGGAAATGTCGTGCGAGGATCCGGATGCACCGGAAAACTGGCCGCGCAACCTTTATATCTGGCGCTCCAACCTGCTGGGCTCTTCCGGCAAGGGCCATGAATACTTCCTCAAGCACCTCTTGGGAACTGACCATGGCGTCATGGGCAAGGATCTTGGCGAAGAGGGGCGCCAGCTGCCGAAAGAAGCCAAATGGCACGAGGAAGGCCCCCGTGGCAAACTCGATCTGCTGGTCACCATTGACTTCCGCATGAGCACCACGGCGGTCTATTCCGATATCGTGCTGCCAACGGCCTCATGGTACGAGAAGAACGACCTCAACACCTCGGATATGCACCCGTTCATCCACCCGCTGCAGGCGGCAGTGGATCCGGCCTATGAGAGCAAATCCGACTGGGAGATCTTTAAGGCCATCGCCAAAAAGGTGCAGGAGGTTGCCCCCGAAGTTCTGGGTCAGGAAACCGATATTGTCGCGCTGCCTTTGTTGCATGACACCCCGGCGGAGCTGGCGCAGGATCAGGTCAAGGACTGGAAAAAGGGCGAATGCGACCTGATCCCCGGCAAGACCGCGCCCAACTTTATTGCGGTGGAACGGGACTATACCCAGATCTACGACCGCTTTGTCGCACTTGGCCCGCTTTTGGATAAGCTGGGCAATGGCGGAAAAGGCATCGGCTGGAACACCGAACACGAAGTGCAGCACCTGCGTGATCTGAACGGTGAATGGGCGGAAGGCCCGGCCAAGGGCTGCGCCAAGATCGTCACCGACATTGATGCCACCGAGGTGGTTTTGATGCTGGCGCCGGAAACCAACGGTGAAGTGGCGGTGAAAGCCTGGGATGCGCTCTCGTCCTTTACGGGCATTGATCACACCCATCTGGCGCGCCCCAAAGAAGACGAAAAGATCCGCTTCCGCGATATCGCCGTGCAGCCGCGCAAGATCATCTCCTCTCCGACCTGGTCCGGCCTGGAAAGCGAGAAGGTCTGCTACAATGCCGGCTACACCAACGTGCATGAGCTGATCCCATGGCGCACCCTGACGGGGCGGCAGCAGCTTTATCAGGATCACCTCTGGATGCGGGCCTTTGGTGAGGGTTTCATGTCTTACCGGCCACCGGTGGATCTGAAAACCATCACCAGGGACGTGCAGGACGATGGCGACACTCTGGTGTTGAACTTTATCACGCCACACCAGAAATGGGGCATCCATTCGACCTATTCCGACAACCTGCTGATGCTGACGCTGAACCGGGGTGGGCCGGTGGTCTGGCTGTCCGAGAATGATGCCAAAAAGGCGGACATCAAAGACAACGACTGGATCGAGCTCTACAACACCAACGGTGCCCTCACGGCGCGGGCGGTGGTGTCGCAGCGGATCAAGGATGGCACCACCTTTATGTATCACGCGCAGGAAAAGATCGTGAACACCCCCGGCTCTGAAAAGACCGGCAACCGGGGCGGCATCCACAACTCTGTGACTCGGACGGTGCTGAAACCCACCCATATGATTGGCGGCTACGCGCAGCAGTCCTACGGCTTTAACTACTATGGAACTGTTGGTGCCAACCGCGATGAATTTGTTGTGGTGCGCAAAATGAAGAAGGTCGACTGGCTCGACGAGGAAGCAACCCAGAAGGAGGCAGCAGAATGAGAGTACGTGCTCAAATCGGCATGGTGCTGAACCTCGATAAATGCATCGGGTGCCACACATGCTCCGTCACCTGTAAAAACGTCTGGACCAGCCGCGACGGTGTCGAATACGCCTGGTTCAACAACGTTGAAACCAAACCCGGCACTGGCTACCCGACCGACTGGGAAAATCAGGATCGCTGGAACGGCGGCTGGGAGCGGACCCGTGCGGGGAAGCTGCAGCCCAAACAGGGCAGCAAATGGCGCATCCTGGCCAATATCTTTGGCAACCCGGATCTGCCGGAAATCGACGACTACTACGAGCCGTTTGATTTTGACTATGACCACCTGAAATCGGCCCCCGAGCTCAAGGCCTTTCCCACCGCGCGTCCCCGCTCAAAGATCACCGGCGAGCGCATGGAGAAGATCACCAAGGGGCCGAACTGGGAGGAGATCCTGGGTGGCGAGTTCGCAAAGCGGTCGCAAGACTACAATTTTGAGGGCATCCAAAAGGAGATCTACGGCGAATACGAGAATACATTCATGATGTATCTGCCGCGTCTGTGCGAACATTGCCTGAACCCGGCCTGTGCTGCCGCCTGCCCATCGGGGGCGATTTATAAGCGCGAAGAAGACGGCATTGTGCTGATTGATCAGGAAAAATGCCGCGGCTGGCGGATGTGTGTCTCGGGCTGCCCCTACAAAAAGATCTACTACAACTGGCAAAGCGGCAAATCCGAGAAATGCACCCTGTGCTATCCCCGGATTGAATCTGGCAACCCAACGGTCTGCTCGGAAACCTGCGTCGGTCGGATCCGCTATCTGGGCGTCATGCTTTATGATGCGGATAAGATCGAACAGGCGGCAAATACGCCCGCTGAAACAGACCTCTATGACGCGCAGCTGGATGTTTTCCTCGACCCGAATGATCCGGCAGTGATTGCAACGGCCCGCGCCGATGGGATCCCCGAGGACTGGATCAAATCGGCGCAAGCCAGCCCGATCTGGAAGATGGCGATGGAGTGGAAAGTGGCCTTCCCGCTGCACCCGGAATATCGCACCCTGCCTATGGTCGGGTACATCCCGCCGCTGTCGCCGATCCAGAACGCGGCCGAGGCCGGCGCGATTGGCATGGATGGGGCGATGCCCGATGTGCGCAACCTTCGCATCCCGCTGCGCTACCTTGCCAATATGCTGACCGCAGGCGACGAAGAACCGGTGGCACTGGCGCTGGAACGCATGCTGGCGATGCGTGCGTATATGCGGGCCAAAACCGTTGACGGTGTGCGCGATGAGGCCGTGGCAGCCAAGGTTGGCCTAGATGGGGCGATGATCGAAGACATGTATAAAATCATGGCTTTGGCGGATTATGAAGACCGCTTTGTCATCCCAACCACCCACCGCGAGCAGGTCGAAGAGGCTTATGATCTGCGCGGCGAATGCGGCTTTACCGACACCAATGGATGCTCGCCCGGTATCAGCAAAGGATCGCTATTTGGCGGCGCCAAAAAACCCCTGAAAATGCCCGAGGAGCTGCGCTAATGGACCGGACACTGAAAGCGATCTCGCTGCTGTTGAGCTACCCCACCCGGGAGCTGCAGGGTGCTATGTCTGAAATCGGAGGCGTTCTCGCCTCTGATACCCGGCTGACGGCTGCCGCGCGGCGCGAATTGCGCCCACTGGTGGACGCGCTGCGCAGTGACGACATTTATGACCTCGAAGAGCAATACGTCATGCTGTTTGACCGCTCGCGCACTCTCAGCCTCAACCTGTTTGAGCACGTGCACGGCGAAAGCCGGGATCGCGGTGGTGCGATGGTCTCCCTGGTCGAGACCTACCGCGATGGCGGGTTTGACCCGCATACCTCGGAGCTGCCGGACCATTTGCCTGTTTTGCTGGAATTCCTGTCGATGCGTCCCTTTGCAGAAGCGCAGGACATTTTAGCGGACGCAGCCCATATCTTTAGCGCCCTCAGCGAACGGCTGGCCCGTCGCGAAAGCCACTATGGCGCTGTGTTCGCAGCTCTTTTACAGCTCGCAGGGGCGCAGGCCGACAAGGCTGCGGTGGCAGAGCTGCTGGAGCAGCCGGAAGTCGACCCCAACGATCTGGAGGCGCTGGACGAGGTCTGGGAAGAGAGCGAAGTGCTCTTTGGTCCCGATCCCAACGCGGGCTGCCCGCAAGTGCGCGATATGCTGTCGCGCATGGATGAACCCCAAACGCCTGCACCCGGTGCGACCACCGGCGTGGCGGCTGAATAACGGAGGCTCTCATGCATAATTTTCTCTTTGGAATCTATCCCTATATCGCCCTTTCGGTGGCGGTTATCGGGTCAATCGCGCGCTATGAACGCGACCCCTTCACCTGGAAAAGTTCCTCAAGCCAGATGCTGCGGCGCAAGCAGCTGATCATGGGCTCGGTGCTGTTTCACATTGGCGTGCTGATCATCTTTGTCGGCCATTTCGTCGGGTTGTGACGCCGCTGTGGGTCTTTGATGCCCTTGGCGTCAGCCACGGGTTCAAACAGGTGGGCGCGGTGATCGTAGGCGGTATTGCAGGCGTCATGGCGCTGGTCGGCGGCGGTATGCTGTTTCATCGCCGCTGGACTGACCCGCGCATCCGCAAGACTTCAAGCTTTGCCGATATAGCAATTCTGGCGATCTTGCTGCTGCAGCTCTGGCTGGGGCTGTTGACCATCTTTGCCTCACTGGGCCATCTGGACGGCCATGAGATGACCAAATTCATGGCCTGGGCGCAGGGTATCTTTACCTTCGAGGCGGGGGCTGCGGCCTATATTGCTGATGTGGCCCCGATCTTTAAACTGCACCTGTTTCTGGGGCTGACCATCTTTCTGGTCTTCCCGTTCACCCGTCTGGTGCACATGCTCTCGGTGCCGCTGCGCTATCTTTTTCGCCCGGGCTATCAGGTGGTGCGCTCGCGCCGCAGCGCGCCTTTGCCCACACGTGCCGGACCGGTTGCTCCCAACCGTTCCGCTAGTAAATAAGCCGGAGTATATCAGATGAAAGCTGGCCTTTTTCCCGACCTGGTCGTCAATGGCGAAACAGTGCCTCATGCCGTGGTTGCGGCCGAGACACAGAACCACGAAGCCCCGAGCGGCAAACCGGGTATCGCCTGGCGCAAGGCCGCCAATGCGGTTGCCCTGCGCACCCTGCTGTTGCAGGAGGCCCGCCGCCGGGCGCTAAAAACAGAGCCCGCCGAGGTTGGGCCGGGGCGTTATGAGACCGATGAGGAGGCCCTGGTCCGGGGCCTTCTCGAAGCCTCGGTTGAGGCCGAAACACCCAGCGAGGATGCGGTGAAAGCAGAATGGCTGCGTGACCCTTCGCGGTTCCGCTCGCCGCCATTGTGGGAGGTCTCGCATATCCTGTGTGCTTGTGATCCGCGCGACAAAGACGCCAGGGAAAAAGCCCTGCGCAAGGCCAATGTACTGAGCGCGCGGCTGCAGCAAAAACCGAAAGATTTTATCGCGCTGGCCAAATCTGACAGCGATTGCGGCTCTAAAAGCGCGGGCGGCGCTCTGGGTCAGCTTGGGCCGGGGGACACGGTGCCTGAATTTGAAAAATTCCTGCATCATCTAGCGGAAGGCGAGATCAGCCCGGTGCCCGTGCTGTCGCGCCATGGCTATCACATCATCCGCATGGATGCGGTGGCCAAAGGTAAGGAGTTGCCCTTTGAAGCGGCCAGGCGCGCCATCACCATTGCGATGGAAAAAGCCGCCTGGGCGCGGGCGGCACAGAGCTTTGTGCAGGATCTGGCGGCCACGGCTGAAATCACCGGGGCGGATCTGAAACCCGTTTTGTAACACTGTGTAGAGGTTCAGGGAAGGGGGCAGGGGATGGTAGCGCCGTCTGGATACGACAGCCCTTGTGGGGACTGCCTCCTTGCCCCCGACCACGCCTTGCTGAAGGACGGGCTGGGGTTCATCGCCGCAGACCTTCTGCGCGAACGCTGTGTCTGTATCCTGTTGGACCGGATTGCTACGGGCGACTGCTCGGAACCGCAAGAGTTGGCCCGGGCGGTGGATTTTTTGCAAAGGGATCTGCCGCTGCATCTGGCGGATGAGCAAGAAGACCTGTTTCCGCTGATGCGGCGCTGTTGTCTGCCAGAAGACGAGATTGACCGGGTGATCAGCCGCCTGCTGCTGGACCATCAACAGGCAGGCGAAAGTGCGCCTGAGGTCCTGTGCGTGCTTGCCAAGGTGCTGCAGAGCGCTCCGCTGACCTTGGAGGCGCAGCAGTTGCTGGCGAGATTCACCTCGTTTGCCCGTCGCCATCTTATTCTGGAGACCGCCGTGATCCTGCCCATCGCGCGATTGCGCCTGCGCGACAGTGACCATCAAAGCCTGCGCCTGCGGATGATGCAGCGGCGCGGTCTGGATACGAAAACAACCTGGCCCCACAGGCGACCCTCACAGGCGCCCCCTGCAGGAAAAAGGTAAGCGTTCTGATGCGTCCTGAGCCGTTTTTCACACGGTGCAGATCTAAGGATTGTGTCAGGTTAGCGTGTTGATTTTTAAAATAAGTTTCACATTGTGTACCGACTAAAGGAGTGAAGACCATGCAGATAGCCTATACCTGCGCGCCCGGGCGCGGTGACACGGATATGATCCTGTTTCAGTTGGCGCAACGTGTGATGCAAGCGGGGCTGACCCCCTGTGGGACGGTTCAGATCAACACGGATCAGGCTGAGGGAGGCCGCTGTGACATGGATGTGCAGGTACTGCCCCGCGGGCCGGTGATCCGCATTTCGCAATCTCTGGGCAAGAGCGCGCGTGGCTGTCGCCTGAATCCTTCGGCACTGGAGAAAACGGTTGCCCTGACCGAGGCGGAGTTGCGCGGGCGCGCGGATCTCTTGATCGTTAACAAATTTGGCAAACACGAAGCCGAGGGACGCGGTTTTCGCGCCACCATCGGCGAGGCCATGGCTTTGGGAATTCCGGTCCTGGTGGGGCTCAACCAGCTGAACCGCGCGGCATTTTTTGACTATGCTGGCGATCTGGGACATGAGTTGCCGCCTCAGCTCGACTGCCTCGTGGACTGGGCGTTGCAGCACGCGTCAAAAGAGCGGAGCAGCTGTCTCTCCCGCGAAAATGCCATGTCAGCGGCCTGACCCGCCGGGGTTTCAAATTCTGCGGACAAGGCCAGTGGCGATAGAGCAGTGGCGAAAGACCAGTGGCCCCGTCGGCTGCAGTCCCGGTCCTGCCGGTCCTGCCTGCCGGTCCTGCCTGCCAGTCCTGCTTGCCGGTCCTGCCTGCCGGTGGTGCCTGCCGGTGGTGCCTCGGTTGTCTGCCGGGGCTTCGGCGCCGTTTTTTATGCGGAATTCACTCAGAAAAACACCTGTGGTCTGTGTTAGGAGATCGTCCTGCGCCACTGGAGGTTTTCTCGAGCGCTTCTCTGTACGCACTAAGGGTTGTTAAGAGAATATGAACCCCTTTGCGTCACATTCCCAAAGGTGCAATGTATAGCTGCGTATGAGTTAAGGCCAGGTATGGGTGAGATGGTGCTAGTTCTGTGAGAAATTGGTTCGCAAAGCCTGCTGGCAGGGTGTCAATACGAGCTTATCTTCCTGTATTTATGGCACTTATGATCGTGCTTATTGCCGGGTATTATTCAGAAAAGCAAAATAAGATCATCCATGATCAGTCCCTTCGGGTCGACGTTCTGCGCGAGGCAAGCCTGTTGCAGTCCAGACTTGAAGGCGCCCTGAGCGCGGATATTCAGCTGGTGCGCGGCCTTGTTGCTGTGATCTCTACCGAGCCGGAAATGAGCCAGGAAAGGTTTACCCAGCTTGGGGAACGGGTGATCGGCAGCCATAGTGGTATCAGCCATATCGCGGCGGCGCCGGACCTGGTGATCTCGATGATCTACCCTTTGCATGGAAACGAGGCCGCTCTGGGGCTGGACTACAACAAAACAGATGCCCAGCGGGACGCGGCCCATAAAGTGCGTGATAGTGGTGAGATGGTTCTGGCCGGACCGGTGCAACTGGTGCAGGGCGGCACTGCCTTTATCGGGCGCTTCCCGGTGTTCAGTGGAGCTGGAAAGAGCCGTCGGTTCTGGGGCATCCTCTCCTTGGTCATGAATGCAGAAACGCTCTATGCCACGCATGGGCTGAATTCTGCGGATCTTGGTATCGAGGTGGCCCTTCGGGGGCGGGATGGCCTGGGAGCCGAGGGCGATCACTTTTTTGGTAACCCACAGATTTTGAATGATAACCCCGTGGTTTTGGATATTCCTTTGCCAGTGGGGGGCTGGCAGATTGCAGCCCGGCCAAAAGGGGGCTGGGCGGCCCGGCAGATCAACCCCTGGCCCTGGCGTTTGGTGGTGTTTGTTGCCGGAGCACTGATTGTGATCCCGATCTATACTGTGGGGCGGCTGTCGGCTGCGCGGCGCGATGTGATTGGAACTCTGACGCGGCGCGAACGCCAGCTCGAAGACCTGTCTCACCGGCTTGAGATCGCGGTGGATATTTCCAAAATCGGCATTTGGGAGCTGAACTCTAAATCCAGCCAATTGATCTGGGATCCGAACCTGCGCGAGATCTATGGGATCGGCCCTGGCGACCGTGTCGCCATCGGGACCTGGGAGACCTATCTGCACCCAGAGGATCGCCAGAAGGCCGTGGACGCATACAAAAAGGCGTCACATGCGGGCGGCAGCCACACTTCCGACTTCCGCATTGTTCTGGCCAGTGGTGAGATCAGGCATATCCGATCTATGGGAACGGCCTATGCAGATGCGGATGGATGGTTGCGGATGATCGGTGTCAATCTGGACGTGACACGAGACGTGCATCTGCGTGAACAGCTGATCGAGACGAACTCTATCTTGTTGCAGCGAAACAATGAGCTGAATGACGCCAAGCTCTCGGCTGAGCGGGCCGATCGCGCCAAGTCTGAATTCCTTGCGAATATGTCCCATGAAATCCGCACGCCGATGAATGGGATTTTGGGCATGGCGGATCTGATGGCAGGATCGGATCTGGGGGCCGAGGAGCGGCAATATCTGGAGACCATCCAGGATTCCTCGCATGCCCTGTTGAAAATTATCAATGATATTCTGGATCTCTCCCGTCTTGAGGCAGGCCGGCTCGCGATCAATCCGGTGGATTTTGACCTGCGAAACTGTGTTGCAGGGGCGGTTAATTTGCTCAGGCCCAAGGCGCGTGACAAGGGCTTGTGGATTTCTGTCAGCTTTGAGGAGGGCCTGCCAGAGCGCATGTCAGGAGATGATGGGCGGCTGCGCCAAATTCTGGTGAACCTGGTTGGAAACGCGGTTAAATTCACCTCCACAGGCGGCGTTTCGGTTAAGATCAGCAGCGTTGGCGGCGACGCCTACCGGCTTTTGATCGAAGTTGAAGACACAGGCATTGGCATTACCGAGAGCCAGGCCGCGCGTATTTTTGACCGCTTTTCGCAGGCAGATGCGGCCATTACCCGGGCCTTTGGCGGCACAGGGCTGGGGCTGACAATCTCAAGCATCCTGGCCAAGCGGATGGGCGGTGGCATAGATCTGTGCATGGTGAAAGAAAACGGCTCCTGCTTTCGGCTGGAAATTCAGCTCGCCAAGGCAAGCGAAACAGCGCGGTCAACAAAGGTTGAGGCTTTGATGGATACAGCCTCGCTGTCTGGCTGTCGCATTCTGTTGGCGGAAGACAACAAGACCAACCGCCTGCTGGTTCGCAAATATCTGTCTGGATTAGGGATTACGCTGCAAGAGGCCGAAAATGGCCGTGAGGCCGTGACCTGTGTCAGCAACAGGTGCCCGATATCATTTTGATGGACATGTCGATGCCAGAGCTGGATGGTCTTGCGGCCACCCGCGAAATCCGGGCGCTCAATATTGTGCAACCGGTGATAATTGCGCTGACGGCCAATGCCTTTGACAGCGACCGCGACGCCTGTCTGGCCGCGGGAATGGACTATTTCCTGCAAAAACCCATCAGCAAATCCGTGTTGTTGCAGACCCTGGCGATGTTGCAGGTCGGACGCGGTGAGCCAGAAGGCCTGTCGGGCTAACCAGAGGGGCCTGTCGGGCTGACCATGGGGTAGCGGGGCTATTCTTTCGCAAACCACTGGCCTAGCTGAAGTTTTGCGCTGGAACAGGCCTGTTCCAGCGGCTCTCCCTTTGCCAGCCCGCAGGTGATTGCCGTCGCCAGACTGCAGCCGGTGCCGCGTTTGCTGCGGGCAATTCGTGGCGCGGCATAGACCTTATGACCGCTGCGCCAGAACAGATGGTCCAGACTGGTCTCTCCCGTCGCGTGGCCCCCCTTTATCAGCACAGCCCCCAGACCTGTCGCCAGCAGGATGTTCGCCTGCTCTTCCAGCGCGCCGATGTCCTGGGACAGCGCACGGTTGCTGAGCCTCGCGCTTTCCTCCAGATTGGGGGTGAGCAGGGTGATGCGCGGCAGCAGGGGCGCCAGCGTCTCAAGAGACATCAACACCCCGCCGGACGAGCTTTTGAGGACCGGATCCAGCACAACCGGCACATCCGCTGGCAGAGCCTGCAGCACATGCAGCGCGGCTTCGGGCGCGCCGATCATGCCAATCTTTACGGCTTTGGGGATCTCGCCCGAGACATCAAAGGCGGCCTGTATCTGGGCTGCGATGATCTCTGGTGGCACCGGGTGGCTGGCGATCAGGGCGGTATTGGTTTGCACGGTGACGGCCGTCACCACGGGCGAGACGCTGCAGCCCAGGCTTTCAGCCATGGCGATATCGCGGCTCAAACCTGCGCCACCGCTGCTGTCGGTGCCGGCGATCACCAGAATGCGGCTCATACGGGGTCTCCGGCGGCCAGGATTTCGATCCGGCTAAAGCCATGCGCCTGCAGGGCGCGGGCGGCGCGCCAGGCGCGCACCCCAGAGCGGCAACACAGCACAAGCGCCCGCTGTGTATCAAGCGGCGCGCGCATAAGGTCATCGGGCAGGATGCGTCTGGCGTCAGGGGTGACCAACTGCGGCGCCTCGTGACTGGGACGCAGATCAATCACCTGGGCATCCGCAGGGATCAGCGCTGGGCTGATAAACCGCCAAGCGTTCTCTGGTTCTGGGGCTGCGTCAAACCGAAAACTACTGAGGCTGAGGCTGGCCATGTCGATTTGCATCAGCAGACCCAGTGGCGAGGGGCTGTGTTGCAACAGCAGTTTCAGCGCCATCTGCGCCTGAAGCGCGCCGATCATGCCAACCACGGGCCCCATGACCCCAGCTGTGGCACAGCTGGCAGCCGTGTCGGGCAGGTCCGGAAATACAGCGCGCAGCGAGGGGCTACTGCCGCAAAAACCCCCGACATAGCCACGCTGGCCCAGCACAGAGGCCGCCACGAGTGGCAGCGCACACACCAGACAGGCATCTGACAGAATAAAAGATGTGGCAAAGGAATCAGCGGCATCTACCACCAGATCAACCGGGTCCAGAAAGCGCGTGACATTTTCTGCCGTCAGCGCCTCGGCATGGGTCACAAGCTGCAGATCGGGGGTGGCGGCCAAGAGGCGGTCTGCGGCGGCATCGACCTTGGGGCGGCCAATGTCGGCCAGGGTGAATAGCGTCTGGCGATGCAGGTTGCTCTCGTCCACCCGGTCAGGGTCCAGCAGGGTGATGGCGCCGATGCCGGCCCCGGCGAGATACTGCAGCACCGGGGCTCCGAGCCCTCCGGCGCCGACCACCAGCACATGCGCTCTTGCCAGTCTGGCCTGACCCTGCGGGCCGACCTCGGGCAGGATCATTTGCCGGGCGTAGCGTGACATCAGGCGCAGGCCGTGGCCAAAAGGCGGCAGCGGGCTTCGGGATCCGGGGCCTGCTGGATGTCGGTGACCACGGCGGCGCTGTCGGCCCCGGCGGCAAAGACACCGGGCGGGCGTTCGGGTGTCAGCCCGCCGATGGCCACCAAGGGTGTCTTGCCCGCGCGCTGTTTCCAGCGGCTGACACGGTCAAGACCCTGCGGCCCCCACGTCATCTTTTTCAACAGGGTGGGATAGACCGGGCCAAGGGCAACATAGGCCGGATCATGCGACAGGGCGCGGTCCAGTTCGGCGTCATCATGGGTGGACAGCCCATAGCGCACCCCGGCACGGTTGAGAGCGGCAAAATCCGCCTGCGCCATATCCTCTTGCCCCAGGTGCACGAAGGTGCAGTTCAGATCGAGGGCGATCTGCCAGTGATCATTGACCACCAGCTGGGCGCCATGCACGGCACAAAAATCGCGGGCGCGCGCAACCTGGCGGCGAACCTCGGCCTCGGGTTCATCCTTGATCCTGAGCTGCACCAGCCGCGCCCCCTGCGGCACCAAAAGCTCCAGCCGACCAACATGGCCAACAATCAGATAAAAGCGTTGCATGCGTTTGTGTTCTTTCATGTCAAACTCGCCAGGCCAAGGACCGGGGTGGAGGGCACCGCCATATCACGACGCGGCATCGGGTCGGCGCCAAAGCCCGCCCGCCCGGCCGCAACCGCCTGTGCCATGGCGCGCGCCA
>NZ_MWVJ01000106.1 GCF_002087335.1 Pseudophaeobacter leonis
CGCAACACTTTAGTCTTCTTGGAAAGATGGAGTGTTAGGCATGAAGTATCGGACGCGGACATTTTACACTGATAATCAGAAGTCGGAGATGTTGGGATCGCTGGCAGCGTGGAGAGTCGATGAGTTCGATTGGGCGTTGCTTTAATCGCGCGTCATCATCGATTTTCCCGCACCTTGCGGTAACCGGCGGTATTCGTCCGCCAGCCCGCACCAGATCCCGCCTTGCTCTGAAGCTTAATGGAACGAGAAGAGATTTCTCGTGGCCTCGCTGCCAAGAGTTCGTTTCGCGCGATTGCGCGGGTCTTGCAGCGGTCACCTTCGACGATCAGTCGGGAGGTTCATCGCAACGGCGGTCGGAATGCGTATCGCGCTGCACATTCAGAGCAGCGTGCGTGGGACTGCGCAAAAACGGCCCAAATCTTGTAAGCTCTCCTTCAACGCGCCCTTGTGCCAAAGGATATCACGGAAGCTACGTTTGAAGTGGTCTCCCGAGCAGATCGCCGGTTGGCTCAAGCGGAAGCATCCTGACGAAGAGCAAAACCGCGTGTCACACGAAACGATCTACCGCAGCCTTTATGTTCAAACCCGTGGGGTTCTGAAGAAAGAATTGCAGGAATGCCTGCGCAGTCCTCGTGCTATCCGGCGATCCAGGCACGCGACGCAAAAGGGTCTTAAGCTGCGTAAAATAAAAGACGCGGTTCCAATTTGCGAACGCCCACCAGAGATCGAGGATCGGGCCGTTCCAGGCCATTGGGAGGGCGACCTGATCGCGGGGTCAAACAACAGCTACATCGCCACGCTGGTGGAACGCCATTCCCGCTTTGTGATGCTGGCGAAGATCGAAAACAAGGACACACAAAGCGTCATCACCGCCCTCATCAAGCAGGCGCGCAAGCTTCACAAGGAACTCTACAAATCGCTGACTTGGGATCGTGGATCCGAGATGGCCGGTCATGCGAAGTTTTCACTATGGCCACCAAGATCGAAGTTTACTTTTGTGATCCTCAGTCTCCATGGCAGAGAGGCAGTAACGAAAATACCAACCGTCTTCTCAGACAATACTTCCCCAAGGGCACTGATATATCAG
>NZ_MWVJ01000107.1 GCF_002087335.1 Pseudophaeobacter leonis
GGAAACCGCCGATATAGAGGTTGGAAAAAAAGCAGGTATAATATGCCCGGCTCGGCTCGATCAGTGTGACGTTGATCTAGCCCGCGCTGTCCTTGGCTATATAACGTGCGGCTGTTGCGCCTCCTGCGCCGCCACCTACGACCACGACGTTTGGTTTTCCGTGACCAGCCGCAAATGCCATTGGCGCCGACAGAGCTGCAGTCGCCGCAGTGGCCGTGCCCAAAAAGGTACGTCTATCTAGTTTCATTTGGTCTTCCTCCCTTAGGTTTTTTATTTTAGTTCACTGAAATAATCCGCAAGGGCCGCGATTTCGTCGTCCGATAAGCGTCCGGCCATCATTTGCATCACAGGATGCGGACGCAGTTTGCGTTTGTAGGCATGCATTGCGATCACAAAGTCCTCTTGGGGCCATTGGGTGATCGCCGGGATGCCATCGTTGCTACCATCAACTTGATGGCAGGTGGTGCATTCGGTCGATAAGTATTCGCCGTATTCCGGGTCGCCCTGTAGCGCCAGAATTTCAGGATCAAGGCCGTGATCGGTTGCCTGAGCCGTTGGCTCTGCCTCTGGAATATTGGCGGGGTCATCGGAAAAAATTCTTAGATATGCCAAGAGATCATCGCGGTCTTCGGCGGCTGGCAAGCCTCTGAAATTCATCCGGGATCGAGACACCAGCGATTTTGGGTTCTCCAGGAACGCGTCCAGCGTCTCTCGGGTCCCGACGACGCCGTCAGACCCAGCACGATCCATCGATTCAGAATATCTGAACCCCTCTACTGATCCAGCCAATCGACCAAAGACACCGTTCATATGCGGGCCTACCCTGTTTACCGCGCCGTCACCGATTTGGTGGCAGGCCGAACATTTGCGAAAGACCTTGGCACCGTTTTCGGGGTCGCCGATTTCGTCTGCATAGGCTCCAGCGGCGGGAAATGGGAGGGTCAAGCCAAGGGCCATTGATCCGGCCCAATTCGAATAGGACCGTTCGTTTTCGGCTTTTGCAATCGGCACAGCAGACCTATCGGTGGTTTTTTAAATATTCACACTAGTGAATGTGGTCGCTAAGTCAACAATTGGCTTCATTGGCCATATCATGATCCATAATTTATACGTGATCGCTCGAATGTGGGCTTTGTCACTCAAATGCAAATGACGTCTTGGTCATCGGTCGTTCGGCCGACAAAACCTTTAGGAATTTCCGCGCAAAAACCTTTTGTAAAACCTAAGGTGAACCCGTAATGTCTTTGGACACATTGGATTTGCAGCCGACATTCGTGCGCATCGCAGCATTACGCAGTCTAGGCTCTCTACTGCCATCCACTGCAGTTTACACGAAAGGCCGCTGTTGGGGAAACCGTCAAACTTTGCAAATGTCACTTCTCTAATTGGGTGTTTGGGTCAAGCTCGTTTTCCTTGTTCTCTGGGTCATTGTCACTCATCCGGGTCACACTTCTCTTCGCAGTCTGGTTGATGCTCTGATGGCACCGCTGCACGCATGTGTTGGATCGGCAGTGGAGAGCCTTACTTCCTGGCGCGCTTCAAGATGCGCTGCGAACTTTTTCGGCTTCTTCCACGAACCTCGTCCGGTGAGGACGACCCCGTTAGAATTGGGTAGTTGGCGTTTTAGATCATGCCGTGCCTCCCACCTGGTCCTGACGGAATTCCGTCACATCAATCCACATGCGATGGAGCAGAACGGCTAACTTTCGCGCTACAGCAACAACCGCTCTGCGTCGACCCTTGGTACGCATCAAGCGCATTCCCCAAGACTTGATTTGCGATTGCGCCATACTTCGCATGAGCAGCGCATAGCCCGCTGCGTAAAGTGCAGCACGGACATCACTGTCCCCAGCCTTTGATATGCGGCCTGGGTTGTCATGTTCTCCCGGTGGGTATCGTCGAGGCGTAAGTCCAAAATGCGCGCCCACCGTACGGGATCTTTTGAACCGCGTGGGATCATCGACAGCCGCTTTAAAGGTCAGTGCTGCAATGGGGCCAACTCCAGGGACCCGTCATCAATCTCAGGCAGACCCCATCATGGCTAGCGGCCCGTTTGACCCGCCGGTCCAGCTCCAGATATTGCTGATACAGCGCTACCCTTGGCACTCCCGCCCGATCGATGTTCACAAGTGGTCAGACCATCCAGAGGTGGTTCAGTTCGTGGATAGGGTGTGGGAGGAGTACCTGCCAGAGGAGGTCATAGGGGGCCGTGGGCCGAAGCCTAAGATGGCGTTCAGGAAACAGCTTAGGGTGCTGATCCTAGACTTGTATGTGGCTTGGTTGGAGGATCCTGAACTCTGTATTGGGGTCTCCATGTCGGTGAATGCTTGGAACACCAACTCTCGCTACAATGCCCTGCACCTGTCCAAGAAGCTCGTCCCGATCATTCAGTCGCTTCATGACAAAGGGCTGATTGATCTATCAAAGGGTCCTCTATCTTGGTCATAGTCAGGGGGTCCTTTGTCTTAGGTGTTTTTTGGCTAGGGTAGTCAGCAGGGAGTAACCACTATCGGGGAGGCAATAACAATACAGGGAAAGGTTACCCTTCAGGGCATCGACGCAGAAGTCGGCTTCCAAGGTATTTGAGATGCGCCAAGACAGAACCTTTCGGGTGTGCTAATCCATGATGGCCACCAGATACAGGAATCCGCGCCGCATGGGCAGATAGGTGATGTCTGCACACCAAACTTGGTTAGGCCGTTCTACGCGCAACCCACGCAGCAGATAGGGGTAAATCTTGTGGCCCTTCGCCGCCTTACTGGTGTTGGGTTTTTGATAGATCGGCATGAGGCCCATCAGCCGCATCAGGCGTCTGATCCGCTCCTCGTTGACCAAGTGGTCGTCATTCCGCAGGTGCCAAGTCATCTGACGCACCCCGTAAAACGGCGTTTCCAGGAACTGCTTGTCGATCACCCGCATCAGTTCGAGGTTCATCTCACTTTCGCCCTTCGGTTCATAGTAAAACGATGACCGCGAGAGCGACAGCAATGTGCATTGCTTGCCAACAGACAGGCCGGGCAGATTTGGCTCGATCATCTTACGTCTCACTTGCCGGTCCAGGGTTTGAGCTTTCTTGCCAAAAAATCGTTGGCGACGGCCAACTCCCCGATCTTGGCGTGAAGGTCCTTGACCTGCTCTTCATCGACTTCCGGCGCTCTCCGGCTACCTCGTTCAAAGACACCCGACGCGCCTTCCAGTAACGCCCGTTTCCACTGGTGGATCATCGTGGGATGCACCGCAAATCGGCTTGCGAGCTCGCTGACCGTCTCTTCTCCTTTCAGAGCCTCTAAAGCCACCTTGGCTTTGAATTCTGGGTGATGTTGCTTCCGTTTCGACATTCCTGATCTCCTTCGTGTTGAAGATCAGCAGACAACAAATCGCAGCTTATGTCCGTGTCCGAATTTAAGGGGGTAGCTCACAACTTCCAGATATCATTTTGGAGTGGCGGGAATTGTAAGTACAGCCAATCGGCTGCCTTGCATATCAATCGCAACAGCGACATGCGTTGCTTTATGCGTATCAATGCCGATGACTACTGGATGTTTGGTCTTCATGATGCCCTCATTGCTAAGAATGCCTAGGCATCGATCCGAGGAGACAGAACTGTGATGGTACGCAGACCGCTAGGTTTCTATGAGGTCACATCTCGCCCGTTGCCGGGGCGACTTGACGGTCGACACGTCAACACAATGACACGCGCTCAATCGTAACATCGGTCAGGCCATCAAGCCGCAATACCATACTCACAGTCATAACAATTGCCTCTGCCACTCATCAAGACTTTGAAGCCATGTTGCCGCAGGATCTTTTGATAGTCGTGCGAACAGTATTGGCTGCTGCGATCCGTGTGATGAATGCAGCCTTTGAGTGGAGCCCTGAATGCGATAGCCATGTTTGAGCCTCCCCCAAAGAAGTGGTCCGCGCCTATAGTTAGGAAAGCGGAGGACCTGAGATGGCCATTAAGAGACCTAAGCCTGAAGAGATTGTCGTGAAGTTACGGCAGGTTGGAGTGCTGATGGGGCAAGGCATGCCTCGGATAGACGCGATCAGGCAGATCGGAGTGACCGAACAAACATATTACCGTTGGAAGAAAAAGTACGGCGGAATGGGCACAGAACAACTGAAAGAACTGAAGCGCCTTCAGAAAGAGAACGAGCGCCTTCGGCGAGCGGTTTCGGATCTGACGTTGGACAAGCTGATCTTAAGGGAGGCCGCAACGGGAAACTTCTGAGCCCCTCACGCCGACGTGCCTGCATTGATAGATGAAGGTTTCTGAGCGTCGCGTTTGTCGCGTCCTGGGCCAGCACCGATCCACGCAACGTCGAGCACCACAGGGGCGTGATGACGAAGATCGCTTGGTCGCAGACATGATCGAGCTGACACGTCAGTACGGTCGATATGGCTACCGCCGGGTGGCTCCTTGCTGAGGGACGCAGGCGGGCCCCCTCTCGGCAGATTGCTTTGCAATCGCCTGCCGGGCAGCGAGTGAATGACAAACGTGTCGAGCGTTTGTGGCGACGTGAGGGGCTCAAAGAGCCTATGAAACAACCGAAGAAAGGGCGACTGTGGCTGAACAACGGATCATGTGTCCGGCTGCGTCCCGAACATCGCAACCATGTCTGGTCGTACGACTTCGTACATCACCGAACCGATGATGGCAGGGCTTTCAGGACATTGAACATTCTGGACGAACACAGCCGGGAATGCCCCCTCTCGGCGATGCACACATCGCCTGCCGGGCAGCGGGACGATCCGGGTGAAGCGGAAACTGAACTCTACAGAGGTCATCGATGCGCTGACCGACCTGTTTATCCTGCGTGGTGTGCCTGTTTACATTCGCTCGGACAACGGCCTATGCGCGGAATGATTGGTCGTTTTGGCGTCAGGTTATTATCGCATCGAGGCGTCTCGACACGTTCGAAGCATGGCTCAGTTTGGCATTTTGGTCAACGAACTGTCTCTCCCATAACAAACACAGAGTACGCTTTTGCGGCTCTCACCGTCCTTAAGACGAGATCTTCGGTCGTTGAGCAGAAGGCCTAAACATTATCTACGAGGTCAGATGTTTGCCTCCACGGCCCTTACAGAGAAAGGTCCTACTGCTGTCGATCACCCCTCCAAGAAAGGGCGATATGGTTCGCCATGTTTGATGATCCCATGAACTGTACGGGCCATCTTCGCGGCGATTGCCGTATACGCCTTGCGGCGCAGATGGGTGTTGTGACGGTCTTTGGAAATGTATCGCTCAAATTTGTCACGGAAGCTGTTCGTCTTTTGGAGAACGGCGACTTGTCCGGCCATCCAGAGAGTGCGCCGCAAGCGCGCGTTGCCGTATTTTGAGAGCTTGGTCTGACCACGGAATGTGCCGGACTGGATCGTTGCAAGATCCATCCCGCAAAACTTCAAGAACTGACGATGATGGTTGAAACGGCGAAGGTCGCCAGCCTCCGCCAGAATTGTCAGCGCGTTGATAGGGCCAATCCCTGGGACAGATGTCAGCAGCTGGTAGTCAGGGAGGTCTTTGAGCAGTTCCACTGAGCGGCGTTCGATTTGATTGCGCTGTACGATCAGATTGCGTCCCTCACCAAGAACCAAACGGAACATGCTAACTGCGTCTGAATCCGGGCCAACAGGCAGGCCCACGGATGTTTTGGAAATCTCTTATATATTTGTAAGTAAACGGTTCCTTTGCGACTTTTCGGGCCACTACGTCCCAAGCCTCAGCGATGAACGCATCCCTATCCATAGCTGAGATCAAGTGGGGTGAAGGATATCGCTCCAGAAAAGCAAAGAACCAATCACCGCGTGAACTGCGGTGAAAGCGATCCGCCTCGGGGAAATACAGCGGCAGATAATGCGTCAGAATGCGGTGCCACAGCTCGGTCTTGGACTTAGACACGATGTCACGCGTCTTTGATAGCTCCTGAATGTCGTTGGTGCCGCACGTCAGTGGGTCGTGGTAGAACTGGGTGTTCCCGATCTCCATCATGTGCAGGATAACCTGGGCGTCCTTGGGATCATTCTTGTCCCAGCTGTTATGAAGGGCTTCGCGTGTGCGGGCCAATGATACCGAAGATACCAGCTTCATCTCAAAGCCTGCTGCGGCCAGATGATAAGCTATGGCGCGGTGGTAATTCCCGGTCGCTCCGCAATCAAACACCCGCAGAAGCGCGTCTAGCGCTTGAGCAATTTGAGGGCTCCGCGCACGACGCGCTTGCCCAAAACGAAGACAAGGAATATGAAATCCAAACTCGCAAACTCTCGTTATGAATGAGGGAGCCATGGGGGGCATCTTAGCAGCCTGTCGAGTTTTGCCGAACCACTTCACGGACCGAGCACCGGCACGCCGCCTTCCGCGTGGCGCAGCATCGCAAGGATGCTGGAAATCGTTAAATTTAGTTAACTTAATCAGTTTCCCCTCAGGTATCGTGCTGAGAAAACCCCACCCCGCCATCCCCCTAGTTTTGGGGAGGATTACCAATGGACCTAGACTACTGGATACCTTAACAATCGATTGCACCGAAACCGAGGTCTGGCCTTGATTTCCACTGGGGCACCTCTCCGTAGGCTAATCCATTCGAAACAGGTTGTTTTTCGAGGAAATTACATGAAGAACTATTTTCACTGCGCCGCTGACAATGTGGGGGATCGAGCATGTGGGCCGTCAAAATACTTTTTCAAAGACCAGCTGACTCCATCAAAAATAGATGTCTCACGGACGGTTGCTACGGGCTCCATTTTCGGCGGAGGTCTCATCTTCGGGCAGATCGAAAAAATTGCAAATAGCAACACACTTGAGGAAATCAACAGTCTGGTGGCATGGGGCGTGGGAATTCCTCCGAAAGGTAAGCGGGACGTTCAGGTGCGTAGAGTGGCTGAACAGTTCGGATTGTTTGGCACACGGAATTTCGAATGGAAAGGCGAGTTAGATTTCGTTCCCTGTTCTAGCTGCATGGACACGGCGTTTGACACTTATTCTAAGCCTAGTCATGAAGTTGTAGTTTTCGCCCACAGAAAAAAAACTCCTGATTTTGTAGCTCCTGAGGGCATCCCATTTTTAACCAATTCAAATAGGCCAATCCAAGAGGTTGTAGATTTTATATCGAGTGGAGAAGTGGTTGTTACCAGTTCATATCACGGTGTGTTTTGGGCACAACTCCTACGTAGAAAGGTGCTCTGCATACCTTTCAGCGACAAATTCACAACCTTTGAGCATAACCCAGAGATTGCATCTGAAGCCAACTGGTCGCGGAATATAAAATCCGCAAAAATGGCTCCGGAAATTCTCGAAGAATACAGAGAAATAAATGTCAAATTTGCGCAAAGAGTCGACGAGCACTGGCTAAGGAATGCATAAAATGAAGACCATCGTGATCCACATTGGGCCTCACAAAACGGGTACTACTTCCATACAAAAACGCCTATCGCAAGAAACTGAAAACCTATCAAGTCAGGGAATTCTTTTCCTCCACAACCCTAACATTCACGAAGCCGCGCTTCTTTTAGCTAACGAACGTTTTGAGGAGGCCGAGAAAGTCTTAAAGAAAATATCAACCTCTTTAACCTCGGCGCCTGAAAATACAATCATCCTATCTCAAGAAGACTTTTCTGGAAACCTGATCGGGAGAACTAGAAAAAGAAGAGTTTACCCGAAATTAACAAAAAACATTAGAATAATCTGTCGCGCTCTACGGCCCCATCGTATAAAATTTGTCTTTTTTGAAAGAGACGAGCAGGAGTGGATGCGTAGCTGCTATGTTCAGCACCTCAAACATAGAACCAAATTTCATAGCCTCAGTGATTTTCGCGATTACTATGAGACAGGTTTCAAATGGTCTGAAAAGCTCAGCCCTCCAATTGAAGCAGTGGACAGTGAGTTTTGTGTCTTCAAATACTCAAAGGCACCTTCTTCAGGTGTAACTAAAATACTAGAAGTGGCTGGAGCTACAATTCCAGACTTGAATACTCCTGAAAGGGAAATCGTTTTGAACAATGCTCCCTTAGACAATACAATAGAAATCCTAGAACGTATCAACCGGTTGTCCAGCTCCACTGCAACGGCATGGTTTTCAAAAAAATTAGTTTTGGACGGTTGGAAGCCTAGGCTTTCGAAAAGCAAGCCTGATATACTTCCTTGGCCTCCCAGAATAGACCACTTGGTGACCAAACCAATCCCGAAGCTCTTTCACAGAGTACTCAAACGTGTAACTAGGCAAAAGGTAACGAACACGCTTCCTGAAGTGAGCGTGGACCTGTCAGCCTTGGCCTCAGACACCCTCCCCTCTGATGTGACCCTACCAGACATTCCAAGAGCCCGAATGGAGGATCAGTTCCGAATCCTTGAATACCATCTACGTGGCCACTCCAAGCTTGCTCACTTGAACGCAATGACAATTAGCTATTTGCGCAGGGACACTGAGCACACTGAACTGGCTCGCAACCTCTTTCACAGAATTTGGGACGAAACGGGGGCTCTCCTCGTCAATGAACTTTCGACTAGATGGCTAATTTCGACACTTCAAACGTTCATGGACCACGGAAAAAATGAACACCAAAGGCTTATTGGAGGAACAGGCTATTTCTACGCAAACATGATCAAGATCTACGAAGGGGAACGTTCAATTGAAGCGCGCGAGCAAGATGCAATCTATGAACACACCTCACCTCAAACCCTAAATAAATTCAGGGGTTTAGACAGATTTTCGGTAGGGGGAACTGACCTAATGCTGAATACCAACGCTTTGCTTCTGGAAATATCATACCGTGATGAGGTCGCTGGGTTGGTTCTCCAAGAGTTCCTTTTAAGAGTAAAAGCAAGTGGAAATGTGTTCCAGCGACTAGACCAAACACGAGTTATCAATAATATTGAAGTGCCCGGCTTCACAGATACATGGAGTTTTTTTGAACGCCCCCCAACCAAATAGTTTGGGGCTCCCAGTCGCGAAACTTCACCGCTGAGACACTCGAACACCAGTTTCCCTGGATAGGTGGCACACGGGTTTTGTAGCACAAAATCGGTTGAAGTCGCCCCCCCCTTTCCCCGTACGAACTTAGAGGCGAGGGTAATCCCCCCATGTAGGGGGCCACCGCATTGTCCCAGAACGTCCAGTGGCCGCCCGCAATCACCTTGCGGCAGGTCGCCGCCTCAGAAACAGAAATCCGAGACGGCGGAGAAAGCGCTGGAGGGACGGCGCGCAGGGCATCCGATACCGGCCGAAAGCCAGGAAGGGGTGCGCCCTCCCTGTATTCGGGGGAATCGTTTGGCAGCATGGGTGCGCTCCAAGTTTTTTAGGTTAGGCGCCATAAGGTTTGAGAACCCAAATCCAATCAAAGGCCTTGGTTTCGGTGCCGGTCTCCAAGATCTGCAAAACGCCAACCGGCAAAAACAAATTGTCCTGGGCCGCGTGAATTATGCGGGTTGTAAGCGTCCGGTCTGACCGCCCTATGGAGCGGCTTTCCATGGCAGCAGATCATCGACACGGTTGATCTTGTAGTCTGGAATGCGGGCAAGGGTATCGGCGAGCCATGCCTGCGGATCGATACCGTTCAGTTTCGCGGTTTCAATCAGGGTGTATGCGATGGCAGCGGCGCGACCACCGGTCTGTGATCCGACAAACAGGTAATTCTTGCGCCCATTGGCGACGGATCGCATCGCCCGCTCGGCCGTGTTGTTGTCCAGCTCCAAGATGCCGTGGTCGAGGTAAGGCCTGAGCCGTGCCATGCGCGTCAGGGCATAGCGAATTGCACTAGCCAGACGCGATTTGCCAGAGATACTTGGCAATTGAGCGTGCAACCAGGCTTCCAGATCGTCAAAGATCAATTTGGCTTTGGCTTGCCGGATATCAGCCCGTCGATCTGGTGGCGATCCACGCGCGTCCTTCTCGACCGCGTAGAGCTGTGCGATGCGCCCAATGGCTTTCGCAGATGAAGCCGAACCTTGAGCCCTGTGGATGTCGACGAACTTGCGCCTGACATGGGCCATGCAGGCAACCTCGCGGATATCGCCGGAGCGATAGAGGTCTTCGAACCCGGCATATCCATCCGCATGCATCCAGCCTTGGTATCTTTCGAGGTGGTCCTTGGGATGTTGCCCTTTGCGGTCTGGCGAGAACTGATACCAACTGGCGGGCGCAACCTCGCTTCCCCAAGGCCGTTCATCCCTGCCATAGGCCCAGAGCCGCGCCGTTGCGGTTTTGCCAGTGCCGGGAGCCAGCATCTTCACCGGCGTGTCGTCTGCTAAGATCGCTTGCCCGGCCAGAACATGCCGCCCGATGGCATCCGCCAGGGGCTCCAGAAGGGCTGTGGATTTACCGACCCAGTCAGCCAGCGTTGAACGGTCAATATCGATCCCGTCGCGGTCGAAGATGCCGCTTTGGCGGTAGAGTGGCAGGTGATCGGCGTATTTATTCACCAACACATGCGCCAGTAGGCCCGGACCAGGGCGGCCCCGTTCGATAGAGCGTGATGGTAATGCGGCTTGTGTGAAGGCTTCGCAGCCTGAACAGGCAAAGCGTGGCCGCACGATGCGGTTCACGATGAAGCGGCCGGGAACATGCTCAAGTTCTTCGGTTACATCTTCGCCCAGACGGCGCAGGCCGCCACCGCATTGGGCGCAATCGTCATCACCAGTGGTCAGTTCGACTTCCATACGCGGGATGTGATCGGGGATCGGACGTCGCTTTGGCTTGTCCTTCGGTTCCTCGTCAGGAAGACACAGCTTTGCCGTCATCTTTGCAACCGCAATCTCGCTGGTCTCCAGGGCCAATTGCAGTTGCTCGATGCTTTCCGACGACGTTCCGAACCGGTGATTGCGATGACCCGCCAACTGATGCCGCAGCTTCTCGATCAAGACCGCCTGCGACTTCACCTCAGCCAGTAAAAGCGCTGTGAACTGTCTCAGCTCATCAGGGTCTTTCGGCAGTGATTTGGACACGTCCAGCATGGCTGAACCATAGCAAAACAACTGCGCGACGGGAATCCCCCCCGTGCGTGCATTACCGATTTATCCCGCCTTGAGCGGTGTCCAACTGCGTTGCGGCACACGCCAGTCAATCCCTTCGAGCAGCATCGCCAATTGGGCAGCCGTCAGGGCGATCTTGCCCTCTTTGGCTGATGGCCACACGAACCGACCCTTCTCAAGTCGTTTGCTAAACAGGCATGCGCCCTGACCATCCCGCCAGATGATTTTGATCAGGTCACCGCGCCGACCACGGAAGACGAACAGATGGCCTGCGAACGGATCCTGCTTCAGCGTTTGCTCGGCTTACGCGGCCAGCGTTGTGAAGCCACGCCGCATGTCGGTCACGCCAGCCGCAAGCCAGATCCGTGTGTTCGCCGGAACAGGGATCATGCCGAAAGGCCCCGAATGAGCCGAGCCAATGCTTCGGGATCGTAACTACCGATGATCTTCAGGCGATGCCCGCCCGCGATATCGATCTCAATCGCGCTATGCGCGGAACTGGCAGCAAGTGCCGGGGCCGTATCGTTGGCACCGGGCCGATCAACAATCTCAACTGGAAGAAAGCACAGCGTCTCAACAACCTGTTCTTCAACGATCTCCAGGTCAGGCGCAAACTGGGGATCACGCAACCATTTGTGGATCAGATAGGCATTCATCGCATACCGCCGGGCAACTTGCGCGACCGAAACGCCCGACGCGCAGGTTTGTCCGCAGATCGAGATCTTTTCCTCATCTGCCCAAAATCGCTTCTTCGGACCCTTCTTGCCCGCCATACTGCCCTCAAGATGTCCACTATCAATGGTGGACACTATCAACATACTCTATGACTCGTCAGGCAGGCTCACCGGACGCTTACTGCGGGTTTCCCCGGCCGCGTTTTGAACGTGACTTGTCCACCGCTCTGGACATAAAGCCCGGTTGCGACAAAACCCAAATCCGCAGAGGCAGAAGGGGTGACCGGAACCAAATCAAAGGCCGGGCCATTGATTGAGCCTCCCCCATTGAAGTGGTCCGCCCCTAGGCCACAGACAGGCGGAACACATATGAGCGGCCATTGGTGCCGCGCTCCACAAAGGGAATGCGCTCGGCCTCTGGCAGCACCAGCCATTTGTCAATCGTAGTGGTGGGCACATCCAGCGCCGCACCCAACAGGTTATTGTTCACCTCGGCGTCCGGCACACCCTTGGGCGTCGGATATTGCGCCGCCAGCGCCCGTTCCTCACCAGCCAGCGGTGGCAACACAAGGTGCGGCGGTTTTGCGTCCTCTGACATAACAACAA
>NZ_MWVJ01000108.1 GCF_002087335.1 Pseudophaeobacter leonis
CTTGGCGCAACATGCAGGATCTGGAAATGGCCACCCTCGGCTGGGTCGATTGGTTCAACAACCGGCGTTTGCTTGGCCCCATCGGAAACATCCCGCCAGCAGAGGCTGAACAGAACTACTATGCACAGCACGACGCGCTCGATAGGGTCGCGTGAAATGAAGCTATAGGTCTCCGGTGAAACCGGGGCGATTCATGGTTCTTCTTTCTCATCGTCCACTCCTCGGTGGTTACGATGAGCCAGAAACTCTCTCTTATCAAATCTCCCTATTTGGACCCATAAGCGCTGACGTCAGATACGTCTGTCATGCTTTTTTGAGAAGGCGCAGTTCGAGCGCCTGCTCCGCAACCACTTCTTTGAGATCCCTTGCCTCGCGGCGCAGCTCCTTGACCTCATCAGTTTTCGCAGCTCGTGCCGTATCGCCCGCCAGCCGCTTCTTTCCTGCCTCCAAGAAGTCCTTAGACCATTTGTAGTAAATCCCTTGGGAAATCCCCTCGCGGCGGTACAGCTCTGCAATGCTGTCTTCGCCACGCAGGCCATCCAGGACGATCCTGATCTTCTCCTCAGAGGAATACTGTTTACGCGTGGCGCGTTTGATGTCTTTGACGGTATTCTCGCCAGGGCTCTTGGTTGTCTTTCTCACCGTCCACTCCTCGGTGGCCTATGATGAGCAACAAACCCTCTCTTCGCAAATATCCCCATTTGGCCCCATAGGTGCTGACGTCAGACAATTGGCATCGATGAGGAAACCTTGGAAATACGTGCCGTTGAGGTCACGAATAGTAGTAGCGGTGACGCACCCATGTTACCTGACCTACTCGAGCTGATTCCGCCGGACCAATAGATTGGCAGTGTCACCGGGGACGGGGCTTATGACACGCGCAAATGTCACGACGCGATCGCAGCCCGTAATGCCCACGCTGTCATTCCACCGCGAAAGAATGCGAAGCTATGGAAACGTAACACGCCCGGAGCCAGAGCACGAAATGAAGCGGGTCGGTCCTCAAATTACCATGGGCGCGCATTTTGGCGGCAAGTCACCGGGTATCACCGCCGAAGCCGCGTCGAAATGAATATTCATTGTATAAAACTACTCGACCAATCACTGATGGCGAGCGCCTTTGAAAGGCTGGTCGCGGAAATCCAATTTCGTATCGCAGTCCTCAACTGCTACACGACTCTTGGCAAACCTCTCACTGAGCTAGTAGGCAAAGCCCGTCTGGGGTAAGGGGAAGCTCCACCATCAGATGATTTGTGCTACAAAGCCGATTCACACGACCAATGCTATTGAAGCGCTGAAGCCGAAATATAAGATTTTCGTAAATATACGCAGCTCCCCGTTATTCGAAAGAAGGCCAAACTATTCCACAGCGTTTCGAATGCTCGGTTAGCTGAATTCAATGATGTCAATCTCCAATGGATTTCAGACAGGAGTGAACCCTTTTTCTCCTTTTCCCTCTGCCATTAGATCGGTCTCAGCCAAGAGCCAATTGTATAATGATCCAATTCCTGTTTTCAAGGGATCGGCAAAGGAATCCTGGAGATCCTTGCGTTCTCTATAGAGCTCGCGAACATCCTTGGGAACTTTTATATCATTGTCAAAAGCGCCATAGTACCACCAGCCTTTCGGAATCTCTGGAGAGGTTTTCGATAAAACCTGCTGACGATACCACCACCAAAGCTCGTAGATCTCCGTGTTGTCCTGCGCATATCGTTGCGTCATCGTATCCCCAACTGGGCCGAGCTTGGTGAAATGATAAAACCGTAATAGTTTTCCGTTGATCCGGGCCGCCCCGTTTTCATCATAGCGCATGTCTCGCTGGCTGAGGTTCCAGCTGGCCACATTGAAGCCTGGATCACGCAACACTTTGACGTTGTCAAAGAAGCAGGGCACCAAGTTACACCATTTCTGGTCCACGAATACGCCGATGTCCAACCGGTCGTGACACCAATCACAAAGACGGTCATCCCACCATTGGGCAAATCGCTTGCCTTCTTCATCGTTGGCCATCGCAACGAAACCCAGATTGAAAACACCGTAATTCAGAGAAGCAATCTCATTATCCTGAATGGCCCATTTGTCATTTCGTGGTTCTGGGTCAGCCTGATGAGGCGTCAGTACGATCGAGAAGTCGTCCAGCAGTTCGATCACCGGGTCCATGTTATTGACCACAGCAATATCCGGGTCAAAATAAAAGAGCTTTTCGCAGTCTCGCTCCTTTAGCAAGCGCACGGAAGCGCGTCCTTTCACAGCTGTACAGGCCTCAACGACATCATGGCCGAATAGCCAGGCATCAGTTTTGTCTCCAAAAAGATCGTCGGCCGTAAGGACTCCGTCGAAATCCTCCTCGGAGAGATCAAAAACGAACCCCTCTGGCTTTTTATCCGTCAGCACCGCCCAAATTACCCAGTCAGGGTGTTGCGCCCGCAGGGTTTTGGAAAGAACCCGAGCCCGGTTCAGATAACTGTAGGAGAAGCTGGTGAATGCGTGAATTGTCATTTGTCGCTCGTCTTGTTTAAAAAGTCGAAACTCATTGCGCTCACTGAGCGACTAACCATCGTTTTCTTACGTTCAGTACGCAACTTTTCCACCATATTCTTGGCTCGCCCATCAGTAAGAAAGTCCACTAGGTCGTCTTCTCCAGCCAACACGCGACCACGCCCGAGTTTTTCGACTGTCGCGGCCACGTTTCCACTATTCGGGTTGGTGAGTACAAAAGCGCCCCCGGCCAACGCTTCAAATGTTGAGAGGGAAAAGGTCTCGGGACAGGTCGCCCAATGCAGGACAATGTCGGTCTTCTCGTCTGCAACAGCATCAATCATGGCGGAGGGATTATCCGATGTCACGCTAACGGGGACATGCCTTACAAGCGCCGAGGGGGGGGGGTTAGTGCCTAGGTAAACAAAATCAAAGTTTTGGTCATCCTTGAAACTTTTCAACAAGTGATCGAAGACGTTCCAACCCTTGTGGCGTGCTGGGTATCCCAAAAATGCAATCGTGATCTTGTCGGCGTCTTTTGGTGTTGCGCCCTCCCGAGCAATCCAATCGAGAGACACGTGCTGGTGCACATCAAGCTTACCAGCCTTGGCACCAAACCGCGCCCCCCAAAGGTCTGCACAGAACTCTGAGGGGCTTAGAACATGAACATCCAAACGTTCAAAAAATGACTGCAATCTCTTTTGATGCTGCACTCTTTCTTCGCCGTAAAAACACAGGGTGCAGGCGTTGGATTCCACCGGTGGCGCACCGCAGAACGTAACGTCGTTGCGTTGTAAGGCATAGCTCGGACAAACAGAGAAAAAGTCGTGGGTCCAGAAGTGGCATTGATTTTTCCCCGTGGCGAGAACCAAATCGGTAACTTGCTCCGGGTGATGCCCAAGCAGGTGATGAACTACGACATGGATGTCTGGCAGTTTTTCTGCCAACATTTCCGTCGCCAGAATCAATTGGCTCATGCGGGCAGCCCCCAGCATATCCCGACCAAGGATCAAATTGACTGCGACATCCGGGTCCTCTGCGGCGTGCGCGAGCCTCGGTAGGGGCTGATATGGATGCAGATTAAGATAAATCACCCCGTTTTCGGCCGAGAGCTCTTCTTCCCGCTGTATGCAATACTGGATTCCACCGGCAATTTCCCGATAGTTGTCATGACCAACAGATAGCAGGAGTTTTTTGTTGTGTTGACGACCAACCGCCTTCAAGATTGTTCTAGAGATATTTTTCGCATCAAGCCATCTTTTCGGCGTTTCCCCACTGTGCCATTGCGCGACAATGTCTTCAAGAGGTAGTTGTGTTATCAATTTTTCCGCGACAAACCCACCAGGATGGCGTGGATTTCTGCCTTCGGCACGGCCACCAATAACATAATGCCAAAACGGATTTATCCCGGATGCTTTAATGTCGGGATTCGCTTCAAGGTAATAGTCAACCGAGAAGTTAGAATTTGGATCACGCCCTTCCTTCCACCCAGAAAGAACAAAATGCATGAGCGGATCAACCCCCGCCTGTTTGATATCTGGGTATTTACTCAGGTAGAAGACCGTGTCGAATTCATCATTGATCGTATTCATCTCGTAAACGAGTTTCTCTTCTGAAATATGAGCTAATTCAGAAAACTCCTCAGTATTTAACTGCTCTTCAGCGCCCCCTCCTGGCACCGCTTCCGGAGGAAGCGCCCCTCGACCTTCGTCCCTTCCGGCCACCACATAATGCCAAAACGGGTTGATACCCTTGTCCGAAACATCCTTGTTCTCTTCCAGATAGAATGTTGTCGAGAAATCAGGGTGAGGATCACGCCCTTCTCTCCAACCCTGCATCAGATAGTGCGTCAGCGGATCAAGACCCGCATCGGCAACATCACTGTTCGCGGCTAGGTAAAAATTAGCGTCAAAAAACGGCTCTATGGCCGCCGCCTCATAGCATGGTTCAAGGTCATATATTGCGCTTCCAGGCTGAGATGCTTTGCCTTCTTGGCGGCCAATTGTTACGTAATGCCAGAGTGGGTTGTTTCCAGATTTTGCAATATCTGGGTTGTTTTCAAGGTAATACGACGTTGAGAAATGAGGCGATGGATCCCGGCCTTCATACCACCCGTGCAAAAAGTAGTGCAGCAATGGATCTATTCCGGCCATCCTAACGTCAGGATATTTCTCCAGATAAAATACTTTATCAAACGCTTCGTTAATCGCCTCGGTGTCCTGGATCGTCAATTGATCTGGGTGGGAGGCAATAGGTGTATTAGAGAATTCAAAATTGGGCATGAAAAATATCTCGACGCTGAAAGCTTCACTCCCTGTTTTTAACGACTCATTAGGAGAAGGTCCACTTAGATATTTCCCACAAGCCCAGATTTTTTTCGCAGCAGGCCATCTATGTTTCATAGGCCACCGAAGTGTCCAGGAGAGCCCTGACGGTCAAAGGACCGGTAGGCTCTGAGCATCAGCATGAGCCTCCCCCCAAAGAATTATTAGTGATGGATTCAGCCGGTCAGTGCAACACAGTTTAGAACTTTGGATTTAAGGACTGTGTTGATGACCAAGCCGCACCCGATGGATGAACAAAAGAAATCAGTTATTTGGCGCGAGTGGGAACGTGGAACGCCAATGGCAAATATTGCACGCGTCATCGACAAGCCACCTGCCACCGTTTTCTCATATCTCCAGTATCATGGTGGCATCAGGCCCCGCCATCGTTTTAGATGTGCGCAGGCGTTAAGCTTGGAAGAACGTGAAGAGATTTCGCGCGGCATTTCTCATGGACATAGCCTTCGATTTATCGCCAATGTTTTAGGCCGTAGCCCGTCTACTGTAAGCCGTGAGGTCCACAAAAACGGTGGACGGAAGAGATATCGTGCTCTCATTGCAGACACATCTGCTTGGCGGCGCGGGCGACGACCAAAGCCGTTCTTACTGAGCCAAAACGCAGCGCTGAAGGATCTCGTTGACGCCAAGCTTCGTGCAGACTGGTCCCCTGAACAGATCGCAGGATGGCTCAAACTCACCTACTCAGGCACCGAAGGAATGTATGTGTCGCATGAGACGATTTATAAAAGTCTGTTTGTGCAAACGCGCGGACTGTTCCACAAAGAGTTACGCAACCATCTCAGAAGTAAGCGTAAATTCCGACATGCCAAAGATCACAAGCCAGGATCAGGACAACAAATTGTCGAAGGCGTATCCATCCGGGACAGACCTGCTGCTGTCGAGGATCGCGCGGTTCCAGGCCATTGGGAGGGCGATCTCATTTGTGGGTCGAAGAACAGCTACATCGCCACGGTCGTTGAGCGTCAGACCCGATTTACGATCTTGGTGAAAGTTGACGGCAAAAAGACTGATGTCGTTGTGCCCGCTTTGGCCCGTCACATGACTGAATTACCCAGCCAGTTGAAGCAAAGCCTTACCTGGGATCGAGGAACGGAATTAGCCTCGCATCAGAAGTTCACGGTCGCCACAGATATCGATGTCTACTTCTGCGACCCAAGCAGCCCATGGCAACGCGGAACAAATGAAAATACCAACGGTTTGCTGCGCCAATACTTTCCGAAAGGGTCCTGTCTTTCCAGCTACTCTCAGGAACAGTTGGACGAGATCGCAAACCATCTTAACAACCGGCCGCGGAAAACCTTGGGATTCCTGACGCCAGCGCATAGGCTAGAGCAGGTGTTGCACTGACCGGCTGAATCCATCGTGCTCAAAAGTAGAATTTTCTCAACAGTATATCTGAGGAGATTTTTGATGAAGACCGCTCGATTTAGAGACGCCCAGATTATGTCTATCCTGAAGCAGACAGAAGGCGGCGTGCCGGTGTCTGAGCTTTGCAATGAGTACGGGATGAGCAGCGCGCTTGCTCACCTTCCAAAAAATCGCCCTCCAGCGTCAGCTGGCCAATATTCGCATGTAGCGATTTGACGTCGACCTCAGCTTACTTCGACGCCTTGGGTTTGTCGTCGAAAACGTCCGTCAAGCCTTCGAGAAGCAGATCTTTCCACTGCTTGATTTGGTTCGGATGAACGTCGAACTGCGTGGCCAGCTCGCCCATCACCTTGTCGCCCTTCAATGCCGCCAGTGCAACCTTCGCCTTAAATGCTGGGCTGTGGTTCCATGGCGACCACACACCGGGGTTGTTGGGCGAGAAAGTTGAGGAACTTGGCTCGATTTACTTTCTTTCGAAAAGCAACAGAACCATCGGCGTGGGCGCCGTGTAGCTGAAACACGTTCTTTGCCAGGTCGACGCCAATAATGCTAACTTCCGTCATGGATGCTCCCTCCTTCGTAGTGATATTCTTCGAAACATCACTTTGGCACATTGCGATGCCGTTCAAACGGGGGGATCCACGCCATCACTAACTTTCAAATTGGACCACTCAGGTGGGGCAGCTCAAGGGCATTCCACCATGCGGTAAGGTGCTTGACAGCTAACGCCCCATTACGAAAGGTTTCTATTGCCAAGACTGTGACTTGCCCCACGCTAGGCATGGACTGAGACCGTCGCGCCGCTTCGGCTTCTTTGGCGGGACGCTTCATCTTCTGATCCAGCGCCGTAATCTGAACATTGAGACATTAGATCTGTGCGAGATATACATGGGGGAGTTCTCGAACACCATCTGAAAGCCTACGGTCTCGTTTTAAACTGCGTCGGCCAGACGTTTGACGTGAATAGCTCCCTTCGGCGCAACGACGCCGTACTCTGCAAGATGGCCACGCAGTGCGTTGATCGTCTGGGTTCGCTGGCCGATGAACGTCATGCGGGATCAGTCTGCGGATGGCAGCACGTTCCGGACGCTAACCGTGCTGGATAATTTCAATCGTGATGGGTTTGGCACTGAAGTGGACTTTTCTATGCCTGCGCTGTGCGTCATCGTAGCCTTAACAAGATCATTGAATGGCTCCTTGTGCCGCAGCAGAATGCCTACATCGAACGTTACAATCGCTCGGTTCGCCACGAATGGCTGGATCAGAGCAACATTGAAACGGTAGAGGGGGCACAAGACAAGACGACACGATGGCTCTGGACTTACAACAACAACAGACCCAACATGGCACTCGGTCGGATCACACCCGTTATGAAATTGAAAATAGCCGCGTAGATCTACAGGCGGATCCTACTAAAAATGGGGCGGCGGTATCGCCTCTATCTTTTACAATCAAAGTATGACATTGATCATACCCAAAATAAAGTGATCCCTTATGAATAAAAATGATGTGAGCAACCTACTTAGAAATTCTTTTGGCCTAAGCAATGGGGTCGACTTATCCGTGGAGCGGATTTCTGAAATAAGGAAAGCAACACAAGGGGTTTTGCCGTATTTTGTAGCCTTTACGGCACGTTCTGGAAGCACGTTCCTAACGCATGAGATAAGTGCGACTGAAATCCTCTCCACACCTCATGAATGGTTTAACTGGGGGAATTTTGATGAAAACTCCCCCAAAGGAATGGCAGCGTTTGAGGATTATATCGGAAATTTGATTCAAAAAAACGCATCCAAAAATGGAGTTTTTGGTTGTGAGATTAACTGGCTGCAGTACATTGCCTTGAAGTCAATTGTGGAGCCGGAACAGTTGTTTACTGATAGGATCAGATTGGATATTTCTAAGGAGGCGGAATGTTGTGGCGCAAGCTGTTTCAAATTTCTTAGCAGACCGCACTAAGCTATTTCATAGTTACCAAATTAAAGTAGATGGAGCGGATCTAGCTCAATCCATTCCTTATGATGGCGAATCTCTAAAATCATATATCCGAAACTTCATAACTCAAGAAAATAACTTCTTGAGTTACTTTCTTGAAAAAAACATTGCTCCAATAAATTTATTCTATGAGGATATTGTGGCAAGACCACAAGAGGCAGTGCTATTACTTGCAAATGTTCTAGGTGTGAAATTGCCAGAAAATTACCTAGATGAGATCCCTGAGAATCCAATTAAAAAACTCGGAGGAAAAAGTAACGTCGCCCTGGAGGAAAAATTTAGAATGAACGAAGGTGAATTCATACAGGAACAATTCGAAAGGCGTGGGAAAATCCTAGAACATTCTCAAACAATCTGAACAAAGTAAGGTATGGGGGATACGAAAAGGCACCTCCTGGCATCACACCATACCTTGCATATTTGTCATATCCCGTGAGGTAGTATGGTCGTTTCTTGAACATCTCTGGTTTGATTTTGCGCCAGTCCTTCATCGCGTTCAAGGGCGTTTTTCTGTCCAGAACTGATTGGGGAAGCTGCTGGTTGTAGAGCCATGCGTATCGGTGCAGCGTTGCCTCCAACTCCTCCCCTGATCGGAAGTGATGGCTTTGCAGTACCTCTTCTATTCGTCCATTGAAGCGTTCGACCATGCCATTGGTTTGGGGTGATTTAGGTGGCGTCAGGCGGTGCTCGATGTCGAGAGCGGTAAAGAGCGTATCGAACTCGTGCGCGCCCGTTGCAGCCCGCTTGCGCCGACCAAAATGCCGATCAGTGAACTCCTTGCCGTTATCCGTAAGGATCGTGCGGATACGCAGGGGGCAAGCACGCCCAAGATCACGCAAAAAACGTCGCGCATTAGCCGCTGTTTTTGCATTGAAGACGCGGATAAAGGCCCACCACGTCGCCCTGTCGATGGCCGCGAAGAGGTAACGGCGCTTGGTTTCATCCTGCATCTGAGGCAGATATTTGACGTCTATGTGGATATAGCCCGGCTCGTAAGCCTTGAAGGCGCTGTGCTTGGGGCGGGGTTCTTTGGCCTTCATGTCACGCAGGTTGCCGAACCCGTGCCCACGCAGACAACGGTCGAGCCCGGAGCGCGACACATGCGTTCTAAGAAACTCGCGCACCACAACACAGCCAGTAGATCGTCCAGAGAAACCAGAAGCGTCTTGCGCAACGCTACTGCGACCGCCTCCTGCGCCGGTGTCAGTGTTGTTTGGAGGCGGTGCTGTGTATGGCTGCGGTCTTCAACCCCATCTCGCTTGCGCCACTTCCATACCGTCTGCTCGGTCGTACCGTGGCGTTCAGCCAGTACACACGCGCGTTCATCGCTCGCCTAGATCGCCGCGCGCACCTTTGGGGTCGTCGTCGCTTAGTTATGCAGTCTGATTTGCATCGCTCTCTCCATCCCGAACAGCCTCAAGAACAGACCGTACCATGAAAAGCGCAGATCGACGAGGGGCTATGTAATCATCCGGGATGGAACACATATTTTCATATCATTCTCTAAATGATACCACTCGCACTAAGTCGTCTAAGAAGCAACGCGCTTTTTTTCATATATTCTGTCTTGGACTGCTCCCAATCGGGCGCAGGCATTGATGAAGTATCAGACTGTTCGGAGTCAATTTGCCATAAGGTCTTTGCTACACTAGACCATGTCGCTTTCCGTTCTTTGGTTTCGGATTTCCATGATGTATACATATATTTCCTCATAAAATTACTTGGTCGGGAGCATTTCAAATATTACCATAAAGAATAATTCTCGGAATACTCTGCTAATCTCCCTATTTTTAGTTCTATTCGCCTATAGAGCTACGCGGCCGTTTTCAGCTTTATAGCGGGTGTGACCCCGCCGGGTGCCATGTTGGATCTGTTGTTGCTACAAGTCCAGAGCTATCGTGTTGTGAGGGGCTTAATTTCCAACATTTTCTATGTGGACTTTCCGATCGGTTATTCCGCAGCCAGGATTGGTTCGGCTACTCCGTATTAGTTGAGCAGGTTCTGGCGTATATTGGGCTACTCGTTGCATCTACTAATCGGGGCTGTTTCATTTCGTTTCCAACAGACCACGGCGGGTGGTCGCTTGTGATTGTAGAATCCCACCTATTTCCTGATCCCGGCCCTGGCCTCCTATCCAGTCTCCCAGCGGTGCAGGTAGACTGTCAGCTCCTCGAGTAAGTGGACTTGCCACGCAAAAATTCCGGTCTCTCAGCTCATGTTAGGCAGCCCGTCTCTCGAAAGCCAAGGGACTTTTCCCGCCAAGGGATGAATGCCGTCTTCGCGGGTTGTAGAACCCATTGATGTATTGGAATATTGCTCCTTCTGCTTGTCTGCGGGTCGCCCATTTCTGACGCCAGATCAGTTCGGCTTTCAGAGATTTGAAGAAGGTCTCGACCATTGAATTGTCATAACAATTTCCCTTGCCGCTCATTGAGACCAGAAATCCATGCTGCTTCAGACTTTTCTGATAATCACCTGAACAGTATTGAGAGCCACGATCCGTATGATGGATACAGCCTTTGGGTGGCTTTCGCAGCCCTACTGCCATGTCCAATGCCTTGATGGCCAGGTCCCGCTTCATCCGGTTACTGACCGCCCAGCCAATGACCCGGCGGGAGTAAAGATCGATGATCACTGCCAAATACAGCCATCCCTCGCTCGTCCAGATGTAGGAAATGTCCCCAGCCCATTTTTGGCTTGGGCCATCAGCAGAGAAGTCCTGATCAAGAAAGTTGGGGGCGACATTGAAGGCGTGATTGCTGTCAGTCGTGACTTTGTGTTTACGGGTTCGAATAACCTTGATCGCGTTCTCACGCATCAAACCGGCCTACCCGGCGGTGCCCGACAACAAGACCGAGATCGCGCAGTTCCTCCGTCATGCGAGGTCGGCCGTAGCTTTGCAGGCTAAGGCGGTGTTGTTCTCTGATATGGGCCAACAGCACCATGTCATCTCGCTGGCTTCGGCTGATAGGGCGGATCTTCCAGGCGCGAAACCCACGGGAAGTTACCCGCAAAACGCGGCATAGAAACTCAATGGGCCAGATCTTCTTCCAGGTGTCGATAAAGGCAAACCTCACGCCTTTTGGCCTGCGAAGAAGATCGTCGCCTTCTTTAACACTTCCCTCTCCTCGCGGAGTAGCCGGTTCTCTTTGCGAAGGCGGGCGTTCTCCTTCTCCACATCCTCATGCGGGCCGGACATCAGGTCATCATTCTGATGGTGTTGAACCCACTTGTTCAGTGTCGAAACACCAACCCCTAAATCAGACGCGATCTGAGGTCGCGTCAGTCCACTGCTTGTTGCAATGCGAACCGCATCACGTCTGAACTCGTCGCTGTATCTTGGTGCCAATTTTTGTCTCCTTCATTGCGAATATCGCTCGAAAGAGACCGAAACTAAATCGGGACAAGTCCACTATCTCAGCACGATCCTGGATGATTACAGCCGCTACATCATCTCGTGGAAGCTTTGCACCAATATGAGGGCTAAGGATGTCACGGATACCTTAGACCTGGCTTTGCAGACTTCCGGCTGCGACCAGGTTCACGTCGTTAACAAGCCGCGTCTGCTGAGCGACAACGGGTCAAGCTGCGTCTCTGGCGATCTGGCGGAATGGTTGCGGGACAAAGGAATGAAGCACAGCAGGGGCGCACCTTATCATCCCCAGAAACAGGGTAAAATTGAGAGGTGGCATCAGACTTTGAAAAACCGCATCCTGCTGGAAAACTACTTCCTGCCCGGCGATCTCGAAGCCCAGATCGAAGCCTTTGTCGATTACTACAACCAGCAACGCTATCACGAGAGCCTGGGCAACGTCACACCCGCAGATGTCTACTTCGGGCGTGACAAAGCCATTCTGGAACAAAGGAAAAGGATCAAACAAAAGACGCTCGAAACGCGACGCTTGGATCACAGCCAACGCGCCGCATAATCAAACCAACCAGATGAGCCAAACTCTCTCTTAGTTGAGGCCGCCTGTGGTTCCAAAAACTCTGACGACGGACACATGCCCCCACCTGCCTGATCTACATACGGCAATAGGGGCACCCTCCACTCCGCGTGTCAATCTTCCGCTCCCAATGCGAGAGGACGCAGAAATTCTTACAATATTAATTTCCGCTCCCCTTTTCCGCCTCGAAGCTCCTTGGTTAGTTTGCATGGCGTCACGTCCATCCACCTCCGTTTGCCTAGAACAAAAACACTACCGCTGTCCGCACGGTGTACATGCCCATCAAAAAGCACCCTAAGGATGCAAGCGCACTGATAACTTCAAAGGCTTGGAAAAACATGCCCCACTTCTCCCAACGGCGGGATTTTTCAATCACTTCGACGTATGGATGCTCATGGATATGCTGTCGCGCCCATATCGACGAAATGATGAGTAGTTGGTGAGGTAGGCTATCTGTTTGACTTCACCTATCTGACTCCTAATCACTTAGTATTGGCAGCTTCTAACGGAGCTGATATCCGAAAGATATGAAACTTGCTCAATTCCTTGCCCTAATGTCCCGAATGCTAGGCGCAGAAGAGAAAACAATCAGAATGATTGTACGGTACTTGCGTGAAGCGGGTCTCTTCACAACTGGTGCGCGGGGGGTCAATGCGCCTGACATTACCGCCCTAGATGCAGCCCGAGTATTCATTGCCTACATGGCATCGCAGTCTCCAAGCAAAGCGGTCAAAGACGTGCTTTTTTTTGGAGCGCTCAAACCCGACATTCGTGCAAGTCATACTGACTTTACCTCCGAACTAGGGCTGAATCCGAACCAACCCTTTGAGCGGCTCATTGCTGACATTCTTGAAAACAAAATTGGCTATACCAAGCTCAGCTACATGGGTTCGATCAGGCTGTCAGAAAGCGGAGATGCGTGGCTCGAATGTGAGTATATCTCGCAAGAGTTCCACCACCGTGAACAGTGGATGAAGATGTGCGACGCTATTGCCAACAGAGATACAGATGAAGGCAAGCAGCGTCGGCTCCAGGGGAAAACGGCACTGGATGAAATGGAAGCCATCCAAAGGTCGTCTAGCACCAAAGTTCAAAGGTCAGCCGAATATGATATCGGGGATCTGTTGGAAATTGGACACGAATTACTCGGCTGGGAGGTTGAATGATGGCTAGGTTAATGACCCTCGCAGAAGCCGCAGCAGAAACGGCGGGCGTGATCTGGCGGCAATGAATACCTGTCGCCGTTGAACATGACTGTTTTGGATAGGCCAGAGGGCAGTGACGATGACTAACGCAAATCTGAATATCAGTGTAGTGGAAAAGCGTATGTTGAAACAGGCAGAGGCCGCTTCTTACACCGGGCTGTCCTCAAAACACTTCAAGCTTAGCTGCCCAGTTCAGCCAATTGAAATGCGTCCTGGAACGGTACTGTGGGACAAACGAGATCTGGATTCATGGATCGATTCCATGAAAAACGGTGCCGAATTGACAACCCAAGCTGCAATTTTGGACAGGCTCTAATGACACATATTCGGGTGAAGGGCTTCAAAGTTTTCAAAGACAGGCACGGCAAACCGCGCTGTTACCATCGGAAAACCGGCCTCAAGATCGACCTGCAGAAGGCCCCTTTCGGGTCCGCTGAGTTCTTTGTTGAATGCGCCCGTATAACCGCACTTGGAGAAGCCCAGAAGGCTCAGGAACCGAAGCCAGGAACTTTGGGAGGGCTGTTCAGAGTGTATTTTGAGGAGGAGCATTTTCAAAACCTCTCAAGCGCTTTGAAGCGGGAATACAAGATGTGCGCTGATATCCTGCACTCGATACGAGACACACCTGTTCACGCAATCACGACGCCCTTGGTGGCGGGAATTCACGATAAGATCTCAAAGACAAAGAGCTGGGATAAGGCCAACAGAGTCAGGAACTTTCTGTCGCAGGTGTTTAAATTCTGCGTTCCGAAGGGGTTGATCGAGAAGAATTTCGCAAAAGACGTGATCCCAAAGCCTCGCCCTAAAGGAATGGCCTATCCGAATCGGCCTTGGCAGCCGAACGAGGTTCACATTGTCTTGGATCGCGCTGCCCCTGCCAATGCGGGCCGCGTTGGCAGTCATGCTTTGCACTGGCCTTGATCCAACCGATGCAATCTCGTTGACCCGAGATCAAATCGAAGGCGACACGATTTACAAAGACCGGAACAAAACACAGAGCGGCGCTGCAATTCCATTGGGGCCGACGCTCAGGGCCGAACTGGACCGTGCTCCGTCACATAATGCCATTACGGTACTTGCCAGCAGCAAGGGCACACCGTGGAGCTATGACGGGCTGTCGTCATCTTGGCATCGCTTCAAGAAGAAGCTTGAAACAGAGAATCTGGTTGGCGTCGGGCTGACGATGAAAGGTCTACGCCACACCATGGCGACAACGCTGCGGGAAGCTGGCCTCGACGAAAGAGACATTTCCGACCTATTAGCCCAAAAATCGCCTGCCATGGGACTGCACTATTCCCGCAACGCCAACCTCGCGAAGAAGAACGCGGGCACAATCAATATTTGGGAAAAGGAAGTCGAACGAAACAGAGAAGTTGTCAAACCCTTCAAGAATACCGTCAAACCTCAATAGGATCTCAAAAATGAGAAACGAAAATATAAATGAATTCAGATACTTAAGTGGTGCCCGGGGGCGGAATCGAACCACCGACACGAGGATTTTCAATTAGCCTTGTTGTCCGCGCACGCTGTTGCAGGTTTGCTCAACTCGTATCGTAGCTGATTGAAAACCTTGCCGTTTGCGCATGGCAGATTGTCTCGACCTGTCTCATGCCGGCGCATTCAAGCCCACCGCTTCTGCTACCCCAGCGATACCCAAGCACAGTGATTAATACGTGCTAAGCGGCTCTCGCTCAGGTCCTTGTTGTAGCAGCTTTGCTGCCCGTATTGGAGCGCCTAGGTACGGGACCTCGTCGCTCATTAATCTCTCGAACGGGCCAAGGCCAATGCCGCTAGACATCGCCAAAGAGCCCAAAACCAACGTGTCAAAGTCCAACAATGCAGAGGGACGCGGCATACGCTGCCAATGATAGCTGTCCTTCATTGCGGATTGGATTGAATCAAACGACTGCTTGCGATTGTTTCAACACTGCGAAAGACGAAGGGGTGGTCAAGATCGAACTTGCTTTCCGTTGGCTAAATAACCTTCTGCGCCATTCGCATATAGCTATCAATGGATAGGCCTGTCACACCCACTTGGAAGCCCGCACGACGATCCAAAGCCCGCCTGTACGGAAACTCTATGCTCGATTCAATGAACAGCGCATCGCCCAAACACTCAGCTTGATAAAGCGCAAACAATTGACTTGTCGTCGTCCGCGCAGAGTTTTCCAAGGGGCGCGCAAGGCGTTCTTCTCCATCGCCCAAACGCTTTTGGCTTCTGACGCCATCGATGAGGTCACTATGATCTGCTAGTGACGAAACGGCTTTTGGTCCTCCTGACAATGCGAGGAGTACAGCGCCATGAATTAGCCCAAGTTCAAGAAAACCGTTCCCAGCTTTTTGGAGAAGATGACGGGCATTGTCGGCGTCTTCGAGAAGCAGCGCAATCGATGCGGCATCACGGTACGCAGTCGCTGCAATCGCTTGATGTTCATAACCCTTTTGCCTGAACTCGTTATGGACCTCAGCGCGACCTACAAGAAATTTTAGCCGGTTGCGTAGCCTATCGGGTTCGACCCCAAAATCCTCGTCATGCATCAGAAAAGCTCCCTAATGTTGCTGAGGACATCCGGCTCAACATACTTGGGATTCGACCACGTGTGCTGCGGCCCCCAATGGCCATGACTAGGGTCCCACCATTCAACCCGCTCAATTTGATTAGACGGTATGTGAACCTTGGCCGTTATCTCGCCTTCTAGCTGGTAGGGTGACCATCTTTGATAGATATTCAGGTCTCTTACAGCCTCAGCAACATTGCTGACCTCAACTGCGGGATAGTTGCTCGTCGCCACCCAGCAAAAAAATAGTGCCCCCGGCCTCGTCCAATCGTCTGTGGCAAACTGCAAGGCTGTGTCGATGGCAGAGTAAGCAAAATTCCGTTGAAGGATGGTATTTCGTTCAACGGAACCACTAGCCAAAGAGATAAACGGGGTTTCATCACCAAAATTCTCGTAATCGTGCAAATGGCGATCCAGATTTTGCCGTGTCAGTACATCCGCGATCATGGGAGGAGTTATTTGATGCTCCTTTCTCCACCAATTGGACATGATGCCATGATCCTGATCAATGATTTCCTGCGCTTTTGACTGTGTAAGACCGCTTGAGCCAGAAGTGTCGCCGACTATCCCTTTTACGCATTTTTGGATATACATCAGCCCCTACGTCTTTCTGTCGCATCGAGTATCAAATTGAACAGTTCATCTGGTCGTGTAGTTAGCCCGAACGCGCCCCGAGGGGTATCGCGCTGCGCACCTACATAGAAAATGACAAAAGGATTTGAGATGGAGGACAGGATCTCTGGAAGCAGCTTAGTCCCAGCTTCGCCATCGTTTACGCGTCCCATGTCAGAGATCACAATATCATAGACTGCGCCCGCCATTTGCCTTCGCGCTTCTTCATCAGATTTAGCAAGATCAATCAGAACGCCAAGTTTTCGCAGAACGCCGATTTCGGGAATGTTGTTAGTGGGGTTATCATCGATCCACAAAATTCGTGAAGACCTGAGCAGGGGCCCAATAGTTTTCATTCGTCGGACCAATTGATCCTGAAGACCTGCGGGTAGAGTGATATTCCTCGCTTCTGCGACCTCCTGTATCTCCCCCGATAGCTCTAACTCAACTCCTGCAAACCCTAGCTTTGTCGCCCGGGAAAAAGCGGTCCTAATGGTTCGTGGCCCGACGATAAAGAAAATGAAAGCAAAGAAAAGCGCCCACAAAAGGTGTGGTGTGTACGGCAGCAAGTCAGACCAGTGAAACCCACTCTCAGGGCTTGAAAACGAAATCCGAATATCCAAAAACTTCATACCTCGCCAGTGAGTTGGTTGTCGCCGCTAACTCCCTAAGTGGGTGCGCCAATACAATAAATTTACACCGACGTTTGTAGCAGGAACCGTGGAAATACCCAAGTCGTTTTGATTTGGGAGAACTTAAACTTCGGAAGACCACGACCAATTGAAACTTCCATCCTGCATCAGATCAGCAATAGTCATCGGTACAGTCATCATAGCTGTCCCCAGTCAGTTCACAAAATGTCTTCAGTGCCCCTTGGAGCGAGAAATATTGATGTTCGCTGCGGTGGCTACAGAACGTCCGCGATGTTAGGAAAGCATATAGGGCACCAGCGCTGTATATGAGATGTCTGTAGCGTGCGAGGGAGATACAGAGACCGATGTATGAACTAATTGTACAGGAACTGGTTGAACCGGGCAGCATGCAGCGCTTTCTCGGCGAACGAACCAGCTGCCGATATTGCGGCGCGACAGGTTCAGCTGTTTTTGGAAAGCGACGGAACGCCCATGCGCTTCCGGCCGCGCTTGGAAATCGGACACTTTTCTCACTTGATGAATGCAGGGCTTGCAACGATAAATTTTCTATCTACGAGGACGCTTTGTGTAAGGCGGTCGGCCCATTCCTGACCCTTGGCGGTGTGCGGGGCCGCTCTGGTGTTCGTAAAACCGGAAAGACCGGATCAAAGTCGACGGTGCGCCACACCATGCTTGAAGGGAAGCGGCAACTCAGCATCGCGTCTGAAGGCGATGCTGAACTAATGGGTGGCGACCAGACGAAGGGCCTGCTCAGCCTGACAATGCCGGTCGATGGCGACAAGTTCGTTCCTCGTTATGCATATAAGGCCTTGACGAAGGTCGGTTTGTCGATGTTGCCTGCCGAGGAGTTGCCCAACTTCCAAAGAGCGATTGCTAGCTTGGATGATCTGGATACCGAGCCGCATCCCGGGCCTTTGCAGATTGGATTCTCCTATGCCTTTGTGGGCAACGCGCCACCTGCACTGGCCGTAACCCTGCTGCGGCGAAAGGATTTTAGTGCGCAGCTGCCATATATGATTTTTTTGCTGATGGCGGGATCCGTATGTTTCCAAATTTGGCTCCGATCTGACAACCGAGATGCAGATGTGCCGGAGGTGGGCAGGCTTGGCATTCGGTTCAATGCGCAGCTTCCAAAGCCCGAAGGGGGCTATTTTCCGATCAATTATTGTGATCCGCTCCAATTCGACTGGTCGGACTTAACGCCAAGATTACAGCCATTCCAGGCCTTCGAGTTGGCATTCAATGCGCAAACGACCGAGGGCAGTATCACGCCGATTCCTAGGGTGTGACCTGCTAGACGTACCCCGCCGATGCAGGCATTGAGCCTTATGCAGCGAAAAGCTGCTCGCAGAGCAGCTATCTTTGGCATCGGCGGTTCTCAATGGCAATGCTTCAATCAGACTCAAATCGTTTTACCCCGTCTAGGATTGTCCCTGACGAGGCAATGCTCAGTCTCTTATCATGGACCTATGATACAGAAACTCACCACTAAGTTCATCGAGACCAGAAAGCCAAACCCAGCCAAGCGGGAAGATTACCGTGACACGGTGGTTCCCGGTTTGGTCCTTCGTGTGAACAAGTCCGGCACCAAGACATTCAGCTTTCACAAGCGCATAAACGGGAAAATGAAGCGACTGACCATCGGCCAGTTTGGGCCGTTTTCCCTTAACGATGCCCGGGAACGAGCGAGGCAAGTCCTTTATGAAGTGGAAACAGGTAAGTTCGAACAGAACACCGGCATAGAGGTCGAAACGAAACCGACGCTGGGCGACGTGATCCCAGACTACATTGAGAAGCATGCCAAAGTTCACAACCGCGACCACGAGCGCAAAGAAGCTCAGTTGGCTAAGTTTACCACCCTGCACGAAAAACGGATCGACGAGATCAAACGCGCAGATGTGGTGAAAGCATGCGACATAATTCAGAAATCTGCGCCAATCGGCGTGAACCGTGCATTGGCCCATCTCAAGCATCTGATGAGCTGGAGTGTCGAGCGCGGCATTATCGACGCTTCCCCCATTGCTGGAATGAAACCTCCGTCGAAAGAAAAGCCTCGTGAGCGCGTGCTATCGGACGATGAGCTAGGCGTGCTGTGGGAGGCCTGTGATGACGAAGGCTACCCATTCGGGGATTGCATGAAGCTGTTGATCCTAAGTGGCCAGAGGCGCGCCGAAGTCGCCGAGATGCGCTGGTCTGAACTCGACCTCGAAAAGCGGCTGTGGACACTCCCGTCCCAGCGCGCCAAGAATGGCAGGCAGCACACCATACCTCTCACCGACGCAATGCTGGACGTGCTGCGCAGGGTGCCGAAGTTTCTCGGTTCGGATCTCGTGTTTACTACGAAAGGGACCACGCCGATTTCTGGATTTGGCCGGTTAAAAAGGCGTCTCGATAAATCGCTTCCCAAGGATGCCGAACCTTGGACACCCCATGACCTGCGCCGCACGATGTCCACCAACATGGCCCAACTCGGCGTGCCACAACCCGTGACCGAAGCGTTGCTAAACCACAAGACGGGTGTGGTCTCAGGCGTGGCAGCAATCTACAATGTCTATTCATATGCGGAAGAGAAACGCGAGGCATTGGACAAGTGGAATGAGCGTATCGAAGAAGTCACAAAGACCAAGAATGATCCGCAATCTGCTGGATATAGTGTCGCCAGATCGCTGGGTTGATTGCGCCGAATACAAGTATCCTTCGGGTGGCAATCCGTGGACAGAGCTATACACCGAACAAGTTTGCCAAGACATCGCCGCCAAAGTCGGAATTTCCGACCAAGACACCATTCAACGCCTTCGGTTTCAGTTGGCTGCCACGGCAGAGTATTTAACAGTTACGTTGGGCTTCGTGGGCGGAGCCGCAACCCCGGCCCAAAAATACATCTGGGCTGACAAATTGGACATCTCTCTACGACGAGTCGTCGGCCATCTTGATGAGGCGACTGATCACGTGGCCACGGTTTCAATCAAGGACGGTGAGGGCAACACGAGGGTTTATCCTGCATTTGAGATGCACAGGCGTGCGGAACTTACGCGCAACGCGATATCAGATTTACGCCAACTCTTGGGAGCCGTCGAAAAATCAACAGAGAAGATCGAGGGAGGCACAAACCACGCCCAAACGTTGCAGCTTGTTGTTGATGCCATGACCGAGGTCTTTATCGACATTGTCGGAATTGAGCACGTCAAGAGAACTGCCTTCAGAGAAGACATCGACGGTTTATTCCCTGATTTTATACGTGAAGCATCAAAGCCGTTTCTGGCCGTCCAATATCCCAAGTCAACCGCCTCGCAGCGAAGCGTTGAGAAGCTCAACACGCAAATACAAGAGGCTGTCGCACGCTACTCGCATCGTGATTGAACCAAACGCAAAAAAACGCCCCCGTTTCGTTCATTGAATTGAAATGAAACGCTTTTCTACCTGTGTCACAGTCATCTCAGGAACCGGTTCCCTTAGTCATGAAAGGGATAGAAGATGACAGATGAAATACTTTCGAAAACATTAGCGACGCGCGACGACCTGAAGCGCATGGGTATAAAGGTCTCCAACGTTACCTTGCTTCGCTGGGAAGCGCGCGGTCGATTTCCGCGAAGATGCCGCCCCGGCGGCACCACAGTTGCATGGTTCATGTCGGAGATTCAGGCGTGGTTGGCCGAGCGTGACACGGAACGTGCCCGAACACATTACGCTGAATACTAACCTGCGCTCAGCCGACAATCATCACAAAATCTTAAAGGAGTCGTCTCATGGACGAAATGCGATCAACGCAGCCTGCAGTGCTGCTTTCCGAAACTGAATTCAAAGTCAAAACTGACGGATACGGGTGGAAGAAATCAATCCACAAGGGATGGATTCAACACTACTACCATCAGCATCCTGAACTATATGGGTGGCCAGTCGAGGCCGAAATCTTCCTACAAAAGGTAGGTGATTGTTCGCCCAGTAACCGCGTGCGAGTTTGTGCCGTATCACCTCATGGCGACATCGAGGCCGAGCACTTTCTAAGCCCTACTGAAGATATGACAATGGCAGATGTGTTGCTTGATTTGGCAACCCATACTGACCACAACGTGATGTTTGACCCGGTGCCTTGGAAACGAGGTGTGCGTTCAAATCGAACCAGATTGGGCTTCAAAACAATCGTAGGCGAGCATCCGTTCGACTACTTTCCATGTCCAACGATGTTTTGGGGGATTGGGGCCTCGGCGTATCAGTTTCTCGCCCCATTGCCCCGCGCAATGGAACTCCAGGAAATGGTTGAGATGCTGGATTGCGCGGGCCTGTCTCGCGCTCACCGGCTCGCAAACCCCAATGATGAGCTGCTCTATGTACCGGGCTCTCTGATACATCGCCCCGGTCTTCCCCCTTTCACAGCTGAAGTGTTGTTCGATGCCTTTTCCGAGGTGGAAGTCGAAAGCGATGATTGGCTTTGGACCAAATATTGAAATGTCGAGAGGGGTTCGAGCCCCTCTCACTCCCCCCAGAATGTCTTGAGGTGACTCCATGCGACGACAATATCGCGTGTCTAAATTGATGCGCTCCCAAACGATGCTATCCGCTGCTAAGGCGCAAATTGCGGCAGGTCGGAAAGTGATTTTAACATATGGCGTTCGTGAAGACGGGCGCTGTTCATGCAAGCGCGAGGGCTGCGCGTCTCCGGGCAAACACCCTTTGCCCAAGTTTTTCCCAAACGGCGTTCATAGCGCGACCGATGATATCGAAGCGGTTCAAAAAGCTCTGCGGCGGCACCCGGATGCAAATCTCGCAATAGCCCTTGAGGGATTAACGGTCGTCGATGTCGATGGAGATGAAGGGCGAAAAGCAGTTAAGCGCCTCGACCTCCCCGATACCGTCAAAGTCTTCACCGGACGCGGCTATCATCTCTACTACGAAGGTGAGATTTCTGATGTACGTTCAAGGGTGAAAAACTCGACGTTTTGACCGGTGGCAGCCGGATGGTGATGGTGCCGCCCAGCATGCATCCCATCGGCAAACGTTACAATCACTCGGCGCGGGCACCAAATCGCGCGGCCAGAGTGCCAAAGAACCTGAGCAGACTAAAATCCGAGAAGACCGGGCGACGACATGAAAAGACGCAATCGAGTTCATCTGATCTCGTCATCAAGAGTGGAGCCCGCAACGATTTCTTCTTCTACTTCCTGCTTCCTGCGTCGCCGGTTTGAGGACGAAGATGCGGTTGAGGCCATGCTGGAAGCGCTGAATGACGAATTCACCGAAACCCCCTTGTCAACGGGTGAACTGCATTCTGTGATCCAAAGCAGTGGAAACTACGTTGAGGACACCACAGCCCTGTTCGGCCCACCAAAGACAACCGAACCCTTGCCGATGGAGTTCCTGTATTATCCTTATATTCCGTATTTCGGCGTGACTCTCCTTGCGGGTAATCCCGGTATGGGTAAGTCGCTTTTGGTGACCAAACTGATCGCTGCGGTGACTACAGGGACGCCTTGGCCGCTCACGGACGAGTGTGCGCCGAAAGGCAAGGTCCTCATGCTGTCTGCTGAAGACAACTGGCAGAGGGTGACATTGCCGCGATTGCTAGAGAACAACGCGGACATCAACCAAATCCGGGTGATGAACCGCTTCAAAATTTTGTCGCCAGAGAACCTTGAGGCGATGGCGCGTTACATCGAGCAAGAGCGGCCCAAGCTGGTCGTGATCGACACGCTGACCGCCTACATGGGCAGTGGGCGAGATATGAACCGACAAAACGAAGTAGGCGAGTTTCTCGGGCGGTTGACCGAGATCGCGGAAGATGCCGGATGTGCAGTGTTGGCCATTGGCCACCTGAACAAGCAGTCGGCAGAACACCCGTTGTACCGGATCGTCGGCTCCATCGGCTTTGCTGCAAGTATCCGGTCTGCGCTTTTCTATGGGACGGACCCAACCGATCGGTCGCGCTTCGCGTTGGCGCACGGCAAGGCCAATGCGAGCGAACTCGGAAAGACCATAATTTTCGAGCGTTTCGGTGGAGGCCGCGACGGAACACCGGTCCTGCACCCGGTGGAATTCTCAGACGCGAATGAAGCTGAGGTTTGCAGGGTCGAGACAAATACGGTCGGTAGACCCGCGTCGGCGACTGATGCAGCGAGGGTTTTTATTCTCGAATTTCTTTCCGAAAAACCGGTCAGGTGGGAGAAGGTCGAAAGCGCTGTGACAGCCCGGAGCCTTGCATCTGCCGGTACTTTGAACGCCCTACGGGCTGAAATGGCAAAGTCCGGCGAGATCGAGCAAGTGGGCAAGGGAAAAAGTACGCGCTGGAAGCTCGGGCAGCCCAGCGCCGAGGACTGATCGTTATAATAATTCGTGTACAATAATTTTTATAACGAACGAGAGGCGGGCTCAGGTCCGTCTTTCGCTTTTCTGGGGGCTAGCGCGAAAAAGGGCTGCGGAGGGGCTAGGAGCTGAAAATCTCGGCAGTATGCATGACACCTTGTCCGTCCATAGGGCGCGCGCTGTTAAAAAAAACGCCTCCCCCCATCCTCCATTTGGTCGCCTTGCGATAGCGGTGCAGTTAGCGATGGGCTAGACGCCTCAGGGTGACACGAGGATCATGTATCAGTCTGTCGGGTTCGAGCCGGGGACAAATAACTGAGTCTTTTCATGCAGTCCGCATTGGCGATGTATTCCGGCATCGCTCGCTGGGTTCCACTCGGGTAACAAACGGGTTGGTTGGGCGCACTCATGTTCATTCTTGCACCCAGCCTTTGCGGTGAAAGTGGCGCAACACGATGGCGCGATTGTACAGCGGGAAGCCGATCCACAGGCCGTTGGCCGTGAGCAGCGAAAGGATTGCCCACAACCACATCCCCTTGAACAGGTAGTAGAGCGGGCCGAACAGTAGGCACCACAGGCGGTGCCAATTCCCCAAAATGGTTTTCGTTTGGTCGTTAAAGGTCCATGTCGCGCGTATGGTCATTGCCGATGTCCTCGCTGGCTGGTTGCAATGCCAGCGCAATAAGATCGGGGACCGTCGCCCGTCAGGGTAATTCCCGCGCGGAGGGGTGAGAACACAGGGTAAGACATGCTGGGGACAACCGAGGGGCGATACACTCAAAGCCGACGCTCTGCGCGGCGCACAGGGGCCAGCACTGGCCTTAGCGGCGCTCGTGTCGCAACATAACGATCAACTCGGTCATGAGGCCCTCTGGCTCAATGTAACGCCGCCGCGCGCGCCTTAGGCTCTCTGCCTTCGGGGTTATTTGCAGGTCACTCTGAGTTGCATACTGGCAGCCGTCCATGCACGCGAACGTATTCCCAGATCAGCCGCCGCTCGGCATAGGCGATGTAGGGGCGCAAGATTTCCGGCTTTGTGTCGATACCTTCCGGCAGGTGAACCGACACGAACAGATCGGATGCGTCGCCGTTGAACACACCGTGGAAGGTAACACCACCAGCATGTCCTTTCAGTCCGGTCATAGCTGACCTATTGAACGTGCGGATACGGTTGCGGATACCTTTCGCACCCCAAGTTCGCCCAATGTAGACAGTGTTGTCAGGCTTGCCGCGGGCAATGACGTAAACACCTGCGCGATCTGGCAGGGTTTTGCGCTCATCCCATGCGATAGGATTGGACAGTGAAAGTTCCAACAGACCCCGATCCGCGAGCGCCCTCGCAATTGACTGGTGATCGGGGTGTTAGAAAACCGCACGTACACGGTCCCTGCGCCTTTAGCCGGGGCCTGTTGTATAACACAGGCACCCCGACCATAGGGTCAAAGGTGTTCAGTCGATTTCTCGACCTAGTACGTGCGGGGTTTCTAAGCCCCAACATGGCCGCGTCTGCCATGTCGAGATCAGTGGTAGCAGCAATCTAAGAGAAGCTAAAGATGTTGTGGGGTTGTCCCTGACATGCAAGCGGTCTGCGTCTTATCGATCTGCATCAGAAATCTAGGAGATCGAAATGTCCGACATCATCACGCTTAAAGCCCTTTGCGAAGAACTCAAGATCGACCCACGCGAAGCTCGCGAACGTCTGCGCGCCGCCGCCAGTGACGCCAAGGCGAACCCCGAACTGGCGAAAGCCCGCAAGCCGCGTTCGCCTTGGCAATGGGTGAAGGGGTCTAAAGCTCTGCAAGAAGCTCAGAAGGTGCTCAGGTCTAACCCATAGCCACAAATCTGTTGAAAAGGCATGTGAACTTGCAGTTGATGCCTTCGCAGCCCATCAATGCGCACGACATAAGTAAGCGCGGCATGTTGTGCAAGAGACGAGAATACGACATAATGATAGTGCTGCAAGCAACGACGCGCTTGTCAATTTTTCGTTGCGCAATCAAAATCAAAAAGGCCGCGACGGGGAACTCACATGCTGTCAGAAAATGATGTAGAACCACTATTTGATATCAGTGCCCTGTATCGTCACTACGCCGCACTTGAGCAGAGCATTCAGGTAAATGAGCAATCCACTAAAACCACCTATCGGTCGCCCGTAAACTTCATTGAGTCGATGCAAAAACCGAGGCATCGGTGGTTTCCATACAAAGAAGGCTTTTCACCCTCTTTTGTAGAGGATTTTCTAACTGCAGGCGTATCGATCAAAGATGGATTGATATTGGACCCATTTTCAGGTTCAGGCACTACGGCACTGGTAGCCGGAGAAAAGGGGCTTCGTGGATTGGGTTACGATGTAAGTCCATTAACTGATTTCGTCGCGAGGACAAAGGCCGTAACAATGAGTGCGGCAGAGCTGAATGACTTCAAGAGCCACCTTGAGGGGTTTGCCAAATCAGCACTCGATAAGCGTGCGCCCACACCGGATAACGAAACGGTCAACCGCTATTTTGAACCTGTCGTTTTGGATGCGCTAATGAGGGTGAAAGGCTATTATTTGCAAATTGACTGCCCTAAGGCAAAGTCACTATTCAAGCTGGCTTTTCTAACCGCAATCGAGCCGTTTTCGACGCATAGAAAAGCCGGTAATGGCGTGAAGAAGAAGACCAATTATTCTTTTCTCGAGTCGAGCCAAGATAGCATCCGTGTCTTAAAAAATTTCATACTTGAAAAGTTGGAGATGTTTGCTCTTGATATCGAGCAAACGTCAAGGTTTTCTCCACCTAAATTTCTTCAACAGTCGTGCTTAGGTTCCGCTCTGCCGAGTGAAGTTGAGGACGTAAGCGCCGTACTGACTTCTCCGCCTTATGCAAATTGTTTCGACTATAGCAAAATTTACATGTCGGAACTTTGGATGGGGGACTTTTTCTCATCTAAAATGGATCAAAAGAATTTCCGAGAGGCCTCTGTTCGCTCTCACGTCCACGCGACTTGGTCCGATAGATATACCGAATTTGGGGTTCCTGTTGTCGATGACATTATCAGGCCCTACATCGAAACACAAAAATTATGGTCTCCGAGGATAGGAAGTATGCTGTCTGGGTATTTTGCCGATCTGGGAAACCTTCTCACAAACCTGAAGCCTAGGCTTCGGAGCAACGCCAAGTTGGGTTTTGTTGTGGGAAATTCGTTCTATGGCGGCGTTGCGATTGCAACCGATCTTCTATTGGCAGAACTAGGTAGAAGCAAAGGCTATGTCGTGGAGGAAGTCCGAGTGTACCGGGGGATCATCCCCTCTTCCCAACAGTACCAAAAATTGGGGAACAACCGTAAGTACATGCGCGAAAGCATGGTCGTTCTCCGGAGACTGTAGATGGAAATCACAACTACGTTTAGAGAACTGCAGTGGGGAGCTGAAATCCAGTTTCCCAACAGTCGCGGCCTATCAAAATCACCTCATTTCGTCGGAGGCAGGTATCCTTGTCGAAGCGTAGCGTTCGTACCCAGGATAATCATAGATGACTTTTCTGGGACCGCAGAAAATTTCAGTATTCTTGACCCGTTCATGGGGTCGGGAACTACTGCGATCGAAGCTGTTCGCCGCGCAAATTCAGTGCATGGAGTGGAAGTTGACCCGTACGCGCGATTGATAGCAACGGTGGCCGCCCGGAAGGATTCCCAAGACGAAATTCAAGAACTAGAATCACTGGTGTTAGAAATAGGTTCAAAAGTTGATAGCCAGAAGCCCGATAAGGCTCTGCTTCCAGAGCTGAAGAACATCAATTACTGGTTTGGAGAAACAAACTTCTCTGAACTTTTGAAATTAAAGTCTGCAATATTTGATGCTACCAACGAGGGAATGGCGCGTGATTTTCTGCTGGCCGCTTTCGGCGACATTATTCGCGCCTGCTCGAAAGCCGAAAGGCAATCCCTCAAGCCTTACATTTCAAAAAAGTACGTGAAACAACCCAAGCCCGTACTGGCAGAATTCTTGAGAATTGCGCCAAAGTATGTACAAGCAGTCGCGCAGAGCAGCGACCACAAATGTGATGGAATTATCTGGGAAGGGCAGGATGCAACGGAATTCGGCACTTCTAAGTCAATTGACCTCGCAATAACATCGCCCCCCTACATCAACGCGATGGACTACACACGCTGCATCAAGCTGGAAAGCGCATGGATTGGCACAGCCGACGACGCCGCAATTCGCGCAGTTCGCAACGCACAACTCGGTGAAAGCGTTCGACGCCACCAAGTAACCGATGATGAATTCATTTCTTCAATTGCGATCAAACACTTTGGCGATCTTGAGGCAATCGATGAGGTGAAATTCAAGACAGCTTTAGCTTTTTTTGATGATATGAAAGGGAATCTGAGATCGGTATTCAATTCTTTGAAAGCCGGAGGCATCTACTACATCATCATAGGGAACAGCAAAATTCGCGGCATCGATGTTCCCACTCATCTGGCAATCGCAGACATCGCAACTGAACTTGGCTACAAGTGGGAAAAATACTTCCAGTATCGGATCAAAGATCATCGCACATCCATCCCTCGCGGAGATCGAGGCGGAAAGATTGAATTTGAGCATGTACTTGGTTTGGTAAAACCCTAAAACTCATTCCCTTACTGCCTACGGCATGGCATCTTTCTTGAAGAGATAGATTCTATGCTGGCAAGGTGCGATGGCGGTAAATTCACAGTTCCTGTTCTTCTATATTGATGAGCTGATCAAACATCATTGGGTAGACTGGCTTGAGGGGCCACTCGCCTCGATACCAGCAGATGAGCATAAGGGCTTGCGTGGGTTCCAAGGAGCGGTAGGCGATACAGGGGCTGGGCCGAGAACGCGAGCCGGGGAAGCTTACCAGCTAGGCATTCTCTCCGGTCGTATCGTTAAACCTCAAGTCGCAGGCGCTGCGTTTCCATCGGGATGGCAAAGTGTAATTGAGGGGCGCGTTCCGGCAACAAGACTCGGATTCTATTCATATGTTATTGGCAAGGCGCTGCGCGAAAACCCTAGCGACCCGAACCTTGAGCGTGCGCTCGACTGCTTAGCTAGTATTTTCATTCTGCACATCGGCTTTAAGGTAGATGAACGATGGTTCAACACTGTGCTTATCTTCCAGTTTGCACTCAATCAATTGGAGAGTTCCTTAAAGCGTGAGTTGAGCAACAGGGAGATTAGGTATCTCTCCGCAGCAGTAATCCACACCCTTAACAGCGATGAACGTAAGCTGTTGCTTGAGCCTTACATCTCTGACCAACAGATCACAGGTCTTCGACTCGATCTTAAGGACTCACCCATTCAATATTTTAAGCTAGCTGATTTAGTTACAATCGTTGAGGAAAATAAGATAAAAACTGGCGCATTCAAAAAAGACAAAGCATCTTTGTTTTGGGCCGACCCAACTCGGGGTATTTTCTCTCGCGCGGCACGCTCGCAAGGCACCCAAGTGATCCAAGAGTTGATGAAGGTCGATCAAGGGCTTGCAGGTTTGGGCAAGGAAAACCTTTTGAATGAAACCCTTGATGCAATTCAAGCTAATGTCGACAATATTGGGATTTTCTCTGTTGCCGATGAGAAGTTTACAGATTTCCCACAGCTTTTGAACGAATGGCAAGACTTAGAGGCTGAACTGTTCGATGCAACCAATAAGGCGGCGGAGTCTGTCGAACTAGATACAGCACCGCCGCTGTGGTCGTTGTCACAGAAAGAAATTCGTGGAACGGTACAGGCGAAAGTGGCCCGGCTTCCGGCCGCTGGTCAAAACAAGCCAGCCGCAGCGATGAATGCAAGCGATACTGAACTCGAACAGGCCGGCCAGACATCAGAAAATAGTAAGTCCCCAAATAAGACTACCTCTCCGAAACTTGTGCTGCCAGACGACGAAGCTATTCAAGATATTCTTGATCGGGAATTCGATCAAATTATGGAACAACCGCCAGTCGCCGACACCAAACCCAAAAAGGCAAGCGAACCGGGTAAGGCACGTGCAAAAAAGACGGACTATGCAGAGAAGGACGCCCGAAATCGGAAGTTGGGGGAATCGGGAGAGCTGTTCATACTCAGATATGAGATTCAAAAGCTCATTCGCGCTGGTCAGAGTGAATTGGCTAAGCGTGTAAGTTGGGTATCCAAAGAACTTGGGGATGGTCTTGGCTATGACATCAGGTCGTTTGAAATTGATGGAAGTGAAATTTTCTTAGAGGTGAAGACAACCACAAGCGGTAGAGCCGCCCCATTTTTTGTGTCGGCCAACGAAGTCTCTGTGTCTGAAGTGAAAGGTGCTTCTTATCGTTTGGTAAGAGTATACGGCTTTCCCAATCAGCCCCGATTTTTCACGCTAAACGGCAGCCTGTCAGTCTCGCTTCAGCTTGAAGCCACGTCTTATCGCGCTCGAGTTTGATTGAGTTGTTTTTCTAGTTAGCCACTCTTCTACGGCGATCTGATGATAGCTATTTGCTACCCCAATGATACCCAAGACGAAGCTGGGCTCATCTTCAAAATTCGAGGCCAAGCCTAATACATTGCTTTTACTTGGTAAAAATGGTGCCCGGGGGCGGAATCGAACCACCGACACGAGGATTTTCAATCCCGACCTAAGTGCTGAAAAATCAAAGCCTTACAACGGCCACCCCTGTCAAACCCGGCTCAAGAAAACAAAGACTTGCGAGACTTTTGTCAAACCTTGTCGTGATGACAGTACCAAAGAAAAAGCCGGGGCAGCGGTAACTGCACCCGGCTTCAATACTATTAAGAAACTTCTGGGCTCTTCCCGCAAGAATACCACCTCTAAAGGCAAAAGCGCAATGTCCTTGTACGGGAAGGACAGCCACAAGCGCATCGCCAAGGCTGTTGGTTTCGCGCTCACCATTGGAACCAGTGCTGCATGGCATGGGCTGACTGTCCTACTGATTTTCCGCCTCACTGAGGCTGAGCGCGCTGGCTTGGCCTATGCGGCTCTACGCAGTCTGAGCGAAGACAACGCTTATGACATGGCAACGCTGGCCCTGTTCGGGACTGTCACGGCGGAGGGGGTGCAATGAACCAGCCCCGCAGCCTCGAACACCTCTTTTTCTATATGCCGATACTGGCCCGCTCATTGGAAAGCCGATGGGAACGTGACTTTGCCGCCGACATGGCAAAGCGCGCGCGGTGGAAGAACTGGCACCCAAGTCACAAGCAAAACGAGATCATGCAGCGCATGGTCGCTGAGATGTTTGCGCCCAGTGACGCCAGCAACAGCACCCTTGATCTGATCGACACTGGAGACCGGCACGACGCGGCCTAGCAGCATTCGTGCCGGATGGTCGGTTAACGGTGGCATTCGAGACGCAAGGGCGAACCATGGGACGGGGCAAACGCCAAGGGCAGTTCGAAAGACCGAAGCCCGCCCCCCGGCATACACAGTGTTCTTTCAGTGCTGGAAAGTAGCGGTCAACTCAACCGGCGAGGACATGCGAAGAGGTTGGGGCTCAAAGCGAAGGGTCGGCTCCGTTGAGCAGATCAATATCGCCCAGAGCATAGAGACAGCTTCAGCCAATGGCTGGGGACTGTCGTTCTATGCTCTTTGCTCAGGGTCTCACCATTGAGCAGGTCTAAGAATAGAGAATGAGAGACAGGTGGTTAAGACGAAAGATAACTGGATAAGACGGAGCGACATTAACAAATCAATGCAGGGAGCACAGGGCCATGAGTAAGTGGCCCTATGGTCCCAATGCCGCGACTTTGAGAAAAACGGGAATGGCCCGTTCTGGTTTCCTCATCTTCACTGCAAAAAGGCCTCGCTGGGATTTCATTTTGGAGATCCAGCTTGCGTCCCTTTGTCCTTCAGGCGCTCACTTTCAAAGTGGGTCTTTTCCTCCAATTCAGTGATTACGTGATAAAAGGTTATCCGGCCGGTTTCGGCTAAGTGGCGTCAGTTTTGAGATACCCCCCCCTAACCATGCCGCAAATAGTCGGCCATTCTTGAACTGCTTCGCGTCGCCGACTGTGGCAACAATAGCTGACGCGGTGACAGGTCCAATGCTTGGTATCGTGCGCAACAAGATAACGCGTTTGTCCAATTGCGAATGAAGCCGCATGCGCATCTCGTACCAACGGAACCTCAGATGCATTGCAACATGTTGGTGGCTGAGTTGTCTCAGAACATCTACTGCGATCTGCGGTAGGGCGGCACATCTCTTGAATGAGATGATGGTTGACCGTTTTGATGGAGGTGCAAACCGAACCATCAAAAGGAAACCACAATGTTGAATACTACTGACAAGATCATCAAACACAAAACCGGGTTGCTGAACCTGGCTGAGGAGCTGGGCAACGTGTCGAAAGCCTGCCAGGTGATGGGCATGTCACGCGACACGTTCTACCGCTACAAGTCAGCGGTCGAGGACGGCGGCGTTGAGGCGTTGTTTGAACGGACGCGGCGCAAGCCCAACTTGGCAAACCGGGTGGATCAGGCGACCGAGGGCGCGGTGATCAAATCTGCCACTGACTTCCCCGCTTACGGCCAGGCCCGCACCTCCAACGAGCTGCGCAAGCTGGGTGTCTTTGTCTCGCCATCCGGCGTCCGGTCGATCTGGTTGCGCCATGATCTGGCGAACTTCAAAACCCGCCTGAAAGCTCTGGAGGCCAAAGTGGCCGAAGACGGCGGCATCCTGACCGAGGCGCAGGTGCAGGCGCTGGAAAAGAAGAAGCTGGACGACGAAGCCTGCGGCGAGATCGAGACGGCTCATCCGGGCTATCTGGGCAGCCAGGACACGTTCTATGTCGGCACCCTGAAGGGCGTTGGCCGGGTCTATTAGCAATCCTATGTCGACACTTACAGCAAGGTCGCGGATGCCAAGCTCTACACCACGAAAACGCCGATCACCGCCGCTGATCTGCTCAATGACCGGGTCCTGCCTTTCCATGATGAGCACGACCTGCCGGTGCTGCGTATTCTGACAGATCGGGGGACCGAATATTGTGGGCGGGTCGACAAACACGACTTCCAACTCTTCTTGGCGATCAACGATATCGACCACACGAAGACCAAGGTGAAATCACCGCAAACGAACGGCATTTGCGAGCGGTTCCACAAGACAATCCTGCAGGAGTTTTATCAGGTCACGTTCCGCAAAAAGCTCTACGACAGCATCGAAGCATTGCAAGCCGATCTCGATGAATGGCTGCATCATTACAACCACGAGCGCACGCATCAGGGCAAAATGTGTTGCGGCAGAACACCCATCGAAACTATGATCGACGGGAAAGAAATCTGGCGGGAAAAGTTCCTGAACTGAACTTGACCTGACAGACGCCGCCAAAAGAATGGCCAACTGTCAGATCACATCTGAACCACTACACGCGGTCTGCCAAAACTGACTTTGTTCTCGATGCTCTTGAACAGGCCCTGCATGATCGGCGGCCTGTTCAAGAAAGCGGGCTGATACATCATAGCGACCGCGGCGGGCAATATTTGTCAATTCGGTACACTGAACGATTGGCTGAAGCAGGGATCGAGCCATCGGTCGGCAGCGTTGGTGACTCTTATGACAATGCCCTCGCTGAAACAATTAATGGCCTCTACAAGACCGAGTTGGTCCACCGCCAGGGACCTTGGCGCAACATGCAGGATCTGGAAATGG